>JBBDSZ010000060.1:0-68483 GCA_040904685.1 Paenibacillaceae bacterium | reverse complement strand
TGACGATGGACGTGATGAATTTGAGTAAGGAAGAATTTATTGATGGAATCGAAGTTGGGGGAGCCGTTACCTTTTTAGATTTTGCAAAGGACGCTAACGTCAGTTTAACCTTTTAATACAAGGGAGGATTTAAATTTATGACAACTGGAATAAGCGTAGTAAAGGTTATGACTGCCAAAGAAGTAACACGAATCGTTTTAAATAAAGAAGCGTTATTCATTCTTGATGTTCGTAATGAAAGTGATTTTAATGATTGGAAGATTGAAGGGGAACGTATTGAAGTGGTCAATATCCCCTATTTTGAATTGCTTGACGGAGTCGATCCTGCGCTTGATAAAATTCCGGATGGAGAAAATGTTTTGGTTGTCTGTGCAAAAGAAGGGTCATCCAAATTTGTTGCAGAACAGATTGTGGAAGCTGGGCGAAGCAATGTTTATTATTTGGAAGGCGGCATGAAATCTTGGAGTGAACATTTAGAACCCTTCAAAATCGGAGATTTAAAAGATGGGGGCTCGATTTACCAGTTTGTCCGCCTCGGCAAAGGCTGTCTTTCTTATATGATTGTTTCGGGTGGCGAAGCGACGATTGTTGATACGCTCAGAATGACTTCTATTTATGAAAGCTTTGCTAAAGAAATCCATGTACAAATTAAACATACCATCGATACTCATCTTCATGCTGATCATATCTCTGGCGGAAGAGCATTAGCCGAAAAGCTTGGAGCAACCTATTGGCTTCCGCCAAAGGACGCCGATGAAGTCGTTTTTAACTACGAAAAGCTCAATGAAGGTCAAATCATAACAATTGGTAGTACTAAAATCGACATTCAACCGATTTACTCACCTGGGCATACGATTGGGAGTACTTCCCTAATTGTTGACGATCAATACCTACTATCGGGTGATATTTTATTCATTGCATCCATCGGCAGACCCGATTTGGCAGGTAAAGCAGAAGATTGGGTCGGAGACCTTCGTGAAACCTTATACAACCGATATAAAGAACTTCCAGCTGATTTAATCGTACTTCCAGCACATTTCGGTCAGTATTCTGAACTGGGTGAGGGAGGCCGTGTCTCTGCCCGATTGGGCGATTTATTTCAACAAAACCCAGGTCTAAATATGCAGGATGAAGATGAGTTTAGAAACACTGTATCCAAAAACTTACCCCCTCAGCCCAACGCTTATCAAGAAATTCGTCAAACCAATATGGGCAAAATCCAACCTAATGACGAAGATCAAAGTGTAATGGAATTAGGTCCAAACCGTTGCGCAGTTCACGATAAGTAAACAGGAGGAAATCAGAATGCATACAGATATTGTTGTCGATACCAAAGGAATGGCTTGCCCGATGCCCATTGTTAAGGCTAAAAAAGCGTTAGATGGTCTGCAATCCGGTCAAATAATGGAGGTCCATTCTACAGATAAGGGCTCAGTTAACGATTTTCAAGCTTGGGTAAAGCAAACAAAACATGAACTTATTAAATATGAAGAAATACATGGCGTATATACTTTTTATGTTAGAAAGCAGTAAAAGAACAAGCAAACAAGAAATAAGCGAACACCACACGTTGTTTGCTTATTTCACATCATAAAGATTCATAATTACAAAACAAAGATTAAGGATCACTCATGTAAGATGAGTTCACTTTAAAAAAGGAGAAAGTCATGGATTATGGATGGATTATATTACTATTCGCTATTGGATTCGTTGGATCATTAATCTCGGGCATGGTTGGAATTGGAGGTTCCATCATTAAGTATCCTATGCTTCTGTATATCCCTCCAGCCTTGGGATTTGTGGCATTTACCGCTCAGGAAGTATCGGCAATTAGTGCGGTTCAAGTCTTTTTTGCGACACTTGCAGGTATGATGGCCTTCCGAAAAGGGGGCTTCATTAATAAATCTCTTGTATTCACCATGGGGATAACGATTGTCATTGGCAGCTTTATCGGCGGGTATGGTTCCAAATTTTTGTCCGACAATTTTATCAACATTACCTATGCAGTTTTGGCGCTGATTGCTGCAGTCATGATGTTTCTTCCGAAAAAATCAGATGAGAATATGGACTATACCAAGGTAACGTTCAATAAACCGCTTGCTGCTTTTTTCGCGGCTATCATTGGGATCGTTTCGGGAATCGTCGGTGCAGCAGGTGCGTTTATTACAGTACCCGTCATGCTGGTCATTCTGAAAATACCGACACGTGTAGCAATTGCTTCTTCCTTAGCCATTACATTTATCGCTTCAATAGGCTCAACTACAGGGAAATTAATGGGAGGACATATGCTCCTTGTCCCTTCAATTATAATGGTTATTGCAAGTATCATTGCTGCTCCAATTGGGGCTAAAATTAGCAAAAAATTGAACGCGAAGCTATTGCAATGGATTTTGGCTGCACTAATAGTTGCCACCGCAATCAAAATATGGGTGGATATTTTAACTTAAGAGAAGAATGAAGTTATGATTTTTTTTGATCTTGATGGTGCTAGAGTATTGGATCCTACCTATCTGAAGCAACAGGCTATGCAGCAGTGCGTTTGTGCTAAAGTTTAGCAGGTTTAATTTCATTAACGGCCGTTAAAGTTTGGATGACTATTTTATAACATTATATGATAAAGGGGGAAATTGAATGATGGAAAACAAAAGAGAGAAGACTACGATTGTATTATTTAGCGGTGATTTAGATAAAGCCATAGCAGCGTTTATTATTGCCAATGGAGCTGCTGCCTATGACCATGAGGTAACGATTTTCTTCACCTTCTGGGGATTAAATACGTTGCGTAAAGATGAGTTGATTAAAGTAAATAAAGGCTGGCTTGAAAAGGCATTTGGCTGGATGATGCCGCGCGGAGCAAATAAATTGGGCTTATCAAAAATGAATTTTGCAGGCATGGGTCCGAAAATGATTAAACACGTTATAAAAAAACATAATGCATTGTCTCTACCTCAACTTATTGAGTTGGCTCAAGAACAAGGAATCAAATTAGTGGCTTGCACGATGACTATGGATTTATTGGGCTTGCAACAGGAAGAGTTAATGGATGGCTTGGAGTACGCTGGAGTAGCCGCTTATTTAGGGGATGCCATAGATGCCAAGGTAAACCTATTTATTTAAATGCTTGTCTATCTTTTATTTTTGTCTTAAAATGTACCCATACTGGTACGAGTTTAAGAAAGGTAGTGTTTATTAATGGGGTACACTTATACGGAAGAAATGAAAACACGTTTGAGAAGAATTGAAGGTCAGGTACGTGGAGTGCTTAGATTGATGGAAGAAGGTAAGTCTTGTAAGGATATAGTGAGTCAATTATCCGCTGTTCGAAACGCATCAGATAAAGCAATAGCGAATATCGTTGTAGAAAATTTGCAGCAATGCATGTTGGAAGAACAAGCGGCTGGTAGAGAGACAAGCAAACTAGTTCAAGAAGCTGTTGAATTATTAGTTAAAAGCCGTTAGACCGAGAGAATGTTAGGGGAATGAGAAGTAAGCAAGCTGCTCGTATTTTGTATAAAAACCGATTTTCAAATTTATCAAACTGCAGGGTGGGATCAGAGTTTGGAGTGGGAAAATAACGGAGTAAATTGGGCATGATAGTATAAACTTGATTTTTTAAAAGGAGGTTTGTCAGATGGATTTTCATTATACAGTTGAGACCAATAAATCAATTGATGAAGCCATTCATTCCCTTGAACTAAATTTGAAAGAAAAACAATTCGGCATACTTTGGCAGTTCGATATTACCTCAAAGCTTCAGGAGAAAGGTATTGAGGAATTTAACACTCCTTATCGTGTTCTCGAAGTCTGCAACCCATTTGAAGCTGCAAACGTTTTGAAACGAAATGCATTAGCTGGATATTTCTTACCATGCAAAATTATTGTTTATCAGATTGGGGATAAAACTAATATTGGATTTCCGAAACCAACAGCATTAATCAGTATGCTGAATGATGTAGAACTCAAGGAAATTGCTAACCGAATTGAGAATACTCTAATCAATGTTTTGGAGAAAAGTAAATAAAAAAATAGGGTAAGTTGACTTCCTAGGGGTTATTGTAACTTTTGAATAACGGTGCGTGGAAAATGGTCATGTCGATGAAGCAATTGATGCTCCTAGCCACAGTTAGAGCAACGTTTAGGGCGATCTTCCTCCGGAATTCCACCCAAAGCTACAATGATAGTTAAATAATACTGGACACACTGATTCTAACCCATTACATTATGTTGGCGAAAGCTAAGGTTTTTTCCACGTCTACACGAAATCTGACGAGGAAAATGAGCAACTCCTTTGATGGGAGCCTATCGCAGTATGCTCCCATCACGTTGGAGGTTGTCCACGACACAGAAGGCATTCGCCTTTGGAACAGTTTCATCGAACGTTACCACATGCTTGGTTACAAGCACCCGTTTGGCGCGCATCAGCGCTACTTTATTTGGTCTGGCACCGAGCCGAAGCAACGGCTCGGTTGTTTGCTGTTTTCGGCATCGGCGTGGGCGTTTGCAGAGCGAGATAAATGGTTGGGCTGGAGCAAGGAAACGTGGAGACAGCGGTTAACACCTCATTGCTCAGCTTCACTCGCAACCATCACGCGATGCACATAAATGGTGAGCATCAGCAATGGTACGCTCATCATCAATTGGCGTTCAAGCTGGCTTCCTAAAAACTCGTTTTCACTGTACACTCAAACATGGGATCTCGCATTATTGATTTACAGCATTACCCCACAAACAGGTCGCAAAATTTTACATAATTTATGAAATCTGTTATTGACTTATTGGGTTGTTTAGAATACTATTTAGTTAGAAAGTAAACCCAACTAAGTAACTAACTATTGGAGATGTTTAAATGAGATTACATGGCAAATCCGCTATTATAACCGGGTCCGGACGGGGTATCGGAAAGGCCATCGCAAAGAAGTTTCTTCAAGAAGGCGCGCAGGTTGTCATTTGTGATTTGGAAGAAGCAAGATTGAATGCCGTCGCTAAAGAATTAAGTAAATATGGAACCGTACATAGCATGCCGGTTGACGTGACAAAGAGAGAGCAAGTTCTAGAATTGGTAGCGTATACAAAAGACACTTACGGTGCCATCGACGTTTTGGTAAACAATGCGGGAATTGCGCGTTTCGAGCCGTTTCTTGACATTACGGATAAGAATTGGCAGGATACGCTCAATGTGAATTTGACAGGAGTCTTTATTTTCTCCCAAATTGTTGCCCGGGAAATGAAAAAACAAAATGCAGGGGCAATCGTAAATATGGCATCGACCAACGGGATTCTCGGTGAACCTGGTCTTGCTCATTACAACGCAACGAAAGCAGGGGTCATCCTACTCGGCAAATCGATGGCGATCGAACTCGCGCCATACAACATTCGCGTCAATTCGGTTTGTCCCGGATTTATACGGACGGAATTGACTCTGGAAAGCGGCATGTCCAAGGAAGAAGTGCAAAACTACATTTCCAAAATCCCCTTGAACCGTTATGGCAAAGTAGAGGATGTTGCAAACGCTTTCGCCTTCCTAGCTTCGGACGAAGCGTCTTTTATAACGGGAACGGAATTGGTGGTCGACGGCGGACAGATCTGTCAAGAATAAGGTGGAAGGGGATATTGTCCATGTATGAAGACATCAGCCGTTGGGTGGATGAACACCGCCAGTACATTTTGGATTTTAATAAGTCTCTTGTTTCGATCCCGAGCGAAAATCGTTATCCCGTCGGTGATGAAAAACAAGTGCAGAAATTCATCTACCGCTTTTTAAGTGGATTGAATTGCGAAATGGATATGTTCCTGCCAACGGATGTGACGGGCCTCACAGAACATGAAGCCTTTCTCGGCAATCGGCAGTATGAGAATCGTCCCAACGTTGTGGCAAGAAAGCGGGGAAAGGGCGGAGGAAGGTCGCTGATCTTCACCGGGCATGTGGATACAGTCCCCAAAGGAGAGGATCCCTGGTCGGTCGATCCTCTCTCTGGAACGGTTAAAGACGGCAAGCAGTACGGCTTGGGCTTGTTCGATATGAAGGGCGGCATGGCTGCGGCAATGATGGCTCTCCAACTGCTCGAAGAGATGGAGATTTCTTTGCAGGGGGACGTCATTATCGAAACGGTAGTCGATGAAGAGTACGGAGGTTCAAACGCAACACTTGCCTGCCTGTTAAAGGGATACGAAGCGGACCTGGCCATAGTGCCGGAACCGTCCAACCTAGCAATTTGCCCGGCCAATCAGGGCGGCAGTATGTTCCGGATCACCTTCCGAGGCCGACCGGGCCGTTCCTTCAGCGGTGAAGAGCTGATCAATCCCGTCTTTGCGGCGGCAAGATTTCTCGATGTTTTCCATCAGTATGAAAACTACCACAGTCGCAAAAGATCGGAATCTCATTGGTTCGCGGACGATCCTGGGCTGCCTGCGTACGTGCAGGGCGTGAAAGCGGGACCCACTAACTTCCCTCTAAACGACAGGGTGCCGAGCCACTGTACGATCGATGTATGGATTCAGTGTTATCCGGAGACTACGGAAGAGGAGCTGCGTAGCGATTTTGAGGACTTTTGCAGAGAAAAGTCCGCCCAAGATGAAATTCTACGTGGTATGCCGCCTGTCATCGAGAAATTGATACGATTTCTGCCGGGCACGGGTATCCCCGTCAATCATCCTTCGTTAGAGGTACTGTCGAAGGTAGCCCAAATCGCGCATCCGGGCGGTCTTCCGATACAGGGAGCGCCGTTTGCCTGCGATTCTTTCATGTTCAACCTTTATAGCCAAACGCCGGCGGTTATCTGGGGACCGAAAGGTGGAAACGCTCACGCTCCGGACGAATACATTGATGTGGAAGAATTTTTCCTGCTAGTAAAGTTGTATGCGCTTACCATGATGGAGTGGTGCGGGATTGCCAGCTAAAAAGAGAACGATGAATTATTAAAAGTGAGGGAATTTTAATTGAAAGATGGGTTCAATTCCCCGCAGCTTGATGCAAAGAACTAAATCCGAAGTTAAGAAATTACCCCGTAGCTTGCTGCGGGGTAATTTATAAAAGAATTGAAAAGCAATCAAGCACCGGTTCCTGCCGGTCTTTACTCGCAAGGCATACAATTCGGCAATACCATCTATACGGCCGGCCAAGGACCGATTGATGCCGAAACGGGAAAAGTTCAAGGTGACACGATCGAAGAACAAACGGCTAAAACATTAGATAACATCAAATACATATTGGAGCAAGCCGGCGCCACATTTGGCGACGTGGTGAAAACGACCGTCCATTTAAGTAACCTTGTGGATTTCCAGACGTTTAACGAAGTGTATAAACGCTACTTCAAGGAGCCTTATCCCGTGCGTACTACAGTAGGCAGCCAACTGCTTGGCATAAAAGTGGAAATTGACGTGGTTGCCATTCTAAAATAACCGCTGCGTTGGGAGCAGACATTACATTTCCGGTTTGCCAGTGAACACGTATGTCAAATTCAATTGGGGTGAACCATGGAAACTGTAAAAGATGCGGCCGGAACAGGAGTAAAGCCGGCAGAACGAAAGGTACACCGAAAAAGCCGGATAGCCGAGAAAATCATTCCGTATCTTTGGATACTGCCGAGCATCATTCTTATCGTTTTGGTTACCATTTTCCCGATTTACGAACTGTTTTCCACTTCCATGTCCAAAATCAGTTTATCGGGAGTGAAGAAAGGATTTATTGGGTTTCAAAATTTCTCTAATGTCCTCAATGACTCGGTATTTTTGATCGTTTTGAAAAACACCCTGATTTGGACAGTTTGCGTAGTCGGCATCAGCACGGTGCTGTCGCTGGGCATCGCGCAGCTGCTTAACAGGGATTTTCCTGGGCGCCGCTTGGTGCGTTCCGCACTGATTATCCCTTGGGCGGTATCCTTGATCATCACATCGGTGATCTGGAAATGGATTCTCGATTACAACTACGGCGTCTTGAATTTGATTCTGCTCAAGCTACACATGATCGACGATAATATATATTGGCTGGCGTCGCCGTCGACTTCTTTTCCGGCGATAATCGGTGTGGGGATATTCGTGACGATTCCTTTTACGAGCTTCGTACTCCTTTCGGGATTGCAGTCGATCTCAGCCGAATTGTACGAATCCGCCAGCGTGGATGGCGCAAACGCCTGGAGCAAGTTTTATCATGTCACGCTGCCAATGTTAAGACAGCCTTTGACGGTCAGCACGGTGCTCAACACGATTTACGTCTTCAATTCGTTCCCGATCATTTGGTCGATGACCAAAGGGGATCCCATCAACGGGACGGATACTATCATTACCTATCTATACAAGCTGGCTTTTGTAGCCCATAAGATGGGTGAAGCCGCCGCCGTATCCGTGATCAGTTTTCTTCTTCTACTTTTGTTTTCCATTATCTATATCAACATTGCCTTGAGGAGGGAATAGCCGTGCAAAGGTCATCGAGAATTCAAAATATGTTTTTTTCTATTTTCGCTTATCTTCTCCTTGCCGTCCTGATTTTCCCTTACCTGGTTATGCTGATCGTTTCATTCAAGAGCAAGGCGGAGGTTTATTCGATTCCGCCGACGTTCCTCCCGGTCCACTGGACGTTTACCAACTTTCTTGATATTTGGCATAAGGTGCCGCTTGCTGATTATCTGCTCAACACCTTAATTATCTCTGGAGGTGCTACGGTTTTGACCCTGATATGTGCGATTCCAGCCGCCTACGTGCTGGCGCGGATGCAATTTGCGGGGAAGAAATTTTACTTGTACCTGATTATGGTTACCCAAATGTTCTCACCGATCGTACTGCTTGTCGGCTTGTTCCGTGAAATTCATTGGTTCGGTTTGATGGATTCAGTCTGGGGCCTTGTTTTGACGAATGCCGCCTTCAATCAAGCGTTTGCGGTTTGGATACTCAGTGGTTATTTCTCCACCATTCCGTACGAGCTGGAACAGGCCGCCTGGCTGGACGGATGCACCAGATGGCAGGCTCTCCGCAGGATTACGCTGCCTTTAGCCATTCCGGGGATTATCACCACTGTCATTTTCGTTTTCATTGCCGCCTGGAATGAATTCGCCGTCGCGTTGACCTTTATCTCGACGGAAACGATGAAACCGGTGACTGTCGGCATTTACGCTTTCTTTGGCATGTACGACGTCCAGTGGCAGTATGTATTCGCCACTTCGCTTGTAGCGATCGTTCCGGTCGTTATTCTTTTCCTGAGCATCGAGAAATATTTGATTAGCGGACTTACGGCAGGAGGAGTGAAGCATTGATGGAAAGAGAAGAGGTAACGGGAATCGATTCCATCGACACGCCGGCTTTGGTCGTAGATTTGGAAAAAATGGAGAGAAATATCGAACGGATGGCTGTAAGAGCCAAAGAAGCAGGCGTGCACCTATCGCCTATCCGATCGTAGGAGAACAGAAATTACGACGGTTGGAAAAGCTGACCGCCGATGCGGAGGTGACCGTGGCTTTGGACAGCGTGGAGGTGGCTCGTGACATTTCCGAGGTTGGACGACGACTCGGGCGGAGTATGTCCCTATATATTGACGTGGATTCGGGACTACAGCGCTGCGGAAGAGGACCCGGGGAAGAAACGCTTCAAATCGTCGCGGAGATCGTCAAATTACCATTTGTTTGCGTCACAGGTTTAATGACCCATGCAGGGCACTCCTACAAAGCCGATTCCAAACATGAGCAGGTTCGCATCAGTCGCTTAGAAGGCATCGTGCCCATGGGAGTTTTCAATTCTCGTCGACGAGCCCGAGGCGATAGAAGTGCTGCTCACCATCAAGACCTTAAGAACCCCGTTTATTCTAGAGAAAAGAATCCGCTTGGAAGCTAACCAAGCACTCATCCAAATTCATGAGACAATCCATAATTATGGAAAGACGGAACTTGATTATATGTGGGGGCATCATCCAAGCTTTGGGGCTCCTTTCCTAAGCGAGGATTGCATTCTCGAGCTTCCGAATTGCACTGTTATTACTTCGGACAAACCGGAGGAAACAAGCCGGCTACCGAACAGCAAGCACTTTGACTGGCCGTACGCTACCGACGTGAAAGGGAATCCGACGGATTTGCGCATGATTGGCGGCACCGGTACCGCAACAACCGATATGTTTTATGCGACTGCTTATAAGGAGGGGGGGTATGCCCTGACCAACCGCCGCATGGGTCTAGGAATCGGGATGGTGTGGCCCGCGGAGGATTTCCCCAACCTGTGGATTTGGCAGGACCTTGGCGGCAAAAGGGTATTCGTGGAATGGAAATGCTTATACCATCGCGGTCGAACCTTTTACCAGCCGTCCGTCCATCGGAGAAGACGGCCTTAACGAAGCGATCCTCAATGGAACGGCTAAGAGAATTTGGGCAGGAGAAAAGAATAGCAAGGAATTGAAGGTTGTCATTTATGAAACAAGCAGCGGCGTGGAGAAAATTGAACCGACGGGCGAGGTGATCAAACGATGAAAGCCGGTTGCTGCAAAGTGGATATCACACCGAAGACAGGTACGCCTATTGGCGGAAACATTCGCGAAGACAACAGGTCCAGGGGCGTGCATGATTCTTTATATGCCAACTTTTTGTATTTGAACGACGACGGGAATGCTTTATTGTTCATCGGGCTTGATATTATCGGCATTTTCGAATCGTTCGGCCGATTAATCAAGGGGGGCATCCATAAAACGACAGGAATCCCACCTGAAAGCATCATTCTTTTCGCCACTCACACCCATTCAGGCCCCGACGTGATGGAAGCATTCAAGGACGAATATGATCCGTTAGTCACTTCGTTTATCGAAGAGCTGACCCGAAATCTTATCGAAGGCGCATCCGTATGCACGCAGAACGTTTGGGAAGCTTCGGTCGGAATCGGGAAAGGATACGAAGACTCGCTTAGCTTTAACCGGCGCATCTTTATGCGGGATGGAAAGCTACGCATGAATTGGGAAGGTTTGGACCCGTCCCAGGTAGACCGTGCGGCAGGGCCGATCGATCCGGATGTTTTCGTGATTTCGGTGATGGACGAACGGAAGACCATCCGCTCTATCCTGGTTAATTTTACGCTTCACACGGCCATTTTGGTCGGCAAGGATTGGCTAATATCCAGGGACTATGTCCACAGTTTGACCGAACGCTTGGAAAATCGGTTCGGCAAAGATACGGTTGTACTCTTCGCCAACGGGGCAGAAGGGGACATCAATCATCTCGACGTGTCAAACCCCCGTCAGCCTCGAGGATTCGAGGAGGCGGAGCGCATCGGGAATCATTTGGCGGATAGGGTAGGTGAAGTCTTACAGACTTTGGAGTATTCCGACATGCTCCAATTGAAAAGCATCTCGAAAATGATTTCACTCCCGAGAAGGAAGATTTCGGAGGCCCAGGCTCACCACGCCTTGCAATTGCTGGAGAAGTCAAGCTGGAAAATTCCCTCTTTGCTCGACGGCGTACCGGATGAGGCTTACGCCAAAGAAATTTTGGCGCTTAGCCACAAGGAGGAGTTTCTGCAAACCGAGCTGCAGGCGGTTCAGTTGGGCGATCACGCGCTGCTAAGCCTGCCGGGTGAGTTTTTCGTAGAATTGGGACTCAGTATTAAAGAATGTTCGCCCTATGTTAACACCTTGATCTTTGGGATGGCGAACGATTATGTGGGTTATGTGCCAACTGAGAGCGCTTTTGAAGAAGGGGGATATGAAATCAAGACCGCGAGAACCAGCCAATTGACACCTCAGGCAGGGGAGATGGTCGTTCGGGAGTCAACCAATCTGCTGACCGGACTTAAAGGGGGTGAGTGCCTCTAAAATCGGACCAACCGTGCAGTTGCAGAACGCTTGTTTTACAAAATGTAACTTTAGGAGGAGTTCAAAGTGAACAACAAAAAGTCGATAGTCGTTATTTTATTTTTACTGATGTCCTATCTATTGGTAGCTTGTTCCGGCGGGAGTTCGATGAAGGAACAAGCTGGGGCGGGTGGCAGTTCGCAGCCGTCGTCGAAGCCCACTTCCACCGGCGCAGACAGCGGGGCGAAAAAGGAGATTACATTTGTTGCTGCTCAATACAGCAATGCGACCGAGCCTTTCCTGAAAAAGATAGTCGGAGAATTCGAACAAGCGAATCCGGGTATGAAGGTAAATTTGCAGGTTATCGGTTGGGACGTTTTGGAGCAAAAGGTAAATACCATGGTGAGCACCAAACAAACACCTGATATTTTGAACTTGAACCATTACGCCGAGCTTGCTAGTGACGATCTTCTCGTACCGCTCGATGAAGTGATTTCTCCCAATTTGAAAGCCAAGTATTACGATTCGTTCTACAAAGCGGGTGAATTGAACGGTAAAGCATACGGCATTCCGCTGCTCGCTACTGTTCGGGGTCTATACTATAACAAAGATATCTTTGAAAAAGCAGGTATTAAAGAGGCTCCAAAAACATGGGAGGAACTGCGACAAACGGCGAAAACCATCAAGGACAAAACAGGAATTGACGGCTTTGGCGTACCGATGACGACCTTCGAAGGGCAAGCCTATTTCTCTTATTTCATTTGGGGGAACGGAGGGGATTGGAAGAAGGGCGACAAATGGGTGCTAAACTCCCCAGAAAATGTGGAGGGACTGCAGTTTTTAACGGATCTCGTACGTAAAGACAAAGTGACTAATCCAGAACCGACCGCTATTAACCGAGATGAGATGCAGAAGGTCTTCGGAGCCGGGAAATTGGGCATGATGATTTCGGCTAATTTCCTGCCGACCATTCTGAAAGCGGACGCGCCGAATCTCAAATACGGGGTGTCGCCGATTCCAATCAACGTGGGCAAACAACCTTTTAACCTAGGGGTAGAAGATTTCCTGATGGTGTTCAAGTCAACCAAAAACAAGGACGTCGTCGGCAAATTCCTCGATTTCCTCTATGAAGACAAACGTTACGAGGAATTCATGAAAAATGAAGGCATGCTGCCTGCGACCAAGGCTGTCGGAGAGAGCATGTCCAAGCAGGATCAGTTGACAGGGCAGTTCATCAGCCAGCTGCCAATCGCCAAATTTTATCCGCTGACGGATCCGAAATTTACTCAAATGCGTCTGGAAACCATCAAGGCAGTGCAGCAATCGCTACTTGCTCAAAAAACCCCCAAACAGGCATTGGATGACCTGCAGAAGATAGCGGAACAAAATTAATCAACGGGAAGTGTTAGGAAGCAATTCCTATCCACTTCCTTTCCATCAACTTCACAAATGGGGGGACGACGAATGGACAACGAGATTTCTTTGGACTATGCTCAAATTGAAGAAACTTTATATAGCGGAGTCCTTGCGGACATTTTGGACGAATTGGGTTACAGGCAGCAATGCATGTCCCATCATGTTCGGCCCATTGACCCTTCTTCAAAATTTGTAGGCAGGGCTTTAACTGCGCTCGCTACGGATGTCTACGAAATCCCGCCCGTCCCTTATGAAAAGGAGCTTGAAGCGATCGACGCCCTACGGGAAGGGGATGTCCTGGTCGCCACGACCAACGGTTCGGTCAGCAGCGGGTTTTGGGGTGAACTCCTTAGTGCCGCTGCCAAAGCCAAAGGATCGCGGGGAGCGGTTATTGACGGGTTTACACGCGATAGTATGCAGATCAAACAGATGGGGTTTCCCGTTTTTGCCCGAGGCTATTGTCCGTATGATTCCAAGGGAAGAACCGACGTGATCGCTTACAATATTCCCATTCAATGTGGAGGGGTGCTCATTCAACCTGGGGACTTGATTTTCGGGGATCATGACGGTGTTGTCGTTGTTCCTAAGCAGATCATCGGGGAGACAATCCGCAAGGCATTGGATAAAATCAATGGGGAGAACCAGATGAGGAAAGCGTTAGAGAATGGAATGGGAGTAGTAGAAGCTTTCAAAAAGTATGGTATTTTATAAAAAAATAGGAATGCGATTGGATAGGAGTTGCGTGAAATGTGCTTACCATTTTTAGAAAAACAGATATAAAACAATCTAATAAACTCAGTATTCTGCAATGGATCCGTAATTCGGGTGAAACCACCCAACCGGAAATCAGCAAGGAATTGAAACTCAGCCGCCCTACGGTTTCCGCTTTGGTGGAAGAATTGATTTTCGAAGGATACATCAAGATAAGCGGTATCGGCAGTTCTACGAATCAAGGGGGTAAGCGTCCGAAATTGGTCGCCTTCCATGCTAAGGGCGGAGGCATTCTCGCCTTACATTTTACCGTATCTACGATAAGGGCGGCGTTTTTGGATCTCTCGGCAAACCTTTTGTACGAAATTCACGCTTCCATCACATCGAAGGATACGCAGAAAACGATTCTCGCCAAAATGATGGACTTGGTGAGTAACTTACTTCAGAAAGCGAAAGAGTTGAATATTCCCGTAAAAGGAATCGGGGTGGGATGTCCGGGGCTTGTCGAGACGAGCACCGGAACGATTTTAACGTCCATCAACTTCGAGGTGATGAACGGCTGCACACTGAGGGATAGTTTATCTTCCGCCTTTAACCTGCCGGTTTGGGTGGATAATGAATGCCGCAACCTGGTGCTTGCCGAAAAGATGTTCGGTGAAGGCAAAGACGTGAATACATTTATCAGTCTCATGACGGACGTCGGTATCGGTGCGGGGATTATCATTGATAACCGGATTATGAGAGGCAAAGACGACAGCTTTGGGGAAATCGGACATACGACCATTCAAATGGACGGATTGAAGTGCCAGTGCGGAAATTTCGGCTGCTGGGAGACGTACGCTTCGTCGAATGCCCTGATTTCGAGAATTCATGAAAACTTGTCCCGCACGTTAAAACTGAAAGACATGGTGGAAACGCAAAACGAATTGACCATTGACCTGATCGTAGAGGCGATTCGTCAAGGAGATACCGTCGTCCAGAAAATGGCAATCGAGGATCTGGGCAAATATCTCGGTGTTGGTGTCGCCAATCTAGTCAATTCGATTAACCCGGGGCTTGTTATTATCCATGGGGAAATGATTAACTTGGGGAAAAGTCTCATAACCGAAATTGAAAAGCAAATTCAACTGAGAGCCCTGCCTGTACCGAAGGAAAAGATGCGTGTGATTTTCTCCAAGCTGGGGTCGAAAGCCAATCTTATTGGATCAAGCGCCCTTGTTTTGAAAGAATTGTTCGATAATACTGAACTTTTATTTTCCAGTTAATCCCGGAAAAGAAGATGAGATTGACATGGTCGGTCGAGACTTTTCCCTGCTGAACTATTTTATCGAATGCGGTAAAAAAACCGATCCCTTGCTTACTTTTCGCGGTGGGGATGTTCTGGAATGGCAGGCAATATTGCGGGCCAAAGTTTTTGAACTACTAGGGAATTTCCCCCAAGCGGTAGAGCTGGAAGTGGAAACGATATGGAAAGTCGAGGAACACGGGCTGATCAAGGAAAAAGTGGTGTTCAATTCGGAAAGCATGGCGTCGATTCCTGCCATTGTAGTGAAAAGAGCCGATATGGATCCCGGCCGACGGCATCGCACGATGCTCTGTCTTCACGGCCACGGGCCTTTCGGCAAGGATTCCGTCGTCGGTATCCACTACACGCAGAGCTAACGGGACATTATACAACTGTATAATTATGACTACGCGGTCAGTGGACGAAAGGCTTTTGACTTCTTCGATAAATGGCTGTAGGAACTCTGAAAGGAGGAATTAAGATGGAAATCGTTCATCCCTTAGACAAACGACGCCTTGGACGAACGGATATCGATGTGACTGCTTTGAGTATGGGGGGAGCGGGCCTCGGAGGGATCTTCGGTGAAGTATCAGATGCGAATGGGGTAGCCGCTGTCGAGAAAGCGTTGGAACTGGGCATGAACTGGTTGGATACCTCTCCTTATTACTTAGATTCGGAGAGACGCATGGGTTTGGCTCTACGCGGCGTTCCTAGGCGACACTATTCTCTCTCTACTAAAGTGGGGACTCACCAGGATCGGTACCTCGATTATTCGGCAGATGCTATCTATTGGAGTATGGAAAACAGCTTGCAGACACTTGGCGTGGACTATGTGGACATATGCTTGATCCACGATCCGTTGCCCCACCATTTGGATCAGGCACTGGGGCCTCATGGAGCATTGGCGGCACTGGTTGATCTCAAAAGGCAAGGGATGATCAAAGCGATCGGCATTGGCGTGCAGGATCACAATTTGATCAAGCGGGTAATCGATACGGGACAGCTAGATATGGCGCTGACCGTCAACGATTATACCCTGCTGCGGCAAAGTGTGCTGGAAGGGGTTTGCGATTATGCGGAACCTCGCGACATCGGCGTCGTAAACGGAGCCGCGCTAGCCATGGGATTGCTATCAGGTCGCGATCCGCTTCGTATCGGCACTCCCCGTTGGACTCCTCCAAAGGATGAAGTGGCTTCGGCACTTCGGCTGTACGATTGGTGCAAGCGGAGGGATGTTTCCATTCTCGGGCTCGCGCTGCAATTCAGTTTACGGCAACCTAGATTGGTCGCTACGCTGATTGGTGCTTCTACCGCCGAAGAGGTGGAAGGCTGCTGGAAAGCTGCGATTACCCCCATTGACGAAGGAATATGGAAAGAACTGACGGGTCTGTTGGAAGAAATAAGGCTGAAATGAGTAAGACAAGGATGGGGCATGAATTTGTCGGGACGATCGAATCTATCGGTTCTCGCGCAAGCAAAGTCCGTGTCGGTAATCGCGTAACTGCCAATCCGCTCGTTTCATGCGGAAAATGTCGCGATTGTTTGGCGGGTTCTGCCAACTTATGCGTGGAATGAAGCCTCATCGGAGTGGGCCGACCTGGCGCTTTCGCCGAGTATGTGGCGGTTCCAGAGCGTAACGTTTACAAGCTGCCAATCACCTCTCCATGGACGATGGTGCTTTGGTGGAGCCGCTCGCCTGTACGCGTATCTCGCTTAGGTGCGATGACTCCACTGGATCGATTGCCCATCATAGGAGCGGGAACGATCGGTTTGCTCGTGTTACAATCGATCCAAATGTACGGAATGACGGATATTATCGTGATGGACATAAACCGTTATCGATTGGAAATTGTCAGTGAGCTGGGAGGCATTCCCGTTTCAGATGTCGATGAGTTGCAGCAATTGACTCCTGCTCGTGGGTTCGATATTGCTGTTGAAGCTGTCGGAATGGACGCCACGAGGCAGCAGTGCATGCATGCCGTAAGGCCGGGGGCCGCATCACCTTGTCCGGGTCTGTATGCCGCGGATAGTGTTCTTCCGTTTAACGTTGCTATGCGCAACGAATTGGCCAAGATCATGTTGCCTATGTAAGTATGGGGAGGGAACGAAGATGAATGAATGTAAACCTGTATTGGATGCTAAGGCTGGTCTTGGTGAAGGTGCGATATGGGACGCGGAAAAGCAGGTACTTTACTGGGTGGATATTACAGGAGAAGCGCTTCATATCTTCGACCCAGAGCAAAATCACCGACCGTTCGATCGCGATTGGCCAATTAGTCGGGACTGTCGTACCCAGAAAAGTGGGAGGGGTTATGCTCACGCTGCAGAATGGGTTTTATTCGCTTGATTTGGAAAGCGAAGTGCTGACCCCGGTAATCGATCCCGAACAAGATCTGCCGGGGAACCGATTCAATGACGGTAAGTGCGATCCGGTTGGTAGGTTCTGGGCCGGCACCATGAGTTTGGACGGATTGGTTCGATCCGGCGATCCGCCAGCTGATTTTGGCACGACCGAGTCCTATATCGTTGTAAACCTGAACGATGCCTGCAAAGCGCAGCAGGTGGGGGAAGACTGGTTTCCATACGTGAACGATGTGCCGAATCAGGCGGTTTCGATGTCGGTCCATGAAATCATGAATTGCAAAAAGATCATTTCCTCGGTGCCTCATAAAGTGAAAGCGCAGGCGATCCGGCAAACGCTGGAAAACGAGCTGACGCCGAACATCCCTGCAACGATCCTGAAGACGCATCCCGACTGGACGCTGGTGCTGGAACGCGAGTCCGCCGCCTTGGTTACGTAGTAAAACGCCTTATGACGGAAAGGTTCGGCCTGATATTTATTTTACAAATTGGAGTGAGGTTTGTATGCTGAAGTCCAGAGCTTACAAGATTGTCGACCATCAATTTGTTAATTGGGAGCATGAGATCGAAGGGAATGAAGGTAAAATTTACTTAGCAGATCCATATTGCAAAGGTGTGAATGGCGCCGCTTATTCCGCAGGTAATGTAAATTTCCGGGGGTAATTACTTTACCAGTTTGTTCAATTTGCATCGAGTAGTTGCAATATCCGGCATCGCAAGCACCGCGAGAAGCGCCTACTGCTACGTTTAACACCTCTGCCAATTGCTCAAGCGGTTTGAAGCCGGTTAAGCTTTTCACACCTCTTCCGCCGGAAATAATGATTTTCGCTTCCGTCAAGTCTACTTTACCAGACATTTTGCGAACGACATCTTTAACTAGGGAACGAAGTGAGGAAGAGGGAAGATAGACTGTTTGAACAACTTATGCATCATCAGTGATTTCTGCAGCAGCAATATTATTGGGTCGTATTGTTTCAACTAGAACCTTCCGTGAATTGAACAAACTTCACCTACGGTTTTCTCGATAGCAATCACATCTGAAATTTGTCCAGCGTTCATACGAGCGGCTACCCTAGGAGCCAAATCACGACCGAAGACAATATGTACCTCATGCTCCATTGCTGGCTCCATATTGAGCTAATTCTGTGGCTAATGATGCAATTCAATGTCCCATGATAACTGCGACAAGCTCGTAGCCATCCTCTTTTATTAAACCTGCCACGCGAATCGCTTCCAATGTGACTTGCCGAAGCTTACCTTCGCGTACTTCAACCATAATGATATAAGTTTTACTCATTCTATATTCCTCCTCCATTAAATCAACTTAGCTTCCGTTCGAAGCAGCTGTACCTAGATTCTGAGTTAATTAGAATGACTATTTTTAAGTTGTGCGTTTTGCTCACTTAAATCGCCTTTTAATATATGACCGTCCGATCGTCTGGAACGGTTTCTTTTTTGCTTTAATAATGCCGGGTAAAGATGGATATCGTGGATCGTTCAAGCCTTGCTGAGCGGTAAACAAAGCAGGAAGCGTGAATTCCAACGTTTCGGAATCGCCTTCGGAATTGCGTACGACGACTGACTTGCCTGCAGAAATTGTCAGCTTCGTAATGGATGAAGCATGTGGAAGGTGTCACAGATGTGCTAAGCGAACAGCAACCTGCCCCGCACCGTTATCAACGGAAAAATTTCCACCCAAAATGAGGTCGAACGATTATTTGCCAAGATAAGCCGCAATACCTTGGAAATGTTGTATTCATCTCCATATTGACATTAACGGCTACATCAATTTCCTGAGTTAGCCAAAACGAACGCTCGCGAAAAAGAGAAATAAGGATATCTTTTTTGTTTTTTAAATATAAATAGATAAAGGAAGCTTCCAAAGGCAAAAGCCATTCTCTTTTACAATAATAAACTTGAACTGGAGGTAAAAAAAATGAACAAACGTATTCGAAAAGCTGCTGTTATCGGCTCAGGAGTGATGGGATCAGGGATTGCCGCTCATTTGGCGAACGTTGGCATTGATTGTCTATTGCTCGATATGGTGCCGAAGCAGCTTACAGGGGAAGAGGAGAAGAAAGGCGCTACACTCGAGCACCAGGCTGTGAGAAATCGATTAGCTGCCCATGCAATTGAGAAATTACGCAAGACGAAACCGGCACCTTTATATGACGAAGCTTTTATCGACCGCATTACGGCAGGGAATTTAGAGGATCATTTAGCGAGCATTGCCGATGTGGATTGGGTGATCGAAGCTGTCATCGAGAATCTGCAGGTCAAAAAGGAGCTGCTTCATAGACTAGAGGGTTTCGTCAAGCCAGGGACGATTGTCAGCTCCAATACATCCGGAATTCCCATCAACGAAATGGCAGCCGACTGCGGGGATGAGTTCAAAAAAAGCTTCTTGGGCACTCATTTCTTCAATCCTCCGCGGTACATGAAGCTATTGGAAATTATTCCGGGAGAGAAGACAGAGCTAGCGATTGTTGGTTATATGAAAGAGTTTTGCGAGAAAACGTTGGGTAAGGGTGTTGTGGTTGCCAAAGATACACCGAATTTTATTGCGAATCGGATTGGAACCTATGGTCTGTTAGTGACGCTGCATGAAATGGCGGAGCATGGTTATACCGTCGAAGAAGTCGATGCCGTAACCGGACCTGCGATGGGACGACCGAAAAGCGCAACCTTCCGTACATTGGATTTGGTTGGATTGGATACTTTTGTGCATGTGGCTAACAATGTTTTCGCCGCATTGGCGGATGAAAATGAGAAAGCTGTATTCACAGTGCCGGAAGTACTTGCGCAAATGGTTGCGAACGGCTGGTTGGGAGAAAAATCAGGTCAAGGCTTTTATATCAAGAAAAAAGGAGAAAAAGGCAGCGAAATCTTATCGCTAGACCTGAGAACAATGGAATACCTTCCGCAAAAGAAGATATCCTCCGCTTCGCTTGAAGCAGCTAAATCAGCTAAAGGATCTGGTGAAAAATACAAGGCCCTAATTGCAGCAGGCGACCGTTATTCTGAGCTGGCTTGGAATATTTTGAAAAAAGTGTTGTTGTATTCTGCAGAGAAATTGGGCGAAATTGCGGATTCGATTCAAGAAATCGACGATGCAATGAAGTGGGGCTTCGATTGGGATTTAGGCCCGTTTGAAACGTGGGATGCGATCGGACTTGTCCGCTCAGTGGAGCGAATGAAGTCGGAAGGAATGAAAATTCCAGCGTGGGTCATAGAATGGATTGAGCAAGGGAACAAGTCATTTTATAAAAAAGAAAACGGCTCCACGTTTTACGTCCATCAACAAAATTATAAACAGCTTGAAGCTGCACCGGAAGTCATTTCGCTTCGCAGCCTAAAAGAACAGAACAAGGTCGTGAAATCCAACAGTGGTGCCAGCTTGATCGATATCGGTGACGGCGTAGCTTGTCTTGAGTTTCATTCACCGAATAACGCCATTGGCGAGGATATTCTCCATATGATTCAGATCAGCATCGAAGAAGTGCGCAGCAACTTTGAGGGGTTGATCATTGCCAATCAAGGAATAAATTTCTGTGTTGGCGCGAATATTATGATCCTTCTTATGGAGGCGCAGGATGAAGAATGGGATGAAATCGATGGCATCATTCGTGTATTCCAAAACACCATGTACAAACTAAAACGTTTTGAAAAGCCTGTCGTTGCAGCGCCTCATCGCATGTGTTTAGGCGGAGGCGTGGAGGCTTGTATGTCGGCAGATCAAATCGTAACAGCAGCTGAGACGTATTATGGACTGGTTGAAACAGGCGTCGGATTGATTCCAGCTGGTGGAGGCTGTAAGGAATTAACGCTTCGCGTCAGCCAAAGCATGACACACCCGGATGCCGATATGCAGCCTTATATGAATCAAATATTCGAAACGATTGCTATGGCGAAAGTATCCTCCAGTGGTCATGATGCGAAAAAAATGGAGCTAATGAGAGCAACAGATCGCATTATTGCCAATCAAGATCATTTGATTTACGAAGCGAAGAAAGTCGTGCTTGGATTAGCGAGAGGCGGCTATGAGCCGAGCCGTGAAGAGAAGATCCGTGTTGTCGGTGCGGAAGGAAAAGCGATTATGCAGCTTGGAGCTTATGCAATGAAGCAGGGCGGCTATATTAGCGATCATGACCTGTTGATAGCCTATAAGCTGGCACATGTTTTAGCTGGAGGCGATGCACCATCGGGATCGATGGTTTCCGCCCAGTATATGCTTGATTTAGAGCGGGAGGCATTTCTCAGCTTAGTTGGCGAACCGAAAACACAACAAAGAATGCAGCATATATTGTCCAAAGGCAAAGCGTTACGCAATTAACAACCTAAGAGAGGTGAGAAAGAAAATGAGAGAAGCCGTTATCGTATCCATGGCACGTACAGCGATCGGGAAAGCCAAAAAAGGCAGTCTAGTGCAAACACGTGCGGAAGACTTAGGTAAAATTGTTTTGGAAGCTGTGATCGAAAGAGCGCCTGGTTTAAAGAAAGTGGATGTTGAAGATATTATCATTGGCTGCGCGATGCCGGAGGGTGAGCAAGGGTTGAATTTTGCTCGCATCATGGCGTTGTATGCCGGTTTTCCAGTGACAGTTCCTGCGCTGACGATCAACCGTTTTTGTTCATCAGGCTTGCAATCGATCGCTTTTGCAGCGGAACGGATTATGTTAGGGTATGCCGATGTGATGATCGCTGGCGGTGTAGAAAGCATGAGTCATGTGCCCATGACCGGATTTAAGCTTTCGCCGAATTTGAACATTGTTGAGCAAATGCCGCAAGTCTACATTGGGATGGGTCATACCGCTGAAAATGTCGCGGAAAGATTCGGGATTTCCCGTGAAGATCAAGATGCTTTCTCCGTAAGCTCACATCAAAAAGCTGCTAAAGCGATTGCCGAAGGCAAATTCGTTGATGAAATCGTCCCATTTGAGGTGGTGTTGAAAAACATAGATGAGAAAGGGCAGCTGAAAACAAAACAATTTCGTTTCGATACCGATGAAGGTGTGCGTGCGGACGTATCGCTTGAAGGATTGAGCAGATTGAAATCTCCTTTCAAATTAAATGGTTCGGTAACTGCAGGGAATTCTTCGCAAATTAGCGACGGTGCAGCTGCACTCGTCATCATGAGTAGAGACAAAGCAGAAGAGTTGGGATTAAAGCCATTAGCGACATTTCGTTCTTTTGCAGTGGCAGGCGTAGAACCGGATATTATGGGAGTTGGACCCGTTGAAGCGATTCCAAAGGCGTTGAAGATGGCTGGATTGACACTGCAAGATGTCGATTTATACGAACTAAATGAAGCATTTGCTTCACAGTGTGTGCACATCATCCGTCAGCTCAATATGGATCCAGCCAAAGTCAATGTAAACGGCGGCGCCATTGCATTAGGCCATCCGCTGGGCTGTACAGGTTCGAAAATCACAGCCACACTGATCAACGAACTGCGCCGTCGCGGCGGCGGAATGGGTGTCGTGTCGATGTGCATCGGCGGCGGCATGGGAGCTGCAGGCGTATTCGAAGTATACGCGGACTAATGTAAACGACAAAAAAGGAGCGATAAAGATGAGTAAAATTATTGGCGGAAGCTTCATCATCGAAGATATCGATTTTCTGAATATGGTTACACCAGAGGATTTTACAGAAGAGCATCGCATGATCGCTAAAATGACGGAAGACTTTGTGGCTGGCGAAATAACACCAAGAGATGAAGAAATCGAGAAGTTAAATTACGATTTATCTGTGCAATTGCTCCGCAAAACAGGCGATCTCGGCCTTCTTGGCGCTGAAGTGCCTGAAGCTTACGGGGGCCTAAACTTAGACAAAGTGAGCTCGACACTGATTAATGAGAGAATGACGAAAGCGGCTTCCTTTGCGCTTACAGTGGGTGCACATGTCGGAATTGGCATGTTGCCTATTGTGTATTTTGGATCAGAAGAGCAAAAGCATAAATATTTGCCTGTATTGGTCAGCGGTGAAAAAGTTGCAGCGTACTGCTTAACAGAGCCTTCTTCAGGCTCGGATGCTCTCGGCGCAAAAACGATAGCAAAATTAACAGACGATGGTAAATTTTATGTTTTAAATGGGGCAAAGCAGTTTATTACGAATGCGGGCTTTGCAAATATTTTCATCGTTTATGCCAAAGTGAACGGTACGGAATTCAGTACTTTTATTGTGGAACGTACGATGAAAGGAGTCAGTATTGGTCTCGAAGAGAAGAAAATGGGGATAAAAGGCTCGTCCACTTGCCCGCTCATTCTTGAAGATGTTCATGTACCGGTTGAAAATTTACTATGGGAAGTCGGCAAAGGGCATTTAATTGCGTTTAATATTTTAAATATTGGCCGGTTCAAATTGGCGGCAGGCTGCCTAGGCGCTTCCAAGGATGCTCTCGAAATCTCAGCTAAATATGCGAATGAGCGCATGCAATTTGGCCGTAAAATTTCTTCCTTTCCCTTGATCGGCAAAAAACTCGCAGAGATGAATACCCGCACTTATGTGTTGGAAAGTATGGTTTATCGTACAGCAGGGCTTTTTGATGAAGGATTAAATGAAGTAGACCATACGAACGCTAATGTTGGTTATCAATCGGCCAAAGCGATCGCGGAATATACGTTGGAATGCTCCATTAACAAAGTATTCGGTTCGGAAACCCTCGATTTTGTTGCAGATGAAGGTGTCCAAATTCATGGTGGGTATGGCTTTATTCAGGAATATAAAATTGAACGGATTTACCGTGATTCGCGCATTAACCGTATTTTTGAAGGGACAAATGAAATCAATCGTCTGTTGATCCCTGGGACTTTGGTCAAGCGTGCGATGAAAGGCGAGATAGCGCTGCTTCAGAAGGCACAGGCGCTGCAAGCGGAATTGCTTCAACCGATTCCAAGTCAGTCATTTGAAGGGACACTTGATCAGGAAACCCATCTTCTTGCGATGGCCAAAAAAATATTCCTTATGGTCGGCGCACAAGCTGTGCAAAAATATCAAATGAAGCTCGAGCAGGAACAGGAAATTTTGAGCAACATGGCTGACATAATGATCGCCGTTTTCGCGATGGAAAGCGCTTTATTCCGTACGAAGAAGATAATCGCTAAATCTGGAGAAGCCAAAGATCAGATTGCGATTCCGATGACCATAACCTTTGTCCACGAATCGTTTGATCAGATTGAACAACTTGCGAAGGAATCTTTATCCGCCATGGAATCCGGAGATACACTGCGGACTCAGTTCTCTGTTTTGAAAAAGCTGACCAAAAAATCTTCATTAAACAGCATAGAATTGAAACGACAAATTGCGGCTCAAGTCATCGCAGCTGAAAAATATGTTCGTTAAAATCATGTGAATGGGGTGGTCCATTTGTCAGACAAAGCCTGGGTTAAACATTATCCCCGTGAAGTACCGCATACCTACGCCTATCCAAAACAAAATTTGGCGCAATTTCTAGTGGACTCAGCAACGGCTTATCCGGATCATACGGCAATCTATTTTTTGAGGAAGAAGGTATCCTATAAGACTTTGCTGGATTCGTCCTATCGCTTTGCGAATGCTTTACATGCGCTCGGTATTCGTAAGGGTGATCGCGTGGCGGTGATGCTTCCCAATTGTCCCCAAGCGGTTATCGCATATTTTGGCACATTATTGATTGGCGGCATCGTCGTGATGACGAACCCTATGTATATGCCAAGAGAGTTGGAATATCAGCTGAAAGACGCGGGGGCAAAAGTTATCGTATCGCTCGACCTCTTATTTGAGAAAGTGCATAAAGTGTTGGATAAAACAAACGTTAAACAAATGATCGTGACATCGATTAAGGATTACCTGCCATTTCCAGAAAATATAATATATCCAGTGAAGGCCAAAAAAGATGGGCTAAAGCGTGATGTGGTTTACGGAGGCGATGTGCTCTCTTTAATTAAATTATTAAAGGAATCGCATGCTTTGCCTTGCTCTGTACCGATTGATGCCGAAAATGATCTAGCGCTAATTCAATACACCGGAGGGACAACAGGACAGCCTAAAGGCGTTATGCTAACACATTACAACTTGGTGGCCAATACGATTCAAGGCAAGCTTTGGTGCTATCGCTCGCAGATAACAAAGGAAAAGTATTTGGCAGTTCTGCCCTTTTTCCATGTTTTTGGCCTCACAGTTTTGTTAAATCAATCCATTTATATGGCCGGGACTCTGATTCTTATTCCGCGATTTGAAATTTCGAAGGTGCTTCAAACGATCAGTAAGCAGAAGCCGACTATTTTTCCGGGTGCACCGACGATGTATATTTCGTTAATTCACCAACCTGATTTACCTAAATATGATTTATCCTCTATCGATTTTTGCATTAGCGGGGCAGCATCCTTACCTTTAGAAGTACAGGAACGCTTCGAGAGCCTCACGGGCGGTAAGCTGATCGAAGGGTATGGTTTAACCGAAGCATCACCTGTCACTCATTCCAATAATATTTGGGAAAAGCGTAAAAGCGGTTCGATTGGCATTCCTTTTCCGGATACAGATAGCCGTATTATCAATTTTGAAACGGGTGAAGATTTGCCGCTTGGCGAGATTGGCGAGATTGTCGTTCGCGGGCCTCAGGTAATGAAGGGGTACTGGAATCTTCCGAATGAAACCGCAAAGGTGATAAAAGACGGATGGTTATATACTGGCGATTTAGGTAAAATGGACGAGGATGGCTTCTTTTACATTCTGGATCGCCGTAAAGATTTGATCATCGCCGGGGGTTACAACATTTATCCGCGGGAAGTGGAAGAGGTCTTGTTTGAGCATCCAGATATTAAAGAAGCGGTTGTGGCCGGTGTCGTTGATCCTTATCGCGGAGAAACGGTCAAGGCATTTATCGTGCTACATGAAGGTGTAGCTGCGAATGAGGCGGAGCTTAAGCTCTGGTGTACAGAGCGGCTCGCGGTTTATAAAGTTCCGCGGATTTATGAGTTTCGCGACAGTCTTCCGAAAACAATGATCGGCAAAGTGCTTCGAAGGAAGCTGCTCGAAGAGGATACGGAAAAAATGAAAAAAGAATAACGCGATTCAAATGTAAATGAATATTTGCGAAAGCTCGAAAAATTGGCTGAAAACACATTTTAGACGTTTATCGGATGTGAGTTGGATGCGTTTAAAGATAACCACGTGGTCGTTCGTGTTCGACTCATCTGCAATTCCGGCCATGGACTATTGAGTTCATGGTTTTTTTGTATTCTGAAACGAATATACATAGAATTAAATTAGAATGAATGAATGAAGCAAAGGAGAATTTCCATGCCCAGTTATCAACAAAAAATTTTAGAGGAATTGATTAAAATTGAACAGGAAGAGCAGGTGTGCATTCTCTTTGCTTGCGAATCGGGAAGCAGGGCATGGGGGTTTCCCTCCAAGGATAGCGACTATGATGTCCGCTTTATTTATATCAGACCTGTAGAATGGTATTTGTCGATATTTGAGAAAAGGGATGTGATTGAACGGCCGATCAGCGATATGCTGGATATCAACGGATGGGATTTGAAAAAAGCGCTTCTTCTGTTCCGGAAATCGAATCCGCCCCTTCTGGAGTGGCTGCAGTCGCCGATCCAATATTGCGAGAAGCACTCTATTGCGAACCAAATACGTGAGATATCACCGTTAACATTTTCACCTAAATCCTGCATTCATCATTACCTCAATATGGCCAGAAATAATTATAGGGTGTACCTGCAAGGGGAACAAGTAAAA
Organism: Paenibacillaceae bacterium; assembly: GCA_040904685.1. Lineage (GTDB taxonomy): Bacteria > Bacillota > Bacilli > Paenibacillales > NBRC-103111 > Paenibacillus_AC. Next base: position 41,226 of record JBBDSZ010000060.1, on the reverse strand, counting down.
ATCAAAAAATATTTTTACGTTTTGAGACCGATTTTGGCTTGCGGCTGGATCGAGAAATACAATACGATGCCTCCGATTGAATTTGATCGCTTGCTTTCAGACTTAATTCCGGAAGGCGACAAATTGAGTTCTATCGTCCAACAGTTGTTGACTCGAAAAAAAGCTGGAGATGAACTTGATTATGAACCAAGACTGAATCCGATTCATGATTATCTTGAAGAGAGAATCACTCACTTCGAGCAGACGGCAAACACATTGGCCAATCCCAATGACTTTCAGGATTTGCAGCTTGATCATTTGTTCCACTGTGCATTGCAAGAAGTATGGGGCTAGCTAATAACATATAATATTTCAATCTTAAGGAGATAACACAAATGGCAATCGTTCAACTGAAATCTACAAATCCAAAGCTTTCTTTTATGCTCAGAAAAAATCCGGATTCCGGAATGCTGCTCAGATCGGTTCGTAAAGGAATGGCTTACGGGTGGTACAAAGACGAGTTTACATTCAATGTTTATTTTAAAGATGCGGATAATGAAATATCCTACAAGCAAAATGAATATGAAAATTTTGAATATCTGAATGTGTCCCGCTACAATACGCCTTTATTTGCACTAAACGCGATGAATGAATTTTTTTCTGCGCCGCTTAAAGCACTCGATACCCGAGATGAGGAAGGGTATGACATTCTTTTCATATCAATATGATTCATATTGAGTTGCTGCGTTATATCCATTTCTTTGAACAGCATATGAAAGATTTTACTTTTGAAGTCCAGCATCAGGCTCATAAGAGTTACTCGTTGACCGTTACAACGCGGAAAAGCCTTTATTAACTGCTGAATGCCGTAAGTGTGCTGTGCTTGTTTTTGTCCATGTTTGGCAATGAATACATTGATATTTCGGAAAGCATTCTGGATAAATATATCAAGAGCATTCATGTTATCGATGCGCCATTCTATATTCGCAGCTTATTTGTGAGAAACTTTCTGAATTCCAAAGAACGTTATAAAAAATATAAAACGGAGCTGGAGAAAACAAGCCGGTATGAGATTCATTTTGATTTTGGCGGTACTGCCTTTCAAAGGAGAAACTATATCGGAAGTGCCTTGTCATTTGACAAGTCCATACTCGATATCGGCTGTGGGGAAGGGTTTTATGCGATTCCTTTTGCAGCTAAGATTGAGGACAGTTATTATGCGATTGATATCAATGAAGAGCTGTTGGAAATCGTACAACGTAAAGCAAATACCAAAGAAATTGACAATATCATTACGTTTCTCTCCATTGATCATTTTTTGGAGGCGTACAACGGAGAGCAAGTAGATGTGATCCTGACAGAAGTCATTGAGCATATGAGCCAGGATGAAGCCAAAAAGCTGATTCAAGATATTTGCAATCAGATTGAGTTCGACCATTTTATGATTACGACACCTAACTTTGACTTTAATCCGTTTTATGAGCAAAGTGGATTCAGACATGACGACCATAAGTGGGAAATGACGCAAGAACAATTTAGACTGTGGATTTTGGAAATCATCCAAGATATGAATCTGCAGTGTGAATTTGTAGCTATAGGTGACGGGGTCAATAACAGAAGAGCTTAAAACATTATTTCAACAAGACAGAAAAGTATCCATTCAGGATTTGGACGATGAAGAAATACGCAGACTGCATTACTGCTCCCGGCATAAAGTCAATTTTATTTCGGGAACGATGTCTCCCGCCGATAAGGATGGAACTGTTCACGAGCTCGAATCATTAAAATGCGGATTGGATTATTTTGCAGAACGAGGTATGAATCACGTGATCCTGCAGCCCAAATATATGGGATCAAGGTGTAATATTTATTTGCATAGGGAGCTTGAACAATGCTTTGCAGTCAGCCGGAATGGATACAAAATCAAACAGGTTGATTTAACGGTGATTTATGAAGGACTGCTGCATAAGTTCAAGGCATATATGGAAAGCAATCAAATTGCAATGCTTATTTTGGATGGAGAATTACTTCCGTGGAAAGCAATTGACGATGGGTTGATTCAACGACAATTTAAACCTATTGAAAAAGCGTTGGAAACGGAATTTGAATTTTTAAGACAGAATGGTTTTGAGCAGGCATGGGGCCAATTGGTTGAAACGTATCAAGCGAGCGAATTTGAAAAAGACCAGTTCCACATTCCCGTGGTCTATGAAAATGGAGAGGAACAAATGCCGGACTGGAAAACATCAGAAATGTACAGCTTCCTTTCTGAAGATGAATTTCTAATATTGGATCTTACTGAATCGGATAGCTACGAGAAGGCAGAGTGTTATTTCTCCAAGTTAACGATTGAAAACCATATGGAAGGCGTTGTCATCAAGCCTGAGATAATAGAAAGCAAAGCAGTTCCTTATATGAAGGTGCGCAATACGGATTACTTATCGATCATCTACGGATATGATTACCGCTTCCCTCACAAGTACAGAAAGTTAATGAGGCAGAAGAACATTAGCCAAAAGCTTCGTGCCTCTATGAATGAACATCGGTTGGGCAGCAAAATGCTTTCTATCCCCTTTCATGAAATTGCTCCTGACAATGAATTTTATAAGGAAGCTGCTGCAAATTTGTTATTTGAAGTTGCCAAAGAGAAAGAAATTGATCCCAGATTGTAGATTTGTTCGAGGAACTAATGGAAAAATAATCCTAACGGTCGGGACGTAGTTGTTGTTCGCAAGGAGGCAATTACTTTCAAAATATCCACATGCTGGACCACTAATTGAAAAAAAGTGATCATAATAAAAAAATCACTGGTGTTTTGGAACAAAATGAAAACATGAAAGACTGGAGAGAAATATCCGATCATTGCAAGAATGAATAAAGCCTGCGATAATGTGTACTTTTATGGTAATGTGTTAAATTCAGATACAATCAATCAAAGTGTAGTAAGCATGAAATTAAGTTCGCTTATGGTGGGCGACGGGAATAAGAAATTAGAAATCATTTCGAATTATTAAAGACTCTGTACTCGTTTAACAACGGCACAGAGTCTTTTTGTTCTTCAAAAAGCAGTAAAAATGTTATGATGATTCCTTGAAAGTTCGCCATACCGGGATTGCCTTTGCCACGCGGTAGAACCGGTAATTCGTACAGCGAATTGTTTAGCGTTTTGCAAATGCAGTTCAGCGTAATCCTGCCAGAGTATAATATTTTCGACAAATGGTTTGTAGGAAACGGGGGCGGCATCCCTCATGACAAGTAAACCGGCGTGTACGTTAAAGTCTCTTTGTTCGCTGTTTTGGATGCAGTCAATCAGTGTTTCCACTATGGATGGCGCGCTTTCTCCGGTCAGCAACCTTTGTGCGGATCCGGTTGCCGTCACGCGATGATAAGACGCCGGGACAAGATCTGTATGCATTTCCGCATTTCCTTTCAAATCTTTTGTTTCGGGTATATGAAACAACTGTGTGCTCATGGAACAAACCATATGCTCACCATATAGGCTGTGGTATAACTCGGTCACAACAGATTGCCACATTTCATTTTGTCTCAATTAAATACACCTTCTCGAAATATTTTGGATTGCCTACAATATTGTATGCCGGGTATTACTGTTTGCTCCAAAAACTCTTATGATTTTTGAAGCGATAAATGGATCCCCACCGTCGGACATTCATCTGCCGGGTGGTCAGTGGCTGAAGCGGCTTACGAACTGCTTGATCCGTTCGTTCAATGATCCGGGGGCTTTCGTAGGAATTCGGTGATCAACTTTTTTAATGAAAATCAGTTCACTTTTCGGCAATTGTTGATGCAACAATTTGGCGTAAGGATGGAAGTGCTTGTCCTTTTCCCCATAAACGAGCAGGACAGGAAGATGGATTTCCCGGAGTTGCGATGTACAATTATAATTCAAGCTGTACCGGTAATACTGTTCCACATTTCTGGCATTTCCTTTTTTGGCATCGTTGAATAACTCACGGAATAAAGAAAGATTTTTGGCTTGTGTCCAGGCATTGGAAAACGCGATCGTGCTGACTGCTCCGATTTTGGATAAACCAACGCCCAAAGATATTTTGTTTCTTAGACGCCATTCGTTTACTTCCGACATTCCACCGATGACGATACCTCCCCATACCCGATCGGGATGAGTCAAAAGAAACTCAAGCACAACCGAACCCCCAGTAGAATATCCGCACAAGAATATTTTTTCGATGCTTAACTGGTCTATCAACCGTTTGATATCCTCAACGATTAAAGGATAAGTAACCTCTTGTTTGGAAGGCTGGCTCTTGCCGTGTCCTCTGATGTCAAAAGCAATGGTTCGAAAATGAGGCGACAGCCCTTGGATTTGGTATGTGAAATTTAAGCTTGTAAGTACTGGAGGGTGAATAAAGAGGATGGTGGTTCCTTTTCCGTGATCGATATAATGCATCGAGTATCCATTAATGTTAGCGGTTGTCATTTTATCGTCACACTCCATATTAAATCTCGATGTGTTAGTTTTCTGCATAATTATGATATAGAGTGTCCAGATTGAAGGAAAGTACTCCATAAAATAAACCGGGATATTTTCACTTTTGATTTTTTACTAGAAGAAATCGCCCACGTCGTCAGCCTTTGCAGCTAATCATGCTGGGATTTCCAGTAAGAAGGGGTTATTTGGCATCAACCCAATCGAATGGTTTTGTCGAATACACCGTAAACTACTCATTGTACAAAACCACTGCACCCATCATTTTATATGCTAAGGAGGAAAAAAATCATGAATTGGTTCACGTCATTGTTTCGCGGCGGAATGTTGAAAAAGGGATTACAGCAACAAATGCAAACACCCAATAGAAATATGCTTGGAAGAAGGACAATAATGTCGCTTCTTGCGTTAGCTAGTGGTGCAGTCGCCTATGGTGTGGTAAGAAGACGCAACGGGGGCGGGAATTTATTTCAACAAATCACACAGCCCCTGCGCCGATTGTTTCGATAAGTGTTCATCTCAAACCTCACCTATTGGGTGGGGCTTTTTATTATAAATAAAACAGCCATGCTATCAGTTTCAACATGGCTGTTTTATCTTCTTTTAGAAACCTTTATATTGTGGCTCCTCATTTTCCAATTGTTGCACACGATCCTGAACTTGCTGAATGACTTGTTGTGTTTGAGCAGCATTTGTAAACAAGGTTTTAGCTTCTTGACTCCCTTTACAATGTTCATTTGGGGTTTACCGAGAAAAATAGTTCATGATACAAAAAACATTTTCGGAATCGCTTTATGACATTACAGTCATAATTATGGTCGCGAAACAATCGAATATATTCTTCTTCGTTACGGATATACTCCCCGCTGTCGTACCATTTCATAAACCAATTACATAATGGTTTTTTCTTACATAAACAGGGTTCCATCACTATTATCGTTCCGGTAGGCTTTAGAATCCGCTTAAATTCCTTCATGTAACTTACAATTTCTTCAGAAGGAATATGATGCAACACCGCGATAATAAGAAGTTTATCTACGGTTTCGTTTTCTATCGGCAATTCCTTTCCATCAAAAACATGAAACTTATGGCGAGGATATAATCGCCTCGCATATTCAATTCGTTTATCATCAGGATCGATGCCAAGATAAAAAAGCGGATGAAACATCGAACAATTGGCTCCAGTACCAGAGCCAAAATCCAGCACGAGTTGACCATCAAATTGAAAATTGGCTTGCACGTGATCGTGAATATACTTTTTGGTAAACCATTTTGGACGGACAAACCAATGGTAAAGCTGAGGTGAGAACGGTACAGTAATGGAATTTCATCCTTTCTATTTAAGGAAGTCACAACAAGTAATTTAACCATTAGGATTGAAAAAGATTCATGCGCGAAGATGGAAGAAATTCACAAAAAAATTCTTCCAAGTGAGTTTCTCTGAGGACAAGTTCGAGAAAAGAGGTTTTTGTCCCAACTTTCACAAGTTCATGGATTTCTTATTACATGCCTGTTCAACATATATGTATAAGTCAGCCAGAAAACTATAACAATAGTTGTATTGAACATGCTTCGCCCTATGACATCGTTGGTAATTATGAGCTCGAAAAAACTGCAAGGATGGGGATGAATATGCGAAAAAAAATGAGTCGGTTTTTGCTGATAATCTTAATACTTACCATTGCCATTGGATGCCAAAGGCAGGAATCAAAACCGAAAGAACAAGATTTATTGCATGTAAAATCTATCAAGGGAGAAAATTCAAAGAAAATTATCTTTCTAATGATTGACTCTTTAATGGCTCAAGCGATTGATAAAGGCATCCAACAAAAAGAGCTTCCCGCGTTTCAATTTCTAATTGAACATGGCCAATATTATAAGGACATGGTTAGCTCTTTTCCTACGATGTCCGTAACGATCGACAGTTCACTGCTTACTGGAGCCTATCCGAATGACCATCGTGTGCCGGGTCTCACTTGGTATTCCACGAACGAAAAGAAAGTCATCAACTACGGAACCGGACCGATGGAAGTCTTCAAACATGGAATCGATCCGGTTTTGGTTGATGCATTAATCAACTTGAACGGCAAACATCTGAATCAACAATTGCCTACCATCTTCGAAGACTTGGCCCAACATGGGCTGAAATCCGGTTCCATTAACGGTTTGATTTATCGGGGAACCATGGATCATATGCTATCGATTCCTCCTTGGATTCAAGGTCCTACCTCTATACCAAAAGAAATTCAAGTAAAAGGACCCGATTACTTCGCCTTGGGTTCATTGTCCAATCCACTTCAAGACATTAAAAATCTGCCTGACGGTCTAACCCGCAGTTTGGGCTTAAATAATTCATATTCCGTTGAAATGGTCAAATATTTGGTAAAAACAAAACAATTACCCGATTTTTTATATGTTTATTTACCTGATTTGGATCAGAAGCTTCATAAAAAAGGTCCTTCTGATTTAAATGGAGTCGAAGAAGTGGATCGACAGCTTAACTCTTTGTTAAAAACATTCGGTTCACCGGAAGAAGCCTTAAGCAAAGCGATTTTTATAATCGTAGGGGATAGTGGAATGACTCAAATTCTGCCTGCCGAAGAGAATCCGGTTATCGATCTGCCCTCCTTTTTCGGGGACTACCATGTTCTGCGTCCGGGAGAAACCGTTTCTCAAGAAACAGATATCATCCTCGCCGTAAATGAAACCATGGCTTATGTATATAAGCTTCAAACGGGCAAATCACTAAGAGATATTGCCAACCTATTAAAAGTTGATCCGCGTATCGATTTTATTTCATGGAAAGAAAAGGATTGGATTTACGCAGTCCAAGGAAAAACAGCCAAAGAGCTTAAGTTTAAAGCTAACGGAAAAATAATCGACCCTTATAAACAAACTTGGACAATTGAACAAGATTCTAAGGTGTTGGATTTAAAGATCAATACGAATCGTACATTGGATTACGGTCAATACCCTGATGTATTACAACGCTTGTCTGGAGCTTTGAATTCTCACCCGGGGGAATTTTTGGTAGTCGCCGCAAAGCCGGGGTATGAATTGGCAGACAGAAGTTCACCGACGCACAAGGGGGGCGGAGGCCACGGATCTATTCGTCAAGAAGAATCGCTGATTCCCCTGATCATATGCGGAACGGATCAAAAACCGCAATATTTGCGCATCATCGATTTAAAATCATTTTTGCTTAAGCTATTAATAAAGAAACAGTGAGGAACAGAGCGAATAAATGCGATGCCCATTGCTCTTCGTTCATAGCCCTGTAAGGCTATGAAGCAGCGTCTGGCTATTTTTACGTTTTTATTCTCGGATGTACCCCAAGTTGTGATAAATGTCAATGAATAGATCACCTCAATTATTCGTAAATTGAATTTGATTGATGATGGGACCGAGGGTAGTTTATTCTTGGATGGGAAATAATATCCAAAGGCGTCTGAGCAAAGGGGGGGTGTGAAAGGAATATGAGTCAATCCGTTAACGAAAAAATTCAGATCATTAAAGGGCAAATGGGAGAGAGCAGTGACCTGATCGCCCGAGTGTTTCAAACATCTTCTGGACAGCAGGGCGCATTGCTTTTTTTGGAGGGGTTAACTGACCAGGATAAAATTGATCGATTATTTCAAAATTCGGTTTTTGCTGAATTAAAAGTAGAAATTACTGTCGAGAAGATGCAGCAAAAATTTCCCATCAGCGACATTCAATTGCTAAACGAGACGGATCAAGTGCTGCAAGCGATTCTTTCGGGAAAAACGGCACTCATTTTGGAGCAGGTAGAAGGATATTTCCTGCTCGGGCTGCAGAAATGGGCTCAGCGAAGTCCGGAACGGCCAATCATTGATAGTACGGTAAAAGGAGCACAGGAAGGCTTTGTGGAAACGCTGACGGTGAATATTTCCTTAGTGCGACGATTTTTAAAGAGCCCAAGTCTTCGCGTGGAGGAAATGTCCATCGGCAAATTATCGGAGACCAAGGTTTCTCTCTTGTATGTAGAAGGTATTGCACGAACTGAAGTATTAAAGGAAGTAAGACAACGTCTAAAGCAGATTGAAACCGATGTGATTCTTTCTTCCAGCAATATTGAGCAGTGGATCGAGGATAACTCCTGGTCGATATTCCCGTTGGTGCGCATCACGGAAAGGCCGGATGTGACAGTAGCTTCTCTGGTCGAGGGGAAAGTGGCGATTTTGACCGACCATTCGCCGTTTGCGCTTGTCGTTCCGTTTACTTTTTTTGATAGCCTGCAGAATATGGATGATTATTATGAAAAATGGCAAGTGGGCATATTATTTCGACTGGTACGGTTCGTCGCATTTATGATCAGTTTTCTATTGCCCGGTTTATATGTAGCCCTCGCTCATTATAATCCGGGTTTGATTCCCACCGAGTTGCTTCTTTCGATGATCACCACGCTGGCCAATGTTCCATTTCTCTTAGTGGTGGAACTGCTTCTCATGGAGTTGGCGATTGAGATTTTCAGGGAAGCCGGCATGCGTCTTCCCAAACCAGTAGGACAGACGATCGGCATCGTCGGGGGAATTGTTATAGGAGACGCAGCCGTACGGGCTAATCTGGTCAGCCCGACCACCTTGATCGTTGTAGCGTTAACCGCGATGGCTTCTTACAGTGCGCCCCTCTATTCGCTGGCACATACTTTTCGGATCATGCGATTTTTGTTGATTCTGGTTGCTGGGGTTCTCGGACTATACGGATATTTCTTGGGTGTCCTGATGATTATCGGCCATCTTGCCAGTCTGAAAAGTTTCGGGGTTCCTTATCTTTCACCTATGGCTCCCGCGTGTGTAGCGGATTGGGTGGATAACATCCTTATTTTCCCGCAGCGTTGGAGAAATCGGAAGCCTGGCCATCTTACACAACCAGAGAAAAAAAGCAGCCGCAAGCCGCTGAAAGAAGGATAGGTGAGACTGATCATGGCAACTGAAAAAAAAGAAACCATTACCGCAAATCAAATCATCTGGATAGTTGTGGCTTTGTGTCCGGTGGGCATTATAACGCTCCCCAGAGAAATCAACCAATACGCCCAGCAGAGCGGCTGGATGATGCTTCTGCTCACTTATCTACTGGTGCTTCTCTTCTCCCGGTTTATATTTATTCTGGCTGCCCGCTATCCTGGTAAATCCATTATCGCCATATCCAATATCATCTTGGGAAAATGGCTGGGACGGAGCGTTTCCTTATTTTTGATTCTTCTTCTGATTGGCGCTCCATCGATAAGCGTTCGTTTGCTGTCGGAAGGAGTGAATACTTACCTTATGTTTCATACACCGAAATCTGTGATTATCCTGGCGATGTTACTATCTGTAATGTATGTCATCAACAATGGGATGGGAACGGTTGCCCGATTTAACGAGCTTGTTCAGCCCTTTATGTTGTTGGTCTTGCTGTTTATTTTATTGATGACGCTGCCAAATACCGATTTTTCCAATTTTCTCCCTTTAATTTCCAATGAATTTTCTTTGCGAAAAGCCGTGATGCCTTCGCTGTTTCCGTATATTGCTTTATTTTCGATTCCTTTTCTGTTTCCTTATTCAGCCCAACCGAAACAATTGTGGCGGGGAATGTGTTGGGGAATTCTCATCATCTTCTTGATCGTTTTCTTGTTGTTCGTGTTTATTATCGCTTTATTCGGTCCAGTAGAAACCAATTACATTGAGTACCCCAGTATTGATATGGCGCGTATCATTCGATTCGCTGTATTTGAGCGTATGGATATTCTGTTTGTGACTTTTTGGATTGCAATTGAATATACGCTCTTGACGATTTTGTGCTATTTGGGTAGCTTTGCCTTACAACAGTATTTTGCCAAAGGTTCTTTTTTCTTATGGTCGCTAATTCTTATGTCCGTTACTTTAGTGCTGTCTCTCTTACCGGACGATATTGAAGATACCCGGCGGCTTTCTTCTTTTTTTCACGGAATTTCCATGGGAATCCTCTTTATGGTATTTCCGCTTCTCGTTTTCATTGATTTCTTGAAAAAGAGGGTGAACCGTTAATGCGGCGCATCTGCATAGTAGGGCTGATTCTGCTTCCCATCATCCTCTTTATGAATGGCTGCTGGGATTTTCAAAGATTAAGGGACCGGACGGTCATTCTGGGCATTGCGGTAGACAATCAGGACGAAGGTTATAAAATGGCGGTGGAAATTGTGCAGTTCGCCAATGGGGGCGGATCGGAACAAACTAAGGTTGGGAAATCGAAGACGCTTATCACCACTTATCCAAAAAAGTCTATCGAGATCCCGCTGCACGACTTACAAACCCGTATCTCCGGTTCTCCGTTTTATGCTAATCTTCACATTCTGGCCATTGGAAAAGAGCAAGCCAAAATGGGAATCGCCGAGATCATCAGCCATTTTATCCGGGACCCCGATATGCGACGGTCAACTCAGGTGGTCATTGCTGACGATGAAGCTATAGAATTACTGGGAATTAAGTCTCAACAAGAAAGCTTCACCTCCTTTTACCTTGAGAAATTGGCGGGGAAAACGGAAAAAACCGGAAAAACCATAACCTCCGATATCGGCGACATTTCCCGCGTTATCCATGAAAAATCCGTTACTTTAATTCCGCTGATTACACCGTCCTCGGGCAAAGATGAAGCCAAGGTGGTCGGTACAGCTGTGATGGATAAAGGAAAAATGGTGGATCAATTGAGTAAAGAAGAGACGAAAGCGGTGGCATATGTCAAAAAGCCGGTAGTCGAAACAGGAAGCTTGCGTATGGATTGCCCCCAAACGGGTAAAGGATCGGTTTCCATGGACATTATCAAGACAAAAGCCTCCCTAGAGCCCAAAGTAAAAGAAAACCGGCTCATGATTCAAGGGAAATCAAGGGTGATAGGGTATCTTTCCGAATACAACTGTTCGGATGGCAAGGTGCAGGGGAGAACTTCTCTGGAAAGATTGGAAGAAAAATTTAGCCAAGAACTGAATGAAGAGGTCAACGCACATCTCACAACCATTCTGCATCGCACGGGGGCTGACGTGCTGGATCTTCAAAATAAACTGAAAAAAAAACCAAAAGAGTGGAAGAAAATCGAGAAGAGATTTAGTGAACTGCTGCGGAATGCAGAAGTGGATATAAATGTATCCGTTGAACTGAAATCCAAGGGAACGGGGTCATAGTCAGGGTGTTGTCTTTTTACTTAAAGATGGTAGAAGGGCCTGTTCTTTGTTATCTGAAAATCGTGATATGCCGGCAGCTAAGCGTTTCTTTACAAAGGCTTTGTCCTCTCCACATAATCAATTACCTCAAATTAAATAGAGCCTACACTGTACTATTACAGTGTAGGCTTATTTGTGTAGGTTAGGTCCTATAAAAACCCAATTTCCTTGAAATTTCAATACTGGCTTCAACTATATGTTTTGTAAAGAAAGGAGTTTTGGATCGATCCATTCGTTGTTTGGGACTGACAACTGTAATAGCGGCAATGACTTGTCCTGTGTAATCGCGAATAGGAGCTGCAACGGAATTTACTCCTGCCGACAATTCTTCAAAACTTGTCGCATAACCTTGTTTTTTTATTTGCTCTAATTCTTTTTGGAGCACTTTGGGATCAGTTAAAGTATTCTCAGTATATCTTTGCATCTCATTTTCAATGTAACTTTGGATAAAAAGGGGTTCCTTGTAAGCTAGTAGTACTTTCCCTGAACTGGTGCAATGCAACGGATTTCTTCTCCCCACATGAGTTAAAAATCGAACAAGGTGCTTACATTCGACTTTCAGTAAATAGATGACATCTTGATCATCTAATACCCCTATATGGACGGTTTCGCTGACTTTATCCACGAGATTTCGTACAATGGGCAGTGACTCATTATAGACGTCCAAATTAAAAGTAACGATTCCATATAATGCAAGAACGGAATACCCGAGCCGATATTTTCGCGTTTCGGAATCCTTAACAAGAAATCCTTCGTGTGCTAATGTGGCTACGAGGCGATGAACGGTACTCTTTCCCAATTTTAAAGAATTGGCAATTTCGGTAATGCCTTGACTGGGATTATCCAAAGAGTAGGAACGAAGTATATGAAGGGCATTCTGTAAAGAAGATAGCTGACGTGGTTGACTATTCTCCTTCATACGCGGGTTCCCTCCAAATAAATTATTTTATATAATAGCATTGTAACATGAAATGATAAAATTTGCAGAAGCCAATGACACTGTAGAGTTTCTGACACGGAAACCTTGGATCGGATTAAGAATAAAAATGACCGTTCCATATAGCGGGATGAAAGCGTTTTCCGGAAAGTTTTTTAGTGATAAGCTTATAAAAGAAAGATCATTAAGTACATATTAAATGATTGAAAGGGGGACTTTCAACATAATTGGATTGTAAATGACCCTGTGTTACAATCCGAGTTTCTGCTTTTAAATTAGATCGTATTTTGTAAACAAACTTAGGAGGAATATCGATGACAAATGTAACAAAACTCGCCCGCAAAAATTGGAAACCAGCATTTTCATTTTTACTCGTTGCGTTCATGCTTTTTTTGACTGCTTGCGGCAGCAATGGAGCATCTCCCGGGTCACAAACTTCACCCCAAACTTCACCCCAAGCTTCATCCCAAGCTTCATCCCAAGCGACACCCCAAGCTTCGGCCGCTGCTAATAATGAACCGATAAAAATTGGCGTTCTGCTGTCGTTTACGGGTTCGTTTGCTCCCTTGGCTGAAAGTATTAAGAATGGTATAGATATTTACTTTGCACAGCATAATGGAATGATCGGAAATCACAAGGTTGAACTCAAATATGAAGATGATGAGGGAAATCCTCAAGTGGCTTTACGCAAGTATCATCAATTGGTGGATAGCGAGAAAGTGGATATGCTTGTTGGACCGATTTCCAGTGCGGTGGTTTATGCCCTTCGCGATCAAATAGAAAAAGACAAGATCTTACTGATTGACCTCAATGCAGCAGCTAATGATATATCGTGGGCTAAAAAAAGTAATTATATTTATAGAATTGCCATGTCAAACTGGCAATCGGGCAGTTCGGGTGCAGCTTATTTTGCCACTCTTGGTAAAAAGGCATTTGTTATCGCTCCGGATTATGCAGCAGGCCATGAAAATGCAGATGCTTTTGAAAGGGCATACAAGGCAGCAGGGGGGACGGTCATACAGTCGGTGTTTCCTAAATTAGGAACGAATGATTTTGCGACCTACCTGACACAAATCACGGAAGCAAAACCGGATATCGTGTTTGCCATCGAAACAGGTACGGACGGCATCCGTTTGCTCCAACAATATAAGCAATTCGGTTTATTGGGTAAAATTCCATTAACCTCTTGGCATGAGTATGCGACTGAACTTGTTACGGGACCTGCTGGTGATGCAGCTGAAGGGGTTATTTCAGCAGCCAATTACATCCCTACGTTAGATAACCCGATTAATAAAAAATTTGTGGAGTCGTATGTTGCGCAATACAAAAAAAATCCAGATGAATTTAGTGTAAACGGTTTTGACTCTGGACAGGTAATAACTACTGCCATCGAGAAGGCAGGCAGTTTTAAAACGGCGGATCTTATTAATGTACTTAAAGGGATTTCCTATGACAGCCCTCGCGGCCAAATTACGATTGACGCCAAAACCAACAATCCAATTCTAAATATGTACATTGTGAAAAATGTGAAAAAGGACGGAAAAATAGTTCAAGAAATATTGGAAACGGTAAAAGATGTAACGATGCCGGCAACAGATCCGACCAAATAATCATTTATCAATTCTCCCTCTTTTATAGCAAAAGGGGGAGCTAACATCATTGGAGGGGAGCTTCTTGAGTATATCTATTTTATTTGTGCAAATTCTCACTGGGTTAGCCTACGGGATGTTGCTTTTTATGATTGCTGCGGGGTTATCCATCATCTTCGGCTTAATGAACGTAATTAACTTGGCTCACGGCACTTTTTTTATGGTTGGCTCCTATTTCACTATGTCCTTTTTGAAACATCTAGTCGGATTTTGGTTTGCCTTACTGTTATCTGTTTTCGTAGTCACTGTTTTCGGGCTTCTTGTAGAGTTTTTTATGCTTAGGCACGTGTATGGGAAAGAGTTTGAGCAGGTACTTTTAACATTCGGATTGATGTTTGTGTTTTCTGATCTAATTAAATGGATTTGGGGCTCAAGTCCGCAATCTATACCTGTGCCGCATCTCCTAGACTTTTCGATTTCTTTAGGAGCCGTTTCGTTTCCCGTTTACCGACTGTTTGTTGTATTTGTTGGAATTTTGCTCGCCATCGTGCTGTGGTATCTAGAAAATCGAACGCGCATAGGAGCGATTATTCGAGCTGGGGTGGACGATCGGGAAATGCTCGGTGCACTGGGGATCAATGTGAAATTCATCTTTGCTGGCGTGTTTGCCTTTGGGGCGGCTTTAGCAGGATTAAGCGGAGGGCTCGCTGGACCGATATTAGGTCTATATTCTGGTATGGATGCTGATATATTAATCTTTTCTCTGGTGATTGTGGTTATTGGCGGGCTTGGAACTTGGAAAGGCTCATTTATCGGTGCGATCCTCATTGGAATGATCGATACATTAGGCAGGGTTTGGTTCCCTTCTATTTCTATGGTCATCATCTTTGCACTTATGGTTGCTGTATTAATTGTGAAACCGGCTGGTTTGTTTGGAAAGGGGATAGAGACTTGAAGATGAACTCGCTTATCCCTCTTATTTCCGGGGCGATGGTTCTTGCATTACCTATCGTATTATCAACATATGGAATTAAGCTAGCCAGTGAAGTTTTTATTATGTCGATTTTCGCCCTCAGTCTGGGTTTGATTGTTGGATATGCCGGACTCGTTTCACTTGGGCACGCTGCATTTTTTGGAATAGGTGCTTATACTGTCGCAATCTTAGGAGAGCATATGACAAACACCTATTTACTTTTAGCAGCTGCAATAGTCTTTTCAGGTTTGATTGCGTGGATAACCGGCATCCTGTTTTTTCGATCATCCGGAGCCTACTTTTTAATGATTACACTCGCTTTCAGCCAAATGGTTTTCGCAGTATTCTATAAGATGAAAAGTGTCACTGGCGGATCAGACGGAATGACGGTTAATGTGGAGCCTGATTTGGGTTTTGGCGTTATTTCCGGGTCGCTTCATGTTTATTATCTGATGGCAATTGCTTTTTTGCTGTGTTATCTACTGCTGTATTTATTTGTTCAATCTCCGGCCGGAAAAGTGGTAAGAGGAGTAAAAGAAAACGAATCGCGAATGAAAGCATTAGGTTATAATACGCATTCTTATAAGTTGCTTGCCTACACGTTATCCGGAATGATGGCTGGTTTTGCAGGTGGATTGTATGCTTATTATAACTTTTTTGTCAGTCCCGATATAACGAACTGGATGTTCTCCGGTCAGGCGCTCGTTATGGTCATCATCGGAGGGGTTGGTACTTTATTCGGACCCCCAATTGGTGCTGCTGTATTAATTGTGCTGCAAAATTATATGAGTTCTTATACTGAACGATGGCCAATTATCATGGGTATCATTTTTATCGCCTTGGTTCTTTATGGGCGGGGAGGGATAGCCCATTTGTTAATTAACGTGTGGAAGAAGATTTTCATGAATAAACTCCCGATAATGGGAAAACCCCGACAGACCCTTTAAGATCAATGCGAGTTGAGGAGGAAAGCCGCGATGAATTTGTTAAAAGTGGGACGTCTTTGTAAATCCTTTAAAGAATTAAAAGTATTGACTAATGTTAACTTGGAAGTGGAAGCTGAAGAACGCCATGTCATCATTGGACCAAATGGGGCTGGTAAGACCACGTTATTCCATTGTATTGCAGGGGTGTTGCCAATAGATGACGGATTGCTAACGATTAATGGAAAAAACGTAAATGGATTGCCTTCTAATACCCGGATATCGGCGGGTATGGCTCGAACCTTTCAGAAAAATAATCTGTTAAATAGTTTAACCGTTGAAGAGAATCTGCATTTAGCCATTGTAGCGTGTAAATCCTATCGCAATCGTTTTTTTAAATCGCTGACAAAATATAATGATCTACTTGAGGAAACGCAAGAACTACTGAGCGAGTGGAAGCTTTGGGATCGTCGGAAGCGTATAGTGAAAGAATTGTCTTACGGGGAACAACGTTTACTGGAAATCGTACTGGCCATCGCATCCAAACCGCGGATTTTGCTGCTCGACGAGCCTACATCAGGTATGTCTCCAGCTGAAACAGTGCAGACAACGAAGCTAATTCAAAACCTTCCTCGTTCGATCTCGTTATTGGTCATTGAACACGACATGGAAGTCGTATTTTCGATTGCGGATCGCATTACGGTACTTCATCATGGCGAAGTTCTTTTAAGCGGAAGTCCAAAAGAGATTCGTGGTGACGGACGAGTGAAAGATATTTATTTCGGAGGAGGCGCATTGGCTTATGCTGAGGCTTGAGAACGTGCATACGTATTATGGAGACAGCCATATTTTACAGGGACTTTCATTTGAGGTTCCAAAAGGCAAATGTGTCGCGTTGCTTGGCCGAAATGGCGCAGGGAAAACGACAACCATTCATTCCATAGCCGGATTAACTCCCCCACGCAAAGGAAACATTAAATATGACGGTAAAGATATTACTGAGCTGGCTCCTTTTCGCATAGCCCTCTCTGGAATCGGTTTGGTTCCCCAAGGAAGACGTATTTTTCCTTCACTCACAATAAAGGAAAATCTGACGATGTCAGCGCGCTTGCCAGGTAATCAGGGGGATGGACAGCAGGAAAAATGGGATTTAGAGAAAGTATATGAATTGTTTCCCGTTCTCAAGGAGAGAGAAACAAATATGGGCAATCAACTGTCAGGCGGGCAGCAGCAAATGCTGGCTATAGGAAGAGCGCTCATGACCAATCCCCAATTTATATTAATGGATGAACCTTCCGAAGGATTGGCTCCAGTTATTATTGGTAAGGTTGGCGAAATTATAAGAGCATTGAAGCAGACGGGTTTATCGATCCTCTTGGTTGAGCAGAACTTCTTTCTTGCCTGCGGAGTAGCCGACGAAGTATTAGTTATGAATAAAGGACAGATCGTATGGCAGGGGAAACCGAAAGAATTGCTTATGGATAATGAGATTCAGCATCAGTATCTTGGCGTATGAATGATATGAAATATAGATTTTTAGAAGATCCAAGAAAGTCGGTCAGTAAAAAATTGTTTATATTAATTTTTTTCAGTATTGTAATTTTAGTAGTAGCCATGGGCACTTTTACTTATCAAATTTCCAAGAATATTATCGAAGATAAGGTAGCTAAAGGTACGCTTCAAACCATATTGCAAGCAAGCGATAAGATGGATGGGATTCTTAACAATTATGAGGAACTAACACTACAAATGATGACGGATAAGGCGCTTTTTGATGCGTTTTCGAGATGGAATGATCCACATACATCAAAGCTTGATGCGGAATCCTTCCATAGTTTAATTGAGCAAAAGTTAAACAGTTATCTTACCTCTAAAGATGGGTTTGTGGCCATTCACTTATATTCGCTTCCAAGTCATAAAGTTTTCTCAGTCGGTACCTCGCCAATATCTGTAGATTTTTCTCAAGAAGGCTGGTTTAAACAAACATTAAATGCGCCCGGACAGGTTGTTTGGTTGGATACGAGGAAAAAAGGTTACGCCGGAAACAACTTATTTGGCATGAGTAGGATGGTTAAATTCTCCAACGAAGATTCAGTCATCTTATTTGAAATTAAAGTAGATCGTTTAACCAAAGCACTCAAAAATATTGATGTTGGAAATTCCGGCCAAATCTTGATGCTCAATTCAGCGAACCGGATTATTCAATCATCAGAATTTGACGCTATTGAACAAGATTCCCCAGTAAAATTAAACAATCCTTCGCAAAATGGTATTGTATACGACGAGGTTAACAGGCAAAAACGTTTAGTTGTATACAATAAATTAAACATAAGTCAATGGTACGTTGTGGAATCTGTTCTGCTAAGTGAAGTGACGAAAGAGACGAAGAAGATTTATACAATCATTCTAATTATGGTCATGTTGGCATTATTTCTAGCTCTTCTTTTAAGCTATTTTGTCGTTCGCATGGTGGGGCAGCCAATTGGGAAATTATGCAGTTTAATGCAGGAGGGTGAGCAGGGCAATTTATCTATTCAAGCGGATTTTAAAAGTAAAGATGAAATTGGACGATTAGGCCAAAGCTTTAACCAAATGATGAAGCAAATTTCTTTTACCGTACTGCAAGCAAGCAATTCTGCAAAAGAAGTGGCCAGTTCTGCCTTAACATTATCAGATGTATCGCAGAAAATCGCAGCATCCGCTGGAGAAATCGCATTTACTTCGGAGGAAATCGCTGTTGGATCCACTAATTTAGCCATGAAATCGGAAGAAGTTGCTAATTTATCTCATCAAAATGCAATTCAGACAAAGAATGCGGTGGAATTGAACAATCAAATGAGTTTGCTTGCATTAGAAATTCAAAATTCAAGTGAACTGGGCACTCAACATATGTCAGAGTTAATGGAAAAGGCTAATTTCACTGAAAGATCAACCTATTCTATGGTTAATAAAGTAAATAATCTCAAAGAAAGTACTCTATCTATTCGAAAGATACTGTATATTTTAACTAATATGACTAAACAAACCAATATATTGTCGCTTAATGCGAGCATTGAAGCGGCACGTGCCGGAAGTGCAGGCAAGGGTTTTAAGGTAGTGGCTGATGAAATTAGAAAGTTAGTGGAACAATCGAACCAATCATTCGATGTGGTGAAGAATATTACAGAAACCATTGAAAAAGAAATTGACGAGACCGTAGTGATTATTTCTGAGTCTTATCCTGTATTTAAGGAACAGATTATTTCTGTTAAAGAAACAGACCTCATTTTAAATAAGGTAAAGGAGCACACGAAAAATTTTATTAGGCAATTAAACGGTGTGAAGAAATCGATTCAAATTCTGGATCAATCGCAATCTGAAGTAGCGGATAACATGATGAATGTCAATGCGGCAGCACAGCAATTCTCCGCAGCTTCACAGGAGATTACCTCTTTAAACACAAAGCAACTAAGCGTCAGTGAATTACTTGTAACCCTTTCTGAAAATTTGGAAAAACTTTCTAATTCGTTTGAAGGGGCTTTAGGTAAATTTAAACTTAATGAGGAGTGAAGCAACGATGAGTGGAAGCAGCTTAAATAAGCAGACATTTCAGACTCTGAAACAGAAAATGGAAAAGGGTTTATTACCCCAGTGGATATTGTCTGATCCTGATGTTTATGAATTAGAAGTCAATCATATATTTGCGCATACGTGGCAATTTTTGGGGCATGAATCCGAATTAAAAGAGCCTGGAAATTATGTGACACGCTGGATGGTGAACGATCCGATATTGCTTGTTAAAACCAAATCCGAAGAGATTAAAGCTTTCCTTAATTCTTGTCCACATAGAGGACCAATGCTGTGCACAGCTGATCACGGCATGAAGAAAACATTTACTTGTTCCTATCATGGTTGGAGTTTTAACCTGGATGGAGAACTTATTGGTATTGTAGCTGGGGACAAAGTTTATGGTCAGGACATGGAAAAGAAGGAGTGGGGGCTTCGTCCGATACCTAAAGTAGAATCCTATCAAGGGATGATCTTTGGAAACCTGGATCAGAATGCCATTTCTTTAGAGGAATATCTGGGGGATATGAAGTGGTACTTCGACATTTTACTAGGCCGAAGCGATGGAGGAATGGAAGTCAGAGGCCTGCCTCATCGTTGGGTCGCGCAAGCCAATTGGAAGATGACCCAAGAAAATTTTATCGGCGACCCCTATCATGTGCAAATGACTCATCGTTCCACCGTGGAATTGGGCATCAGCCCGAAAGACCCGCTTTATGCAAGTTATGGGCATCAAGTGGTTTTAGATCATGGCCATGGAATAAATGTGATTACCTCAGCAACGGGTGAGTCAATCCATAAATATCAAACTATGCCTGAATCCATGTGGCCCATGTTTAAAAGAAATTTAAATCCGATACAAGTGGATATGTTATCAAGGGCGACTGTCTTTGTGGGAGGTGTCTTTCCTAATCTTGCCTTTATTAGCCCTATTCATGGAACACAAGGCAATTTGCATAACTACCTGTGCTTTCGAGTTTGGAGGCCTATGGGACCTGATAAAGTAGAAGTTTGGAGCTGGTTTATGATTGATAAGGCAGCGCCGGAAGATTACAAAGAGGCGGCTTATAGAGGATATGTTGGATCCTTTGGTCCTTCCGGAACATTAGAGCAAGATGATACAGAAACCTGGGCCCGTATTGTTCAAGCCAGCAAAGGCATCATGGTGAGAGATAAGGAATTAAAGTATAACAATGACTGTAATTACCTTATGGGATACGGACAGATTGAACCTGATAAGACTTTCCCTGGACCTGGTGTCGCTTACAATACATGTTACATCGATGCGGTATTAAGAAGTATGCATGAACAATGGTTAAAACATATTTCCGAAAGTTTCCTTGACGCAGAGGAGGAAAACCAATGAACTTAGAACTGCAATATCAAATTTCCCAATTTCTCTACCAAGAAGCCTATTTGTTGGATCACCAAATGTATGAAGAATGGCTGGATCTTCTAACTGAAGATCTGATTTACCGCATGCCCTTACGTACAACGACTGAAGGTAGAGATGTGTCAAATCTTATCCATGATATGACTTATTTTGAAGAAACGAAAGTATCCCTTACTACAAGGGTGAAAAGGTTGTATACGAAATCGGCGTGGGTCGAGAATACGGCTCCAAGACAACGGCATTTTGTCAGCAATATCGTGATTAACCCCAGTGTTCATCCTGATGAATATAGCGTCAGAAGTTATTTTTTATTCAAGCGCAGCAGAGCTTCTGATCTTCAAACGGAAGAAATTTTTGGTGAACGAGAGGATGTATTCCGTAAAGTAGATGAACAATGGAAGGTTGCTGCAAGGAGTATATATCCCGATCAGGCTGTTTTGACGGTCATGAATCTGAGTATGTTTTTGTAGCAGTTGTTCTGTATATAAGAACATGAATATTGCATAGTAAACAGTACTATTCTATTGTTGTTATAAGGAGTTCAAATTTCAGAAGCTGAGGAGGAATTCAATGTCATTGCAAATGGCTTTATTAGCTGCCCATGTCCCAAGTATTTGCCATGAAGAGAAAGCGCCGGCTTTTCAAATGGAGTTAGTAAAAGGACTCCATTTAATGCGGGATCGAATTCGGGAGATGAATGCAGATGTGATCGTATTGATTTCGTGTCACTTTCCAGCGACTTTTCACCATTATGTCGATGCTACCCCACGACATGACGGCATCTTGACCGCTGTTGAATGTCCAGATTTGATTACGGATGTTCGTTATAATTATCCCGGAGATGAGGAACTGGCCCATCAGTTGAACATGGCTGGAAAGCAAGCAGGTCTTCCGATCATTGAGCTAAATGATCCAACATATATTTGGGATTACGGCACCGTGGTACCTTTACGTTATTTGGTTCCAAACGGAGACATACCGGTAGTCAGCCTGTCCATTTGTTGGGCATCCAGTTTAGAAGAATCGTATCAGTGGGGGATACAAATAGGCAATGTTTTGCGGGAAAGTCACAAGCGTGCTGTATTTGTGAGCAGTGGTGCTTTGTCCCATAATCTCGTTAGAGGTCGGGAGAATAATCCAACCCGATCGGAAAAGGCTATGGATAACCAATTTATTGATTATTTGATGAGTGGTGACTATACCTCTGCCCGCGAAATGTTGAATCAATATGCAAAAATCTCAGGTGTAGAATCCGGTGGTCGTCATTTGGCTGCATTATTGGGTGTATTGGATCAGAAGCAACGAGCCGAATTTTGGGGCTATGGACAATCATCGGGAAGCGGAAATGCCATTATTTCATTTGTTTCTTAAAAATAGGCGTGATATAAGGAGAATGGGTCATGCAACAAACTAAAATCAAACCATTAAACTGTTTACATTTTATAAATGGTAAATTCGTCCCATCACTCGACGGAAAAACATTTGAAAATATAAATCCGGCAACAGAGGAAGTGCTAGGAACGGTAGCGGAAGGTGGATCGGCTGAGATTGATCTTGCCGTGAAAGCGGCTAAAAAAGCATTAAACGGCCCTTGGGGAAAAATGACTGCAGACGAACGTATTGCTGTACTGCGGAAGGTAGGCGATCTTATTCTCGCAAGGAAAGATGAGCTTGCTGCCTTAGAATCACTGGATACAGGCAAGCCATTATGGCTTTCGAGCAGTACAGATATTCCGCGTGCTGCCTACAATTTTCATTTTTTCTCCGACTATATTCGGACGATCACATCAGAAGCGACCCAAATGGATGGCAATGCTTTGAACTATGCTGCGCGGAGTCCGCTTGGAGTGGTTGGTTTGATTAATCCATGGAATCTGCCTATGCTGCTGATGACATGGAAACTAGCGCCTGCACTGGCTGCTGGGAATACAGTAGTCATGAAACCTGCAGAGCTAACACCGATGACGGCGACCGTTCTAGCTGAGATTTGTCGTGATGCGGGTATCCCTGATGGCGTGGTCAACCTAGTTCACGGCTTTGGACCGAATTCTGCGGGCGCTGCGCTTGTTGAGCATGCGGATGTTAATGCAATCAGCTTTACGGGCGAAACGACGACAGGTAAAGTGATTATGGCTTCCGCCTCAAAGACGTTAAAGCGTTTGTCTTTTGAACTCGGCGGCAAGAACCCCAATATTATTTTTGCAGATTCTAATCTGGATGAAGTAATCGAGACGACGTTAAAATCGAGTTTTATTAACCAAGGCGAGGTATGCCTTTGCGGTTCAAATATTTATGTAGAGCGGTCCGCTTATCAAGAGTTCTTGGATAAATTCGTTGCAAAATCAAAAGAATTGATCGTCGGTGATCCGTTTGAGGGCAAAACAAAGGTAGGCGCTTTAATCAGTGAAGAGCATTACGAACGAGTAGTGGGATATATCAAGCTGGCGATTGAGGAAGGCGGAACCATTCTGCTAGGCGGCAAACGTCCGGAAGGATTGGAAAAGGGCTATTATCTAGAACCGACGATTATTACAGGGCTACACCGGAACTGCCGCGTTGTGAAAGAAGAGATTTTCGGGCCGGTTGTTAACGTGATTCCGTTCGATACGGAAGAAGATGTCTTAGAACAAGTCAACGATACACAGTATGGATTGAGCGCATCGGTATGGACAAATGATTTACGCCGTGCGCACCGCGTGGCAGGTCAAATCGAAGTAGGCATCGTATGGGTGAACACTTGGTTCCTCCGCGATTTACGGACCCCTTTTGGCGGCTCAAAGCAAAGCGGTATCGGTCGTGAGGGTGGATTGCACAGCTTCGAATTTTATTCCGAATTGAAAAATATTTGTATTAAACTTTAATTTGAAAGGTGTGTTAAACACCCATGACGAACAAATCAATCACTTATGCAGCGCATTTGGAGCAAGCATTTGCCCAAGGAAAAGGCGTAGAAGCACTGACTGTGTTGGATCCTGAATTGACTGTAGAAGAAGCTTATCAGGTGCAAATGGTTAATATCGACAAAAAAGTGAAAATGGGCAGTAGAATCGTCGGTAAAAAAATCGGATTGACCTCGTTAGCCATGCAGCAAATGTTGAAGGTGGATCAACCGGATTATGGGCACTTACTGGATGATATGGTTGTGGAAAACGGTGGCTTCATATCATTTTCTCGCGTATTGCAGCCAAAAGTGGAGGCCGAAATTGCTTTTGTATTGAAACATGATTTAATTGGCCCGCGAGTGACTGCTTTGGATGTATTGCTTGCAACAGACTATGTGCTGCCTTCTTTAGAAATTGTCGATAGTCGTGTTGCCGATTGGAAAATAAAGCTGCAAGATACAGTAGCAGATAACGCATCCTCGGGTCTATACGTACTCGGCGGCAAACCTATTAAGCTGGATGGCTTGGATCTTCCTCAAATCGGAATGGTTTTTTATAAAAACGGTGAAATCGTAAACACGGGTGTGGGTGCTGCAGCACTCGGCAATCCTGCCATATGTGTAGCTTGGCTAGCGAACAAATTATTCGAATTTGGAATTACCCTTAAGGCAGGGGAGGTAATATTGTCCGGCGCACTATCTGCTGCTGCGAATGCGAAACCCGGCGACCATTTCAGTGCTCGGTTTGCACATTTGGGTGAAGTTAGCGTTAACTTTCAAGCATAATACCCCTTAAGGTCATGAAAGGATGATATGTACTATGTCAAAGATAAAGGTTGCTGTGCTCGGTTCAGGGAATATAGGCACCGACTTAATGTATAAGCTGCAAAGATCGAAAGTGCTGGAGCTAACTGCAATGATCGGAATTGATCCTGATTCAGAAGGCTTGGCGCGCGCCAAAAAGTTGGGTTGCGTCACGTTTGATACCGGCTTAAAAGGTTTTTTAGAGCAAGCAGATCTTGCGGATATCGTTTTCGATGCAACTTCGGCTAAAGCGCATGTCCGCCACGCCAAAGCTTTGAGAAGCGCTGGGAAACTGGTACTTGACTTAACGCCTGCGGCAATCGGATCACTTGTCGTTCCTACAGTTAATTTGCAGGAGCACCTCGATAAAGATAACGTCAATCTCATTACTTGTGGCGGTCAAGCAACGATCCCTATCGTGTATGCGATAAATCGGGTATGTCCTGTGGAATATGCGGAAATCGTCGCTACAATCTCCAGTAATAGCGCTGGACCTGGAACCCGTGCCAATATTGACGAATTTACGGAAACAACAGCTCATGGAATTGAAAACATCGGAGGCGCCAAGAAAGGCAAAGCGATTATCATCTTAAATCCTGCCGTGCCGCAGATTCTCATGCGCAATACGGTGTATACCTTGGTTGATCCCGAAAAAATGGACGAAGCGATGATCAGGCGTTCCATTGAAGAGATGGCTCTGGCTATTCAATCTTATGTGCCTGGTTACCATTTGCGAACGGAGCCCATTTTTGATGGTAATAAAGTGACCGTGTTGTTGGAGGTGGAGGGCGCTGGAGATTACTTGCCTAAATATTCTGGCAATCTCGACATTATGACCTCAGCAGCCGTTAAAGTAGCGGAAGAGTTTGCACGCCATCGACTTGCTAAAGCAATAATTTAAGGGGGATTTAGAAATGACCATTGAACGAGATATTCTTATTACGGAAGTGGCTCTACGAGATGGCAGTCATGCCATTGCGCATCAATATACAGTCGATCAGGTGATAAGGGTGGCAAAGGCGCTGGGGGAAGCGAACGTACCGTATATTGAAGTATCGCACGGTGATGGCTTGGGTGGATCTTCTCTCCAATATGGATTATCACATACGAATGAAATGGAACTTATTGAAGCTGCTATATCCGTGAGTGGCGCCTCGAAAATTGCAGTGCTCGTAATACCAGGGATCGGCACGATCAAAGAATTAAAAGAAGCGGCAAACCTGGGAGCGAAGATGGCGCGGATTGGCACGCATGTTACGGAAGCGGATGTTTCTGCACAGCATTTATTCAAAGCCAAGGAATTGGGACTTGAGACGGTCGGTTTCTTGATGATGTCCCATATGGCATCGGTGGATAAGTTAGTAGAACAGGCGAAGCTGATGGAAAGCTACGGGGCAGACACGGTATACATGTTCGATTCCGCCGGGGCTTTGCTGCCTCATCAAGTGAAGGAGCGCATTCACGCCTTGCGCCAAAGCTTGCAAATAAACATCGGTTTTCACGGGCACAACAATCTGTCTTTGGCTATGGCAAATACCCTTGCTGCAATTGAAGAAGGAGCTAAACGAGTGGACGGCAGCATTCGTTGCTTGGGTGCGGGTGCGGGCAATACGCAAACAGAGGTGCTTATTGCCGTTCTTGATCATCTCGGAATCAAAACGGGGATCGATCTCTATAAAATCATGGACACAGCAGAAGAGATTATTGCGCCTTTGCTGCAGGTGCCCCAAGAAATTACTCGTGACAATCTAGTTCTTGGTTACGCAGGTGTCTATTCCAGCTTTTTGCTGCACGCCCAACGTGCCTCGAAAAAGTTCGGTGTCGATTCGCGCGATATTTTGATTGAGCTTGGAAGGCGAAAAGTTGTTGGCGGTCAAGAGGATATGATCGTCGATGTCGCCGCGGAGCTTGCTAAATCATCTAAATAGAATTTTCCCAGGAGGATAAATATGGATAAGGATACGATGAAAGAAATAGCACTACTTTTGATTCATGCGGAAGTGGAAAAGCAAGAGGTTACACGTATCACGAGCAAGTATCCGAATTTATCTGTAGAAACTGCATATGAAATTCAGGAGCAGCTCGTCCAAGTGAAATTGGAAGAGGGATATCGGATTGTAGGGCCTAAAATGGGGCTCACCAGTCAAGCTAAGATGAAGCAAATGAATGTAAGCGAGCCCATTTATGGTTATATTTTTGATTATATGGTTGTGAATGGAGCGGAAATCGAATTAAAGGATTTGATTCACCCCAAGGTGGAGGCGGAAATCGCCTTTGTGTTGGGAAAAGACATTCAAGGTCCAGGAATTACAGGTGCGCAGGTGCTGGCGGCAACAGAATATGTCATTCCCGCTTTGGAGATTATCGACAGCCGTTATGAGAATTTCAAATTTACGCTGCCGGATGTGGTCGCCGATAATACATCGGCTTCTAAAGTTGTATTTGGCAATTCCATAAGACAATCAGATTCATTGGATTTGGATTTGGTCGGCGTTACCTTAAGCATTAACGGGCAAATCAAGGATCTCGGCGCAGGAGCTGCTGTCCTAGGGCATCCCGCAAACTCTGTAGCCATGCTGGCCAATATGCTGGCAAGAAAAGGGCTTAAGCTGAAAGCAGGGCAAACCATTCTTTCTGGAGGAATTACAGGCGCACACATGTTGAACTTGGGGGATGTAGTTTCCGCTAAGTTTGATGGGTTGGGCACAGTTGATTTTATTGTCAAAGAATAACCGAATAGAAAGGAATGAAAATGAATATGCCGATTATTAATATTCAAATTCTCGAAGGAAGATCAATCGATAAAATTAAGTCTCTCATTGCGAGTGTTACGGATACTGTCGCAGAAGAATTGGATGCTCCTAAGGAGAGAATTCGTGTACTTGTGACAGAGGTTCCAAAAACACATTGGGGGATCGGCGGCACTCCTGTTTCAAACATGACAAACCGATAAATAATTTTATCCATACCATTTGGCAGGTGATTCTATGTACGATGTTCATACGCACTTTATTCCTCCACAAGCAATGCAGTGGATTCAAGAACATAAAAATTCTATTCAAGCGAAATGGATTAAAAAGGATCCTGCCAAAGCTGAATTTCTCAGCGTTAACGGGATCTGGGAATTCGAGTTGAAGGAAGCGTTTGTTAATCCACAGTTGTATCTGAATGAGCAAGAGAAGGTGGGAATTATGCACTCCTTAATTTCCCCTATTCCGCAGCTGTTTCTTTATGATTTTCCAACGGACATCACGAGAGAGCTGTCTTCGGTTTATAACGATGGCTTGATCGAATGGGTAAAGCTTCACAAAGCACGGTTGTCCGCATTGGCTACATTACCCATGAATGACCCAGAAATGGCTGCAGCAGAACTGGAGAGGGTTATGGATCAGGGTCTCAAAGGAGCAATTATCGGTTCCTCCTGGTCAGGAAATGTGTTAAGTCATCATAAATTCACCTCATTCTGGGAGGCGGCAAACGGGAGAAAGGCCATTGTATTTGTTCACCCCTTACTATGTTCGGATCCGCGATTAAATCAACGGATGATGCCTAACCTGATCGGAGTACCATGGGAAACGACTGTATGCGCAACAGATATTTTATTAAGCGGGTTAATGGATCGCTACCCAAAGGTGAAAATAATGTTGGCTCACGGTGGGGGGTTTTTACCTTATCAAATTGGAAGATTAGAAAAAGGGTATGAAAAATGGAAGGTCGTTTCTGGCCAAATGCAGGACTCTCCACTTGAAACTGCTAAACGGTTTTGGTACGATTCCGTGCTGTGGAATCCAGAAGCTTTACGGTATCTTGTAGACATGGTTGGAGAAAAAAGAGTGGTTCCAGGGACGGACTTTCCATTCGATTTATGCGAATGGCCGCCAGCAAAGGTGGGGACACAGGGTTTTCAATCACTGATGTACAATTAATCGATTATTATTTATCTAGAGGGGGAATGTTTCATGCACACTCAGGTTGGAATTATTGGAGCCGGGCCAGCCGGTCTTTTTCTTGCACATCTTCTGTACCTAAAAGGCATTGAATCGATCATCATAGAGAACCGTACGCGTGAGGAAATTGAAGAGACGATTCGAGCTGGAGTGCTTGAGCAGGGAACCGTCGATCTGATGAATGCAATAGGTGTCGGTACAAGAATGATGAAGGAAGCACATTTCCATGAAGGCTTTGAACTCCGTTTCAACGGCAAAGGGCATCGAATTAACGTGCATGAATTGACGGGTGGAAAGTATGTTACCGTGTATGCACAGCACGAAGTGATTAAAGATTTGGTTGCTGCGCGGCTTCAAGCAGGAGGAGAAATTCATTTCAATGTTGGTGAGGTCAGCCTTCATGATGTGGACACGGCTTTACCAAAGATACGCTTCCGAAAAAATAAAGACGGAGATCTTGAGGAAATTACCTGCGACTATATTGCCGGCTGCGATGGGTTTCACGGTCCAAGCCGTCCGACAATTCCTGAATCCGTTCGCAAGGAATATCAAAAAGTATACCCATTCAGTTGGTTAGGCATTCTTACGGAAGCGCCTCCATCTGCACCGGAACTCATCTATGCAAACCATGAACGCGGTTTTGCTTTATTAAGTACGCGTTCATCGGAAATCCAGCGTCTCTATCTTCAGGTAGACGCAAAAGATGATATCTCCAATTGGTCCGATGATCTAATTTGGTCAGAACTGCATTCGCGTTTGGAAACACGCGAGGGATTTCATTTGATCGAAGGACCGATTTTCCAAAAAGGCATCGTACCCATGCGTAGTTTTGTCTGCGATCCGATGCAGTATGGCCGACTCTTTTTGGCCGGTGACGCCGCACATATTGTTCCGCCTGCCGGAGCCAAAGGACTTAACCTTGCCGTTGCAGATGTCCAAGTGCTCGCAAAGGGTTTAGAATCGTATTACAAATCAGGGAAAACAGAAATTCTCGAACAGTATACGGCGGTCTGTTTGCGCCGTATTTGGAAAGCTGAGCGGTTCTCTTGGTTTATGACAACAACGCTGCATCGCAATCATAGCTACACGCCATTTGAACACAAGATTCAGCTTGCTGAACTTGACTATTTGACATCCTCACGCACCGCATCCATGAGCCTTGCTGAGAATTATATCGGTTTGCCGATGGAATTTTAAAAATTCGATTGTTATAGAAACATGATTCAAAGTCGGCTTTCAGCATATTGCGATGAACAAATTATTAAAATGACTGGTTAAGTAACAACTATCCTAAACACAGCCTTTAATTATTGATTCATAGGATTTGACAACTAGCAATAATGTAAGCGTTAACAGTGGAATAGCAATGTAATAGATTATTTACAACAAAAGAAAGGAGACTATATCAATGGCAGGTAATCGGGCAGTGGTGTATGTAGGTTCAGGTAAAGTGGAGGTACGGGATACTTCTTATCCAGATTTAGTTTTGCAGGAGGGATCGGGTGTTAATCCGTTAAATGTAGGTCGAAAATGCGAGCATGGCGTCATCCTCAAGGTTGTCACAACGAACATTTGCGGCAGTGACCAGCATATGGTTAGGGGAAGGACTACCGCTCCCAGCGGGTTGGTATTAGGACATGAAATTACCGGTGAAGTCATTGAAGTCGGTCGGGATGTAGAATTTATTAAAAAGGGAGATTTGGTTTCGGTGCCCTTTAATATTGCATGTGGACGCTGCCGGAACTGTAAGGAACGCAATACGAATGTGTGCTTAAACGTTAATCCAGATCGACCAGGCTCCGCATACGGTTATGTAGACATGGGCGGTTGGGTTGGCGGGCAATCAGAATATGTAATGGTTCCTTACGCTGATTTTCAATTGTTGAAGTTTCCAGACAAAGACAAGGCAATGGAGAAAATCCTTGACTTGACGATGCTTTCGGACATCTTCCCTACTGGTTATCATGGGGCGGTTAGTGCTGGTGTCAGACCAGGCTCTACTGTATATGTGGCAGGGGCAGGACCTGTGGGGTTGGCGGCCGCTCATTCTGCACAATTGCTTGGAGCTGCAGTTGTGATTGTCGGTGACTTGAATACCGAAAGGCTCGCCCAAGCAAAAAGCTTTGGCTGTGAAACAGTCAATTTGAAAGAGAATCCGAATTTAGCTGAGCAAATTGATCAAATACTTGGCATTCCGGAAGTGGATTCTGCTATTGATTGCGTAGGTTTTAGCCCACGGTCATGGTCATGCTCACGGTGAAGCTCCTGCTGCAGTGTTGAACTCTATAATGGAAGTTACTCGCGCAGGAGGGAGATTGGGAATTCCAGGTCTCTATGTGACGGGTGATCCAGGAGCGGTTGATGAAGACTCCAAAATCGGCATGTTAAAAATACGTTTTGGCTTAGGTTGGGCCAAATCTCATACGTTTGTAACCGGTCAAACACCTGTAATGAATTACAATCGCGAGTTGATGATGTTGATCTTAAACGGTAAAGCACAAATCGCAAAAGCGGTTAATGCTACAGTTATTAAGCTGGATCAAGCTGCAGACGCTTACTCGGAATTTGACAAGGGAGCTTCAAAGAAATTTGTGATTGACCCTCACGGATTAGTTCGATAGTTTACATTAAATCAATATTAGCTAAATGAATCAAAAGGCCAGGTTGTAGAGAACTCAAATGGAAGTTAGTAAATGACGAATGGAAAATAGCCTCACGAACCCTCTATCCTGATCAGGCATTGATAAATTTTTGGTTAAGAACTGTTATATCAGAAGCTTCCATCACTATAAAAAATATTATCTTTGTTCCATATAGAGGGATTTGAATCTTGTATGTAAAATATTCTTCATGTAATCTAACAGCAGAAGAATATATTGACAAATTTATGAAAGCCCTTACAAATTAATTTTATGAAAGGAGTGTTTGAAATGAAAACCTATGAAGATTTAAACAAGAGTTTTATCGATGGCAACTGGACGGAGGGTTTAAGTGATCGAACTTGCAATATTTTAAATCCTTACGATAATTCAGTTGTTACTTCCGTTCGTTTAGCGACAGCAAAACAGCTTCAAGAAACATTTGAAATTGCGAAGAAAGCGCAGAAGGAGTGGGCAAAATCTTCTGCTGAAGAAAGGAAAGAGGTCATTCACAAGGCGGCAGAATATTTAAAAGCTAATCATGAAGCGATTGTTGATGTGATTGTTCGTGAAACGGGAGGAACCGTTCTAAAAGCGAATGTTGAATTACATCTTTCTTTAGAATTATTGGAGGAAGCAATTCATTATGCGGATGAAATTTATAAGGTTAAGGAAATTCCTTCTACTATTGTTGGAAAGGTAAATCATATTCGTCGTCTTCCTTTAGGTGTTGTAGCATCCATTTCACCTTTTAACTTCCCCATGAACTTATCGATGAGAACAATTGCACCAGCCATCGCCTTGGGTAACAGCGTAGTCCATAAGCCTGATATTCAAGTTGGTTTAACAGGAGGTAGTATCATCGCAAAAGCATTTGAACACGCGGGTCTTCCAAAAGGCGTACTCAATGTGATTCTAACTGATATTACGGAAGTTGGAGACGACATGCTAACAAATCCACATTCCAGTTTGATCAGTTTCACCGGATCAACTGCAGTAGGAAGACACATTGGTGAGATTGCAGGTAGAAACTTAAAGCGAGTTATTCTTGAGCTCGGAGGAAACAGTCCGTTTGTTGTTTTATCGGATGCGGATGTAGACCGGGCAGTTGATGCTGCAATTTTCGGGAAATTCATTCATCAAGGACAAATTTGTATGATTATTAATCGAATAATTGTCCACAAGGATAAATACGATGAATTTGTCCGAAAATTTGTGGAAAGAGCAAAAGCACTTCCTTGTGGCGATCCAAGAGATCCCAAAACGGTTATCGGCCCTCTTGTAAATCAGAGGCAACTTGAAAAAGCGCTCAACGTTATCGAGGAAGCCAAACGTGATGGTGTGAATATTACGCTAGAAGGAAAATGCGATGGCAACGTTCTAACTCCTTATGTATTTACTGAAGTTGATAACTCCAGCAAACTAGCACAAACGGAGCTATTCGCACCAATCGCAACCATTATTAAAGCAGATACGGACGAAGAAGCCATTAATATGGCAAGTGAAACTGAATATGGATTAAGCTCTTCTATCTTTACGACTGATTTAGAAAGAGGAGAAGCGTTCGCACTACAAATCGAAAGCGGAATGACGCATATTAACGACCAAACGGTGAATGATAGCCCCAATACACCATTTGGTGGCAATAAAGCAAGCGGAAGTGGCAGATTTGGGAATCCGTGGATTGTAGAGGAATTTACAATAACAAAATGGATTTCGATTCAAAAAGAATATCGTCACTTCCCGTTCTAATAATAGCAGGGTGAACCGCACTTACATCCATTTAGTAGACGTTTCAGGTTCTGAAGCAGAAAATGGAAGAGGATTTATTACCCTAATGGATAGTGACTGATCCGGTTAATATCATTACGCTTACCTGAATCGGTTGTGGTGCAAGTAATGAATAAATACAACCCTCTTGTATCGTAAATTTATTATTATGCCAACAAACCGAATAATTGATTGAAGAGTTGAACGATCGAGTAGGAGGGGGCGGCAAGCCCCCGACCTCTCACACCACCGTACGTACCGTTCGGTATAATGCACGATGAAGAATCGGGCTGCTTGCAATTCGCCAATACCCTTTTCGGGTATTTCCCCATTCGAAGACAATTCATCGATGGCTAGTTGTAATTTCATTTTTAAATGACCTCCGTAAATTTGAATTATCGGGACGCAACCGATAATTATGGATCGTCTATAGGAATTATAGGACGACATCGACACTTACGGGACGGCAACAATAATTATCAGGACGTTTCAAGTACAATAAATGCATCAACACTAGAATGGCTTAGAACTGCTTTGTGAAGCAGGATTAATTAATGGTGCTAATAAAATTTTTCCATAAAATTAAGTATGAATAAGGATTATGCTATTCAATCTATCACCATGTGATGCTGCCGCAAATATGGCTGGCTTAGGCGATATTGTTGCCTAAATGGTTTTCCAGCCACTCATTCAGTTGGCGAAAGCTATCGAACGTAAATCGGATAACTTGTTTTTCATGGTTGTCATCATCCATTTCGATCAATATTTTGTCTTCTTTTTCAGAGCAAATGACAGAATAGATAGTTGCTTCGTCATTAATTTCTTCAATCCAATTGCACATATAACTTGTTACAAACTTTGCACGATTTTCTTTATTTGAATTTAATCGGTCCACTTCTTTAGCATTGTGATTTACTTCCATTGCGCTTTCCCCATTTTCCATAATCGTTATTTTTTGAGTATTAATCGCCAGAGCCTCTTCAGTGCTGGTTTCCGGTTCTAGTGAAACGTGACTCTTGGTTGATTCCTGATCTTGCATACGAGGTTCAGCATATTTTAGAATTGCATCATTTAAATGATCTGAATTAAAAGGTTTGGACAGATATCCTCTGGCTCCTGCTTCAAGTGCATCCTCAATTTCATCCTGTTGATTAGAAGCTGAACAGACAAGAATGATAGCCTCCGGATTAATCTGCAAAATTTCTTTGATTGCCTCGATACCGCTCATTTCAGGCATATTCAAATCCATCATAACAATATCCGGCTGCAGTTCCTTATATTTTTGGATACCGTCCCTGCCGTTAATCGCCTCACCAATAACGATATGACCATACTGCTTCAAACAATCGGCCGCCATTTTGCGCATAAAGCTCGTATCGTCGACAACAAGGATTTTATAAGACATGTCATACCCCTCTCTAGATTCATTCACTATCATTTCTCCTGATTTATCCGCCAATCGATCTACATTATTCGACAACCTTCATCACCTCTTCCACGGTAGTCTTTCCTTCTCTGGCTTTCAGCAAACCGTCATATAGCATCGTCTTGTATTCCTTTTCCTTCAAATACTGCTCAAACTCAAGGTTTGGTAGAGACTTCATAATCAATTCTTTCATTCTTTTATCGATGTGAAGCACCTCATGTATTGCGAGTTTCCCATAATACCCCGTATTGCTGCAGACGTGACATCCTTTACCACGGCTTACTGTAATTTTTCCGCTAATTTGTGCGGTTACAAAGGTTCTGAAATTTTTTATATGACTTTTATTATCTTTGTTGAGATCAAGAAGATTATGGTTTGCGAAAATTTTTGTTTCCTCTTCAGAAGCGAGTACGGAATAAGTACAAAACTTGCATACACACCTGACCAGACGTTGAACAATGATACCCGAAAGCGATGATGCAATCAGATGGGAATCCACACCCAGGTCCAACAATCGGCGGATTGCATCGCCCACATTGTTGCCTTGACTTCCACTGAGCGTACGACAGCCGGCCAAGGAAGCTTTTGCTGTAATATCAAATGTCTCTTTATCACCTATATTGCCGATCAAGACAATATCAGGACTTCGGCAAAAAGCAGACTGTAAGGCGCTGATCAATGTGAAACCGATACGATTATTCACTTCTACTTGCGTAATCCCTTTCATGCGGTGTTCAACGGAATCCTCCACACTAATTATGTTCAGCTCATTTTTGTTCAATTCATTGAGAATCGAATACAGAGTTGAAGTCTTGCCGCTATTGGATGGTCCGGAAACAAGAATCATACCGGAGGGATGCCGAATGAGATTTTCCAACTTATTATAATTGTCCTCACTGAGGCCAAGATCGGACATTTTCAGTACTTCTTCAGATCGATTCATTATCCGTATCAAGATGCTTTCACCGTTTACCGTCGGCAATGTGGAAACACGCAAATCAATTTGTTTATTTTCCGACTTCCATTGCAAACGACCCTCTTGCGGCAGCCTTATTTCTTCTGTATTAAGATTGGACATGATTTTGATTCGATTGATCAATGCTTCTTTGTTTTTTAAAATTATTTTTTGTTTTTGAAGCGCATTCAAGATATGAAACTTGACTATAAGTTCACTTTCTTCAGGAATGAGTTGTATATTTTTTACGTTTTGCTCAACTGCGGATTGTATAATTCGATTTAATTCTTCAACGGTTTCCGTTACGCCGAAATGTTGTGTAATAGCTTGCTCCAATTCACTTCGTGCAGCAAGGAGAGGCTGAACGCTTAAACCTGTTTCCAATTGGATTTGTTTGATTACTTCATGATTTAATGGATCGACCATAGCCAACTTGATTTTACCGCCTTTTTGATCAATTGGAATGATATTGTACTTTCGGGCTGTTGATTCATGAATAAGATGGACTATCGTTTTCTCAAATGTTGTTTCATTTAAATTAACCACCGGGATGCCAAGCTGAAATTCAAGAACCTCCATCAACTGGCGTTCTGTGATTTCCCCGCTGTCAATCAATATTTCGCCAAGTTTTTTTTTGCTGCTTACTTGTTGTTTGAGAGCGTTTTTTAGCTTTTCTTCAGTTATCAGACCGTTCATGACAAGCAGTTCACCAATCCGCATAAGTTCCTCCTTGTTCAACTGCTCTTACTCTATTGACATAAAATGAGAGAATGTTAAATGTAAGTATACCTTAGACACCAGACGATTAAACATAGGTCAAAACTCGTATTAAAATGTCATTATCTATAGTGATAAAGTACCGAATCGTCCCATTTCATAGTACAACATACATACAGTCACCAGTGCTTATCCTGAAAGTATAGGTTATATGCCCAGACGGCAAGCAAAGTGGAAGGAGTATTCCGCTTTCTATCCACTTTAACGACAAAATAAAAAATGTTAATAATTGGTGTATTTTGTAATATTTTTGGAAAGACAATATATAATTTGTTGAAAAAGGCAAAATTCACTAAAGGGAATGACGCTAAGCTATGGTTCTAAAGTTCCAGGCAGGAACCATGATTGCCAAGCTGCTTGAAAATCATTCTGACTTTCGCGCAGCTTAAACAAAGTCTTTGCATCATTTGTAAGGGCTTTTTTTTATTTTTATTGGAGGTGTGCCAAAAACTGATTCTTACTGAAAGAGAGCATGCTTCCCACTTTTCCCAAAGATAAAGAGTGGTACAAGGAGACGAGTAACGTAGTGGAAGCGGGGAAAATGGTAAAAATAGAAGTTTGCCCATACAGATCGAAAAGTATAATTGAAACCAAAACGAACAAGATGATACCGAAATTAGACCTACAATTGATAGAAATGAAGCTTTAATTAACGGTGTGATCGTAAAACTGATGCACTTTTTTTGAAGGAACGATGGTGAATGGGCAAGGAACAGAAGGCACTGAATATTTTGGTAAGGTTTTAACTGTTGAAATTAAAGAAGGACGGATGACTGGTAAGGCTACCATATATTTTTCAGATGGTACGATTGAATTCTGAACAGCGCATATCCCATCATCAACCGCTCGTACTGCACTCGGATAATGGCAGTCCGATGAAGGGGGCTTCCCTATTAGAAACGCTGTATCAGCTGGGCATAACGCCTTTGAGAAGCCGGCCGAGAGTGAGCAATGACAATCCCTATGCGGAGTCCATCTTTAGAACTTGTAAATACCGGCCTGACTATCCATCTAAGGGATTCTCTGATTTAACTGCAGCAAGAACCTGGGTACTATCCTTTGTACACTGGTACAACAAAGAACCCGAAACTGACATTAGAGGAAGAAGTATGGCTAAACCCTGAACGAGTTAGTAAAAACATAACCGAAAATAAACGGCTTTCTTAACTCTATACATATTTAGATTGCTCACGACAACTTGCTTGGCAACCGCCGCTAATAACAATCTGGATCGTTGGCAAACTATAATGAATGGTAAAACAAAAAGTCATAATTCACAGATAGATGTTATCATTTCACTTTAATCAAATTAAACAACAAAAAGCCATATAATTTAAATAAATGACTATAAACCTATTAAACAATCCAATAACTATAAGGACATGTACGATAACTCACATGTGCGTCCGATAATATCGAAATTTGTTTACATAATATATATTACGTTTGGACATTTCGTGAGTTATCGGGACGATGACATACTTATCGTACCGTCCCTGGATATTATCCGGCGCGTCCCTGGGAGTTATGTGTCGTTCTATATACTTATTATTTCCAAGTAAATAGTGAATAAACAACATCACCAATACCATTGAAAGGCCGTGCTACTATTTTTTTCAGTTAACAAGGGGGGGGAGATTGCGAAGCAAATATCATTAAGAGAAAATGCACGCTCCACTTTAGATAAAAAATTCGTTTAGGGGTTGAAAGTCTCAGGCGTAAAATTCAAGCGCAGTTTAATCCACTAGCGCATAATCTTCTTGGATATCTTCAGAAACATTACATGTTGAAGTAATAGAAATCAATTTTCTAGAAGTATAATAAAAATAGAGAGATTATTTCCATAAAAACTTAGCTTGCGTGTTTAGTGAATAGTACTTATTATTTCGCTTGTTTCGACAAATAATGCGACTTTCGATCTTATTTTCAAAAATCTTGAAAATAACTAGTGAAACTTCGAAAGTAGTACCGTATAATTAGGTCTGCAAACACATGTAATGTTTTTTATGGAAAAGAAATTGATATCGAACAAAGGCAAATCCGTCGAAAGACGGAGACGCAAAGCCACGGATCTAAGTCGCCAGACATAAGGCGATATGACCGCCGGGTCGCTCCATGTCGAGGGCTTTTCTTTTTTCATTTCTAAAAAGAAGGAGTTTTTTAAAATGATGAAGCTTTGGCCTATGAAGAGGATTAGTTTGTGGATGCGGCAAGCAGCACGCGCGTGTCCGGGTGAGTCTTATGTATATTAGAAAACATGCAGTTTGCTGCATAATGCTGTTAAGTCTAATGTTGATTATGTTCAATCATGTTGGATTGGCTGAAGCGGAGAAAAAGCCAATTCAGGTTCTGATCGATGGTCATCCATTGACCTCTAATTTGCCACCCATTATACAGGATGGCAAGACTTTGGTTCCGTATCGTCCTATCTTTGAAGCGATCGGCATGTCGGTGTCCTGGGACGCGAATACGAGAACCGTCACAGGTATGAATGATTCGCTGCAAATTTCGCTGCAAATAGGGAGTGATAAGGCGATGGTGAACGGAATCAATCAATTTTTGCCTGTAGCTGCACAACTTATATCTGGAAGCACTTTTGTTCCGCTTCGATTCATCTCAGAAGCTACAGATCGAACCATAAATTGGAATGAAGCGGAACAGATCATTACTATTGGTTCTTTACCAGCTAAGGAAAAGTACGAAGGCAGCCTGTTGAATGGTAAACGCAGTGGCTTAGGTAAGCTTTATATGAATGGAAAGCTATTATATGAGGGGAATTTTAAAGACGACTTGATGGATGGGTAAGGAAACAATATTATCCAAACGGTAAGCTGATGTACTCAGGCGATTTTCGAATTGGCAAAATGGATGGCCATCTACTAAAATATACAAAAGGCGACCTGTTCATGGGTTACCTTTGCCTTTTATATCATGGCTCAAAATTTGCTTAATTACGTTTTGATTTAATCGCTACGGGTTCAATTCCCCACAGCTTGCTGCGTAACTAACTATGTTTGAGCTATAATGAGTTTATAACAGAAACATAGAAAGGAACACTGTAATTTGAGCGATTACATCCATAAATCACACAACGTGTCGGTACTCATGTATCATTTTGTATGTTCAGCAAAGTATAGAAATTGGAACGGATAAAAATCATGTTCACTTCTTGGTGCAATCAGTACCGAAATACAGTGCAACAAAAATAATACAAACAATCAAGAGTATAACGGCAAGAGAAATATTTACAAGACACCCCGAAGTGAAGAAAAAACTGTGGGGCGGAGAATTTTGGTCGGACGGATACTTCGTAAATACTGTAAGCAAATTTGGTAGTGAAGCAACAATAAGAAATTACGTAAAGCATCAAGGAGTGGAGGAAGAATACGTAAAGCTACACGAAAGATTGAGGGAGAGCAATTGACCTTGTTCTAAGTGAGCGAAGCGAATCCACTGAATAAGATACCCCGCAGCTTGCTGCGGGGAGGTTCATTAGCATATCTCGTCAAATTGCTTCCGATGCCATGTCATTTGCCCGTCATCGGAAACTGGAAACCATGAGTGCAGAAGTTATATACAAGAAAAACATCACATTTATACTAAAATCATTTTCACTGTGGGAAAAGCAAGAGTACGGAGAATGGATTGATTATATTAGAGGTCACATTATCATGGTTGAATCCAAATAATTTATATTACAAATTTATTCAGCAATATGAAAGGGGGCGCCAATGTCAATAAAGAAATATATTCCCGTATTGCTAGTATTAATTATGGTACTCACTACAAACCCAGCATATGCGAATGAAGAAATCCAAGTTTATGTAGATGATACTCAGATTAAGTTTGATGCATCTCCAATGATAAGGGACGGAAGGTTATTAGTGCCGTTTCGCCCCTTTGCCGAGGCTTTGGGGGCCAGTGTTAGCTGGGATTCAACACATCAGAAAGTGACTGTTCGAAGGGACGATACCCTTATAGAATTAACCGTTGGCAGCAAATCTGCAAGGATGAATGAAGAAGTTATTCTTTTAGAAACAGTACCAACCATTTCCAACAATCGTGTGTTTATTCCTCTTCGTTTTGTAGGAGATTCTTTAGAGGCGATCGTTTCTTGGGATGAACAAAGTCGTACCGTGACTGTTTCGCAAAAGTTACTTTACAGTGATGAGGATGAGATTTTATCTGTGGTTAATCAATTATTCACAGAAAAAGATCCGGAAGAGTACCTAAAATTATTTACAGACTATCTTATTATTGACCAATTTGAAGGAGAAGAAGCGTTAGAATCAAACTTTGGAAATTTTACCGAGAGTAATGTTAAGTTAATAGAAACCGTCCTGTATGAGCTTCGAGATTCATTCGCAGAAGTTTATTTCTCAACTAAAGAAGAGCATGAGCCAAACCTAACATTATTTTCTGTCGGTTACATGATATTAGAGGAAGTCGATGGAAGTTGGAAAATTGGATTGATCTCTGATGACCTAAAAATTTATCCTGATGACCAAAAATATACTGATACCGAAACGAAACCCAAGCGCAATGAAGAAATTGACGAAGGGGTGCGTACGTCAATTCTTGCAACAATGCAACAATACATAGAATCCGTAGAGGAAGGGAACCGGGAAAAATTATTTGGAACATTAGATGAAAATCAACAGAGATCTATCTTAATAAGGGAGGAAGACTTCGGGAGTACTATGGAAGAAGCGGGGTCTGTGACATTTGAGTATTATCATATAGATGTACTACAAACAAATGGGCAGCTAGCTTATGTAAAGTTTACCTTTCGATCAAATGGAGAAGCAATAGATTTCAGAACTTTATACATGTTAAAGAATACTGAAAACGGTTGGAAAATTCATGATCAGTTCGTGTTTGAAGAACCATTTCCTGTAAAATAATTTTTATAACTGGGGAGGAAGTTAAACGTGAGTTTAACCTTCAAATTGATCTACCATAAATATAAGGCTGTGTTCAGGATAGTTGTTGCTTAGCTGACCAAAGTTCAAGGCAACAAGGTG
>JBBDSZ010000059.1:0-14881 GCA_040904685.1 Paenibacillaceae bacterium | reverse complement strand
TTGTCGAGGATATTAATAAATTTACCTTCACTGATATAAATGCCGACATGAGCAATTTCCGAGTTGTTGCCGAGACTAAAGAACACAAGGTCACCTTTTCTCAGATTTGATTTGCTGACATAATGTCCCGCATCTTTCTGGAACCGAGTACCCCATTTTAGTGGAATTCCATTTTTCTCGAAAACATACTCCGTATAAGAAGAACAATCTAATATTAAGCGACTATGATTGCGAGTTCCAAAATCGTATTCAGCGCGGCCGATTAAAGACTCAGCTGTAGCTATAATATCGTCAGCTTTGGAAATATTAGACTTGGAATAGGATTTATAATTTGTGAATTTGGAATTTGCGGAAATATATCCGATCGTACCATCCTGAACCTTGATTTTTAACCAATAATCGTTAAGCCTTTTTATCACATGAATATCTTCCCCTGTGGGAATCATCCGGTATATATAGCTTTTTATGCTTGGCGATTTTCTGAAGTTGACTCCCCTTTCAACTTCAGTCTCATAATTGCTCGCAAAGGCAGTACCTAATACTGCAATCGACATTAATAATCCAATGATTAAAGCGGTTATTTTTTTCGTGTTTATCCTCCTGTTATTTAACTGTGATATTAATCTAGTAGTCGTATTTTCATTATCAGTCTTTACTAGTTACTAATTCATCGAAATTCCTCCTTTGTAAAAATGAATTTCCCGTAGCAATAAATTTGCTTTCGAGTTAATTTAAAAGTATCACAGGATAAAAATTAACTTGTATGTACTTTTTTCCAATTTCATTATGGGATGGAAGAGTTGATTCTTCGAACAGCCTTCCGAATTATCAAAATAAAAGTTCGCTCATCGAAAGATATTAACTGGGTGTATATAATCCGTCCTGGTGCTCTTACAAAGTGGCGTTAATTCAGCATAGCCGGATGCCCGATGCTCTATGTTTTGTTTGAAACTGACAGGGTTTTTAACAGTGTAAGTTCGCCTCCACCAAATACCATGTAATGAGACACCTTGATGGGTGTCTTTGCTTTTCTCAGAGAAGACACACTCTCGTT
Source organism: Paenibacillaceae bacterium (assembly GCA_040904685.1). Lineage (GTDB taxonomy): Bacteria > Bacillota > Bacilli > Paenibacillales > NBRC-103111 > Paenibacillus_AC. Next base: position 13,827 of record JBBDSZ010000059.1, on the reverse strand, counting down.
AAGAAGTCTCTTGAGATGGAATCATAAAATAATTGCCCGATATGCTCGCCGAGAATGACTCCACCGTATTGGTGAACAACAAGGAAAATGATGGATAGGGTTTCCTTTGATGTGTCAGGATGATTAACATAGTAATTCGCCAGTTGTGGGACAACGAACACCCACCTTAATAATCCTACAATTTGCGTTATTCCCCCAATGATCATCAAGTTTGTTGCAACTTTACATTCTGAAATTCTTCTCCGATGATTCTTCTCAAGAAGGTAAAATTGGTAGAATGGGGAACAGTCTTGGTATGAGATTGAATTCACCGAGAATGATCGCGGTGAAATTGTACTGAAAAAGGTTCGTCAAACGAAGCTGCCTGAGAGTGTACGCATGGATTCTTTAGCAAAAAACTATTCTTTTCATATTGGCAATAAACGTACCGCTTATGCCGCTACCAAACATGTACTGAGATCAGTTACAATGTTTAATAACATTAAGCAAGTTGCAAATATGTTATCAGCTTGACCTCCTTGAATCAAAACTCGAGTTGAAGACACTTACCTCACTACATGCACATTATTTTATTTAATAATGAGCACGGGAATTTTAGAATGCTGCACAACATTATTACTTACACTACCAAGAATCAATTCTTTAAACCCACCTAATCCTCTGCTTCCCATAATAATGACATCACAATTCATTTCATCCGCTTTATCGAGAATAACTTTGGACGTATTGCCTTGTAGAAGGGTTGTGCTCGCATGAGGTAAGTGGGCTATTCTTCGCTGAGCCTCTCCGATTAATTTAGACGAGTGCTCATAAAGGTCTGTTTCTACACGAACAGAAGCAGAAATGATAGCTTCCCCAATAATATACTGAGGTATTTCATAAACATGAAGTACCAATAGCTTGATATCCGGGGATTGTTCAGCGATCAACACAGCTTGTTCGAGGGCTTTCCTGGACTGTTTCGAACTGTCATATGCTACAAGAATATTGGAAAAAATCATGTGTATCACCGCCTTGGATTATTGTAGTACCTCTTACAAGTTAATCATATCTATAACGGAGTGTAATAACAAATAATTATTAAAAATGTTTCGGTTTGAAACTTTAAAATATCAATAATTTGGGATGCTATATTACAAGGAGCCATGGAAATATGAAGAAGAATCGACCTATTTCAAAACAAGTCAAAGTATTAATTCCAACGAAGCTCAAAGGAATGCATTAGAGGAGTGGAGAAAGGAGAATTCTGAACCCTTGGTTGCGGGTTCGCATGCGCTCAAAGGCCTTATCGACCAAAAAAATTTCTTTTTGAGGTGCACCCCATCGTGAAACATATTAAAACTCATCTGTTTATGGCAGTCCCTATACCGGATTCCATTAAGCTGCAATTAAATGTTTGGTGTCTTCAGATACAAAAGCATATCTCATTTAAAAGATGGGTATTCCCTTCCGATTATCATATCACTTTGAAATTTTTAGGTGGCGTTGACAATGATACATTGGTAAGGTTAAAGCCGTTAATTGGAGAAGTCACATCAAAGCAGTGTTCATTTTCTCTTGCATTAGAGCGTTTGAATACCTTTGGTAAATCGGAATCTCCGCGAATCCTTTGGACTAGTGTCAAGGGTGATTTAAATCCCCTATTTATTCTGCAAAAAAACATTGATGAATCTACAAAATCATTAGGCTTTGTCTCGGAAAACCGGCCTTATGTACCTCATCTGACCTTAGCCAAAAACTATACTGGGAAAGCGACATTTGAAACCATATATTTAGAACAAGCTGTCAACGATCTACCGATGCCCCTAAAATGGGAAGTTAATGAAATCGTTCTGTATCAGACTCATTTGGGAAGAGAGCCGATGTATGAACCGTTGGAGGCATTCTCACTTTATCATTAACAATATAAATATTTGAGTGGCAAAAAAATAACGCCTCCCGGTGTTTGGGAAATGCAGCATTATTAATTAAAATATCAAGGTTGCCGCACGAGTATTCTAACACATTCGCGCGAGCCGATAGGAAACATCGGATAAATATGAATATGGTCATAAAAAGAAGAGATGGCGGTTGACCATCTCCAGTAAATGTTTCGTTATATCGTTACTTATGAAGCAAGAAGCCAATCCACAGCGCTTTATCTGATTAACTCTCCATTTAAGGCCTCCCGAATGATGTGATCCGCCTGCCAGTAGGCCAGCGCACCAAGCGTCTCCGTTACATTAAAGGAGCACATCGTAGGAAATAAGGAATTGCCGGCAACGAATAAATTGCGGATTCCATGAACCTTTCCGAACCGGTCGGTCACTGATTCCTTCGGATTTTCACCCATTCTTGTACCGCCGCTGGGATGAGTTGTATCCCAAGGTTGTTGAACGTGGCGGCCTCCCCATATTTTTTTTGCACCAGCCGCTTTTAAAATTTCAACCGCCTTCGGATAGAAAAAACGGTGCATGTTTTTAAGCTGCGGGCTCCAATCAAAGGTCAATCTCGGCAAAGGAAGGCCGCACCCGTTTTTCGCGTGAGGATCAAGATCGATGAAGGAAGTCTGCAAAGGCGGATCCGTCATCATGGCATGGACCTGGTAATAGCGGCTGAAGGTTTGCTTGACAAAGTCTTGGAACCCTGAGCCCCAACCGGGAACCCCATCGGGCAGTTCCATGTTCTGAACGAATTCGATGGGCTGTCCGCTGGATCCGCAAGCACGGGCTCCGTATATATAACCGCCCATAATAAACCCGAGTCCCGTATGGTCAAAGTTGTTTTCAGTATAATCTGTAATCGCCATAATAGATTCGTTGGGCCCGATATGAGCGTTCATCAATTCATCAAAAAGCCCGTAGACTCCGAATCTCGGATGCTGGTGAAAATATTTTCCCAGCTGACCGTGCTGGTTGCCGATACCGTCGGGAGCAAATGAATTTTTCGATAGAAGAAGCAGCCACACGTTATAATATGTATTGGCCGCAACGATTACAATACTGCCTGTAATGTGATGGGCGTTTCCATAAGAATCCAAACAGACGACACCGTCTGCCTCGTCCTGCCGGTTCATCGTAATTTGTACCGCATAACGGTCAAAAAGCAAAGAAAAGTTCGGATTCTTCAGCGCTTCCTTAATTTCCGTCACTCTCGTGTTCGATTTGGCGTCAACGGTACATTCAAACCCTTGGCAGAAACCGCAGTATCCTGTACTATGCCGCCCTTGGTAATCTCTTGACAGGATACCCGTCGGCATCGGAAACGGCTTATATCCCAACGATCTGCCCGCCTCTGCAAAGTGATTTGTTGCAAAACCTTGTTTAATGGGAGGCAGAGGATATGGTTTTGTTCTCGGAGGACCATGCACGATCTGGTCTGCATCCCCAGATACGCCAAGTCTGTATTCAAACTTCGTATAATACGGTTTCAGGTCTTCATAAGAAAGCGGCCAATTGGCAATCGCCCCGTTCGGAATCTGTCCCCAAACATCTAGAGCCTTAAATGCAGTCTCTTGGAACCGCCAGCATACTCCTCCCCAATGATTCATCGTCCCGCCGGATCCCCAACCGTCAAGCAAATGGGGCAACCGGGGCAGAACTTTTTGAGTAGCCGACCGTGAATCGGGTCTCCACGTCATCCCGCCCGTCTTCGGAGTCGCCCATAGAAGATCCTGCCGGATCGGAAAGCGCAGTTCATCCATCGATGTGTCCTTAGTTTCGTAATTAGGACCCCGTTCAAGCACACAAACAGACAACCCGGCATCACTCAATTCTCTTCCCAATATCCCGCCAGCCGCACCCGCCCCTATGATAATTACGTCATATTCCGGCCTTTTCTTCATATGCTGTCCCCCATTATTAAATCAATTCTCCCTTAATGACTTCCTTCTTAATATGATCCGCCTGCCAATAAGCAAGCGCCCCGATCGTCTCGGTTACATTCAATGACGGCATCGTCGGAAATAAAGAGTTCCCGGAAACAAATAAATTGCGGATTCCATGAACCTTTCCGTACCGATCCGTTACCGACTCCCTCGGATTTTCGCCCATTCTTGTTCCGCCGCTTGGATGAGCCAGACTCCATGGAGGCTGTACATGATGGCCTCCCCATATTTTTTTGGCCCCTCCTGCCTGAACAATTTCAACCACTTTTCGATAAAAAAAATGATGCATATTTTTTAGCTGCGGACTCCAATCAAAGGTTAATCTCGGCAGGGGAAGCCCGAAACCGTTTTTCGCGTGGGGATCGAGATCGATGGTTGAAGAGAGCATAGGAGGGTCCGTCAGAAAAGCTTGAACTTGATAATAATGGCTAAAGGTTTCTTGAACAAAATCTCGGTATAAAGGCCCCCAGCTTGGAACTCCTTCGGGCAGCTCCACTTTTTGAACAAATTCAATGGGCTGTCCCGCCGAACCGACAATGCGTGCCCCGGAGATATACCCGCCCATAATGAATCCGAGTCCGGTATGGTCGAATGTTTTTCCCTCATAATTCATGATCGCCATCACAGGCTCGGAAGGTCCGATATGAACGTTCATCAACTCATCAAACAGACCGTTGACTCCGAATCTCGGATGCTGCTGAAAATATTTTCCCACCTGATTATGCTGGTTGCCGATGCCGTCCGGAGCGTACGGATTTTTTGACAGAAGCAGCAGCCACACATTATAAAATGTATTTGCCGCGAGTATGACAATGCTTGCTGTGATCGTATGGGCCGTTCCGTTGGAATCCAGGCAGATGACGCCCTCTATCTGGTCCTGCCGGTTCATTATAATTTGGACGACATAACGGTTAACGAGCATAGTGAAGTTCGGATTCTTTTCCGCTTCTTTAATTTCCGTGTTTCTCGTGTTTGATTTGGCATCGACGGTACATTCGTAGTTTTGGCAGAAACCGCAGTAGCCCGTGCTTTTCCGGCCCTGATAATCCCTTGATAATATCGCCGCAGGCATGGGAAACGGTTTGTATCCAAGTGATCTGCTCGCCTCGGCAAAGTGATTCGTCGCATAGCCTTGTTCTATCGGAGGCAGCGGATACGGTTTCGATCTTGGCGGCCCGAAAACGATCTGATCGGCGTCTCCGGACACTCCCAACCTGTATTCAAATTTCGTATAAAACGGTTCCAATTCTTCATAAGTAATCGGCCAATTGGCAATCGCCCCATTTGGTATTTGTCCCCATACATCAAGCGCTTTGAATGAATCCGGATCGAACCGCCAACAGACTCCTCCCCAATGATTCATACTCCCTCCGGGTCCCCAACCGTCAAGCCAGTCGGTAATACGCGGGAATACTTTTTGGGTTGGTGTCCCAGGGCGCGGCCTCCACGTCATTCCTCCTACCTTTGGAGTCGCAAAAAGCAGGTCCTCTCTAATGGCAAAGCGCAATTCATCCATCGATACGTCTTTTGTTTCGATGAGCGGTCCCCGCTCAAGTATGCAGACCGACAATCCCGCATCGCTCAATTCTCTCCCCAGAATCCCCCCCGCCGCACCCGCCCCGACGATGAGCACGTCATAATCAGCTCTTTTCTTCATAAGCGATTCCTCCGAGATCGTAGTAGACAGTCGGATGTTTTGTTTTATCAAGAGTTTCAGGCGGATAAAATCTGGGTCCCGCAAATCCTATCAAACGCCAACCATAAGCTTCATAATTGCCGCCGTAAATCGGATCGCTGAATATCCCTTCCAATGTATGATTCCTTAAAAATGTAAAAAACGGGGTCTTTTCATAGCGAGTAAGCAGCTGATTAAGCTGATTTTCATTAAGCTGAAGCAGAGTCAACCGATACATCTGCTGCGCTCCGGCCTCAAGCTGCTTCAAACCTTCTCGATACGTTCCTACCAAAACAGGGTTGCTTTCCATGTCCCGTCGAATAAATTCGTACGCTCTTGCCTCAGTGGCGCCGGGAAATATGGCTTCGGTCAGCTTCTGGATCACCATGAACTCTTCATTGGAAACCAATGTTATTATTCCCTCCTTTTTGTTCAAGTCCAATATATATATGCTTTTTGAGTCTGTTTAAAAACTACCTGCGTGATTTAAATCAGAGGTTTTCCTGTTTTTTTCATATCATGTTTTGGTACTGCTTTTCATATAATGTCTTAGGCTTTTTATGCGGTCTATCTTTTTCTTTAAATGAATGAGTTTTTTTGAACAATTATTAAATTTTAGGGGAGATCAAATTGAAGCCAAACATTTTTGAGGAAGCGGCCCAATATGCCAGAATACGGGCGCCGTATGAGAAAAATCTGTTGATTGTCCCTGTTGAGAAGCTGTGGGAAGCGGCCAAAGAAGTAACAAGCCTACCCCGGTATCCCGTTCTGTATGTAACCAAGCTGGGTTATATTCCTTGCGCGACAAAAGCCGAAATCATAAGGAGAACAGATCCGAATTTATTTTTGCTGGGAGGAAAGGAAGCCATTTCCGGATGGGTCGCATACGCGTTATCCACGCTGACGCAAGGACGGGTTTTCCGCATCATCCCCGATGAAATAAATACCGAAGAGTGGTTTAAGACAAATTAGACACCTTGATGGGTGTCTTTTTGTTTTGTATGGGGATGGAGGTTTTATTACGTGCGGACATACCTGGATTAAAATGCTAGATGTTAGAGTATAATAGGGTGTAATATAATAGTGAACAATTTATTTGTAATTCTAAAATGATTGAAGTGAGTTTTCAGTTTTCACGTGAATGCACATCAAAAGTTAGGTTTGGGCGGGCACTCTTTTATTGAGCAGTTGGGAAATGACCCGGGAGCTTCATTTCAGGAGCAATGCGCGGATGGGTAGTGAACAATGATCTAGTTGATTTTGTAATCGTTTCCATGCGCATGAATGAATGGGTAAAGGCTGCTAGTCGATGATTTCGACAAACCAAATGGGTTGGCTTTTTCTCCAGATAAAAAAGTGCTTTATATCGACGATTCTGGGCGGGACCATGTAAGGGCGTTCGATGTAACTTCAACGGGAAACTTAATCAATGGTCGTATCTTTGCTGAACTGGATCCTGCAGTAGGTAAAGGAGTGCCAGACGGTATGAAAGTGGATCGCCAAGGTCGTGTGTATGTGACGGACACGGCGGAGTGTGGATTATATCTGCAGCGGGAGAAAAAATTGGGGTTATCAAAGTTCCTGAAGTAACTGCCAATTTGGCGTGGGGGGATGATTACCAAAATTTATATATTACCGCGACCTCTTCTTTGTACAGAATCCGTTTAAATGTACATGGAATTCCTCCGGTTGGCGTTTAGAAAAGTTTGTAATGAATCCGTTGCCACGAACAATAACAAATACTTTTTGGGAGGGAAATCATTCATGTTATATGAATTACGTATTTATCATATGCACCCAGGAAAAATGAAGGCAATACACGATCGTTTCTCTGGAGCTACTTTACAATTGTTCACAAAACATAGGCTGCGTGTTGTGGATTTTTGGGAAGACATTGACCCAGAACACAACCGTCTGTACTATGTAATGGAGCATGCTAGTATGGAAGCTAGAGATCTAGGCTTTGAGGATTTCGTAAATGATCCTGAATGGCAGCGTGTTAAAGAGACTTCTGAAGCAGATGGACCTATTGTGGAAAAAGTAGAAAGTATCTTTCTTAAGAGAGCTCCTTATTTTACAAAGAGTAGTCTGTAAAAAAGGAAATAATCATGGAATATCAGAATATGTTACGGTTCATGCGGAAAGGTATGATGACTCCCTTCATTCAATAAGCGTTCTATGATGAAGCGAAAGAGCCATATAGATATAAGCAGGTGACCTTTAATGGTTGCCTGCTTATTTATGATAGGGCAGTTTCTGCTAGCTGTGGGCATGTATAAGTGGAATTCGAAAGATTCAAGCGGCTGAGCATTCTCCGTAAAGCCGTACTTAAAAATTCGATCAATCAAAATTTTTACGTCAGGGTTTCAACAGTGTAAGCTCGCGTGAGAGTCCTTATCTTGCACGTCTTATTTACGACGAATAACCGGTAAGTGATGGAGCAGGATCTGTAATATGAACATCCAGCAATACCGCTTGATCATCTGAATACACTTCATGCAAGGCATCCGATAGATTATCGAAGTGATCTACCTTTATGCTTTTGATGCCGAATGAGCTTGCTAACATCGGGAAGTCGGGATTGGTAAGTTCCACTCCATAGGGCTTTAAGCCTGCCGCAATCATTTTGCTTTTTTCAGCAGCAAGTGTGCCATTGTTTGTAACGATTATTTTTATCGGCGCATTATATTTCACAAGTGTGGATAATTCCATCGAAGTCATCATAAAGGAACCGTCTCCCACCAACGCAGTTACCTCTTTTTCTGGATATTGTAATTTAGCTGATATTGCTGCGGGTAGACCATAACCCATCGTGCGCCACTTTCCGGAGAAGGTTACCATCTGCTGTTTGGCGCGAAATATTCGATTAAACCATATGGTATGATCTCCCGTATCTAGTGTAATGATTGCATCTGCTGCGATTGATTGCTCCATAGCTGCCATCAGTGCTTGTGGTGAAATGGTATGGTCGACGGACTGCCGTTCACGGTCCAACATCTGTGTTATGACGTTCTTAGTTTTCCTTACCTTGTCTAACCATTCTACATGTTCATTTCGGGATATTTTATGAATGAGCAGGTTGACAACTTCCGCAGCATCACCAACAATACCGAGAGTGATATCCTGTTGAGCTTCAATGCTGCCGGGTGACAGGTCTATTTTGATAACTTGTGTCTCTTTGGGCACAAATGTGTTAGGATACCAATTGGCTCCGATGATAAGCAGACAATCGGACTGTTTCAGAAGCTCGGAGCTTTCTTTGGTTCCTCCTTCCCCGATACCTCCTAAATTTAAATCGTGATTTGCAGGAATAGTCCCTTTGGCACCCAATGTTTCGATGATGCCCGCATTCAATCTTTCAGCGAGCTCCATGATAAGACTGGACGCGCTTCTTGATCCCTGACCAATATAGATCATGGGTTGTCGAGCTGACTTTAATGCTTCGACAACTTGATTCAATTGAGTCAAGTTTTTCGGATAAGTGTGTTTTAATAAGCCGGTTGGAGGACGAACGGATAAAGAGCAGGGGAGAGCAAACACATCTTTAGGGATGCTGACATGCGAGACCCCTTTTTTACTAATCGCTTCGATGATCGCTTTGTTTATTAAGGTCAGTATATTATTCGGATGTAACAAACAAGTGGAATATACAGCTAGAGGATTGATCAACTGTTGCTGATCAATATATTGTTTGGCTTCTGTGCCAACTTTATTGCTCATAACCTGGCCTGTAATGACTAGCATAGGAACATGATCCGCTGCTGCATCAGCAATGCCATTCAGCATATTGGCCAAGCCTGGTCCGCTCGTTCCAATGCAAACTCCGATGCGTGAAGTACATCTGCCTTCAGCCGAAGCCATGAAAGCCGCTGAGGATTCATGACGGACAGCAAAATAACGGATGGCATCCTGATGTTGAATCGCATTGAGCAGTGGGATGATCGCGTCTCCAGCAATACCATATATATTTTGAATCCCCCACAAGGCCATTTGGGATAAGAGTACACTTGCTACATTAGGTGACTCTGATTGCATGTAAGTAACAGCTCCTTATGTTTCATGTATAACGCTCTAGAGGTAATCTTTTAAGTACTTAATGCATATAAATACCTGTGTTAATATAGTATATAATTAATAGCGTTGTATAACTGAACGTTAAAAGAACAACGCCTCAGGGCGTCGGGAAACATTCATCTTCCATCGGGGAATAGGCAATTAAATTCACCTTATCACCAATAGCTTGCTCAATCTTCTCCTCTAAACTGCGAATATCTTTAATCAATTCGTCGTTCCCGACTAAATCTGTAAATTCATAATTATTCTCCATGGTTCCTCCTTGCATTGATATTTCATGTCCTTATTGTTGGTCAAAAACAGGTATGCTATTCATGATAGGATTACATTTGTATCGTCATCATTCCGTAATAATGGCAGGGTTTTCAGCAGTGTAAGTTCGCCTCCACCAATATGTGAAACCCGACCTCGTGAGGTCGGGTTTTTGCATACTTGTGAGTGTTTCTTTTCTTCAGTTAAAATGTATAATAAAGATATGAGGAAGGTGAAACTGGTGGATAATAATGAAAAATACGCACATTGGGAAGATATTGCTCAATATGATCTAGAAACAGCCAAAGCTATGTTAAGTTCAGGTCGTTTCTTATACGTCGTTTTTATGTGCCAGCAGTCCATTGAGAAATTTACAAGGGACTACACGTTCTTCATAAAGGTGAGGAAGCACCACGATCACACAACATTAACTTGATTCTCAAAAACTTATTTCAGGATAGCACACTTAGTGAATCATTCATTGCCAAACATTTAGAATACGAACCTTTTCTCGTTCAACTTCTTGCTTATTACATCTCAGAAAGATATCCATCTTATCGTGAGAAATTATCGAATACGATTAGTCGAGAAAAGGCCGAAGAAGTTTTAGAGAAAACTGAGGAGGTATTCCAATGGCTCCGATCCCTGACAGAATAAATTCGATAATCAATGATTTCGTTGATAAGTTAAGAAAAGAAATTCCAGTGAGGAAAGCAGTAGTTTTTGGTTCTTATGCAAATGGATCGTTCGATGCTCAAAGCGATATCGATATAGCTGTATTCTCTGATTATTTTGAGACGATGACCCGAACGGACGGGATATCGTATTTGTTGTTAAAGGCGCTGGAATACAATGTCGATTTAGAGCCTATTGCTTTTACTAGTAAAGAATATGATGAACGTTTAGGAATTGTGGATGAGATCAGGAAAACGGGTCTCGAAATTGAATACGCCGAAACGAGCGAGACAACTACGCTTTAGCGCCTAAGAAACTGTTGGCGTGTTCCTACCTAGCATCGCCCATGTGACTGGGATAAGGGCGTGGGCTTTTTGTCGCGGCTCAAGTTCATTTAACACTGTTAAATTTAATATACAGGGTTTTCAACAGTGTAAGGTCTTCTCCACCATGAAAAACCCGACCGCAAGAGGTCGGGTTTTTGCATATAAGGAAGTTTATTTTGCTATGCAGTGTTGCTGAATGAATTCTGTAATTAGCTCAAATGTATATTTATGTTCTACCATATTTACTGTGAAGTCCTCTGCAAATTTTGATTCCATTTTTAGTAGGAAGCCATTGTATTGAATAAACATGACTAGTGCTGTGAAGGCTAATGGGTTTATATGGTTCTGGTAAATATTTAATACTCCTCTCGCCTTCATCACTACCATCAAAAAAGAGACCTCGTGAGGTCTCTTTTTTAAGTCAAACTTTTCAGGAGTGAACTTCAGAGCAGTTATGGATATATAATCTGTTTTATCTTAATTTATCAAGAAGATTATAATAGTAGTATGTTTTTGAACGTTGCTTAGAATCTGAGAAAATAACCTTTTGACCTTCTAAAACAGACAAGTATCTTCTGCAAGTTGCTTCCGGCAAGTCGGCTGTCGATGAGATCGAAGCGACCGTAAAAATCGGTTTTTGAAATATAGCGTCAATAAGTTTTTTAATACCACTACTATTAATTAGAGATTGAGCAATATTCAAATCTTGATCATATAGAAGATTCACTTCATTAATTAAGCGGATATTTTTATCTGCTTGGAGTGTTACTGCTTCAAGAAAATATTTTATCCATTGATTCCAATCGCCTTTATATCTCGTGTCATTTAAAAAACGATAATATTTATGTTTATCCTTTTCTAATGCTTCACTTAGAAAAAAGTTGGGGTAATCGATCACATTCTTATTAAACAAATATAAAGGAATTAAAATTCGTCCGATTCTCCCATTTCCATCAAGGAATGGGTGAATGGTTTCAAACTGTGCATGTATGATTGCGATGCGAATTAATTCGTCAAAATTATCTTTTGGTTCATTAATATACATCTCTAGATTATTTATGTGTTGATCAACTGTTTGAGGTTCAGGAGGAATATATGTTGCTGTCTCCATAGTACAACCTTCTGGCCCAATGAAATTTTGAATTTTTCTATATTCTCCTGGTGAACGATTTCCCCCTCTAACATGATTAGACATCAATGTGGAATGCATGAGCTTAAATAGCCTTGTGGAAATAGGGAGAAAGGATAACTGATCCATACCTTGTCGTAACGCATTATAATAATTCAATACTTCCTGAATGTCTTTATTGTTTTTTCTGCTCTGGGCCTCAACTTCAAGGACTTCATCTAGGGTAACCTGAGTACCTTCAATTTTTGTTGATTGAACGGCTTCGTGTAGCATGATAGGATTTAATAATAAGTGTGAGGGTAATTTGGTATTCTGGAGTAAAACCTGATATTGAGCTACTTTTTTGTTGGACTCAACCAATTCCCTGATAAATAATAATTGATTTACTCGTTCTAACCCAAGTGGCATACTTTCAGGTTTAAATGGTATTTTTGTCATTAAATAACCTCCATACATTCATATAGATAGACTATATTATTTACAGTATACCCTATTTGTGATTGTAAATACAGGAAAATTAGTATTTAACGATCAAAATTAAGTAAAAATGATACAGCCATAGAAGCATATGTGGCGATATTTTCGGACAAGAGTTCGACTCCCCTCGTCTCCACCATGAAAGCCCCGCCCGGACTAGGACGGGGCTTTGTTATACCCAAAAAATAGCCATATTGTAGCCAAGACCAAATTTTGTAGCCAAAACGATTATAAAGTACCATATAATAAGGACGCAGTTAAGCTAACAAGGTCAAAGTAATTAGTACATAAAGAGGTGTTTATAATGGTAATAAGTTATTTTGAGAATCAAGATCTAATCTTGAAAAGAATAATTGCTCTCATGAGGTTAAATGGTCATTCTAGGATGTCTATGTGTAAAATAACCGGAATCTCCAGACCATACATTGATTTAATTTTAAATGCGAATTTTCCTAATCCAACCATTTATAATGATCAAATCAACAAAATTAAAGAGAGCTTTAATTTGAATGATGATTACTTTTTAAAAGAACAAACGTTATCAAAAACCCCTGTTAAAAGTGATAATGATTCTTTAAATCATGAGGTTGACTATGTGAGAACAAATCGAGTTAAAGAGCTTTTTGAGGGTTTAGAAAATGTGCTTGATATATATTCTTCGATTCTTAAATAAGAAAATATGCACACTGCGACTGCGAAATACTAATTTGAATCTTTATGAGGCATTTATATTTATTAATAAAATCAAACAGAAAACCACTTGATAGTGGTTTTTTGTTAAGATTCAAAATTTATCAATATTTATTTTACAGAGGTTTCTGTGATCTTAGTTGTAAATTTGTATCCTATATTGTTTGTTATATAACAGTATTGGAAAGTTGTTGACACAACAGTATAACAAGTCATATAATAGCCATAATTCAAACAGAGGGGTGTTCAGGCTATGTGGCTATTATTTTATAAGCAAGAAAGTAAAAACAATATAATATTAAAAAAAGGCTCACTTCCTGAAGAGGAACGTGAGCCTTTTTTTAATAATGTTGCAACCCTAACGCAGTCGGAGGTGACATTAAATGGCTGGTAGTATTAAGAAGATTAATGGCAAGTTTAGATTGACATTGGAGCACGGGAAAAGCAGTGAAGGTAAAAGACTGCGTTCAAATGAAACATTCGACAGTGAAAAAGAGGCAAAAAAATCCTTGAATGATCACAATTATAAACATCAGCGTAATATGTCTGTAATTCCTGCAAAGACCACCTTAGCGGATTTATGTAAATTATGGATGGATATCTACGTTAACATGGGTTATGCAGTTGGAGTAAATTAATTGGAAATTACTCGAAAGGGAGCAAA
>JBBDSZ010000058.1:0-71000 GCA_040904685.1 Paenibacillaceae bacterium | reverse complement strand
AATGGGTTATTCAAAATCCTTCAAAACCAAAAATACCTTTTTGGGGGCTAATCATTATATAAAACTTGACACAATTAATCTAAAGTCATACCATTAATTTGATTAATCAATTATTTTTTTAATTTTAATAAATAATGAGGTGTTAGTATTGGACAAAAATATATATGAAATTACATCTTTCAAACAAGCAAAAGTAATCTCAAATAAATTTCGAATGAAAATTCTTCATATATTTGACGACGAATTACCACGTACATCAAAACAATTAGCAGACCTGTTAGGATTACCTGCTTCCAAGGTGCATTATCATGTTCGCGAGTTAGCAAAAGTGGGCTTGCTTGAGCTTAATAAGACTCATGAAAAAGGCGGGATTATTGAAAAATATTATCTTCCTATAGCAAAGGGTTACCGCATTTGTTTGGATAATGAGCCTTCTAATGAAAGAGGAGAAAAGGGCAGTAGGTACAATCTTCTTAAAACATTGATTGAAGAATATCAAGATTCATTCTTAGATGCAGAACATAGAATGGAGCTTACTGATATTAAAAAGGAAACCACAGTTATAAAGCCTTTTATAAAATTAAATACCTTATACCTTTCATTAGAGAAAGAATCCAAGTTTTATCAAGAACTTGAATTATTCTTTCAAAAATGGAGCTTGATCTCAAATCAAAACACAAAGGAAACTAATGCAATTCGACTATTAATATCTACTCATATTCCTTTTGTTCAAACTTAATATGCATTCTAAAGTGCTAATTATCATAAATACAAGCGATATAAATTAAAATGGCTCTCAAGTTAGCTCAGACAAGCATTGAATTACGAACATATGTTTGATATAATAAAAGCAAACATACATTCGGAGATGATCTAAGTGGGCAAACAAGAAAGAATGACATTTTTACAATTTCAGAAAAAATTTAATTCAGAAGCAGCCTGTCATGAGCATTTATTTCAAATGAAATGGTCGGATGGATTTGAATGTCCGCGATGTAAACACAACATCTGCTTTTGTGATTTCAACACGGACACATCCATTGTATGAATGCAAACAATGCCATCATCAAACAACAGTAACGGTAGGAACAATGTTTGAAAAAACACGTACTCCCTTGAGCGTTTGGTTCATCGCGATCTATTGGGAAGCTCAGGATAAACGCGGAATATCTGCGACATACATTTCACGTGAACTTGAAGTTAGTTACCCAACAGCATGGCTCATGCTTCATAAAATTCGTAAAGCAATGGCAGATCGTGATGAACAATATATGCTCAAAAGCCTTGTGGAGATTGATGATTTTTTCATTGGTGCCCCTACAAAAGATGGAAAACGCGGAAGAGGCACTGATCAAAATCAGGTCTTGGTTGCACTGTCCAAGAATATTAAAGGTTATCCGTTATACTTGAAGATGGAAGTCATCGAAGACATGAAAAAGGAAACCGTAATCGATTTTGTAACAAAAAATGTGGAAATAAATGCACGTATTCAAGCCGATGGTCATCGTTCATTTCCATCACTTGAAACTAAAGGTTACAAGCTTGAAGCGAAAAAGTATGATGCAAAAAAAGATCCAGAACATCTGAAATGGATGCACACTGCCATTTCAAATCTTAAAGCATTTGTCTTAGGCACTTTCCATGGACTTGACTCTAGGCATTTGCAATCTTATTTGGACGAATATTGTTTCCGCTTCAACAGAAGGAGTTTCAGGGGCGAGTTGTTCAACCGCCTACTTCATTCTTGTGTTTTAGCTAAGACATTCACCTATTCTGAGCTAACTTGAGAGCCATATAAATTAATAACACCTCTATTATTTCGTCATCGACCAGATCAAAGAATACCGTATAAATCAAACAATACACCTTTTCAGTATCGTTTTTAAACCTTGATTTGGTATTTGCGGGGGACGAAATGAGTTATATCCTTTAAAAATAGGTAACTATTCAGGTACCCCATAATGCTATAAATCTCTGCTGGACTCAGTAGGGATTTTTTTGTATAATTAAAAGCATGAACATACAAGGAAGAAAACTCTCACAAGAAAATATGGATTGGATGAGACAACTCATGGTGGATCATCCAGATTGGCACAGAAGTCGGCTTTCCCAAGAAATATGTAACGCATGGAATTGGGTAAACGCGACCGGTCAACTCAAGGACATGGCTTGTCGCACGATGCTTCTAAAATTGGAGCGACAGGGTTATCTCCAATTGCCTCCCGCTCGCACCGTTTGCGTCGGGAATTCCGTCCGTTATCCTGTTCCTATCGCTCATGCTACAGACGAAATTATCTGTAAACTGCGTGATCTGATGCCACTCCATATTGAAGTGTCTCATCATGCGGCATCCTCCCGTTTATTCAAACATTTACTTACGGAGTATCACTACCTCGGTTTCAGCGGGACGATCGGCGAAAACATGAAGTATCTCATCTTCGACAATCAGCAACGGCCACTGGCTTGTATGCTCTTCGGTTCTGCTGCCTGGAAGGTTGCCTCCCGTGATGAATGGATGGGTTGGAGCTCGAATATACGACAAGCGAGCCTACTTTTCATCACAAACAACATGAGATTCCTCATCCTGCCATGGGTTCGCGTTCCACATCTGGCAAGCCATCTACTCGGCAGCATTTCCAGACGCATAAGCGCGGACTGGATACACAAGTATGGACATCCGATTCACCTTCTCGAAACGTTTGTGGAGCGAGAGCGTTTCCGTGGAACTTGTTACCGCGCGGCCAATTGGATTCGTCTCGGTCAAACCCAGGGACGAAGCCGTAACGATACCCATCGCACCCTGCAGGTACCCACCAAAGACGTGTATGTGTATCCCCTTATCCGAAATGTACAGGAGGTGCTAGCTCGTGAAGCGCGAGGACATTCTAAAAATCTATGAAGCAGGACCCGATGCAGTTGTCGATTTGGTGGAGAACTTAATTCGCGGATTCACATCTGAAATCCGCCAATTGGAACAACGAGTCAAGGAATTAGAAAACCAGTTAAACCGAAACAGGCGCAATTCCAGCAAACCCCCTTCCTCCGACGGATTCAAAAAACCAAACCCGAAAAGCTTGCGCGAATCCGGAAGACGCTCTGTTGGTGGACAAAAAGGACACCCCGGACGCACCCTTATGATGTTGGATGAGCCGGACCACATCATCGTTCACCCCGTGAACGCATGCTCCTGTGGTTATGATTTGACCGCCACGCCCTTAGTACGCTGTGAGCGTCGTCAAGAATGGGATCTGCCTCCGCTGAGGATGGAAGTGACCGAACACCAAGCACAGATGAAGTGTTGTCCTGCTTGTGGCCTCATGAACAAAGCGTCGTTTCCCACAGAGATTGCAGCCCCGGTTCAATATGGAACCGGAGTCAAGTCTCTGGCGGTTTACCTGAATCAATACCAACTTTTACCCTATGATCGCATTCAAGAGTTGTTTCATGACGTATTCGGCCATGAACTCAGTCCGGCGACTTGCGTCAGCGCAAATGAATATCTCTATGACCGATTGGACACCGTAGAAGCCAACATTGCCGAACGAATCCGGACGAGCGATGTCGCTCATTTCGATGAAACCGGTATGCGTGTGGAAGGGAAACGGCACTGGCTCCATGTAGCGAGTACCCACAGGTATACCCATTACTCCGTCCATCGCAAACGAGGACAAGAGGGGATGGACGAGGCAGATATTTTGCCTGGATTCTCAGGCACCGCTCTCCACGATGCATGGAAATCCTATTGGAGTTATGCCTGTCATCATGCGTTGTGCAATGCACACCACCTGAGAGAATTGACATTCATCTACGAACAAGAAAACCAGAAGTGGGCCAAAGCCATGATCGAATTGCTTCTGGAGATCAAACAATCCGTAGCGTCCAGACAAGACGGTGCCGATACGCTGGATGCGGAGGAGATCACTGCATTTGTCAGGCGGTTTGACCGGATCATTGAACTTGGATTGGCCGAAGATGAGAGGATGAATCCTCCATCGAAAGAAACGGTCAAAAAGAAAGGACCGGCCAAACAGAGTACAGCCAAAAATCTGCTGGATCGATTGCTGAATCATCGGTTGGAAGTTCTCGCTTTTATGTGTGACTTCCGAATTCCATTCGATAACAACCAGGCTGAACGTGATGTTCGTATGACGAAAGTTCAGCAGAAGATCTCCGGCACCTTTCGCAGTCAGCAAGGTGCGAAAACGTTCTGCCGCATTCGGGGATACATCTCCACGCTCAAAAAACATTCCCTCTCCGCATTAAGAGGAATTGAGGCGGCATTGCAAGGCAAATCCATCTTGCCACTCTAAGGTTCTATGTTTTTCAGGGGTGCCATGCACCCCTATTTGAGATGCAATCTATGTTGGTACCTGAATAGTTACAAAAATAGTTAAGAACTCCCTCACACCCACAAACATAAGAATTAAATGACCCACCTTCCATTTCTCATTATGGGTTCAATTCTTCCACCTGCAACTTCTCCATCAACGTCCATTTTTGATGAACCAATCATAAAATCAATATGAATTAAACTTTGATTAGCCCCATGATATTCTAATTCTTCTTTAGTCATATTTGTTCCCTCTCTTAAACATATAGGATAAGCATTCCCTAAAGCTACGTGTGAGGCCGCATTCTCGTCTATTCCAATATTGTAAAAATTAATATTTAATTTTGAAATTGGTGAATCATGTGCCACCAAACTAACCTCTCCTAAGTGAGCAGCTCCCTCATCTGTTTCTATTAATTCTTTAAGCATTTCATACCCCTTTTCAGCTTTAAAATCAATAATTTTTCCATTTTTAAAGTTTAAGGTAAAGTTTTCAATAATAAATCCGCTATAACATAATGGTTTTGTATTTCGGACGAAACCATTTACCCCATTTTTATCTGGTAATGTAAACACTTCTTCTGTTGGTATGTTTGGAATAAAAAAAGTGCCCATTTCATTAGTACTGCCACCAGAAACCCATATGTGATTTTCTGGAAGTTCAACTGTTAATTGAGTATCAGGCGATTTATAAGTCAATTTCTTATATCTTCTTTCATTTAAAAAATTTTGTATTCTTGTTAAATTATTAAGATGACTACTCCATTCATCAATAGGCATTTTTGTATCTATTCTTGTAATTTTAAATAGATACTCCCATAGCTTATTAACTGCCTCATCCCCAGTTAAATATGGGAAAATAATATGAGCCCATTCTTTAGAAGGAATCAACATGTTGGACCAACTAATTTTATCAGTCCTTTTGTAATTAATAAATTCTTTCATAGCTTGTTGGTATGCTTTATTAGAGATAGCTACTTTTTTGGGATCTATATCAACTAATAAATATGGATTAGGTGATATTAAATTTAAGAACGCTGCGTTATCACCTGCCAAATCTGCAAAACTCTTTGCTCTCCACAATGGATAATCATTTAACGTTTCATCAGATTCCATTAATAACTTAATCCTTTTTAATTCATCATCATTCCATTCCACATAAACGTTTTTCGCTCCTAGTTTATAGGCATTGATTGAAATCCTTCTTACAATTTCAACTGAGGTTATTGGCGCTGTGATAAGGAGAATTTGTCCCATTTGTATATTTACACCAATCTTCAGAAATAGTTCAACATATTTTTGAATCTGATTATCAAAAAAAACCATTTTATTCTCCTATGCCCTCACGCGGGCTCATTTTTATGAATGATCGATGACGCTTAATGCAGTAAATAGATTAAATTGATTCTTGTTAATTTCAGAACAGGATGATGATCTAATTGTATCGCGACCTCCTCTATTGTCATTAACGAACCTTACATAGATTGTCTATTCTGTCCCTATTTTCCATAGAGTGCATTGGTAAACTCGCTTTTCGTTAGTTTGAGGCTATTGAACCTCATCGTGAAAATAGCTGTTTTGTTTCACGATATTGTTGCCCTATGAGGAGATTTAACTAACAAGATTCATAAGAGTTAAGTCTAGCATTTAAAAGGGGAAGTTTAGTTTGCCTCCCCAAAACCTAATTCGACAAGTTGCTCCATCAGAGCAATTGCCTCTTGATTTTCAACTTCTCTTGGATAGATTTCCTGATCACGATGAGTTATTAACTTTTCTGGATATAAATATATTTTTTCAAACATTAAATCTAAAAATAAACGTTCAACTGTACCCGTAGCTTCAAGAGAACCTTCAATAATCTTCAACCAAGGATAAAGTTTAACTTTTTTGATGCAATACTTATCCGTAATAATTTTCTTTTGGATTTCCTTATTTAGAATTGGCTTAACTTCCTTTAGTACTTCCAGTAGACGTTGCTTACGTTGTTCGTAATCATCACCCTCTGTATAAGAAAATTGATATCCCATTCGTCCCATTCCATAGTTTAAGGCTTTATTACCCAAAAGTTGCTTCTCTTCTTGTTGGATCATTAAGGAATTTTTTTGAGATTGTTCAAGTATTAACGAATTGGGTTCTATAACTAGCATTTGTATTACATCAATGCCAATCTTCTTCTCATTACTTTTCAGAAAAGCAAGTGATTCTCTTGCTTCTTCTTCCGTTTCAGTCGGAAGACCTCCCATTACGTTTAGTCTAATTTCTATACCTAAAGAATAAAGATTGTCTATGATTTCCTGGTAATTTTTAGTGTCAACACCTTTATCAACTAGGTTTAATACTCTTTGAGAATTTGTTTCATATCCAACAGATACCTGAGTACATCCACGCTGACGTAGCTCTTCACAAAATTCTTTATCTAATAAAATAGCTTCTAATCGGCACCGTATGCTAAATTCCACAAATAGTGTTACCATAGTATCCGGGTCAGATACACAAAGTAAATCTGGGATATTAGAAGCATTGGATTGTGCAGTTAATTTCTTATGAAGAATAAGCAATGCTTCTTCACCAGCACCAATTCCAAGATAATCTATATATTTTTGGATAGCAGGAATTTTTAGAAGATGACTATGAAATTGGATAATTTGTGGACCTCCAATTACAATAACCGTTTTAGGATTTTTTTCTTTCACCCACTTTGCCATAAGTAAAGAAGGAAGCAGCTGGCTATAAAAAGCAACAGACAAAGCAAATATTCTTGGATTCTCATCTTGAATTAGTTGAACTAACATATCATATTGCAAAATAGCAGCGATGTCAGAAACCTGGATATTTTCAAAATCCATCACAATACTACTAATCTCTTCAAGAGAAGATACCTCTCTCTTTAGTATTGAACCTTCCATAAGCATTTCAATTCCGCGTCTGTTAAATTCAAGTTCATATCCATGTAAATTTTTATTTCTTTTCTTTTGATCTTTTTCGAACATATAGCCGTATAAAGATTCGTAATGTTCCTGTAAAAAGTTAGCCATTTCCCAACGTACTTGCAATGGAATGTTGAGATTACCCTGTGTCTGCTTCTCAATTTTTTCTTTATATGCATTTAGTACAATCGGGGTCATTAGACGATGACAAAGTTCAATATTAAAATCCTTTTGAGTTATATTAATAGCATGTTGAAGTAAGTAAGCAGTAATCATTGGTAAACTTAAATAAGGGAAAAATCTTGCTTCAGTAAGTGGCGGGAAAACAAGTAAGATATCTTTTACCATTTTATCTATCCACCTTTTTTAGAAAGTAGAAAAGAGATGTTGAAAAAAACAACATCTCTACATCTGAGATATTAGCATTATGAATTAAAGATTAGTTCGGCCATTCATAACGGAAACTACTTGTTTCAATTTTCATATCTTTCACATGTATTTCTACCATAGTTATCACCTCCTTAATTTCATTTATGCAATTAAATATTAAATGCAGTTTTAATATACCATTTTATGCAATGAATGTAAATAATATCTATTTGATTAATTAATTATTAAATATATGAACCGAAATTACCTTCTACAATATGATTTTACCTACCCCATTTTCTATTTTAATGGTTACCCCGAACGGTTTTGATAGTTCTTTAAGATTATTTATTATTTCTTCCGCTTCTGATATTTTAGGCCATCCTCTTCTATGACGTTTCATACCATAACCAAGTTCGATTGGATGTAGAGATAACTCAGTTAGAACACCATCTTTCATCCGCCAAAAGGGAATAATAGACTGCCACGCTTCTGGGTATACTCCAAATCCACTTGTATCATTTAGACTTTGAGTATTAAATGCATCTGTTATATTATTATCATGTCCTAGTCCAACACGATCGTAAAAATCTGAAGGTAATGTGGTTACTGTTTCATCTTGAAAAATAAAGTTGCCAAGACTATAGAAAATAGGCCTGCCCTTATATACTTCTATCCCGCGTAGGATATGAGGTCCGTGTCCAATTACAGAGTGTGCTCCCTCATCAATACATTTCCTTGCAAAAGTAACTAAAAAATCGGCTGGTACTTCCATACTTTCTCCTTTAGGTTGGTGTGAGTGTATACTGACAATGATATAGTCAGCTTGACCTTTAGCTTCAGAGATTGATTTTAATATACGAGCCATATCTTTCTCATGTGGCTTTGTAATTTCCCCTTCCTCACTACCTTCTTGAAAAATCATATCCCCAAAAGGGAACGATCCATTAGCGTGCTTTTTCATAAATCCTTTATTAGTTAATACGTTATAAGCTGCATTTACATTTGTTGCCTCTGCTATACTTTTTAATTGTTTAATTCTTTCAGGAGAAACGGTATAAATTAATTGACTTCGCAAGGGATTTATACCTGGCCTTCCAAACATATCTGGACGTTGTGCACCAGCTATCCAAGTTCTATCAAAGTTCGAAGTAGCAGCAATTAATGCTACACGCCCTGAGGGCGCTTCTAAATACCTTGGTCCGCTTGCACTCGCTAAATTCTGTCCTGCGCCTGCGTGAACAAAACCGAATTTGTTTAAATTTTTTTCTGTTGCAATTAATCCTCCATATGTATAATCCATTGTGTGATTATTTGCCCATGCAATCATGTTAAAACCGTAATCTTTTAAATCCTGTAGTACACTTGGTTGCGCCATAATCCATGTTCCACCGCTAATAGCAGATGGATAACCCTCAGAATGATGCACAGTAGCCTCCAAATTTGTGAATCTTACTTCTGCACTATTTATTATCGATGCAATTTTTAAAAACTCTTTATCTTTAACTGGCAATCTGCGTGTTATTAAACTATCACCTGTAGCTGAAAACGTCATTGTATTGCACATTGAAGAGACCTCCATAATTATTTATGAAAAATACAATTTATCTAATTTTTTTAATTTTACTTTTTTTCTCCTAGCGGAAGATCTTGTAAAATCCTTACTCTTCGTACTGGCGAAGATATTAATAACAATACTGCCAGGAAGGAAAATATACTGGTAATAGCAATTGAGAAACGCAATCCAAAACAACTACCAATAATCCCACCTAACACTCCTCCGAGGGGCATCGCGCTGCGACTAATAAAAATCTGGCTTGCATTTACACGTCCTAAAAGATTATTAGGCGTTATTGCTTGACGTAAGCTAACTTGGTTAATAAAATAAACCGTATTTCCCATACCCGTAAAAGCTTGCGCCAAAATTAATAATGGAATAGAAAGGAAAAGTGAATCAGATGCAAATGAAACTAGTGAAAACCCAATCCCTATTAATACACATGAACCGACAATAGATGCACCAATTCCAAACCTTTTTGCTATTCGGTTCGCAATTACTGCACCCAATAAAGAACCCATACTACCAAAACCATAAACCATGCCAATTTGAGCGGGATTTAAAGAAAGGGTTTTTACAACAAAGAGTAAATAAACAGCTTCAAAAGCACTTCTAGAAAAGTTTAAGATGGCAGTCGAGAATGAAATTGATCGTAAGAAGGGATTACTTATAATCACCTTTAGACCTTCAAAAATTTGCAACCAAATATTTTGTTTAGCAATCTGAGGTTTAGATTCCGTCACCTTTATATTAGAAAAAAAACATGCGGATATTATGAATGATATAATATCAACTAAAATTGCTATAGGAGCAGTTATCAATTGAATCAGAACTCCAGCCATACTTGGTCCTAATACTTGAGTTACAGTTCGACTTCCTTCTAACTTGCTATTTCCTTCGGGTAAATTTTCTTTTTTTATAATTGAAGGAAGAAAAGATTGATACGCAAGCTGAAATGTCATGGTTGATGCAGCAGATAGAAATGCAACAATATATAAGAGCCAGATACTTAATAAATTAAACCAAGCCAAAATAGGAACAAATGATAAAATGATCACTGAAGCGATATTTGTATAAACAAGTAAAGGAAGTCTATCTACACGATCTATCCAAGCGCCGGCAAAAAGCCCGAGTATAAAAAAAGGAGCAGTTGATACTGCTTGAAACGCACCCATCTGAACGGGTGTAGCATTTAAGATTAGAACCGCTGTCAATGGGAGTGCAATATATGTAACTTGTGAACCAAGCATTGAAATTGTTTGCCCAAACCATAATTTTAGAAAGTTTGAATGCTTCCATAGAGATGAATTTTGTTTTTCTATACTCAACAATTTAGTTCAGCCCCTCATAAATTTCACTTAAATTATAATTAAGTTTTTAAGCAAATATGTATAATTCAAAATAGTGTTGTGCTCTGAATATTATACAAATAATTTATATCGATCAAATAATATTGATTGAACAACATAATTATATTTTTCTCTAGCAATTTTGTCAAATAATAGTTTTTTGAATATTCATTTCGGGACGAATCAACTCATGTCAGTGTTAACAATTGGCTTTCGATGGATACCTTTCTAAATGTTGCTATACATTCTGAAGAACAAGATTATCAACAATGTATACAAATACTCCCTCTTCTTAAGGATTTCTGGGATATTTTTATTAATGGTTATGGGGAAATAACTAATATTCTGAATATTTCGGTGTGGCAGAGCCACCATTTCGGTGTAGACTGAGCCAGTACTCCGGCAGAAATGAGCCATGGCTCCTGTGGTGGGAGCCACCACGCACCGGCAGTTTCCTGAATCCAAAAAATTAAGTATAAGCGAATCCCTCTGCAATAAATTTTAACGACTTAAATTTGACCTGATAAAGCATTACAATGCATTGTAATGCTTTATCAGGTTTCGCGGAGGAGGGGTTTGGGGAGGCATCGCGCAGGCATACCCAAGAACTTGTTTTTAAGTGAAACCTCTGTCTCTACTAGCTGGAAGAGTACTCTAATTACCCGGAGAGATGGCTCTCACTTTCCGGAACGATGGCACAATTTGCACCGGGGTTGTGGTGCAAATAATAAATAAACACAAACCCCTTATATTGTAAATTGATTGTTACGCCATCAAACCGAATAACTGCTGGAAGAGTTGAACGTTGTTAAGGACAGACAAATTTTTCAATTTGACCTGTCCCTTTTTGATCATATGCATCGTTTCAATGCCTTGAATCGTTCTCTTTGCCGTTTCAAATGATTTAAAACCAAGCATTGGATTTGTCCTTTTCTTTATAAATCGATGATCCTGTTCGATAATATTATTCAAATACTTGACCTCTCTCATCAAAATATCTTGAGGTAGTTCTTTGTTTTTCTTTAGAGTTTCGATAGCCGCGGGATAGGAAGGGTTTTTATCAACGGTAATGACTCTTGGTGTTTGAACGTGATCCAAAGCTAAAGCTTTCTGAAAAAAGATTTCCGCGGCTCTCGCATCTCTTTTTTCACTAAGCATAAAGTCTATCGTTTTACCCGTCGAATCCACCGCGCGGTAGAGATAGGTCCAATGACCTATAGGAATAGCGAAGGAGAATCTTCAACATTACTTGGTCAGTTCTCCTTTTGCCCTCCTTCACGCCGTGCGTGAACGTTTCCGATCACACGGTGTTCCATCATGACTCCTTACATGAACGATTTCAATTTTTCCCTGAAATCCAGAATCTTGTTGTTGTTCTAGATTTCAGGTGAGTTAGATTCTTGAGCCAAAGTCATCCTCTCTTTCAGAAGGATTCTTTGGGTTAGTCAGGTTTGCACAACGGCTTCCCTAACAATTGAATGTTCATTCCAGATGGTAAAATAAATTACCGTCATGACTATGCCCCTTCGCTCGGACAGTTTGTTTCCTCCTTTGCCTGTCGCCAAGCATAGTGACTCGCGGCTGCCTATCATTGCTACTACGGGCTGATGCCCCCTGAATACAGCAGTCATTTCCTCCTGCTTCGAGGCATCGGAGTTCTCTCTCCTTGTCATCCTCTTTCAGAGTTCAGTTGTTCCTTGTATCCTAGTCTTCTATCGATGCCTTAGACTTCTCCTATGACCCGCCCGCCGTCCTTTTATCCTTGGCCTGTGGATGCAGGACTTCGATCCCTTACTGGATTGAAATAGTTTATGCAAGTGAAAATACACAAACTACGACGGGTCCCCTTAACAGGAGCGTGAGACTTCGTTTTATCCCACTTATCATTTCGAGCCGTACATTCGGAGATTCGACAGTGTCACTCAGACACCAGCGTCTTGGCTTTGCAGCTTATATTGGGCCATTCCACCTTGGACATGACCCGGCGTTATGTTTCTTTGTTGGATGCTGACCTCAAGAATTTGCATATGAAATTCAGCCCTATCGAATTTTTGGTCTCTTTTGTTGCAGAATCTTCTGAAGAGGAGCGGCAAAAACGATGAGCCAAAAAATAACCCGGCGTTCCAACAGGATCAATGCCGCAACCGATCCATCCTTTTGCCCGCATCCCTCAACGAATCAATTAATTTATGCGTTCCTGCTCCATTGCCGGAATCGAAATTTATCTGAACGCAGCATAGGATTCTATGAATTCTGCCTTGAATATGTTCAGAAAGTTTTTGCGAATCAGAAACAGGCTTTAGATTTCCTAACCGTTACGCATAGCGATTTTCAACAGCATTTTGTCCGTTATATGGTCGATCAAAAATTAGCGCCAAATACGATCAATGGACGCATCAAAACTTGTAAGGCTTTTTTCACCTTTTTAGTCCAGGAAAGATATCGGGAGGAGAATATTGCTAAGGGAATCGTTTTATTGAAATGTCCCAAAAACCAGATCCAGACCTTCTCTAATACTGAGATGCTTCAACTGTCGACAGCCGGATCAATCCACATTTACAGGGCTTCGAGATTATACGATGATGATCATTCTCTTGGATACAGGGATCCGGATTGCAGAATTGCTTGCATTGACGCTGAGAGACGTGAATATAAAAGAGAATGAATTCCGGATCCGTTTGGGAAAAGGAAAGAAATCTAGAAATGTTCCATTTCAAAAAACGTGTGCAAAAGTACTTCAGACCTATATGAATGAACGTAGGGAGGTTCTAACTGATGCCTTATTTGTCACCTTAGAAAATGCCCCCTTGAAGATTCGATCGGCACAAAAAAGGATTAAAGATTATGGGATAATAGCTCAGATTAAAGGTGTCCGTGTGTCACCTCACACATTTCGGCACTCGATGGCTAAACTGTATATTCGTAATGGAGGCGACCCGTTTTCGTTGCAACAGATTCTCGGCCACTCCAGCCTAGATATGATTCACACTTATGTTCAATTATTTAGCAATGAAGTGCGAGAACAGCATAAGAAATATAGCCCTGTTGAGCATATGAATCTGTAGCAGAAATATAAAAAAGGCTGAGATCGATAAATTTTCACGGTTTCATTCTCAGCCTGCATTTAGCAAAAGTACTAGTCCTAAACCGCGATTCTAGGATTTGGCAGTGAGTTATCTGCGCTTCTATAATGATTGAACCTTTGGAAACCAAGGATCTATAAACAACTGCAGTATGAATATAGAGTTATTCAAAGTATTGACGCTCCCTTTTAATAAGTTGTTGCTTTAATATCTTAAGCATCTTTTCAACTGATTCCTTATGTTCTTCTTCATAAAAATAGACATTTCCCGATGATGTTGTTTAGTGTCTCGGCAGTTAATTTCATATTAATTAAATTTGAACTTCAACATTTCTTTCTGAATTTACACTTAAGTAAAATCAGGACCATACAACATAAAATCTATACAACGAAGACTCTTTCTGATTGCAGTTTTCGCTTGTTCCAAACCATCATATTTTAATGCAAGTAATAAGCCTGGGATATCTTCTTCTTCGTAACAACATTCCGCCAACGTTCTAATCCAATATATTCTTCTCGGTTTTTTTAGTTCTGTCAAAGCAAGAATTTGATTAATAGTTTCACTGAAATCTATTTTTTCATCTGCAAGTAATTGAATTATCTTTAAAGTTTCTTCACCATCAAGAGATTTATTCAAGTCAATAAAATCCTGAATTCGACTGCGCTTTTCATCTATTTTACTATACACATACAATATGTCTTCGATTAAGCTTGATTCAGTCGATTTTAAAGGTCTATTTTCAATAATTGATCTTACACCTTCATAAAATTCAGGAATATTTCTTTTTAAGTGCCCTTTACTTATTTTTTCTGCTTGGTCGATAAATGCTACTAATTCTTTTAGATTCTGAGTCTTTCTAACTAAAAACCAATAGGGAAATACTGTTCCAGGCACACTTAAACTTGATGCAATAAATGGCCAACTTTGCTGCGCTGGTACCCCATTCTCTGTCATTACAATATTTAAGTTTTCCAATCCCATACCAAATATATCCAATATAAAGTCTTGGGGTGGTAGGTCTAGCATGTTATTACTTTTGATTCGACCATTAGCGTTCCCTACATCGGCATACCACTGATCATTAATTTGATGGAATTCCCTTCTAATGAATTGTGGAGAGATTGGTATTGCATGCTCATTTTTTTGGTCTACTTTAACTGGTAATGCTTCACCCTTTCCTGAAACTCGGATTAATGTCGATGGAATAGCCATATTTAAGGCGTTTAAAAGAAATACAACATCATTTGTATTCGGACTTACATTAATTCTTTCGAATGCATCCAACCATTCAGGCTTTACTTCATTTAACTCTGGGAGGATAAGAAATACGGAACTTATCAGAGCAGACTTGACTTGCACATTATTAGAGTTGTTGATTTTTTTTGCTATGTCTTCAACCAGTGTTGTTCTATCTTTTACAATATCATGCGGACGGGGTATAAACGAAAGGTATGGTTTAATTCTTGTTGATTTAGCGAGTAATATCAGGAAGTCAGAAACATCTTGAGCAAGTGCTAGTACAACATCCCTCGAAGGGCCAAATCCCGCGTGAAGCCCGCCCGCCCGTGATTTTGCTAATATGCGAAATTTAGATGTCTTTGCCATTAGCTCTTGGAGGTGAATTGATGTCTCAGGGACCCCCTGAAATAAAAAAGTAGTCGCAGTTGATTGATTTTTTAGTAGCCCCAAGAATTCATCAAATATTTGCGAAGCCGACTTGAATTTTTTGTCCTGTGTTAATAATCCTTTTATCCCGTAAATTTGTGTCATACATGCGTTAATCGATTGTTCGGCCGTAACTCCTATGAGTCCAACTTCAGACGCATATAGTGAACCCTTCTCTCGAATATCTGTTCTTAATGGTAAAGATAACCCAATTAGTGCTAAATTTAGACTATTCACACTAGCCTCGAAAAGTCTAATACTGTCTTTTCGTAATAATGGTGGCATTTGAGCTCTCCTAATACTGCAGTTTATAGTTTGTAAAGACCTTCCATATTGCTTTTTTTATTTTAGCAGAAACAACATTTTATGTATTCAAATTTTTTATCAATCTTTCACATATACTCCACATAACTGTCCGCTCGTTGAATAATATTGATATAAATTAAAGAACTTTATTCGAAACTAAATGAATAATCCGGACCAAAAGAGCCCTCAAACAAGGGTCTTTTTCGTTATAGAATGAGTTATTTGTTTACTTCAAACACCACATTTACATCCAATGTATGTTAGTTCCCCTTACAGTCGAGCATCTAGAAAGGAATACCCATCACTTTATAAATTTCACACCGAACTTACTCATTGAGTTTCGACCATTGATTTAGCGCAAACATCTGCTTTGACATGGCATCTGAGAGCGATGAATTAACTCCAAGTTTGTAGATTTACCTGCTTCGTTATTTTCAATAATAATATTAAGTCCTTAACAAGGTTAAAGTTTGAATTCTTCCGTATAACACTTGAAATTTTCGACCTTCACCTTACTGATTAACATGACATCCCCCCTCACCTCACCATTTCCAAAATCAATATTTATGTTAAATCCTTCTTCTAACCCTAGCAGTTTAAAACATTTTGAAAAGATCAAATCATACAGCAGTCGTCCATGCCGCGATACGGCACCACAAAGGATTGAAATTCGCTGCGCAAACACCCTTTTGGCGGCTATTTCCAGGGTAGAATAAATTGTCAGGTAAAGTGTTTGAATTACTTCTATTTCAGTTCAACAAAAGATTCACAAATAAACTCAGCCTTCTCGTCAAATAGTTTTTCTCTTTTGTAATTACTTTGTCTAATTAAACAAGTAATCTCAATTTTTCCTTTTGGTACTGCGCAACATCTATCACAGAGTTGAGGTTTCTCGAGACTATTCACTAGTTCATGAACAGTCTTTAGTGTATCTCGGTCAAAGAAATCCCTTAATGTTATATTTAAGTCCTCCAATGCTTGTCGAATTCCCTCAATCTCATAATCTAATTGTCTTGCGATGTCTAGTGTAGCGTTGCATATTCTATAGAGTTCTACTCCACAAGCAAAGAAATATATAATCGATGAATATGGTGGTTCCTTTTCTTTATGGATTAATAAAGCCCTATTTGTTACTTCAATTGGAAAACTCATTAATCCACCTAGTGGATTTCCATGTTTAGCCATAGAAAACTTTTTATAGTTATTTTGTTCCGCTTTAAGTTCACCTAGTTCTGAATATAAAGCCTTAAACAGATGCCCCACTTTCCACGGTTTAATATGTTCTTTATCGTGGTTCAGCCATTCATCAGCATGTTTATCATCCAGAGCTATATACATAAGGTCTAACCTCAACTCTATTAGATTCAGCAATAAAATTGCAGCATCTCTCCTATGTCCTAACACTACTAATAATTTAGTAGAACTCATGCATTCCAAAGCTCTTTGCATTATTACTATACTAATAAAAAAAGAAGGGGTAGCTTTTTTCATTTTTTGTGATTCTATAGTTATTTCTTTGAGAATTTTATTTCCTACATCCTGAAAGTCCTCAAGAACTTCAATATATTTTTGAAAATCAGGATCGACATACACTTGAGGAATGGATATTTTCAATTCACATCACCTTCTTTGTAAAGTTCTAGTGTTATAACACAACATCTATATCTATCATAAAAATTTCTTCTCTTACACCAGATCATGGTGTTATTTAGGCTTCTTCCACGATTATACATTTGACGAAACCATTACGAAAATACATAAACATAATAAACACAGTGGAATCCATCCTAGGCGGGATCAGAAATGAGGCTTAAAATTCTTTCAACTGCCACTAATTCTTCGCGATTCTTCTCCATCGTTCGTCTGAGGTTCTCTTGAATTTCTATTGGGGCTTTACTTCTGAACTGTTCACTATCAAAACGGCTAATATATCTGTCATAAAGTACAATCAGTTGTTCTCTTCTTTTAGTTAACCTGGCTTTTTCTTTTTTGGGGAATAACTCTATTGATAACTGCTGAATAGCATCAAAAATTTTTCTAACTTCATTACTACTTTTAGAATGAACGAAGTTATAACCATTTTCATTGAAACTGTGATGCTCCTGATTTTGAACAGCCCAATTTATCAGATCTGCCTTAATCAAGGTCAAATTTTCATTTCCCGGAAACCTTGTTGAAAATACACTATAAATACTTTCTAAGGTTGGCTTTAATAAGTTATTTCGGTCCCTATGGAATTTACCTGTTAAAGCTTCGCCATTTTCCACGCAATATTCCGTAACTAATGACTCAAACCAAATGCGACAATAAACCAAAGCTTGTCTGATATCATAACGTTCAAATGCATTAATAATCTTTTCTTCAAACCCAACATTATATTGAATTAATACCGTTCCTTTATTAGTATAATTCATTACATAGCTCATCTTATCCACTTCATTTTTATTTACTTTCGCTGAGTACGTGTTACAAAATCGCTCCCAGAATAATCTGTCGTGAGTTGTTATCATTTGCTGAGTTCTTTTTAAAAATTCGTTGTTAAATAACATATCAATGATATTCGCTCTATGATCACTGTCGATCGCATTCACAACATCATCAAAAATAATAAAGGGTACATTATTTTTTTCAGCGACTGCCAATAATATTGACAGTCCAAGGGATCTAAGATGTCCCTCACTTAAACAAGCATAAGAGTTTCGTGAAGTGCTGTCTTTAAACGAGACTAGAATTTTATAAAGAGAGCCGGAAAGCACAAAATTAACATCTGTTATATATTCTGAGTCATCATCATTTTTATTTATTTCTTGGTAGTACCTTGTTACGCTTTGTTCAATATTGTGTATTTGTTTTGATTCTACCTCTAATTTGTAATTATTCAAGTCTTTCATGAACTGTTTATATCCATTCTCAACATCATTGATAAAACTATTGTAGTCACTTTCTTTAGACATAATGGACTTTAATTTTTCAGCCTTTTGAGTGAAATCAGAATTTACATCAATTAACTTTTTTAACGAAATTTCATTATTAGTAATACTGGATTTAGCTATTTTTAAGGCATCCAAGATTTTCTTCAAACGTTCAATTTCACCATTTATTATATGAGTTGAATCAACAGTAGCATTTTTTAGTTCATATGATTTAATAAGCTCTAAATATTCAATTATATTACCACGGTTTTTTCTCAATTCTTCAATACTTGCTGTAATAAATGTAATCTCCTTAGCTGATTCCTTACTTTTTAATATTTGACGAAGTTGTTCCAACTGTAGTTCATAATTATATTCACTTGAATATACCTTTTTGAAATTTTCCTGATAAATTTTTATAAAGTTGATACAAAGTTTAATACAATGTGTCTTTAATTGTTTATCTATTCGTTTATGACTTGACTGCAATACACTTATTTCTTTCAGTAAATCTAATTCTTCTTGTGCCTTTGCATAAGGATGAATTTTTACTTGAGATATATTTGTTCCACACGCTGGACATGAATCAATTTGAAGATTTATTTCTTTAAGAGCAATTAACGATTTGTAAAATCTTTCAAAATTTACTTTTGTGGCTTTTTCACTAAATTCATTTGTTAACTCCTCTAGTTTATGAAGTCGTTTCTCTATAATAATTTCAGCTTTCCCCATATTTTCTGGTGTTATCACCACTGTCTTTTTGTTTTGAAATTCGGTAATCTCTTTTCCTAATTCAATAATTTTTTTGTCTACACTATGTATTTCTTTTTCAATTGTATCTATAGTCAACTCATCGAATGAGTAGCTAGATAGTAATTCCAACAGGTTTTTTTTATTTTGAGTTATTTGATCTTCTAGAACTTTCTTACTTGCAATATAAACATCATTTTCTTTTTCCAGTCTTTGAAAGTCTAAACCGGCTTGATTTGTTGGTCTAATTTAAAGCTTGCCGGTTGAACAAAGGAGGAAATAAGATCATCTAAATCTTGCAGACCCAAAATTACAGCTATAACATCCCTTTCTTTTGTACCAGTATCCTTTGACCCTAAAAGAGCGAATTCTTGCAATCTGTTCTTTTCAATAAAACATTTATGGTAATACTCTATTTGAAAATCACTAAGTTTTTCTAGATTTATTGTATTATCGAAAAACTTTATTTGAATTTCTTCTTTTTCTTCATTACGCCTAATGTACTCTTTTAAAGGTATACCTCTTCTAACCGCTTCTTTAATCGTTTTAGTTAATTTATATTCCAATGCTTCACAAAGTGATGTCTTTCCCCCTCCATTAGGAGCAAAAAAAATATTTTTCTTTTGGTCTAACTCAATATAAATACCCTGATCTTCTTCGTTAATTGCTCCAAACGCTTTAAAATTTTTAATTTGAATAGAGGTCATTTTTGAAAAATTCGAACGCGTCGAAGAAACTTCAATATTTTTTAGTTTCTGAACAATCCTAGCAGCAATTTCTCTTTTTTTAGTAAATTTGAATTCGTCATATACCAAATCAGTTAATTCAATTTTAATTAGATCACTTAGTTTTTGTGGTTGAGAAATATTTTTATACACACACCACAAGATAAATAAATATGCGTCATTTTTGTTAGCGAACATTTTTTTGATAAAGTTTTTGAAATAGTACTTCATTAATTTCCGCCTCCAAACTACAATTCCTAACTTTATTTTACAACTTAATTCCATGCTTTTCCATGGGAACTTTATTATCAATTATTCAGTTAAAACCGCTTATTTGATTTCAGTTTATTAAAAACAAAAAAACCTCTGAACGTAGTTGTTCAAAGATTTTAATTACTTAAGTTTATGCGCGTAGAGGGACTTGAACCCCCACGGTTGCCCGCCAGATCCTAAGTCTGACGTGGCTGCCACAGAGCAACACTAAACTTGGATGCTCTGAACCCCTTGGTACGTATGGTGAATTGGATAAAGCAACCCGCGCTAAACCTTGGGTCTCACTGCCTGATTTTCTCGTGTCTGACGCGGCTCTAAAGCGCGGATCAACAGTTGCGGGAACGCGGTTCGCGAAGTCACACCATTAATCAAAGAAGGAGTTTTTTCATCATGTCCAAAATCGAACAGCCACCCCTCATTGAAATCCAATCCTCCTCGTTTGACCTCCCCATCTACCAGCAAGCGGTGTATCGTTTTCTCCAAGAAGGTCGATACCGCAATCTATCTTACCGAACGCTTGCATTTTATGACTATCATCTTCTTGGCCTTCAACGATTTTTGTTGGCTAAAAATGAACCGTTTATTGCTGCTTCTTTCATTACGTTCGTACAACAGCTGGTGCTGGAAATGAGAGATAAGCATATGGCTCAGGAAACAATAGCCGGCAGAATCCGCTCTTGCCGCCGATTTTTCCGTTTCCTATATCCTGACCAAAAATGGACACCTATCTCGTTGGTTGCAAAAGCCTCCAGTCAGCGCAAGCTTCACTGCTTTACACGCGAAGAAATTCAAACCATTCTGAATCATCCTGATCGGCAAACCTTTGTTGGTTATCGGGACTATGTTATCATGCTTGTTTTTCTGGATACCGGCATCCGCCTCGCGGAGCTCAGCAATCTACAGTTGGACGATATTCTACTGTTAGAACAATTTATTCGAATTTCCCGCAGCAAAAGTGGCAAATCTCGTTACGTCCCTGTCGGATCCACTTGCCTGAAATACTTACAGAGTTATATCAAGCTGCGCGGCGACTTGCCCTTCCGCGATTTGTGGATTACCCGCAATATCAGGCCATTCAAGCGCGGAGCTATTCTCAAAATGATAAGCAAGCGTTGTCGTGGCGCACTTCAGACAATCACTTATGGTTCTGCTCATACCTTTCGCCACAGCATGGCGAGGATGTTCTTAATGAACGGTGGCAGCGTCTATGCCCTTCAGCATATACTTGGCCACACAACACTGGAAATGACCCGGAAATACGTGTGCCTATTAGCAGGAGACCTTCAGGTCCAACATGAAAAATGGAGCCCCATCGAATCGCTTCTCGCTTACGCTGAAGAAAACTCAAATCGAAAGGAACTTCAACAATAGAAATGATAAATGCACGACGTAAAAACCAGATTGATTCGGCAGCGATTCAGCCATTCATTAAAACCCGGCCTACGTTTGACGATTTGCTCTACGCTTTTCTGCTCCGCTGCAAACATCGGAACTTATCCCGCCGGACCATCGAGCATTATGAATACAGCCTGCAACAGATGAATAAAAGCTTTATGGAGCAAAATCAAATCTTAGATCCGCTCTCCGTTTCCTTTCAAGACTTGCAATCTTTTTTTGTCGGTGCAATGATCAATAAAGCTCTGGCCCCTCACACCATTAATGGGCGTTTGAAAAGCTGTAAAGCCTTCTTCTCCTTCCTTTTCAAACACGATTATGTAGCACACAACGTCGCGGAAAAACTGGCTTTAGTCAAGGTGCCAAAAGATGCAGTTCATACGTTTACGCTCGATCAAGTCCTTCAATTACTTCGTATGCCGAATCAAAAAACATTTACCGGCTTGCGAGATTATACGATTATGATTGTTCTTCTGGAAACGGGCATTCGTATTGGGGAACTGCTTGCGTTGACACTAAAGGATATTAATTTCAAGGAAAGGGAATTGCGAATTCGTTTGGGAAAAGGGAATAAAGCGAGGAACGTACCCTTTCAAAAAACATGCGCCAGTGTGCTACAATTGTATATAACCGAACGTGGAAATGCCAAAACAGATGCCTTATTCATATCGCTTGAAAATGCGCCGCTGCACATCCGTAGTATTCAAGACCGAATTACTGAATACGGAAAAATGGCTCGAATCACTGGCGTTCGCGTTTCGCCGCATACCTATCGCCACACCATGGCCAAAATGTATATTCGAAATGGTGGAGATCCTTTTTCCCTCCAACAAATTCTCGGACATGCTTCATTGGAAATGGTTCACACTTACGTCCGGCTCTTTAGTAACGAGGTCAGAGAGCAACATCATAGGTACAGTCCTGTGGAGCATATGATGCTCCCACAAAAACAATAAACAGAAAAGACTGAGCGCGATTGAAAATTAACGCCTCAGTCTTCTTTACGAGGCGCTTTCATAACTAATATCATTTCAAATTTCATCGAGTTCTCGTAAAACAGCTTAGTTACTAGCCTTCATTAGAGCTTGGAGCAGTCACGAAATTCAGAAGGAGGCACCTGTGCGCTGATATTTTCATGTAGGTGTCATAAGTATCCTCAAGTCTTTGTTATTCGTCCGACGCCAATCATGGGTATCTCTTTAAACGTAATATCGATAAGAATAAACAGCTCGACCAGATATTTTTTCACTTTCATATATCTCATATCCGTCCATTTTTAATAGCTCATTGATATTCTCTTTAACACTTTGCCAATCACTTTTCTCTGAACGAACTAATGGATGAAACATTTCGCATAAAAACTTAAGCAAAACTTCATCGTTACCCGCTTCTAAACCCAATCTATCATCGTGAAAAACCCAATTATACTCATAATCCTCGTTTGCCGCAGTATGACGTTGGATCTCTTCTTCGAATGTTTTTAAACGAGAATCTCCAGATAACATACTTTTTAAGTCATATAATCGATTTAGAAATGCAATACAATTTCTTCTACCATAATAATAGAAAACACGTTCTGGTTCTCTAAATCCACCTGACTGTGAATAAATATATACATTACATTCTTCGTAATAACGGTCTGATAAGTAATCAAATATTGCTTCTCTTGTTATTTCGGTAATCCTGTTAGGAAGTGTAACAGTATTTTGCAAATTTTTCGCCAACTCTGGCGGGTGCAACATGGCTAGAATCTCCTCACCGGATTGATAACGGTCTTTAGGATCACTTGTCAAACATTTAAAGATTATCTCACTTTGGAGTTCTGTGGCATTACCTGATGCTAATAAAATCCTTCGAGCATCGCCTCCCGAAGGAGATCGTCCCACCAAAAGATAATACCAAATTGCTCCGACTGAATACAGATCGCTTCGCATATCACGTAATTTTGGATTGTTCATAAGTGCAGGGTCTGTATACGGCCCTCCGGCTACATTCTCACCGGTTTTAGTTAGTTTTGTGTGATTTTCATTTTCTAGGAAAGCGCTGATGCCAAAATCAATAATTTTAAATTTCCCATCCTTTGTAACCATAAAATTGCTAGGCTTTAAATCCCGATGGATAACGCCCATTTTGTGAGCATAATTTAGGCCGTTTAACAATGCAGTAACAGGTCTTATAGATCGTTTAAAAGAAACTGGACCATTTTGTGCTATGAAATCTTGCAATGTATAACCATCCACAAACTCCATCCGAATAAATGGCTTTCCATCTATGCGACCTATATCGTATACTCGGATAATATAATCACTATTTAATTGAAACAGCATCTTTGCTTCTCTAAAAAATCGTTTTTCTCCTTCCATATTTTCATCGTTAGAAACAAATATAGGTTCAAAGATTTTGATTGCAAAATCAATATCTAATAATTTGTGACGGTATTTATATACTATTCCGAATCCTCCATTACCAAGTTGTTCGCCTAATTGATAAGCATCAATATTCGATACAAATTTTTCTGTGCTATTGGCAACACTTTCTAAATACTGAAAGATTGATTCTAATTCTTGATTGATGAACTGTCTGCGTTCCGTATAATGTTGAAATTTAGCCTGCATAGCTCTTCTAAAATCAGCAGTAGAACGACTCACTCGCACAAAAGAAGGCAACATCATAGAAACGCGATTATCAGATAATAATATTTTCAAATCTTCCTTATAGTTTTCGTCAAGATATTCACCATCTGTAGCCTTTGCGAGCAGTCCTAATTTCAACCGTTCAGCAGCTTCTAAGATTATAGAATTATTCATCAAATTACCTCTCTTGAACGCATCATAAGTCCTATTAATTTTCACGGCTATAACTACTGTTGCTTAATTCAAAGATTGCTTCAAACCAATTATCTTAAACTCACAATTTTTATTTGTTGCACTAGCCTAAATTTGATTTAGTATTGAGCAACACAGAAGAAATGAAATTCTATTTCATGGATGCTCCTTCGAACCGAAGCCTCTCTTTCCAGCAATATCTGTCACAAACCGAATTTTCTCCTAAACAAATTGATAAGGAAAAGTTCCATTATTTCCACCCATAGCATAGGGATCATTTTCATGTTACATTTATTTCACCATTTTTATTTTGGTCATATAACATTGGGGCGGGCCTCTTAAAATAACATTACAGATAATCTGAACTTACTATGATTGATTTTTCACTATTTAAGATAAAATCAACGTTTTGATCAAATTGATACTTCCAATTAATTGGAATAGGACCTGTTGCTAATTCATACCCTGCAGCGTCAATCCATACTAATGTATCACCAATGTTTACAGGTAGAACTCTCCACTGTTTGCAGGAACTTTGCAATATCCTGTTGTTAACTTCTACTTTCATTTCTTTAGGTAAATCAAGATTACGTTTATTTGAACTAGGATAAAGACTCTCGGCCCAAGATCTGATAGTAGAAGCATTTAATATTTCTTCATCCGAATCATCAATATTCTCATAATAAGTTTTGGCTCTCTCCTCAGCTTCGATGCGTGTGCTGTCGATACCATGTGCTAGTAAATACGCTGCAACGGGATCGAGAGTGCCCCACACTATGAGTTCCTTCAACCAGAACACTATCCAAGGTAATCCTAAGTTTGGCCAATCTTGAATTGTCGTTGTACTCAATTCCCCCTCATTCTCAGAGTCCATTGTTAAGGAAATAACGCTTCCGAGTCCCCAATTAAATAGGTATTCAAACTTCTGTTTGGTAAACTTTATCCATTTAGAAATCGCATTGCTTTTAGGATGATCTTTAGCACTGCTTGGATGAAGCCACCAATGTAGAACCTGTTTCCAATCCTTAAATGACGTTTTGGTCCCTATCCCGTTGGGTATCTTGAATTTTTCAAGGCTTGTTATCATTTCAACTGAATTAAAAATAAAATTTAGTTTTTCATCAACTGACCAAATTGCATACTTATCGCCTATTTTTAATTGTTCAATTATATCATCATGTTGATTAATCAACTGTTTACCATATCTGGGTGACAAACTTGTACGGTAAAGTTTTCTTCGATATGAAGAGTCTTGATAGACATTTTCAACTATTGCTCCACCTCGACGATAAAAAGCTTCCTCCATCCAATCAGTTTTAGTGTTTACATAATAAGCATACATTTTGTGCCACAACTCTTGGAGATGACCCTCAAGGGCATCGCGGGTCAATATTCCACTTCTCTGTTGCTCATATTCTACAATTGTTGAGAGTAGAATTCCGTCTAAAGTATCCAAAGAATTTTCAGCATCTATTACATTCAAGTTATCAATCATATTAGATGGAACTGTAGTTTCTAACCAATCCCAAAACTGTTCGATGGATTTTGTGCCAGAAAGGCTCATCCATTGCTCAACCAAATATTTAAGTAACTCAGCCATCGGACTTTTGCTTTTATTCACTCCCGTCTCTTCTATGCCTGATTGTGATAATTGCTGAATTACATTAAAATATTCATCACGCGCGTTTATTGCGCCCCAATCAGATGAGGCACTCTCCAACATTATAAGACTGCGTCCCTCCGTCCCCCATCCAGGACGTCCTGCCCGTCCGATCAAGTTTTTGAACTCCGAAATACTTAGGGTCTCACCCATTCTCATTATTGTTGGTATAACTACTGTTTCAAAAGGCAGGTTAACTCCTTCAGAGAGTGTCGATGTCGCCAATGAAAGAAAGACTATACGTTTTTCAATTACCTCGATTAACAATCTAGCCATCAAGCCAGGCATATTTCCATGATGAACGACAATACCTCTGTTTAATAACTTGTATTCGTTTGGGTCCTTTCCAAAGTAATCCTCGCAAGATCGTAAACATTTTTCCCATAAATTCTTTCTAGCGGGCTCGCTGGGAATAGTGAAAATCATTTCTTCAGTTCTATTTTTTAAAATTTTCTCGAAGAAATAAACAAAATCTTCAGCATAACCACTAATGTTTTGAGTAATTGAAATTAGTACCGAATGCTGTTTACCTGAATCGTCGGGCCTAATCATTTGTAAAGCTGCCCAGAATAATAATGGACGCTGACGTTTGTCTGCACCTTTTGAAATAAATTTATTCGGTAACTCATTATACTCTAATGGGAAATTGTCAAATGGATTCTGAATAAAAGGCACGTTATCAGTTTCATTTTCTTCTGTGAAGCTTAGACCATTTCCATTCAATAAATCATATCGAATCTCGTATTTTCCTGTTCTAAACCACTCTAAGCGACCAATTAATTGTCGAGTACTTTTATAAGGAGTAATCTCAGGTTCGGAATTCAAAGAACCAGATATCCAATCTGACAGTGGCTGATTACCCTGCTCAGCAACTGCAGATAAAGCGATTACTTTCCTGTTTTCTAAATTGCTGACTAATCGATTGGCTAGCGTCTCTAATCTTAACCCTCTGTTGTCAGCAGTTACCAAGGTTTCGTAATTTCCATTAAACTGTACTGCGTGCGCTTCGTCAATTACCACAAGTGCCAGCCTGTTTATAAATAGTGGGCCAAGAAATCTTAAGAGAGCTTCGCCTTTTTCGTATGTACATATTATAACAGTAGGATCATCAGAGGTTATCCATGCGTCGGTCGGCCCCCAATCTGTACCACCATACAAACCTGTTACTTGAATGGGACGACTACCTAGATTATTTAGCACACGAGACAATTTAGACTCAACCTCAGTAGCCAAAGCCCTCGACGGTACTAGGTACATAGCTATAGGATATACTTCAGTTAGTACAGTGAGTAAATTATTTTTAAAACTGAATAAACTTTGAATTATTGCTAGTTCCGCAATGGTGGTCTTACCTGAGCCTGTTGGAGTACAAAGCGCAAACGATTCATCAGTCTTTAATCGATTAATACCTTTAATTTGTGAATGCCAGGCTATAGATTTCCCACCAATAAAATTGTTACGAAGATATCTTTGAAAAGCTTCTATTCCAATTACAGTCGAGTTTAACGATAGACTTTCAACATGGTTTCGTAAGGAATTATCGTTAAACTCCATGATTACTTCAGCACATAATTTCGCAACCAACCATGAATAAGAATCCGTGCCGTCAACCATTACCCTTGACAGAGCAATGAATTTATTATTTGCTTTTTCTAAACGGGTATCTTCACCCCATCGCATATATGCAGCAATAATTCCTAATGCTCTAATCGTTTCATCAATTATCCTTTGGTTATAAGAGATTGGTTGAGTGGTCTCTCTGGTTTGGAACCTTATTTTCCAATAATCTAATATATATGAAAGTAATTCTGGGAAATTAGCTTTTAGAAACGAACCAAGTATCCGCGATTCATTGGTTTCGATCAAGTTTATGTTCAATAAGCCCATCGAGAGTGCTGGATATCCAGCCAATTGATAAGTTGCAGCTGATAATAAACGAAGTGGTAAGTTATCTTGATTAATAGCAGGATAAGATAACCATTCTAATACTTCGCCTGCACGCTTTAGTAAATCTCTCCATTGCTTTCCACCGAAATGCCGTTCGTATAACCCCGCATCAATTAAGTGAACTGCATCATCTAAGCGCTCTAAGAATTCTTGGGCACCATACCATCCTTTTAAACCAGGCTGATTCATCCTTAGCCTTGTAAATTGACTATAAAGCTTTGCAATAGATGGAGGAAGGGATGAAAGCTGCTCTTTTAGATCACTATAGTGATCTATCTCTGGTTGGCTGTTACCCTCCATAGTTATGCTTCCTTTCCATAAACCATTTTTATCAAATCCTCAACATCAGTTAAGTGTATCTCAACAGCTTCCAGATTTCTTTTAGCCGTATATTTGCTATGTGGTGCATCCAACGGCATCCAAGTTGTTCTGCCTTTAGGTTTTTTTGGGGAAGAACCGCATATATAACTAACAAGATCATATCTCTCGTAATCTTTTTTCCCTCTATTTACTCGTAATTTCCGTAGCGCGTCTATCCATTTTAATGCGTCAGCGTCATCGTAATCACGCAATATCTCAATTAGTCGTCTTATTTCTACTGGGATGGAATTCCTACTACTTATCTTTTCATGGGCATCAACGATCAATCCAGAAGAATGATTAGCTGTGCATTTTGCCTCACAAAAAAGAACTTTTATTATTTTTTCATTTTCCATTACGAATGCCAGGCAATCATCACCAGTTCTTCCCGGAATAGCACTGATCATATCTCCAGTGAGCATTAACATTTCTAACTGATCAAAAGCAATTTCGTGATACCTAAAGGAAAACGCTGGTACTTTCCAAGCCTGTTCGTCAAATGGAGAAAAAATTTCTGCAATTATACCAGCAAAAATTTCACCGAAATATCCTTTCAGTGTGGTCATATCAAATACTTCTGGATACCCTTGTGTTGGGTCATAAATTTCTTCCGTTTCACTCTCAATTGGATCTAAAGAAATCTCAAAAGCTTTCCGCAAACGAAGCCTTGCATCTTCGTGAGCTTCACGCACCAATTGCATTAGGGTCACGATCGCCTGTATCCTTGCGGTCGAATCCTCTTTCAGTAAAAGGTGCCTGTATGATTTATCATCTGATTCGTTTAGAGTATCATTCAGCCAGTCATTTACTGTTTCCATCTTTAGAGATTTAATCATTATTATGTGGCCCCCTGATCCGAAATGATATTACGACACTACTATAAACCACCTTCCTAATTGTACCATAAACATCATTGTCTGAGGGATATTTGTCTATTTATGGGGATCGATCTTCATTCTCAATGCAGATCTTTTTTCATTTTGGGACATACATACCCTGCTCGACATCCACGTCGTAAATCACCAAGTGATTTCAAAATCCGGATCCCGGATATCACCATCTTCGATTAAAGAATTTAAATAGATATCTCGAAAAGAAGGTTTGTAGCTTCCCTTTTTGGAAATATCTCAGCCGATGCTTTTTAAACAAAGTCTTTTCTTCGTATGCCAGTGCGACAACAATATAATCTCAAAAAAAAGAAAAACTCTTCCATCAGAAGAGTTTTATTTGAGGATAAGATGCGGCTGAGAGGACCTCCTCAATATCACTATTACATGGACCTGAATCGTGCTTACTTCCTATGTACGGCCTCGCTTAAGCATATTCTACATAAACTCAAGGCACTTTATAATCATTAATATTTCAATCGTTAAAAAGAGAAAACCCTCAAAACCATAAATGATTTTGAGAGTAATTTTTAGTTTAATGCGCGTAGAGGGACTTGAACCCCCACGATCGCTCGCCAGATCCTAAGTCTGGTGCGTCTGCCAATTCCGCCATACGCGCGCATTATTTTGCAACATTTCCATTTATAGGATGTGTTGCTTTTTCATTTTTTCGACTTGACTGATTTTGAAAATCGAGCTAATGTCGACACATGAGCCGCGTTAAACTTTTTACCACGCTAATCTTAGGTTTAGTGGGGTAAAGAAAGTTAGGCTCGATAAGGCAAGGTTTAGTGCTATTGATTAAAGATTAGTGCGGTAATCGTATCACAGAAACCCTTATATATCAAGGGCTAAGGCCCACTCACCTCATTAAACTATAGGTGCACTAAATCCTAAGTCTGGTGCGTCTGCCAATTCCGCCATACGCGCGCAACAACAAGATTTATAATAATATAAAATGGATCAGATATCAACCTTTATTTTTCAACCTTAATGTTATCGCAGTATTTCGCCAGAAATCAACATCACCGATAGGTTCATGTGCAATCCCAGCTAATGCATCCACCCCGAACTCGTCTACAAACCATTTCGGTGGAGATGTTACATCCAACACACGAACCTTATTCAATAGCTGAGTAACCTTATCCTCAAGTGTTTCGATACGTTTCAGCATATCTTCCATAGTCGCCTCCGCCTCCATATCATATTGCCAAAGCTTATAGGCTTCAATCAGTCCAATTAATTTCGTTGCATATTGCGGATCTGTAGCATAACCAGCATTCTGTAAAGCTTGAGCGGCTCCTTTATAATCCAATATCCTACATCGCTCAAAAAAACCCGAACGTGTATACCGAATATTATCAAGCAAAAAATCACTATGATCACGCACACTATCACTCCAAGAGTCATAAACACGAAAACTATCCTTGATTGTCACCCATTCCCCATTTACATATTCTTTCGTATCCAATTGTTGCCCTTTACCTTTAATCCCGAATAAATTATTACCCGGCGCGCTGCCACCGGATGCACTTTCTAGAATGGCTTGGGCAATCGTTATGCTAGCAAGCACACTTGTATGATGTTGATCAACCCTTGCTATGGGTGCCATCAACGTAATAAAATCGATTGTATTCACTTATTTCCCCCTCCACTCTCCATCACTTCAGGTTCAGTTTTGTAGCAATATAGGTACCCACAACCCCTAACCCCACCCATAAAATCTTTTCTAAAAACACATCCCACTTACTTCCTGAATAAGTTTTCATAGCTTCTAGGGTGAGTGAAATGGAATCCATCCTCTTGTAGATCTCTTTGACATAG
Organism: Paenibacillaceae bacterium; assembly: GCA_040904685.1. Classification (GTDB taxonomy): domain Bacteria; phylum Bacillota; class Bacilli; order Paenibacillales; family NBRC-103111; genus Paenibacillus_AC. Next base: position 39,855 of record JBBDSZ010000058.1, on the reverse strand, counting down.
ACTTTCATTTCAGCAAATTCTAACTCATGTCCCTTCAAATCCCTTTCCAGCTTTTCTTGTCGATCTTCTACTTTATCCAATCTACTATCAATTTCACGGAATCGCTGTTCCAATTCAGATCACCTCCATTGCTATATTCTATGAAACAGCTTTAGTAGATTCTAATTACAGATCACCCTACTACAAAAATAAATTTGCTAAAAAGTCCACTTTATTGTTTCTTTAAGCCAATCTGCTCACAATTATCATATATTTCATGAATAGCCATTCGGCATCGAATTAATCCATATGACATTGTTCTGGATAATGGAATTGACTTTGCAACTTCGGCATCCAATCCAATGAGCCCTATTAACTTGATGACTAGGCATGTAGTCGATCAATCGATTCGGTTATTCCGTCCAATTGAGCTTAATAAAGAGATTCCCGTAGCGGAATTTAAAAAAGTAATTCTCCCCACCGTTGAAAAAATTTCTAATGATCCTAACATTTTCAACTTATTCGAAGCAGTTAGAGCTAAAGATGATTATATGCATCAGCACAATATTGGTGTTGGTGTGTTAGCTACGCTTATTGGCAAATGGTTGAAGATTACTAGAGAAGACTTAGCAACACTTTCACTTGCTGCAATCCTTCACGATGTAGGAAAGGTAAAAATCCCCATTGATCTCCTTCATAAAGAAGACAAATTAACGGCGGATGAATATAAAATGATTCAAAAACCATACGGTTCTGAACAAGGAACGGCATCCCCATATCCGAGAAATCATTAGTTAAATGCCAAAAAACCGCTGATTTTCACGCTCAACGGCAGGCGCTCGGGATCCACAACCTTATATTCAACTCCGTTCACTGTTGGAAAGGTAACATCGCCTCGCTTGCGTTTACCCTCGCAAGGAGTACGAATGCAGATGTACCAAGGGAGGTCGTGGCATTTATCTGAAGGAAGGGTTCTCTATTACTGTACTAGATGTACCTCGGTAAATAAAAGATCTAAATCATCCTTTTTATCACTCTCAAACTTAATCCTCAGTTTCAGTACTCCTGTAAGATTTACATCGATACGCAGCGGCTCATCTCCGCCTTTAAGCTTAGGTGATGTATATATTTCCTTACCATCCCCATATATTCGTATAGTACCAACGGCATCACTATTCCGATAATAGTCGTCTACACCGAGATAGCCATAAATTTGCTTATAATTCCCCTTCAGGTTGTAATCAACAGAGCCCCACCCATCCGAGAATTCTCCAAGATAGATGCCTAACCCGCGACTATAGGTGCTGCCAGCGATCGTAAGCTCACTGCCAAAACGATGCTTGGCATCATCCTTGCCATTCCATTTATCAAAGGTCAAATAATCGTTATGTGCCGCACCGTCTACCCTTGCATAATCTATTGCACTTAATGTTATAGACCTACCCAGCTTCTTACCGACCCAGATCGTATTGGTCTCTCCATCCCAGCTCACTTCTTTATCCAAAGCTTCGCTAATAAATCGTAAAGGCACATAAGTAGTACCGCTATGGATAAAACCTTGATTGACAACAGGCTTCTTCTGTACGCCATCTATCATATATTTCAGATCGTTAAAATACACTTCGATCTGTATACTGTCTTGTGCATAAGCAACCGTTGCCGTTAATATTGCACAGCACATGAATCCCATGATAAATCCTTTACTACGTTTAAGCACTTTGAACATCAGCTATTCTCTCTCCCAGTCTTCAACCATGATAGTATCTCCGTTAATCGGAGCATGAATAATCGTACACTATAGTTTTTCAATATTCGACAATTTATTCAGTATCCCTTTCCTCTTGCAAAAAAAGTAATCTGATTGTAATCTGATTAACATCATATGGTAAAAAAATATGCCTATACTAAAGGTACCTCCTTTTTTTTATAAATAAATTAAGACCTACAGCCTGAATGGTTGTAGGTCTCTTTTTGTACTATGTCTTTACTTCAAATTTCAGGCATGAAGATCCTGAGGATTGCTGAACTACAATGGAAGGCAGTTGTTTACTTTTAAAATTGAAAAACCTGCACCCTCGAGGCGAGTTTTTATCCCAAGTGATATTGAAATATTTGCATTTCATACAATCAATTTTTGATGTGTCCGGCGGCATATTCAAGTGTCCTCTTTAATTAAATTATGACGGTTTATATTGTATTTCATTTTCTAATCCATTATGCTTTTACTATCGAAGAATGACATGGAGGTCAACCAGTATGAAAGCAGCCCTTTACGCCAGAACGGGCTCAATCGAGCATTCTACCCTAAATCAGCTTCAGCTATGCAAGGCGTTTTCCCTCAGCAAAGGCTGGAATATTGTTGGTATCTATGAGGATAAAGGCATAAGTGCACATGAACTCGATAGAACCGGATTGAAACAATTGTTTTGCGATGCTGAAATGGGCAAATTCGATCTCATTGTTATTTCCAGTTATGATCGATTATATCGAAGTCAGAGCTTTATCGAAGCTTTATTGAATAAGCTTTATGCATTTAATGTAACTGTCATTGTTGTACCTCAATTGTAACCTAAAGCGTTCAGAAGTAAAAGTGCTACCATTGTAATATAAATGTAACCTACCTACATCTTCCGATAACATAACAAGTGTATATTAGAACTACCCCCCTTTTTTGAAATATATATTTAAGACCTACAGCCAAGGTTGGCTGTAGGTCTCTTTCTGTCTGGGCATAAGACGAAATCCTAACAGCAGCTAAGAGCCTGTTTCAAGGCTCTTTTATTAATGCGGCTTCAAACATATCAATGATTTCTAAGAAACGCTCCGCTTCACGGAACACGTGGTCAGCTAACAGAGGGTGAATGATACTCTTAATTTTACATTGCTCAATTAAATCGCGGGCTGTTTGCTTAAAATCACGAAGTGATTTAACCGAAACTCTATTCTGATCAAGAAATTGAGTTAACATAGGAGCCGTTTGCGATTGGGGTCGCATGGAATCCAAATCTCTAGCTTGATATAACAATTGGTCAAAATCATGACTAAATTCACTGGCTTGCTCCACTAGCTTACGCTCTGACGGATCCAAAAGATGTGCAATAAACTTCGCATGATCCGCCATAATTCTTAAGAAGAATATATTTTCATCAATAATTGCATCCTGCAGTGGCTCCAGCTTTCCTTGATTCAACTCCATTAAACGATTTCTGAAATAATTAGCCTCCCGACTCGTATGATCTAACAATAAGGGAAAGTTATTTTGCCCAGGCAGTTTGCAGGTTAGAATTAATTCTAGTACCTTTCTTTTAAAAACCCATATGTGCGAAACAGCTGAGTAAACTTCAATGTTGAATTGCCGAATAATTGCAGGGTCCACATCTTCTCGGAAAGCATGTGCTCTCCGCTCAATCTCCTCAAAAACTTTATAAAAGTGATTCGCATCGTTGATAAGCTGAGTATCTTCACAGCGAAACCCTAACCTTAGAAAGAGCGAATGCTCCTTCATTATTCTCGACCAAAACCGAATTTCATCTAAAGATTGTAGCACAAAGCGATCACTCATTTAGCTTCCTCCCGACATATGACTTCATTACAGAGTATGTGCGGTAAGGAAATATCATTCGGAATGTTTAAGAACCCTACGAGTGGTTGTTGAAATAATATTGCTGCCAATAGGAATTGCAAGATCAACGCTTCCCAAAAAAGCAAAAAAACCTAGCTACAATGCAGGTTTTTCTTTGGTGGGCCCTGAGGGACTCGAACCCCCGACCAATCGGTTATGAGCCGACCGCTCTAACCAACTGAGCTAAAGGCCCTTAATATAAAATTTGGTTGCGGGGGCAGGATTTGAACCTGCGGCCTTCGGGTTATGAGCCCGACGAGCTACCGAGCTGCTCCACCCCGCGACAGAATCTTGAGCCACTTGTTCACAGCGACAAACAATAATATACACCATCGCTGCAAACAAAGTCAAGTTTATTTCAAAAAATATATCGAATGCCGAAACGACCCTTTTTAGAGCGGAAGACTTCTACGGCTTGTGGACATTCATGGCCGTAAATCCACCAGTCCTCTTCCATCCGCTTTGCCATCATGCCCGCTTGGAATTTGTTATCATGCAGCTTCAACCCATATACCCAAGACATCTAATACCTTCCTTTCTAATCGTCACCCTCCCCTGTCTTATCTAGGATAACCAAAAGCAGAAATTTCTTGCAGCATTCGCTTTGGGCAGATGTTAATGAATCAAAAACGACCCGTTGGGCCGCCAATGCCAGAAGCTATATCACTTGCTAAAAAGCAGGGAATCAAAATAGCGCTCAATCGCTTGCTCATAAACGCCTTCCGTTTCTGCCGTAATACCATCTGCAACCAACTGCTGATCCAGCTCTGGTGCAAGCTTCATTGCTTTCTTAATGTTCGAAAGTGCTGCTGGCACATCTCTTTTGTGCAGGTAAAACCAGCCAAGCTGCTGATAAACCTTGGCCATGCGTGTACTGCCTGCATCTTTACTTTGCAGCTTGGCAAGGATTTCTTCGGCACGGTCAATTCCATCTTGAATAAAGCCCTGACCAAACCGGCATTGCGCGATAAATAACGAAATATCTTCCTTATAGAAATCCAATTCCTTGGTTAGCTCAACAGGGTACATATTCCTTGCCTGCCAGAGCAAATCCTCTGCAACATCATATTTCAATTGCTCCATACGAATATGGGCTAGCTCTAATAAAGCTCGTAATCTAGATAACTCTTGATCCTTCTGTTCGGAAATGGGTTCATCGATAATACTCTGCAACAATAGCTCGGCTTCATTCAACTTCTCCGTCTCCGATAAAGCAAGCGCTAGAATGAGCCGTGCACTCCATTGCTGTTTCGCCAAATCTATTAAGAAAGCCTGCTCTTGGTCGAGCCAAGGCCGTAATGCTGTCAAAAGATCCTGAAGCTTGTCTTCAGCGCTTAATTCCATACGGTTTATATCGCTCCCTTACCCAGTATAAACCACATTATAACCCTTTCCATGAAAGGAATCCAGATGAATTAACCCTTCCATTTATAAAAGCGGGAGCCAATGACAAAAGTCACAACACCCCAAGCCGCAAGCACACCCAAATTTACCCAAAAAGCAGAGTGTATCATGCCCAAGCCATAAACCATCCCATCCCGAATCCCATTTGCAAAATAAGTCAGTGGTAAAATGTTAGAAATCGGTTTAATGTACGAGGGCAGCGACGAAGTGTCAAAAAAGATACCACTGAGAAACATCATCACAAAGCTGATTAGATTAGCTAAGCCAAAATAACTATCCGGTGTTTTAGTTAAAGAAGAAACCATAAATCCGATGGCTGAAAAAGCAATAGTTCCGACGATGAAGATCAATAGAAAAGAAAGGATGTTAACATCAATCGATGCATGATAGAAAAGTATCCCAATTAGCGTCAAGAGCACTGCCTGAATAGCTGACAGGATAAACCGAACCATCATATTGCTTAGACCAAACAGCTTCATATTAACCGGACTCAGCATCAAGCGTTTAAGTAATCCATTACGCCGCATTTCCACCATGACGATCATACCGAACAATCCTGCTTGTGAGATGGATAACGCGATCAAGCCTGTCAATAAAAAGTCGACATACTTAAGCTTCGTGCTGCCTGAAGAGACGAATTCTGGTTGAATGGAATAATGAGGTTTTGGTGCTGCGTCTACTTGAATACTTTGTTCTAAAGCCCCCTTTATCATACCATTCATCACTTGGGTTAGGGCTGAATTTTGTTTCTCTTTGTGAATAATTAACTCAACTGGCTTTGACATATCACCTGAGGGAAGCACAATTGCTGCGTCAATATTCTTGCTCTTTACCCAATCCTCCGCTTGCTGCCTGCTTACCGTTTCCTTACTCTCCCACTCTAGTGCAGGTATGTGCTGCAAAGCTGTAAGTAATTGCGTAGCGTCTTGATTTTGCTGCTCCGCTGCTACAACCGCTATTTTCACCGTGAAATTTACTTCCTTCGCATCCGAGCCACCAAAAATCATCAAGAAAATAACAAGCAACAATACAGGGTAAAATATCGACCAAAACCATACCTGTTTCTCCCGAAAGGTTGACTTGAAATGAGCCTCGAAAAGCTTACTGAATTGATGCATCGCTTAATCCCTCCATTCTTTGCCGGTAAAGGCAATAAAGACATCTTCTAAGCTCATATCCTGCAAGCGAATTTGCTCGACTTCCAGATGATGCTCTGACGTAAATTTAAACACCTCATATAGTGTTTCTTCCGGACGAAAGGTGGAAAAGGTCAGTTTATTCTGATCCAAACGCACTTTTGTAGTGGCAGAGTGGTTATCTATGATACTTTTCAAAGCACGTATTTCCTCAATTCCAGAGCTTAAGACAAGCTGGACTTCTCGTTCTTGGGACAGCTGGTCAATAAGACTTTTTGGAGTGTCGATTGCAACCACCTTGCCTTGATCTACGATACAAACTCGATCACTCAATTTGTCCGCTTCCTCCATATAATGCGTGGTCAAAATCGTCGTTTTGCCCATCTCTTTCAGCTTAAGCACGATATCCCAAAGGTTACGTCTTGCTTGCGGATCCAGCCCCGTTGTTGGTTCATCAAGGAATAGAAGTTCAGGATCGTTTACAAGCGCCAGGCCAACTGCTAATCGTTGCTTCTGACCACCTGACAACGAACTCACCCGCTTTTTACTATGCTCAGTTAAATTAATCAGCTCCAAGATCTCGGTTAAGGATCTCGATTTTTTATAAAAGCTGGCAAATACATCGAGATTTTCGTAGACGTTTAGATTATCAAACAAAGCGCTTGACTGCGGTTGAACGCCAATGATTTGTTTCATTTGATCCCCATACTCTGCCCATTTCATCCCATTAATGCGAATAGCGCCTTGATCCGGCTTTTGCAGCCCTTCGATCATCTCTAAGGTTGTCGTTTTCCCAGCACCATTGGGACCGATAATTGTAAAAATCTCGCCTTTTTCCACTGTAAAGCTAATGTCTTCTACGGCAACAATTGAACCAAACGTTTTTCTTAAATGGGATACTTCCAAAATTGTCATCATCTTGCCTCCTCGTACTATGTAACTTATTAACTTCATCATATAACATATTTACACATTCAAAAACGGTCGCAAGTATGTTAATAAGCTCCGTCTTAAGGCTGAAATCACTAGTACTTCAGGATTGCCAAACAAACAAATGTACATTACACTGAGATTATAGTTAAGGAGGGATTCCGTTGGAAAAGAAAGGTATAAATTCACCTGCCACTGTGAATGAACAATCCGAGGTTTATCATGAGACAGATGCCTATATAGACACTCCATTTATTGAAGAGCGATATGAAATTATTGAGGGTATTCGGTATGATTTTCAGCCATCTCCTACTACAAACCATCAAATTCTTGTTACCGGATTAAATGTTGCCTTGGATGCCACTTGCCATTCTACAGGTATCATTTTAGTAGCTCCAATGGATATTTACTTTAATGAAGATAATATTTATCAACCCGATGTAATCTATATCAGCAATGAGAATGCAAAGATTATCAAACCGAATCGTATTGAAGGCGCACCGGATTTGGTGATCGAAATCCTTTCTCCGAGCACAAGCACGAATGATAAAATTAACAAGAAGAACAATTACGCGCAGTTCGGTGTTCGTGAGTATTGGATCGTCGATCCTGTGCATTTGTATGTAGACCAGTTTATTCTGGAAGGGGATAAATATATGCTGCATCATACTTACAGTGTGCGAGATATTCTTACTTCTCCCCGTTTTACCTGCATAAACGTTGATTTGTCAAAGTTGTTTAGCCGATTACTAAGCACCTCTTAGGAATTCATTGATTTGACTCTATTCATTGGTTGTATTAAATTCAATGGTGTGTGTTATATATGAGGAAGATGGTGAGAAAACATGAGCGTATATGATTATAAAGTCAAGACCATTCAGGGTACTGAGGCAGCGTTGGCAGAATATATGGGCAAGGTGTTGTTAATTGTTAATACCGCAAGTAAATGCGGCTTTACTCCACAGTATGCGGATCTACAAAAGCTATACGAGCAATTTAAAACTCAAGGATTGGAAGTGCTTGGCTTTCCAAGCAACCAATTTGGCGGACAAGAGCCAGGATCTAATGAGGAAGTAAACGAGTTTTGCCAGATTAATTATGGTGTTACGTTTCCACTTTTCGAGAAAGTTGAAGTCCGTGATGGCAACAAGCATCCATTATTCGCATACTTAACGGAGCAAGCTCCTTTCGCAGGATTCGATCAGAATACCGTTTCAGGTAAGAAGCTGCACGATCTTTTCACAACGAGAATGCCACAGCAGCTTGAAGGAAACGACATCAAATGGAATTTTACTAAATTCCTCATCGACCGCGATGGCCAAGTGGTCAAGCGTTTCGAGTCGTCTGTAGACCCTTTAGATATCGCACCGGAAATCAAGGCTTTGCTGTAATAGTCAAGGGTGAAACGGCTATGTCTTTCTCTTATACTTAAACAAAAAGCATCTCAATTCTCAAAGTCCTATGACTTAGAGATTGAAATGCTTTTTAGGTAAAGAATACCCTATTTCCCAAACCCCTGCGGATTGGTACGCCAGGATTGCATCAAAGCGATGTCTCCAGCTTGGATTTTGCCTAATTGAACAGCTGTTTCAAGCAAAACGGAATAGTCCGTTAACGTTTGGACGGGTATATTCGCACCCGCAAATGCTTCTGCCGCTTTCTCGAACTGGTAAGTGAAGATCGCAAGCACGGAAAGTGCTAGTCCACCTGCTTCATTCACTGCCAATGCAACCTTTAATGAGCTGCCTCCCGTAGAAATCAGATCTTCGATCACAACTACCTTTTGATTCGGCTTTAGTGAACCCTCGATCATGTTTTCTTTCCCATGGCCTTTAGGTTTATCGCGAACATAAATCATCGGTAAATTCAGCTTTTGCGCCACCCATGCTGCATGTGGGATCCCGCCTGTAGCCGCACCTGCAATAACCTCGGCATCCGGGTATTGCGCTTTAATGATCGCCACAAAGCCGTCTGCAATCAGCTCGCGAATTTGCGGATAGGAAATCGTCAACCGATTGTCGCAATAAATCGGTGATTTGATGCCCGAAGCCCATGTAAACGGCTCATTCGGACGAAGCGCTACCGCTCCAATATCCAACAATGCGCTTGCGATTTGTTTCGATAGTGTATCCTTTACGCTCAATTAGATCAGCTCCTCAAGAATTGTCTCTAACGCCTTTCGTGGATCCGATGCTGCCGTAATCGGACGACCAATGACGATATAATCTGTCCCTTGACTAAACGCTTCCTTCGGCGTCATCACACGCGATTGATCACCCATCGCTGATCCAGCTGGACGAATACCTGGCGTTACGGTAACAAAGCTGCTTCCTAGCTTTTGTTTGATTTGCACAACCTCGTGCGGTGAAGCGACAACGCCATCCAAACCAGCTTTTTGAGCCAGCCCAGCATAGTTCAAAACCGTTTGCTCGACTGTTCCAGCAATACCTATTTCGTGATTAAGCATTTGCTGACTCGTGCTTGTAAGCTGGGTAACGGCGATTACAAGGGGTCGAACAGTATTTGAGCCCGTCCGCCCCTTATCTACGCCCTCCAAAGCTGCTTCCATCATCAGCTTGCCGCCAACAGCATGGACATTGAACATATCCACGCCTAAGCGAGTTACACTTTCCGCCCCACCTTTGACCGTGTTGGGAATATCGTGCATTTTCAAGTCGAGAAACACCTTGTAGCCTCGCTCTTTAAGGTACAACACAAAGCCAGGACCTGCTGCATAGAAAAGCTGCATACCTACTTTCATATAACATGGAATGCCATTTAGCTCATTCAAGAGCGTTTTGGCTTCGTCTGCGCTTGAATAATCCAAAGCAACCATAACTCTTCCGACTTGGCCAGCCTCAACCTTATCTCTTCCTTGGGCTTGCAGCCTGTCATTCATCATCGCTGTACGACCGTATTCGCTGGCATCGGTGCCATAATCGCATTAGCAGGCATTGGGTTCGTTGCAAAATTAATCGTCTCTAACATCACCTGGAGCGCACGCACGGTATCCAATGAAGTCATACATACGATGCCATTCTCTACAGCCTCACGACGAATTCGGAAGCCATCACGCTCAGGCGCTTTGCCTTTAGTCAAGGTATTGACCACAAAATGGGCTTCCCCATTGCGAATCAAATCAAGAATATTCGGTGAGCCTTCGCTAAGCTTGTTCACGGTTGTTACTCGCAAGCCAGCTTCTGCAAACGCGGCAGCTGTGCCGCCTGTTGCCACAATTTTATAGCCCATACGATCGAAGCCTTTCAAGATTTCAATGGCTTCACCCTTGTCTTTATCAGCTACAGTGACAATAATCGAACCTGTTGGCGGTATTCTCATCCCCGAACCAATCAAGCCTTTATACAAAGCTTTAGCAAATACTTTATCGCGCCCCATTACTTCACCTGTTGATTTCATTTCAGGTCCGAGTGTGGTATCTACACGACGCAGCTTAGCAAAAGAGAACACCGGCACTTTAACGGAAACATACTCATCTTCTGGCCAAATTCCATTTTCATATCCCAAATCCTTCAGCTTTTTACCCAAAATCAATTGAGTCGCTACATTAGCCATCGGAATTTTAGTTACCTTGCTTAAGAAAGGCACCGTTCTCGAAGAACGTGGATTGACTTCAATCACATACACTTGATCGTTAAAAATAACATATTGGATATTCACAAGCCCAATTACATTTAAAGCCAAGGCTATTTTTTCTGTGATTTTGCAAATTTGCTGTTTGATTTCTGCAGAAAGCGATTGCGGCGGATAAACCGCTATGGAGTCACCAGAATGTACACCTGCGCGCTCGACATGCTCCATGATTCCTGGGATAAGCACGGTTTCACGGTCACAGATTGCATCGACTTCGACTTCCTTACCCAGCATGTAACGGTCAATCAACACCGGATGCTCAGGATTAATGGTAACCGCATATTCCATGTAGCTTAACAGTTCTTCATCGGTATACACAATTTCCATTGCGCGTCCACCCAATACGTAGGAGGGACGAACTAGCACCGGGTAACCGAATTGTGACGCTACTCCAACGGCTTGATCCACTGAAGTGACTGTGCCACCTGGCGGTTGTGCAATATCTAGACTGCGCAGCAAGGCTTCAAACTTTTTACGATCCTCAGCTGCATCAATATCTGCTAAATCCGTACCGAGAATTCTGACGCCTGCTTTTGATAGCGGAGCGGCCAGGTTAATTGCGGTTTGTCCACCGAATTGGACAATAACGCCAATCGGTTTCTCACGCTCAATCACATTCATCACATCTTCAAAAAACAACGGTTCAAAATAAAGCCGGTCGGAGGTATTGAAATCTGTCGATACGGTTTCCGGATTGTTATTGATAATAACCGCTTCATAACCCGCTTCTTTAATTGCCCAAACCGCATGCACGGTTGAATAATCGAACTCGATGCCTTGACCAATCCGTATTGGACCTGAGCCCAAGACGATTACTTTTTCTTTGGTTGTTTCAAGTACTTCATCTTCGGTTTCATATGTTGAATAATAGTAAGGTGTGGAAGCTTCGAATTCGGCTGCACAAGTATCCACCATTTTGAAGACGGGTATTAACCCAAGGCTTTTACGATAGGCACGAATTTCATTTTCATCCGTATAGCTAAGACCTGACTTGGCATTACTGCGAATCTCAGCAATTGCACGATCCGTAAAGCCTTTACGTTTGGCTTCATACAACAAGTCTCGGCTTAATTCCGGCGTTTTTATCTCATCTTCGAATGCAACCAAACCTTGCAGCTTATGCAGGAACCACCAGTCAATATTCGTTAACTGTTGAATTTCTTCTAAGGTATACCCTCTGCGATAAGCTTCAGCGATCAGGAAAATCCGCTCGTCATCCGGCTTTTGCAAACGCATATCCAGCACATCTTTATCCAGCCCTGCCGAATCCTTCAAATATAAACGATGGGCTCCAATTTCTAGAGAACGAATGGCTTTATGAATCGATTCCTCGAAGGTCCGGCCAATCGCCATAACCTCTCCGGTTGCTTTCATTTGCGTGCCTAGCTTACGATTGGCTGCTGTAAATTTATCGAACGGCCAACGCGGTATTTTTGAAACGATATAATCTAAGGCTGGCTCGAAGCAAGCATAGGTTTGTCCCGTAACCGGGTTAACAATTTCGTCTAACGTGTAACCAATGGCGATTTTCGCTGCCATTTTGGCAATCGGATATCCGGTTGCTTTCGAAGCAAGCGCCGATGAACGACTTACGCGAGGGTTAACTTCGATGACGTAATATTGAAAGCTTTGCGGATCAAGTGCAAATTGCACATTGCAGCCGCCTTCAATATTAAGCGCACGGATAATTTTTAAGGAAGAGGAGCGAAGCATTTGATATTCACGATCAGACAAGGTTTGGCTTGGAGCCACAACGATACTATCTCCCGTGTGTACCCCAACTGGATCAAAGTTCTCCATATTACAAACCACAATACAGTTGTCGTTTGCATCGCGCATAACTTCGTATTCCACTTCTTTTAACCCTGCAATGCTCTTTTCAACTAAGCATTGACCAATGGGGCTATAACGAATCCCTGACGTAACAATTTCGATCAATTCTTCTTCGGTGTTGCAAATTCCGCCGCCTGTTCCACCCAAGGTATAAGCAGGGCGAATAATGATCGGAAAGCCAATTTGACGTGAAAATTCTACGGCTTCCTCAATGGCTGTAACAATAATACTATCCGGAATCGGTTGCTCCAATTCCTTCATCAGCTCTTTGAATAAATCGCGATCCTCTGCTTTTTCAATCGCTGTAAGCTGCGTACCTAGAAGCTTAACGTTCTCTCTTTCCAATACGCCGGCTCTAGCTAGCTCAACCGCCATATTCAAGCCCGTTTGCCCGCCCAAGGTAGGCAAAAGCCCATCTGGACGCTCTTGACGAATAATTTGTGTAACGAATTCAAGGGTAATCGGCTCGATATATACCTTGTCTGCCATATTCGTATCGGTCATAATTGTAGCTGGATTGCTGTTGATCAAGACAACCTCAATGCCCTCTTCCTTTAATGCTTGGCAAGCTTGCGTTCCCGCATAGTCAAACTCAGCAGCTTGACCGATGACAATGGGACCGGATCCGATCACCAATATCTTTTTTAGCGCCTTATTTTTGGGCATATTGTAAATCTCCTTTCCGTGCAGAACCTTTAGCAAGCTGCGCAGCAGCGATCATTTTTGTTTGCTGGGTCACTTGCGGCTGATCAAGCTTAAACTTGCGAATCATATCGATGAATTGGTCGAATAAATAGCTGGAGTCAAAAGGTCCAGGTGCAGCTTCCGGATGATATTGGACAGAGAAAGCCGCATGCTTCGAATGCTTTAAGCCTTCAATCGTTTTATCGTTGTTGTTGATATGTGTGACTTCAAGCCCTGTGTTTAACACGGACTCTTCCAATACGGTGTATCCGTGGTTTTGCGAAGTGATATAGCAGCGATTGGTTTGCAATTCCTTGACTGGATGATTCCCACCGCGATGACCAAACTTCAATTTTACTGTATCCGCCCCGCAAGCGAGTGCAAACAATTGATGCCCCAAGCAAATCCCGAAAATCGGAATTTCGCCAAGTAATTCAGCAATCATCGCGACGGCATAAGGAACATCCTTCGGATCCCCAGGACCATTCGAGAGTATAATCCCATCTGGATGAAGTCGGCGAATTTGAGCTGCAGTTGCATCATGAGGCACAACAACCACGTCGCAGCCACGTTTAGTTAAATCATGTAAGATTCCACTTTTCGAGCCAAAGTCCACTAAAACAATACGTTCTTTATCCCCACGGAAGCTGAATACACTTTTTGTAGAAACCTGCGCCACTTGATCGGTCATAAAAGTCATAGCCGTCAATTGTTCTTGCAGCTCGCCAATGGATTTCTGGGAGGTCGTGAGAATTCCTTTCATTGTCCCATAATGACGGAGTATACGCGTAAGCATCCGCGTGTCAATCCCACTAATGCCCACAATGCCATATTCTTTAAGCAAGTTATCAATCGTATATTGTGAACGCCAGTTGCTCGGTGCTTCTTCATGCTCACGCACAACAAAACCATGTACGAAGGGCCGCACGGACTCAAAATCATCACGTGTAATACCATAATTTCCGATTAAGGGGTAAGTCATTGTCACAATTTGACCACAATAAGATGGATCTGAAATCACTTCTTGATAACCCGTCATTCCTGTATTAAAAACGACTTCACCTGTCGATTCGCCTTCACTGCCAAATGCCTTACCTGTAAACAAAGTTCCATCTTGCAATAACAATCTTGCTTGCATGACCATCGCTCCTTTTTTCAAAACTGTTTATTCGCTCCATACTACATTTCCTGCAACCATCGTTAGCTTCGGCCAGCCCTTTAACTTCCAGCCTGTAAAAGGAGTATTCCGTGACTTGGAAGCAAATGTCGTTGGATCGACTGTTTTCTCCTGCTCCAAATCGATGATCGTTAAATCCGCTTCCGCTCCAACTTCAATCCGTCCAGAGTTCAGCTTGAAAACATCTGCTGGCTTATTCGTCATACGGTCTAGTAAGAATGCCAACGTCCAGCGGCCGGTCAGAACAAATTGGGTATATAACAAAGGGAAGGCCGTTTCAAAGCCAACGATTCCGAACGGTGCCAGGTTCATCCCTTTCGCTTTCTCTTCTTCACTATGCGGAGCGTGATCTGTAATTAAAATGTCGATTGTTCCATCCTCTAGTGCTTCTATACAAGCTTCCATATCTCTGCGTGAGCGCAAAGGCGGATTCATCTTCCAATTGGCATCCATTCCTGGAATGTCTTCTTCACACAATAATAAATGATGCGGACAAACCTCTGCGGTCACTTTAACCCCAATTTGTTTGCCTAAGCGAATTAAGCGAATCGACTGCTCCGTACTCACATGACACACATGATAATGTACCCCAGTAGCCTCAGCCAGCAAAATATCGCGTCCCACATGTATCGCTTCCGACTCGTTTGGAATTCCCTTTAAGCCATGCTTGGCAGCAAAAGTGCCCTCATTTACAGGCGCGCCCTCCACCAAAGTATTGTCTTCGCAATGGGCGATAATCGGCATGTTCATGGCTGCAGCTTTCGCCATCGCATCCTTCATCATTTGCGCACTTTGTACACCAACACCATCATCCGTAAAGCCAATAACGCCTGCTGTTTTCAGTGCAGCGAAATCCGTTAGCTCACGTCCAAGCTCGTTCTTCGTGATGCAGCCATAAGGAAGCACACGAACGATTCCTTCATGCTCCGCTTTGTCTAACACATATTTCACCGTTTCTACGTTGTCAATGACAGGTCTTGTATTCGGCATGCAAGCAATGGTTGTATAACCGCCGCGTGCAGCAGAGCGTGTCCCGGTTGCAATCGTTTCTTTATGTTCAAACCCTGGCTCGCGAAGATGTACATGCATGTCGATCAAACCTGCCGACACCAATGCGCCTTTGACATCAATGACTTCGTGTCCATTGGTTTCTATGATCACATTATCTACCGCTTTGACGATTTGAGCGATCTTGCCGTCCTCTATATAAAGATGAGTTCTTGTCGTTTCTTGCTCATTATGAACCACTGTTCCATTCAATAGCCAAATTCCCAAGGTTCTACACTCTCCATTCGCGCTGTTATGATTTAGTTTAACGCTCTTTCGATAACGGACATCCGTATAGGTACACCATGACCGATCTGCGTGAAAATTTTGGAGCGTTCGCATTCGACTAATTCATCGTCAATTTCTACATTCCGATTGATCGGTGCTGGATGCATAATGATGGCGTGTGATTTCATTTTTGCCGCTCTATCTACCGTTAAGCCATATTGCTCTCTATATTCAAGCAAGGACGGTGAGATCTGCCCCTCTTCATGTCGTTCTAATTGTACGCGCAGCATCATGACTACATCTGCTTGCAGCGCTTCTTCCATCGTTATATATTCGGCATATTCACTAAGCTCATCTGCACGCATATTATCAGGTGCGCAAAAGCTTACCTTCGCTCCCATTGCTTGCAGTGCCCAAAGGTTGGAACGAGCGACACGACTATGCATAATATCTCCAATAATCGCCACATGCAATCCGCGTATTTCACTAAAATGCTTACGCATCGTATAAAGATCCAACAAAGCCTGAGTCGGATGCTCATTATGACCATCGCCAGCGTTGATTAGCGGAATTTTCATTTTACTTGCTAAATCCACTAATACGCCATTCGGTTTCAGTCGAATGACTCCAGCATCTATCCCCATCGCTTCTAACGTCTTTACTGTATCGTAAATCGACTCGCCTTTTTGGATACTGGATACCGCTGCCGAGAAGTTCAACACCTGCGCACCCAAGCGTTTCTCTGCTAATTCAAACGAAAACCGTGTGCGTGTGCTATTCTCAAAAAACATATTTGCAATGAATTTCCCCTGTAAAAAATGAGTTACCTTGGCTGGGTATTGCTCCCAGAAAAAAGCTCGGTCGAGTATGGATGTAATTTCTTGTGCGCTCATGCCTTTTAAACCGAGCAAGTGCTTAGTCGTTTGGACTTTAACCTGTGTCATACTGCATTACCTCCCTATTTGATTAATCAGCACTTGATCGATAGCATCCACTTCTTCAAGCAGGACTTCAATCTTTTCCATCTTCGAAGTTGGGACATTCTTCCCTACATAATCAGGGCGAATCGGTAATTCACGGTGCCCGCGATCAACCAAAACTGCAAGCTGAATCATTTCCGGTCTGCCCATATCCATTAAGGCATCCATAGCAGCCCTAACCGTACGCCCTGTATAAAGCACATCATCGAAAAGGATCAGCTTCTTACTGCGAATATCCAAGGATTGATTGGTGCCTGCTGGATTCCCATTGTTTTTACTGGCAATATCATCACGGTACAAAGTCACGTCTATTTCGCCAACTGCAATGGGCATATGCTCGATATCTTGAATCAATTGCGCAATCCGTTGAGCTAGAAAAATCCCCCGCGTCCGAATACCGATCAGCATGCAGTTTGACACGCCTTTATTTTTTTCCAATATCTCGTGGGCGATTCGGGTTAAAGCTCTGCGCATTGCAATTTCGTCCATCAGAATAAGCTTTCCAGGCTCCGCCATCCATACACCTTCTTTGCTGAAGATTGATTTTTCTTTGCTTTAAGCTTTTTTTTGCATAAAAAAACCTCTAAGCCCGTAGGCAAGAGGTTTGTACTAGAACAGCATGTTTTCGCCAAGAGTCAAGGTCAACCATAGGGTTATAACCTTGTCCGATCTACGAAATATAAGCTAATTAGTCGTTCACCTTGCCAGTCTCTCGGGACTGCATTAAAGGCACTATTCGATTAAGAGAATTATCGCATTTTCGACAAAAGAAGTCAACACGGTTTTAGCCTTTGCGTTTATAGAATAATCGTGAAATTGCAACCCCAATCGCTCCAAGCCCGATGAATAGAATAGCGCGTATAGCTGTGGAGACATCTGGCAAGTCAACGAAGACTATTTTCAGAAGGGTAACAAATAGGAATAAAATACCTGAAAGTCTAACTTTCTGTTTTTTTATGATCATCCCTGTAAAGATAACTAGAATCGCATAAATAACCCAAATCGCGGAAAGGATTAAATGTTGATAGTCAAAGGTCAACGATCTGGTCAGGACATTGGTTGCCTGGGTGATAAAAACCAGAAAAAGAATTGCCTCTGACCAAAGCAATAAAAGTTTAAATTCAGTCTTGCCTTTACTTTCTTCCAGTGAATGGTTTGAGAACATATAAAGGCTGCCAATTGACACCAATAGCACCAACCAAGCGAACGTTTCTGTCGAGAAAATTTCCATGATGGGATGAAGGAATACACCGATCAAACCAATGATAAAAGCAGCGATACCTGTAATTTGCTGCAGCTTGCTTTTCAGTTTAATTCCTAAGCCTAAAGCAATAGCGCCTTCAGCTAGGATCGCCGCAGAAGCTTGCTCGAAATGAAGCACATAGACCAACCATAGAAACCATCCGAGCGTAGCAATGGGTAGATGGACGGTAAATGCTTTTTTTTGACTATACAGCCAGAAGGCAGTAACACTATAAAAGACGGACCATAAAGCGATCATCCATTCATAAATTAACCTATCAGATGAACTGCCGTATAACCCATACATCCATGCAACCATAAGCCCAAAGCTCATATAAAGGCTAATGGGATGATCGATTCGGGTTTCTTTGGAACGGAAGGTCGTTAAAGCATAAAGCAGAATATGTTGCAGAAATACGGCAAGTAGGATCGGATTGCGACTATCTGTAACGTCCCCATTAATCAATCCCGCAAGTAGAGGCAGATGCAAAACACCGAATGCGACAAAATAAGCACCGCGAAAGGAATAATGTAAGGATAATAAGATCATCGCAAGCGAAAATAGTGCCTCATACCCTGCAAATAGCCAGATGTTCGGATTCGCCGCATCCACGAGAAAGGGGACTAAATAGCCAGCAAATAAAGTTATGATCATCAAAGCTTGTGATCGATGGCGAAGCGCGGTATAAACACTTACACCTATCGAGACAATAAACAGAAAAAATGCAAGACCCGACGGAATCAAGTCAAATAACATATGAGCGGCAAATAGGGATAGGATAAGAACTCCCATAGCGCCCCCGAGTAATACTTGCCCAAGAGCTGAACGACTGCGACGAACTTGAACTTCCCCTTGCCAGTACATGAATCCAGCAGCTAAGATTCCCAAGATGCAACGGACAGGCTCTGTAATGAACCCTGCATTCACTGCTGCTGTAAATCCCCATAACACCCCTAACAGGAAAACGACTATAAATATTCGCGGAAGCCAGACTCTAGCTATGAGATGCTCCCAGTCTGTAGGTACTATTGGCGGCAATTCCTCAGCTTGTTTGTTTTCATTCGTATGTAGTTGCTGTGCAATTGGACCTCTGTGTTCAGATGAAGTATTCGTTGATTGCATTTGATGAACTTGAGGCTGCTCTTTTTCAAGGGGGCGAAGCAGATATAATTGTTGCTCGAGATCTTTAACCTTTTTTTCAAGCGCATCTACACGTAAATCCAGATCCATAATCTACCTCCGATAATAAAATATTCACACTGCCTATTTTAACACACCAGATTCATAAGCAGTGAAAAAAGCCCTCAGAGAAGTTAATACTTCTCTGAAGGCTGGATTGTCCATTTACATAACGTATTATTTTTATTTAGTCTTACTGTGTTGCTTATTAGGCAGTTTTGCTTCAGGACTTCCTTTACCTTGATGCTCCTTGTTTTTCTCCGCTTTCTCTTGCGTGTTGCGCAGCTTTTCTAGATAGTCTTGTGTGTTTTCCAAGGATTGATCACCCTTTTCTTCTGATTTTTTTGCAGCATTAGTCATTCTTCCACATTATCGATTTTCAATGCATTACAAGACGCAAATGTTCCGACGCTACGGCCCTCTCGCTGAAGTTTGATATACTAAAAAAGCGAAAGCCCCAAAACAAGGACCTTCGCTCTAACAATTAAAACTTAATATTCCGAATTCGCTCGATTGCTCTTTCTGTGTTTTCCAAACTGCCAAATGCTGTTAAGCGGAAATACCCTTCCCCACTTTGGCCAAAGCCGACGCCAGGTGTTCCAACGATGTTAGCTGATTGCAGAAGCTTATCGAAGAACTCCCATGAGCTGTAGCCTTCTGGTGTTTTCAACCATATATAGGGTGCATTAACTCCTCCATACATTTCAAAGCCCAAGCTCGTTACGCCATCACGAATGATCTTCGCATTATTCATGTAATACTGAATAATTTTGCTGATTTGCTCTTTACCCGCTTCCGAATAAATCGCTGCTGCACCTTTTTGTGTGATATAAGATACGCCATTAAACTTCGTTGTTTGGCGTCGATTCCACAGATCTCTAAGTGTAATCTCATTTCCTTGCTCATCATAAGCTTTCACTTCTTTAGGGACTACCGTATATGCACAACGAACACCAGTAAAGCCTGCTGTTTTCGAAAAGCTGCGGAACTCAATCGCCACTTCACGTGCACCTTCAATTTCATAAATGCTGTGAGGTACGTCCTCTTCTTGAATATAAGCTTCATAAGCAGAATCGTAGAGAATAATACATTTATTTGCTTTGGCGAAATCAACCCACATCTTCAGTTCTTCCTTCGATAAGGTCATCCCTGTAGGATTGTTCGGATAACATAAGTAGATCAAGTCTACCTTTTTGTCAGGTAAACTAGGAATAAATTTGTTCTCGGAATTACAAGGCAAGTAAACGATATTCTCATAACGATTCGTCAGCTTGCTGTAGTTGCCAGAACGACCAGCCATTACATTGCTATCTACATAAACCGGATAAACAGGATCTGTAACCGCAATGATGCTATCATTACTAAAAATTTCTTGAATGTTGCTTACATCACACTTTGATCCATCGCTGACGAAAACTTCATCCGTTTGAATGTTGATTCCGTGTGCAGCATAATCATGCTCAATAATTTGCTGCAACAGAAAATCATAGCCTTGCTCCGGTCCATAGCCTTTAAAGGTTTTAGATTCCTTCATATCTTCAACTGCTGCGTGTAGACTTACTATAACCGCATCCGGAAGCGGGCGGGTAACATCGCCGATACCTAAGCTGATAATATCCGCTTGTGGGTTTTCGTTTGTATATTTGGTTCTTCTTCTTGCAATTTCAGAGAATAAGTAACTGCCTTGCAGTTGTAAATAGTTTTGATTCACCTTTGCCATAAATAAAATACTCCTTTTATCATCCAAAATGTTGATCCCATCATCTCATTACTTTACCATTTTTTACGATATTTTTACAAGCTTGATCAGTGAAACAACCGACCTAAGAGCGCAGTCGCAGCGATGCTAACAGCCGTTGCATATCCTCAGGGATTGATGCTGTAAATTCCAAGTAATCCCCAGTTCGCGGATGGACAAAGCCTAATACCTCGGCATGTAAAGCCTGTCCATCGATATACTCATTCTTGCCCCCGCGACCATAAGCAGGATCTCCCATTAAGGGATGCTTGATAAATTTCATATGCACCCGAATTTGGTGCGTACGCCCAGTTTCAAGCTTTAATTCAACCAATGTATTTTCAGAAAATCTTTCTTGCACTAAGAAATGAGTTACAGCTTCTTTACTATTGCGCTCCGTCACTGTATATAACTTACGATCATGCGGATCTCTGCCAATCGGCGCATCAATGGTTCCATTCTCATGCGAAATGACTCCTTGCACAACAGCCAGATATTTACGTGTAACTGTATGATTCTTCAATTGCTCCGCTAAGCTCGAATGCGCCAAATCATTCTTCGCCGCCATCAATAAACCGGAAGTATCTTTATCAATCCGATGCACGATACCCGGACGAAGCACGCCATTTATGCCCGATAAATCCTTACAGTGAAACATCAAACCATTGACTAACGTACCTGAATAATGTCCGGGTGCTGGATGAACGACCATGCCTCTTGGCTTATTGATCACAATGACGTCGCTATCCTCATAAACAACATCAAGCTCCATCTCTTCGGCATCTATATCAAGCTCAACTGGCTCAGGGATAATCAACACGATCTGATCATTTGCACGCAGCTTATAATTGGTCTTTATCGCTTTACCATTGACTTTAATGTGTTCATCCTTGACCCATAATTGAACTTGTGTACGTGAGTAGTCTTCATCCAAGGAATCGGCAATGTACTTGTCAATTCGCTCCCCAGCCTGCTCTGGTTCTATTGTAAACTCATAGGTATTCGCTTGTTCAAGATCCGTAGGATTCATTCCGTTTCCCTCTTCTTTCCTTCAACCAACCTCGTAGAGCATCGATAAAAATGAGTACAACACCAACCGTGATAGCCGAATCCGCAATATTAAATATCGCAAATGTATAATTCACAGCATGTCCGAATATTGAAAAATTAAAATTGAACTGTAAAAAATCAACGACCTTACCATACAACACACGATCAATAAAATTCCCTAGGGCTCCACCCAATAAAAAACTTATAGCCACAGCCAATAACCGTTTATTTTCCTTTTGTACCTTTTGCATATACCATACCATCCCAATGACTACAATTACGGTAATAATATAAAAAAACCATTGTTGACCTTCGAGGATACTAAAAGCAGCCCCACTATTGCGATGAGAGGTGATTAGAAAAAAATTACCAATCACAGAACGCGATTCATACAAGGCAAAGTTTTGCACGATCAGCCATTTAGACACTTGATCGATGATAATAAGCAGCAAAGCCAAAGCATAATAAATCAATTTGGAACCTCCTTAGAGTTTTGCTTTAGCAAAACTGGCATCGTAAGCATAAGCTGAGTTTTGCTTTAGCAAAACTGGCATCGTAAGCATAAGCTGAGTTTTCGTAAGCATTTAGGGTAAGTTTACCTTTCTTAGTATAACGCGACTTGGAGAATAATAAGCAGTGTCAAGCGCAATGAAAGGAGTTTTTTTAATGAAATCATTATCTAAATCACAAAAAAATGAACTGAAGCAGTTGCTGCTGGAGCAACAAGCTAACTTAACCAAACGTCTTGCGAACAGTAATAACTTTGGCTTAGCCTCTTCACTTCATGAATCCCCTGGGGAGTTATCAAACTATGACAATCATCCCGCCGATAATGGAACAGAGCTGTTTGAGCAAGGTAAGGATCTGGCTCTTAACGAGAATACCGAAGCACACTTACGTGAAGTTAACGAAGCCTTAGCTGTCATTGACACAAAAAATTATGGTTTTTGTACTCATTGCAACCAACCGATTCCTTTTGAAAGATTACAGGTTATTCCTGAAACCCGTTATTGTATCAAGCATTCACCCGAACAAGAAATCTCGCATAATCGCCCCATTGAGGAGCAGCTTCTCCCGTTTCCTTATGATTCAACAAGCCCAGACGAATATTCCAGGCAAAATTCCTTTAACGCCGAAGATGCATGGGAAATCGTCGAAAGCTGGGGGAATTCCGATTCACCTGCAATGTCTGAAGATCGTGAAATGCATTCTTACAACGATCTATTCATTGAAGCTGCTGAAACCGAAGGCTTCGTTGAAGCTTATGAAAGCTTTGTTGCAACTGACATCTACGGGAAACAAGTATCCATTGTCCGCAACAAAGCCTACCGTGAATATATGGCTAATCAAGAAGGCGACCCTTTGCTTGAGCCAGAGGAACGCGAGTAAACCATTCAAATTGTTGAGAAACCAAAGACGTTCCAACTTTAAATTTCGTCCCGGCTCCACTTTTTGTTTCTCAGCAATTTGATTATTTTAACGTCCACTATTTAACTGATACTGTACATGCTCAACAATTTTTGCAATAAAGTGACCGACGATTGGCAAATTAAACGAAATGAGTATTTGTAACACATATACAATAGTCGATGCAATGATCGTAAAACCAATGGCAATACCGACACCACGAGACATTCCAGCGATAAAATTAGTCCATATGAGCTTACGTGGGCTGTTAATCAATTGAATGTAGTCCGCTATGGTTGTATGCTCCATTTGTTGTGCCATCTTATGGATCTTTTCGCTCATGGCCTGAAGAAGTCGGTTTTGCTCATCGTTTTCTTGCATTGCTATCCCCCCAAATCCCTATAACTTACAGTTCATAATGATCAGCAACTACCTTGGCACATCGTTTACAAAGGGTTGAATACGTTGGGTTAGTCCCTACCTCAGGTGTTACATTCCAGCATCGTTCGCATTTATCTCCAATAGCAGTAGAAACCCGGACAGCCAGCTTCTTAAATTGAATGGCTTCAGCAGGAATATCCACTGCAGAATGCACAACAACTTTCGAAACAATGAACAGTTGCTCCAATTGTTCAAACTGCGACAACAAGACAATCATTTCTTCGTCTGCATATAAATCAAGAGCCGCACCTAAAGCATTCCCAATTAGCTTTTTAGCGCGTGCATCCTCCAATGCTTTCAAGGCATCATCACGAACCTCGATGAATTGAAGCCATTTATACTCCAATGCGGCATCATATCGATTAACTTTAACACTTGGCATTTGCGATAATTGCACACTAACTTGCTCAACACCCGGTATGAATTTCCAAATTTCATCCGCTGTATGAGGCAGAAGCGGAGCAATCAGCTTCGTAATTACAGTTAATGCCTCGTATAAAACGGTTTGCGCAGCTTTTCGTCCAACAGCATTAGGGGAGCTAGCGTAGAGACGATCTTTAACAATATCCAGATACAAAGCACTGAGATCAACCGCGCAGAAATGATGAACAGACTGATAAACAATATGGAACTCGTAGCTTTCATATGCTGCTAATACCCGTTCTGTCATTTGATCCAGCTGCCCTAACGTAAATCGATCCAATTCTTCCAGCTGATCCTTGCTCACTTGATCAACCGCAGGATCAAAGCCTGTTAAATTGCTCAAAAGGAAACGTAAGGTATTACGTATTTTGCGATAGACCTCCGTAATTTGACTGAGAATATTGTCTGAGATCCGCATATCCGCTTGGTAATCTACCGAAGAAACCCACAACCGCAAAATATCCGCACCTAAGCTATTGCAAACTTTATTTGGGTCCACCGTATTCCCTAACGATTTGGACATTTTCTTGCCTTCACCATCTAATGTAAAGCCATGACTTAGAATCGCCTTATACGGTGATTTACCCCGTACTGCAGTTCCTGTAATCAAAGAAGAATTATACCAGCCGCGATATTGATCGGAGCCTTCAAGATATAAATCTGCTGGCCATTGCAGTTCAGGACGAGCTTCTAAGACAGCCGCATGACTCGAACCGGAATCAAACCATACATCCATAATATCATGTTCTTTGCGAAATTGATCTTTTCCGCATTCAGGGCAAGTTATACCTTTAGGTAAAAGCTCTTTTTCATCTTTGATGAACCACGCATTCGAGCCTTCCGCCGCAAAAATAGAGGCTACCTTCTCAATCGTTTGTTCATTGACGAGTGGATGATTACAACTGCGACAATAGAAAATAGGAATCGGTACACCCCAAGCACGTTGTCTTGAAATACACCAATCTCCGCGGTCTGCGATCATATTGTGCAAACGGAGTTCGCCCCAATGAGGTGTCCAATTAACCTGTTTAATTTCCTCAAGCATTTCGCCCCTAAACTTCTCGATCGAGGCGAACCATTGCTCTGTAGCTCGGTAGATGACTGGCTTCTTCGTTCTCCAATCATGCGCATATTGATGCACAATCGAACTGAGCTTTAATAAATGTCCACTCTCTCGCAGTCTGTCCGTAATCAGTGTATTAGCTTTTTCATAATATATGCCTTCATAGCCTGGAGCTTCATTTGTAAACTTTCCTTGATCATCAATCGGACAAAGCACACCTAAGTTATATTGCTGCCCTATGCTAAAGTCATCTTCACCGTGGCCAGGAGCCGTATGAACGCAGCCTGTACCTGCTTCCAGAGTTACATGGTCGCCAATCATAACCAAAGATTCACGGTCATAAAAAGGATGCTGGCAAGTAACGAATTCTAATTCAGAGCCTTGAATTTTGACAACTACCTTGGCATCGATCCATTCCAACTCTTTAGAAACGTTCTCTAGTAAGCCCTCAGCAACTACAAATTTCCGCTCATTCACTTCAACAATTACATAAGTAAACTCAGGGTTAACGCTGATACCCAAGTTAGCAGGCAGCGTCCATGGCGTAGTCGTCCAGATCACAATTGCTGCATCTTGGGGCAGCTTCCCTTTTCCATCCTTCACCTGAAAAGCTACGTAAATGGATGGTGAGGTTTTTTCTTTATATTCAATTTCCGCTTCAGCTAAAGCACTCTCAGAGGATGGAGACCAATAAACCGGTCTAAGCCCTTTATAGATATATCCCTTTTTAACCATGTCACCAAACACCCTAATTTGCTGTGCTTCGTATTGGGGCTGTAAAGTGATATAAGGATTCTCCCAATCACCGCGAATCGCCAAACGTTGGAATTGTACTTTCTGTTTTTCCACCCAGCTTAGCGCATATTCCTTACAGTATTCTCTAAATTCAGAAATACTCATTTTTTTACGATCGACCTTACCACTATTCGTGATCGCTTGCTCAATCGGCAAGCCATGTGTATCCCAGCCCGGCACATAAGGCGCATCGAAGCCTTGCAGTGACTTATAACGGACAATAATGTCCTTAAGGATCTTGTTTAAGGCATGCCCAATATGAATATCGCCGTTGGCATACGGCGGACCATCATGAAGAATAAATTTCGGTTTCCCTTTGCTCTGAGTTTGAACTTGAGCATAAATATCGATTTCGTCCCACCACTGTTGAATTTTCGGCTCTGCTTGTGGTAAATTTCCCCTCATTGGGAAATCTGTTTGCGGTAAATTTAATGTTTTTCCATAGTCCATACTTCTGCACTCCTCTTTTCTCAAAATAAAAAAACCTTCATCCCAAAGGGACGAAAGTTAACTCGCGGTACCACCCTAATAAGACCAATGCTGCAGCGAATACAGCATAAATCCCACTCGATGATTGCTAACGGAATCACCCGATACTCTTTACAGTTTACCCATTCAAGAGATACTCATGGATGATATTCCAACGTGAATGAACATTAGGCTCACACCAAACCCTAATTCGCTGCTTTCATTCCTTCGTTGTACTCGTTCCAGTCATCGCTTTCTAATGTTCTTTATTTACATGGAGTATAGCGAATTTATCTGACTACGTCAATTAACCAGCTTACTCAATTCCAGTACGGGGTTCTAACGTATCCCAGCCTTCCGTTTGGATAAGCTCCAATTGAGCTTCAACCAGCATCCGAAAGCGGGTGCGATATACGGAGGCTTGTTTCTTTAACTCCTCAGTTTCCAAAGCAATTCTGCCCGATTTGACTAAAGATTCATTAATAATCCGATCCGCATTCTTTTCCGCTTCGCGCATAACCAATTGGGCTTCTTTCTTCGCATTCATCTTGACTTCTTCAGCCGTTTCTTGCGCGATAATTAAAGTCTTACTCAAGGTTTCTTCCATTGTAGCGAAATGACTCAAGCGTTCCTGAACGGTTTGAACTTGATTCTGCAATTCTTTGTTTTCGCGAATCAATGCCTCGTAATCCTTGATCACTTGATCAAGGAATTCGTTGACTTGATCCTCATCATAACCGCGCCAGCCTCTCTTGAACTCCTTGTTATGTATATCTAACGGCGTTAATGACATAGTAAACCTCCTTAAAATAGTAAACATTCCTTCAAGAGCAATTCGACAAAAAAAATAAAACTCCTGCAAAAGCAGAAGTAAAAAGCTGATCTTTACTTAAATCGACCAATTTTCATGCGAATTCTGCCTTTTTTAGACATGCCTTCGACTTCCAATACTTTAAAGCGACCCAGACCTTGAACCGAAATCAGATCTCCCTCATGTAGTTGCTTACTGGGATCCTCTTCGACCTTCCAGTTTACTCTGCATTTTCCCGATTTGATTGGTAAGAGTATCTTAGCCCGACTTAAACGAAAAGCATCACTGACAATACCATCCATCCGCAGGGAAGCTACGGATATATGCAACTCCTCCAAATCAACCTTGGCTGGTTGAAATTGTGCCAAAGGAATAATCTCTGTTTGCACAGCTACCTTATGAACCTGATGCAACTGGAGACGAAGATAAGAACTCGCTTCTTCGGCAACTAAACAATGGCAGCCTGATTCGTGCACATGGATATCACCTATTTTATCGCGCTTCATGCCTAGACCTAAAATCGCCCCCATAAAATCGCCATGGGTCAAAGTTAGAAATTTGCTATCACCACCGATAATGGATAATACTTCAATCCCCATATCTTCAATAACCGTGCGATAATCAGGAGCGATTAACGCACGTTGCCGCTCTGCTCCCTTATAGCCACCGTCAAAGTGTACGCGTACGTTATCTGTCCTTTGGACAAGTGCAGTTACGATACCAGCTTGCCTTGGATCAAGGAAATCTGTCCGTTTCACCCTATGCAATTCACTTGCTTGCGAAATCCACTCCCAAGCTTTATCCACAAAATGATGCTCATCCGCATGAAAATGCATATACAGTTGTTTGTTCATCATTGTCTTACTCATTAGAATACATTCGCGATGATTTCAATGAGATATTGAATGCCTTTTATTACAAAATTCAAGGCAATAAAGGCAATGATCGGTGAAAGATCCAGCATGCCCCCGATTGGAGGAATGATCTTCCGAAATGGAGCCAAGTAGGGCTCTACAATCTTCCCAAGCAACTCGCCAATAAAGCTATTTTTAATGTTCGGCACCCATGAAAGAAGAATATAGGCAATAAGCAACCATCTGTAAATTTCTCCTAACGTACCAATAAAATTGTTGATACTATAAACATCCATTCCTTCTGTCACCTCTGTTTAGTATTATCCTCTTACTCCTCGCGTACTTCCGAAATAGAACCTTGAATTTCAACTGAATCCGGTGTGCATAAGAAAATGTTTGTACCAATCTTCGAGATTGATCCATTCAAAGCATACACCGTTCCGCTGAGGAAATCCACGATTCGTATAGCTTGATCCGCGCGAACACGATGAAGATTAACAACTACGGGTCTACGCGCCCGCAGATGATCCGCGATTTCCTGCGTTTCTTCATAAGTACGAGGTTCGTTTAGTACTACGCGAACATTTTTTTGTGAATGAATGCTTACGATATTTCCTTTACTTTTACGTTGTTCAAAGTTATTGGTTCCACTTTCTTCAGCAGAATCTACAATTTGTTCCCTTTCAATGATTTCTTCTTCCTCTTGAAGACCTAAGAAGTTCATAAATTTATTCACTACACCCATGATCACACCAGCCTTTACTTATTTTATTAAAATAGAAGATAGTATAAGTTTCACAGTATACTGAGTAAACGCATCCGACTTTCTTCGAAAAGGCGGCGTAGCCGTTTACTCTTGTTTGCCAACGAGTACAGAACCAAGACGTACCCAAGTTGAACCTTCTTCAATGGCAACTTCAAAATCATTCGACATCCCCATGGATAAGTGTGGAATCGTATAATTGAAAATCTGTTTGGCATTTAGTTCGTCACGCAAACGACGTAATTCCCGAAATACTGGACGTGTAGCTTCCGCTTTAGCCTCATAAGGAGCCATGGTCATTAAACCGATAACTTCTATATTAGGCAGCATGCACACCTGCTCTGCGAAGGCAAATAGCTGATTTGGGGCTAGTCCGTATTTGGTTTGTTCGCCAGAGATGTTTAGCTGAATGAAGCATTTCACTTGTATACCAAGCGCAAAAGCCTTCTTATGTAATTCTACAGCTAACGACAACCTGTCCAAGGAATGGATATATTGAAACTTGCCAATGACTTCCTTCACTTTGTTTGTTTGGAGATGCCCAATAAAATGCCAATCCGCCTCCGCAGCATATGCTTCCCATTTCGTTTGCGCATCCTGCCAGCGATTTTCACCGATTTGCGTTAACCCGCTGCGAATCGCCTCACCTGTTGCTTCAAGAGAGACGTATTTGGTTACAGCTATAATCTGCACTTCTTCGCGTTTTCGACTGCTACGCAAGCAAGCTTCGTTTACTCGCCGTTCTACTTCCTGTGTACGTTCTTGCAGTGACACTGGTGATTTCACCTCATTCTTGATTACCCTTCAGTTAATCCAATCCAAGCCACCATTCTACCTGTTTTACCATTTTCCTTGCGGTACGAGTAGAATAAATCAGTGCGACAGCTTGTGCAGTAGTCTGATACTTCGATGTGAGATGGCAATATTCCTGCCTTTATCATAATTTGTCGGTTCAATTCTTGCAAGTTTAACATATATTTACCGTTTCCCTTCACCAGAAACAGAAGTTTATCCCCATCTTTTCCTAGCTTGTTCCTGCCAACCAATTCCCATACTTTGTTCATAACTACCTCGTCCACTTCAAAGCAGCACATGCCAATGGAAGGTCCAATAGCAGCGATAATCTCACAAGGCATGCTGCCAAAATGCTGCTGCATCTTAGCTACGGTTGCGGATGCGATCTCTTGAACCGTGCCTTTCCAGCCTGCATGCGCTAATCCGATAACTTGATGTTCAGGATCATAGAAATATAAAGGGACACAATCCGCAAATAATAGAGCGATGCATATGTCTGTATCTTGTGTTATTAAAGCATCCTTTGCCTGAATCGCCAAATCACGTGAACGAATTCCCTTGCCTCTGTCCGATAAGGCAATGCATTCAACTTCATTCCCATGCACTTGCTCTGCATATATCCATGATTCTATAGGTATGCCAACTGTATTCGCCAGTTGCTCTCGATTGATTATGACGTTCTCAGCATCATCTTCAACATGAAGTCCAAGATTCAATGAATGAAATGGGACTGAACTCCTGCCGCCTGAGCGAGATGTGAATCCAATCTTTAATTGTGGGTACAACTTCTGCCAAGAATCGATATAAAAAAGCTTAAGCTGACCTTTTTTATTCCGTTTTACAAATGGTTCCACGCCGAACCCTCCGTCCCATCCCCTTGTTTGTCTAATAGTAACACAACTTCATTGCAATTGTTATCTCTCTCGAGATGGTCTAATGTAATCCTGCAATGGCTCAGTGTCCTCTGCTACTCGATATAGACGAGTATCATCCAACTTGACTAGGACAACATCCAAGCCGATTTTCACAATATTTTTCCACGGAATAACAACATCTGTCCCACCGCCAAAAAAACCAAAAAACTTTCCCTGATGCGGCACAACGATTGCTTCAATACGCCCTTGTCTTAAATCTAACTCCAGATCACTCACTTGACCAAGCTTTTTACCGTCTACAATATTGATCACATCTTTCGACTGGAAATCCGATATTTTCACGAGGCCATCACCACGTATTCTGAGTTATTGGGTACATTCCTTATTACTATATGTCCCTAATCAGAAAAATGTTCGAATGACTTAAAAAAATAAGAAAAAACGCCCAAAACCAAACCATGGGCGGTCTTTTTTTACGCTTGGCGCATATCTGAAATTTTGTACGCTATACCATGAATTTTCTTATGTAGTTAGTTTTAAACATGCCGAATTCATTCAATTAACGGGAAAATCTACCGTTGATTTCTCCCAATACGACTGCCTACACCATTTAGCTGGAAAAATCCACTTTACAGCTCACCTGAAATGCGTCAAGTTCTTTTAAGAAGGAAAACTATGCGGTTTGTAAGGTGATGGGCTTCTGGAAATTAAAAAAAGTTTTATGTTGCGCTAAGAGTCGCTTTTTTGCGATATTGATTGGGAGAAAGGTTCTCAAACTTCCGGAACACCTTACTAAAATATTTTTCATCTGCATAACCGACCATTTCTGCGATTAGAGCTATTTTCATATTACGGTTAAGCAGTAGTAGCTTGGCTTTTTCAATACGGATACGTACGATATAATCTGATAAATTCACGCCGAGCTCCTGCTTGAATTTGCGTGATATATGCTCTCGACTCAGGTAGAAGTGTTTCGCAATGTCTTGCAATGTTACTTCTTTATGATAGTTTTGCTCTAGATAAATGACGATTTCATGAATCACATTCTTATCTTTTTGTTGATGCTTAATTAAAGCTGCAGATAAACGGACGATCCGCTGAGTTAGCTCTTGTCGCCAATGCGAAAGCGATAGACAGCCAAATTCGTCTAGTGTTATAGGCAGCTGACGCTCGGGCATGGCATCTCTAATGTCGTGATCAACATCATCGAGCAGTGGCTTCGACCATTGGGCGTAGAGTACATCAAATTCGTGCCTCCACAGCTCCATCTGCTCAATCGTAATCGAATCAATTTCGATTACCGCTGCAATCCATTCATTGATCGCAGTGTCAATTTTCACTTCATTGCCGCTCAGTAAAGCAAGGCGAAGCTTTTCCCCGAAGGTGGATAAATGAAGAGTGCTTAGATGGGGTACTTCCTTTTCTTCATAGACATGTAACCATGATGTTTTTTTGTGCAGCATATTCCGATGACGCAAAGCAGATTTCGCTTCGTTGTAGGATAATAACAGGTTGTCTGAAAAATTATGCGGTAAGCCTACGCCAAAATCAAACCGACTTCCTAATGTTGTATAAAATCCCTCATTGATTTGAGTCAGCATTCGCTGCAGTCCCCCGAAAGACTTCCAATAGAAAATAAGGATTTCATGCTCGCTATTCCAATAACGGCAAGCGAAGCCAAAGTTTCCCTTTTGTAAAAATTCATTGCAAATATTCGTTAAAGAAAAAAAGAGTAGATCCCAATGGTTATTGAACTTATCCATCACTTTACGCTCCATGGAATCGATGTTTAAGATGGCAATTTGGCATTCTTTAGTGTTTTTAGAAAGACCAAATCCACTGTGAAGTACATCATGTATCGACCGAAAGTATTGGGGGTCCGTAATTAGGTTGGAGAAAAACTTATCCCAATAAATCGGCTTAAGCTGGTTCATCTCAATGTTTTGTTCTACATTCTTCTTCCGGGCGTTATCTTCTTCCTCCCAGTCCTGCTTAGCTTTGAGAAGGGCTTCGTTGAGTTGGACGGGGTCAACAGGCTTTAGAATATAATCCATGCCACCATATATAAGCGTTTTGCGCACTAAGTCAAAATCATTATGTCCACTGATGGCAATTTTTTTACTATTCGGAGAAAAATTATGCATCCATGCCAATAGATCCACTCCGCTTTTGATGGGCATCATCATATCGGTCAAAATTATTTCGGGATGGTGCTGTTTGACAAGTTCCATGGCAGCAGCGCCATTCTCAGCTTCAAGGACATCGCTAAAGCCAAGATTGAACCAATTAACCAAAAGTTTAATGGCTTCACGCACATGTCGTTCGTCATCTACAATGAGTAGTTTCATGAGGTAGAATCTCCTTCAGGAAGCGGGATTTGTAAAGTGATATCGAAGCCTTGAGGCAGTCGGTTGGACACGCTCATCTCCGTCTGCTCGCTAAAGTAAAGGCGGAGCCGCAATAAGACATTGGTTAAACCGATGCTGTTTTGTCCAGTTAGCAACTGATTGGTTGGCAGGGATAGTTTCTGCTGCAAATCGACTAATTGTTCACTGCTCACGCCTAGGCCATTATCTTGCACAGAAATACATAAATGGCCTTGCGCTGTAATCATCGAAGCAATATGAATTTCGCCGTTTCCGCCTTGAGCTTCATGGCCGTGCTTAAAATAATTTTCAACAAGGGGCTGCAGCAGCATCTTAGGCACTTTAATCTGATTGGCCTGTTTATCTATCGCAAAGGTTACCTTTAAATTTTCGTCAAATCGCTGTTGCTGGAGCTCAAGATAAGCTTTCACATGGCTGATTTCCGTTGAAAGCGAGACGATCGTATCATTGGTATTCATGTTGTAACGCATCATTTTGGCAAGTGACGATAAAAGTGAGTAAACCTTGGGCGCATCGTGCTGCAAGGCAAGTGTACCAATCGATTGCAGGGCATTGTTGAGAAAATGTGGATTAATCTGTGCTTGCATGGCTTTGAGTTGGTTCGTTACATTGGCGATTTCTAGCTTGTATTCCCGATTGATATGATCATTGATCGTTTGCAGCATGACATCAAATCGTCGCGCCAGAATAGCGAGCTCATCATTGCCAGTAACACGAATAAAGACGTTCATATTCCCTGCTTGCACTTTGTTGATATAGCTGAGCAATCTCTTAATAGGCTTGGTAAAATGAACGGAAATGAACAGCGTCGCAATGACCACGATAATTAAAAAAGCGGCGACGATGAGGGTGTTTATTTTGGTGATGGCTTGAGCGCTTTCATATAAAGAGGAATAAGGAATTTGCTTGACGATTATCCAATCCATGTAATTGGTTTTGATCTTGTTGTAAATAATCATGCCTGAGAAACCGTCATTATGCCAGACAAAATGATTTTGATCCGATGGTTCGCTGACTAGTTTATTACTCCAGCCATTCTGCAGCTGTGTTCCATATAACTTGGGGTCATTGGCATAGACCACCCTTTGGTTCTGGTCGATAATATATATATATTCTTTATTGGGAACAGAAAGCTGCCGACAAATATCGAATAGCTCGTTGACATAAACGTCAATAGAGAGGAACCCAATCATTTCAATGCTTGGAGCACGAACAATTGGTCGATGAAGAGTTAATACGGTTACAGGTGTGTCGTTAATATTTTCACCGACTCTGTAATTATTACTTAGATGAGTGGGTTCAATAAATGCAGAAGGATTTGTAAAAAGAAATCCCTCGGGTGGTTGAAATCTATCGTAGTTTTGGCTGCGAAAAAACCGTTGGGATTTCAAATAAGATTGATGATCGTTGAAGTTTACTAAATTGATTTGATAGATTTTCCGATTGGCTTGCTGCATGTTTCGCAATTCGGTATTGATCGTATCCCGATTAGCAATTTCTTCTGCGATGCGGTCTGTTGAGAAGTCACTTATCCCCCGTTCAACAATGTTGTAAAGTGAGGGAGGTTTATTAGCTAAAGCGTAAATACTTAGTGAAGCTTGGTTAATGGTTTTCATATAATTTTCTATATTAGATTTACCCAACGCTAACAAGCTAGAATTTCGCCGAATGGTTTCTTCGGTAACGGAGCTTTTGGTATAGAGGTAGGAAATGACCATAGAAGTGACAATAGGAACAATGGTAGCAACGAACAATAACCCCATTAACTTATTCCGAATGCTAGTTTTAAACATGGTATAATCCCCTTTTAAAAGACCTTGATGTCTATTGTAACATGAGTCATGCAGTTGAATTGAATTTTTGTGAATTTCCCAAAAGGAGAAGAAAGCGCGAAAATAATACTTAACTTTTTAGAAATCGCCCCAATATTTACGAAAAATACCCCTTAAACCTATGTTTGACTCACAAGACTTCCAAATTAAGTAGGAACTTTTTTGAGGGATATGTAAAATAAAACTGAACAACTACATGTGGAACAAGCATAGTCCTAAGAGGACGGCGAGGCCGTTTATCCTTGCATTGCAAGAGAGAAATCGCTTGCGCTCGACCAAAGTTGTTAAAGACCCCCAGCTAGCCCATTGAGGCTGACTGAGGGTCTTCTTAGGAGAAGAGTCGTATGCCCAAAGGGAGCTAAAGAGCCACATAAAGCTTATAACTTCACTTATTGCTTCTTTATAAGTGATACTATTTTCCCCGGCAGTTAACGGTAATGTTTCGTTCTTCGTAGCCCAGGTATCCCATTTGGCGAGACTCGCAAGACTAGTTTGCGTTATTCTAGCGCCGTTTACATAAATGCTCATGGTCTTTGCCGAACCTGACGCATTCGCATATTTTAAACCCTACATTGTAATGTAATCACCATCCGTTTTAACAACTGCATAAATGGTTGCGCTTGCTGCAACTACTTTGACATAAGTAACGTCACCATAAATATCTTTCCCTGTAGTCCAACCTTCTCCACTAGCAGCTTTAAGCGCATTTAGATCGGTGTAGGAAGTTAGTGCAGTTCCGTTGTTCGTTGCACCAGTACCTGCTTTCCCATGAATTTGTGCGATATAGTTCGAGACTGGGGGGATATAAGTGCCCGATTTAGCCGCAATGTTAAAATTAATTCCACTACCGCCATTGTCCTGGGCAGTCATCACCTGTTTGAAATAGTTTCCGCTCTCATAGTTATAGGATGAACCGTCATCATCGTAATAGGTGAAGCTAGATGATGCGGTATCAGGGAATACATCTACATTAACTTGATTGATCGTACTCTGACCAATGTAATCTGTAACTTTTTGCGTAGGGATGATCGCTCCCTTCTTTATGAATACAGGCATATCTGTCCACGTTTTCGCATTAATTGGATAGTTAATCGTTTGCCCTCCTGTATAAGTATTGCCTCTGAAATAATCCGTCCAAGTTCCAGCAGGGAGGTAAATACTTTTATTTGTTTGTCCAGGATCAACTACTGGAGAGGCAAGCATCCAATCTCCGAACATCCAAGCATCGATATCATTTTTGACGTTATTGTCTGTTGGGTTGTCAAAGGTGAGAGGTCTTACAAGTCCAATTCCGCTTTCATTGGTCGATCTTTCATACGAATACATATATGGGATTAAGGAGTATCTAAATTGTATGGCACTTTTAACTACATCTTCCGCAGTCGTACCATAGAACCATGGTTGACGCTGTTGAAAATTGTTACCGTGCACCCTAAACATAGGTGTTAAAGCGCTGAATTGTAACCAACGGGAATATAACTCTGGGTTTGGGTTAGCCGTTCCGCTGTTTTGATTAAACCCGTCTGAATCCATACCCCATTTCGTTTGACCGAGATTAACCGCTGAAAGCATATTCGTGCGCTGCTCTTTCATGCCTGTAGCCCAACTCATTTTCTCTCCTTGATAAAATTGAATGCCAATATCACCGGACCAGAGGGAGGTTGCATATCTTTGTGCACCTGGATAAAACGTTCTAGCCGTTTGCCAGACTCTTTTGCTCCCACTTGTATAGCTTCTCTGTCCATCATACATTCCTTGCGAAAGCAAGGTTGTAGTAAAATTGCCAAACCAATAGTCAGCTCCGTTGGAGGATACTTTATCCGTTTCGTCATTCCACCAACCAACAATCCCTTTATCGAAAGCGTCTGTCGAATGGACTTGGTTCGACACCGTTTGGTCTATAGTCTACCTTAAGTAACCCAGTTTGAAGCACTTGAAGAACGAGGATATCATCATTTGGTTCTGCTCCGTTGTCAACTGTTAATGTAAGCGTAACCCTGATGTTGAAATTGCTGTCACATTACCGAGAGAAGCTGCATAAGCGTAAGTAGGTTTCATTTGAAAGCTAAAAGTGGAGGTCAAAAGAAGAGCTAGAATAGCAATATAAAAGGTGCTTTTGGTTTTAAGCCAACTTAATTGATACATGAATGCAGTCACCTTCCCATGATTGAATAACCGATTAAAAGCAATAGCTGCTTTTAATCGGTTTTCACGTTATTTTATTGAACAATCTCTTTTAATTGGTTATTTGAACATCGTCTAACTCCGCCCAGCTTCCGCCATTCCCTTGATTGAATAAACCAACTTTCACAGCTCCATCGTGTGGTAAAGTAATTCCGCTAATGGTTACAGCTACCCAAGTAGAAGGAGAACTAGGTACGGCAACTGTTTTCGTTGTTCCGTTATAATCAATATAAAGGACATTGGATGTAAATGTTCCGCTTGAGCGAACTTTAGCAGTTAAGGTGTAAGTACCACTGGCTAATCTTTCATAACGCCATAAATCAGATGAATATCCCGTTGCACTGCCAACATGAGCGTAATTGTTGCCTGAAAGAGTTGCGATGGAGGTATTGACTACATTGGATCTGCTCCAGTCCGTATAGTTACTACTGAAATCACTATTGAACATAGCTGCGATGTTTGAATCTATTGCCACATCATCCATTTGCAATGAAGTGTTCGCAGGCGCATTTAGATTGAATTTAACGGTAGCTTGACCGGATGTTACGGAAACGGTAGTTTTAATCTGTGTCCAAGTGTTGTTGTTTGGAATGGCAACATTCACTTGGGAGCTGCCATAACCTGAGACTTCCAGTTGAGCAGTGGTAGGCGTGGTTGGGGCATTTAACTTCACCCATGCACTAATATTGTAGGTTCCGTTTGGCAAGCCGGCTACGGTTTGATTAATTGCTTCTTGATAAGCTGAAGCGGAATAGAAATATAATTTATTTGTGCCGCTGTAAGCATCAGGAGAATCTACGCCGTATGCCGCAGTCTGACCAACCGGTCGGGATTCTGTCCAACCATTAATTGTTCCAGTTTCAAAGCCAGGATTGACTACTGCGTTTCTAAAATTGAAATCAATATAATCTAAGTTAAATGCGCCAATATCAGATGCTGTCCGTTCAATTGAAAGCAAATTCAAACCTTCTGCAAGCTGTACATTAACTGTTTTATCAGACCATGTATCCCAGTTTGCTAGAGTTGGTAAAGTAACCGCTTGCGTTGAACCAACAGCAACATTGTTCGAATCTTTTACACTTAGGGTCCCTGTGCTGTTGCTTCCCATGGCGTTAGCATAACGAGCATTCATTCTGAATGTGCCTGCTTTTGGTGCATCGATTGCAAAGGTTATTTTGGAAGTAGCTACTCCAGCTGGTTTGGCTTCAAACTTATCGACGAATCCAAAAGCGGAATAACCTGTATGATTTTTATTAATTCCTGCGCCATTAATTAAAGAAGCGACTTCTGCCTCGTAACGTTTATTTAATGAATTAGGAACCACTTTAACCACGCTAGAGTCATGGGGACTAAGAGATAAAGAATGTGAAGTTTGATTGAGTCCAGTATTGCTGTGTCCCCATATATCTCTGACAAAAGCATTGCCTTGTATGCCCAAATCGGATGCAAAATTGATCGTTTGTGTCTTCCATACATCGGATCGATTAAATAAGGAGATTACCCAATCGCCATTCGGCATTTGACCAACCCATCTTTCGCTGTCTCTACTAGATCCGTCTGTATAAAAAGGGACACCACTATTATAGATGGGTCTGCCGAAAAATCCATTCTGATTTAATTCATTTAATTCCGTGTTTTGATAATAGCTTAAATTGCTGCCTATCGTGTCGTACTGGTCGGCAACAGCAAGAGGAGAGCCAGCCATCGCAAAGATGGATAGATTTGTTTTCTTTTCGCTTGCTGCATAAGTACTGCTATCCATTTTATTCAGTCGGATAAAGTCGCTATCCAGAATCATTCCACCTCTGCCGGAAACGTCCGAAAACCCTGTTGTGCCTTGGAACACATTCGCCCACTGCGACCAGGAATCCTTCCAGCCTTGGCTTCGGCCGCTCAAGTGATCCCATCCACCGCCAAATACGTCTTGGTCAATACGAATCATATCTCCTGTAGGCACTTCGTTGGTTCCATGACCATGCAAGTTCGGCATAACCAAGCTTAATAACATATCGTCTCCACAAGCTTCTTGCATCCATTGAAGGGCTGTTTTATAATCCGCAGCACCGTGAGCCTTGCCAGTTAAGCTTCCGTCGTTGCCATCTAGGCCATCCTCATAATAGGATAAGAAATCGACTCTCAAAAATTTAAAGCCTTTCGCCTTGAAAAAGTTAACATATCCCTGTAAGTATTCTTTTGCACCAGGTTTGGTAACGTCAAGCCAATATAATGTTTTTGCGTCATTTGCCGAGTTGCTTGAATAACCAAATCTATCTCCTAATGGATAGGAAGGTGAACGAAATTTGACTGTATTGAAATCGTAAGTCTTATTGACAATATCGCTGATTTTAATGCTTGGATTGCCAATAACTGTTTTCGTTGCATCATTAACCGCATAAGGAGAAACCCATAATGGATTATAATATACCCCTGCTTTTAAACCTTTACTGGTCGCATAGGTAACCATATCATCCCAAGTTCGTGTCCATCCGTCATTGTATTTTGTTATATAACCATTTGCATTGGTGACCGATGAACCTTCTATCCAACCATCTGTGCTTACCATATCATAACCATAAGGCAGAAGATTTTGCGAAACCCAATCGACATTACTGACCCATCGTGCTTCCGGAAGAGCTGCATCAGTATCAAAAGCATTTTCATAGCCGATCCAGTACATGGGGCCTGAGCCTTTTCTGGAAAACACGCTATCTCTTGCGAAGGCGCTTTCAAAAGTGAAGGCAAATGATAATATAATACACAGTGATAACACGATATACTTGCGAACAGAAATTTTTCGTTGAATCCATTTAAACATAATTGACCTCCTCGTATAATATGTTTAGAAGCTCAATTCAAGAGAATTTCCAGTTGATCCG
>JBBDSZ010000057.1:0-17570 GCA_040904685.1 Paenibacillaceae bacterium | reverse complement strand
CTGAATATCACCATTACAGAACCAAAGTAACCTCGAAATGAGCATACAATGCTGAGTTCTACTGCTTCGGTTGCAAGCTTTTCAGAATCTGCTCGATCTGATCCTTGCTTACCATCTCGCCGGTCATGATACTCGCGATGCGGCCATCGCCGTCAATCAAGAAAGTGGAGGGGAGTCCGTTCACCCGATAGCTTTCAGCGGCTCTACCACTGGGATCAATCAACACAGGAAAAACCAGATTATGCTCATGCACGAATTGTTCCACTGTGCCTCGCGTTTCACCAACATTGACCGTCAATATCTCCGTTCCCGGTATACCAGCACGATATGCTTCGTTCATCCGCGGCATCTCGCTCAGGCATGGTGCGCACCAAGAGCCCCAAAAGTTCAGCAAGACACCTTTTCCACGATAATCAGACAGTTTAATCTCTTTCCCTTCCAAATCAGTTACCATAAAATCGGGAGCCAGTTCACCTGAACGGATGGAATCGTTGCGAGGCTGCACCAACGTATACACGACAGCCACCAGAATAAAAGCACCCAACAAAAAAGCTGCCTGCTTTCGCCAGATCACCTTCATCCGATCCCCTCCTAATATGATTCATGATACGATTTACAATACGATTCATAATATGATTCATGATGATTCATGATGATTCATGATGATAAATGATGATAAATGATAATTACTGATGATTAATGATTTCCGTCAGATCGAGATCCAAACAGATTGGCAAAAGCCGCTTGCAAGCCATTTGTGCCATACGCCTGATCGAAGGACTCCATCGAGCCCTCTTGCGCAATGCGTCCATCTTTCAAAAAAACAACATGGTCTGCCACCGATTCTGCGACCTGAAGCTGGTGCGTCGAAAAAATGACCGCATGCCCTTCTCGCTTGGCATAACGAACCAACTCCACGAACGAATCTATCCAGTACGGATCGAGTCCGTTTGTCGGTTCGTCCATGATAAGCAGTGGGGGTTTCGCCAAAAGTGCTTGCGCGAATAAAAGCCGTTGACGCATCCCTTTGGAGAAGGATGTCACAGGCTTGCGCTTCACTTCCGTCAACCCGACGATCTGAAGCGTTTCCTTAACACGCTCCCTGGATACCTTTCGCAGGGAAGCCCAGAACGATAAGGTTTCCTCTGCGGACAATCCCTGCCCGAACATATACTCATCCGGCATATACCCGATTTGCTCTGAGTACGCGTTCCGGTTTTCTTTCCATTTGACCCCATTAACATCAATCGTTCCAGAAGTGGGATGAAGAATGCCTGCAATCATGCGCAGAATAGTGCTTTTTCCAGCTCCATTTCCGCCGCATAATGCAAGCACTTGTCCACGTTTCACTTGTAAATGGATCGGATGAATAATCTCTTTCTTGTCGATCTCTTTCCTCACATCGCTCATTCGAAGAACGGTCTCATCCACGGGATCTCCCCCTCTCCCAGATCAAGGTTGCTAGACCCGTCGCCAATGTCATCCAGGTTAGACAAATCCCCAGAAAAATCCATGTTCCTGCAGGTCTGCCTATCCACCGAACCCACTCATAATACTCCGGACCCAAAGCAGATCCTCCACCCAGCTTAACGACTACGAACAGCCGCACCAGCTCGGCCGGATTGAGAAACGTAAGCCCGATCAATACCGGTTTTATCCATAAATAAGGCATAAGTCCAAGCACAGCGATTAGCAGCGTCGGCCAACCGATGATTGCAAAGAACCAGATGGCCACACCCAGTGTCAGTGCCTGCCAGCGGTTTCGCGATACAGTGCCGATACCTAACGCAATAGCGATAAACAATAGCACCAATCCGACGGAAAATGCAAAGAAAAGACCGAAGGCTTTGTATTCCAGACCTTTCCCAGTAATCGCCCCGATAACCCCCGTTATTCCGTACCCAAAAGCTACAATCGTCAGCATCACAATGATCAGACCGAGATATTTACCCAAAATAAACGAAAACGTGCTGATCGGATAGGTCGATAGCAACTGCCAGCTTCCTTCTTCTTTCTCTGCCGTCAGTGAGAAGGAACCAAGCAGCAGCGACATGAGTGGAAGCAAATAAAGAATGAAATTCAACATCATGGAAGTTCCGCTGGAGTAGCCTTGCACGAAATTTTGTGCGTTAATGAGCAGAAGTGACAAACTAAACAAGGAAAAAAGGGCTATAAATGAATAAGCCCACGGATTCCTAAAAC
Organism: Paenibacillaceae bacterium; assembly: GCA_040904685.1. Classification (GTDB taxonomy): domain Bacteria; phylum Bacillota; class Bacilli; order Paenibacillales; family NBRC-103111; genus Paenibacillus_AC. Next base: position 15,368 of record JBBDSZ010000057.1, on the reverse strand, counting down.
CAATTTTCACTTCACGAATCGCGATGTTGAATACATTCATTTGCTTTGCATACCTTTGTCTTCGGTGTTCATGCTTCCATCCATGCTGGATTCGGTATGCGCATCCTTAGTATGATTTTGATCCATTCCCATTTGCATCTTACTCTTGTTGCGTTCCCACGTATGAGTTTTCAAGTCAGACGCGGTCATCAGCTTGCCCTTTTGTTGACCGTCGATAAAACTTTGTGCCTCCTTTTTGTTTTTGAAGGAGTAGATGCCGTAAGCCATAGGTGATTTAAAGGACGGATCATACACGTATGCGGCATTCTCGTATTTGATCCACGCTTTATTATTATAATCCCTCACAAACTGAGCTCCGATCATCTCAGCACCATTTTTCTTCTTCCATTCGTTCATACAGCCTAAATCGTCAAATTTATACGTTTTCCCTTCCTTTGTCGTCAGCTGCACAGCAAAAGCGTCGTCCTTGACCTGCATATTGCAAGTGGCACATTTATCAGTTGCTTCATTGATCGGAAGTGCTTGATATTTCGATTTCCCACATCCGGACACCATGGCAACCATAACGAAAACAGTGAGCAATAACCATACATTTTTTTTCATTTTCTTTTGACCCCCACAAAGTATATAGTAAAAATTGATAAAGCAAGCAGCAACAAACCTGTAAGCAAAATGTTCATCTGAATGGATCCAGAACGCTCAGCTTCATTAAAGTTCCCCGCCTTCATCAAAGGTGCATGATCGACGGACCATTCCGCTTTATCCGCTGTGTACATGCTTTCCAGAAAAAGCATACCCGGTGATTGAAAAAACAATTGGTAGGCCGGCGTTGCGGAAGTCAACCGTTGAAAAAAAGGGTTGATCGTATAAGAAAGATCGCTGACACCGTCACCGTCCGCATCAATCCCACGAAATGCATCCCAAAAGTTCCCTGTTAATACATTGTCTTTACTATCGGCTGCCTCCGCTTCGATTACATTACCGATGAAGCGGTTCTCTGAAAAGCGGTTTCCTTCCGATTCCAGAAGTTGAATGCCGACAAAATTTTGCGTAACCTCATTATCTCGGATTTCATTGCGCTGCGATTGCTCGATATATAGACCTACCCGGTTACCTACAACTTTATTATGATGGATTTTCGACGTTTGAACATCAAAGAGCAGCAATCCCTGCGAGTTTACACTTTCACTTTGCTTGAAAAATGTATTATCGCTGACTTCGACATCCTTTACTCCCATGACCATCGCACCTGTAATGTTAAACGACCCGATATTACCGCGCAAAACAGTTCCGTCGGTATACATACAATGAATGCCATACCGGGAATGATCAATCTTGTTATTTGCTACAACGTTGCGGTGACTGCTTTCCATATAAATACCGTCATTCATACTGGAAATTTCATTGCTGGTAATTAGGTTGTCGTGGGAATTGAATAGATCGATTCCGTTGTGTTTCTCCGTTCCTTTTTCAGTTGTCTGAGAACTGCTTTCCATCCAACTAATCCTCGTATTACGGATCTCATTTTCCCCTCCATCTCGAAGAATAATTCCGAATGAACGCGTGCCAATGTCAAGCGCTTCTAGAACCGTTTCGCTCGCCGTCACAAGAACAGCAGCAGATTGCTCCTCCGAATTTTGGATCACTTGCAAACCTTCCAAATGCACATTATCGGAGCGAATGTGGATGACGGGCTGATCACCGCTGTTGCGGATTTGAACTTTCCCCTCCGCTTTGATCCGAATCGGCTTATCAATCGTCACAGCACCTTCGTACACAGCGGATGAAAGAAGCAAGGTGCTTCCGTCAGGCGTTTGATCGATCAGTTGCTGAAGGCTGCTGCCTGCGCTTGTCTCAGCCGCTTCAACCGTGCTTCCCTCCTGCAATCCGAATACGATAAAGAGTGGCAACCAAACGACGAGCCATAGCCTTAGCCATAGAATCTCTCTTCGCTTCATAACACCACCAGCTGCCTTTTCTTGGTCAGATGCATCTCTCCTTGCAACAGATGGATATAAACATTATAGGTTCCTGGCTCATCAAACGTCTTCTCCACATAATAGCTTCCCTCTTCACCTGAATGAGCGTTCAGTACATCGACAAGATCGCTTTTATCCGCCTTTTGAATATCAAACTGTACTAAAACTCCTCTTTTATTCAAGCCTGAAATCTGTGCGGTTATTTTCACTTTTTGTGTAGACTGAGCAGGGGAAGGGTCGGTAACCAGCTCCACTTTGACACTTGACGGATCCTGTCCTTGCGGTTTGGCTGAACAAGCTGATAGGATAGCTAGCAGGAAAATTCCCATCATCAAGCGACAGAGTACTTTTTTACACATCGGACAACTCCTTTCCTTACAAGTGACACTTTATATCTTACCCATTCTAAAAAAGATTTCATATGACTCGATAGAGCTATTCCGGTTAAGATTCTGTGAACAAAATAAAATACTTTCATCTCTTTCTTTACTATAATTAATCCAAGAGAATTACATTCATCTACTAAAGGCGGTTTTTTTATGGAAACAGTCGAGGTCCGAGACTTAGCCGAACGCGTCAAGAAAAATATAGCTTTGGTCATCGTTGGTAAAGAGCAGGTGATCGAATACTTGGTAATCATTGTTTTGTCTGCGGCTGCCCTTTATCTCATTTATATAATTGGTAAAAAGTTAATTCGTTTAGGTATGCTCTGGTATAACTGGCTGAAAAGAAGATTGGACCAAGGCGAGGTAAATCAAATAACCGATTGGCTTGAGCAGCTAAGTAAACGCGAAGTGAAATGGTCTGATCTGACTATAAACGCCGAGAGAGCTCGTTATCTGTATCGCCTGTTTGTGATGAAGAGCTTAAACAAGGACAATAAACTTGACTCGCATCTGACTGCCCAAGAAAATGATCTTGGCCATTCAACAGCGAAGGCCTGAATTATCTCATCCGAGTGATAAGCTTGCTTCTCTTTACAATCAGGCGCGTTACAGCGATCATCCCATCCAAGACGAGGATATCACGAAGCTAAGCAAGGATTTGAAATACGATTAGTTTGCAATGTCCGGAACAATTGTTTTTTCCTTGGCCAACACTAAGCCTTCGTGTGCTAATTTTTCACAAAGCTCAAAATGGTCAATCGCCATTTGTTGCAGTGCTGCTGTGAATTCTTTAACTTTATCTACACTAGCTAGCCAAACCACGGCATAATAACGCTCATGTGTAACACCATGCACCTCAAATTTTTCAATGGCTGATTTTTTCACCCGCTTGGCTTTAGGCAGGATGTAGTAATCATGGGTTGCATTGCAGGTAAAATCGCGATAAAACACTTCCGATTTCCCTTCTCCGACCACGATGGATAAACGATGTATTTTCAAATGTAACGCTTCCCTTCTCTTACATTGTTAACGGGCAACCTGTTTATCCGGGCTGCCCGTTAATCGTATATTTACACATTCTATCACATTGAACAGGCTAATATCTAAAAGTTTGTTTTCGAGAGATGGAAAGCAGCGGTTTACTCTGCCTTTTTGGGAGTTGCAAAAGCATACACTTTCTTCCATAACACGCCGCCATCTGAAGTTGTATACAAGACGGATGCTTCCGCTGTATCTGTAGTTATCAACCAGCCTTGCTTCTTATCAGCCATAGCGAGAAGCTGAGTACCATAGCCTTCAAACGTTTGCTTGCCATTCACCCAGGTTTTCCCGTCGTCAAGTGTCCAGCCCACCGAATTCGGCTTGTCGCATGCAATACATTGACCGCCCAATATCTTGCAATACCGCAGGTGTGAGTACAGGTGACTCGGGACTTGTTGTTGCTGATGGCGTAGATGTAGTTATTATTACTTCTGCTGATTCTGTTGGGCTAGGAGAATAAGTTGTAACCGTTCTATTGGCATCATCTACTTTTGTTGAACTGCAACCAACTACAAAAACAAGGAAGATCATCGCCGTTATTAATATTTTTATGCTTTGTAAAGTTTTCATCCTGTCACCCCCCTTATTTATAGTTTTGGCCTAATGTAGAATAAATAATCCCCAGGATCTTAGAGATCCCAAGGATATAGTATTAGGTACTTTTACTCGTTCTGAATGGGATCAGGCACCATACCTTTATCTTTTACCTGTGTATTGTTGTCCATATACTTCATTTCTTCACCGAGCTTTGCCATTTCATCCTCATTTTGCGCCATACTATTGATCGTTTGCGCCACTAGGGCAGGTGCCGTTCCCGTTGTTGTTGATGAAGTTGCTGCATGGGTTAAGGAACGGAACCAATACGTTATTGTTCGGCGAACCTGCTTGCCTGCTTTCGGAGCATACAAAAACGTAGAAACTGTCGCCACAGCGCCACCAATCAGGATACCTTGCCAAAACCCACTATTCTTTGTTTCAGTTGACATCGTGTTTCCTCCATCCATATATTTCGGGTAAAGGTATATACACCAATTATAGGTTGTTGAAACAGAATCTTTTATCTGCATTCGTTTTTTTACAGGTGATCGAAACTCCTTAGTTAAGCAAAATTATGTCTGCTTAAGCTTATTAGGAATGGTTGGATAAAGCTATAACCCCTGTTGTTTGTTTGCTTGTGCTTTAATGACTTTTCACGAGGCGAATCACGTTCCATGAGAGCTTAGGCAATCTGGCGCCTAATCGACCATCCTTCAGAGCCGCATCGCCACCCGCATGTGGAACAACATGAAGTGGATGGGTCATGGTGTTCTTGGCTTTGTGGTCGGGATTTTCCAAGATGCTATGCTCCACCACTTGATAATCGGTGAATTGTCTTAAATCAATCTCAAGCTCCAAAGCTTCCACTAAATCACGATTCACCGCAAATATAGTCAATTGACCCTGCTCTTCATTATATACAACAGCGGATTCCAGCATAGGCACATCTGTAAATTCCTTGCTGTCATATTTTGGGCTTTGAATGAGTGGTTTTAGTGAAACACCTCTGCCATAAACAGACGCATGCATATATGGGAAAAAGATCGTTTGACGCCAGGAGATTCCGCCTTTGGCAGTCATAATAGGTGCAATTACATTAACCAATTGAGCTAGACATGCCATTTTTACACGATCTGCACGTTTAAGCATTGATATAATCATACAGCCCACTAATAAAGCATCTTCCAGTGTATAAATATCCTCAAGCTGCGGTGGTGCAATGCTCCAGCGTTCAATTTTTTTGTCCGATTCATGGGTATGGAACCAAACATTCCATTCATCAAAGGAGAGCATCATATCTTTTTTACTGCGTTTTTTAGCTTTAATATAGTCGCATGTTGCAATAATCGAATGGATAAAATCATCCATATCCAAGGACTTCGCTAGGAAATTAGCCGTATCATTATTTGCGTTTCCATAGTAGGTATGAAGTGAAATATAGTCCACATGATCATAAGTATGATCCAACACAGTTGCTTCCCATTGAGCAAAGGTGGCCATCGCACGATTGGAGCTTCCACAGGCAACTAGCTCGATGGTTGGGTCAACCCATTTCATTACTTTTGCCGTCTCAAGAGCGGTACGTCCATATTCATCTGCCGTCTTATGCCCAATTTGCCATGGACCGTCCATTTCGTTTCCCAAGCACCAGGTTTTAAAATTATGCGGTTGCTCATATCCATGCGATCTGCGAAGATCACTCCAGTATGTACCCTTCGGGTGATTGCAGTATTCCAATAAATTACGAGCTTCATCAGGACCTCTCGTCCCCAGATTTACAGCCATCATCACTTCAGCGCCGACCTTTTTCGCCCAATCGGCGAATTCATTCGTGCCAATTTCGTTTGTTTCGACAGTCATCCACGCTAATTCAAGTCGTCTCTTTCGTTCTGCAACAGGACCTACTCCATCCTCCCAATTGTAGCCAGAAACAAAATTCCCACCAGGATAACGAACAATCGGCACGGCCAGCTCTTGAATTAAGGCAATGACATCTTTACGAAAACCTTGTTCGTCTGCATCCGGATGACCCAACTCATAAATTCCACCGTAAACGGCACGTCCCAAATGTTCAATAAAAGATCCATACAATCTTGGATCTACGGCTCCAATCGTAAATTCCTTATCGATGATCATACTAGCTTTTTTAGACACAGCTGTCAGCTCCCCATCTTATTAATATATTTATTAACTGGGTGTTATAAATATTAATTTAATAGTATAATGATTTAGGTATTTAATCAATACACAATTATAAACGTTTCTGCTTGTTAAATTGGTGTAACTCATTTATATTTATATTAATCCAATCTAAGGAGTTTTTACGGCATGCAGATCGAACCATCAGAAAAATGGCTTCCCATCTATGAAGCATTAGCAAGTGAAGTGAGATTAAAAATCATTCATTTATTAGCAGACAAACAAATGAATATTAAAGAATTGGCGGCCGCTATAGGTCTGAGTAGTGCAATTCTTTCTATGCATATTAAGAAGCTTGAGAAATCAGGAATCATTGAAACACAGATGAGTCGGATCAATGGGGGCACACAGAAGCTTTGTAAACTTGTGATGGAAACACTCGAAATCACATTCCCAAATGCAGCCCAAACACAACGTAAATCTCATGAAATTTCAATTCCCGTAGGGCATTACACCGATTTCCAAGTGGAGCCCACCTGTGGTTTGGCTACTGTCGAGCATTTAATTGGTTATTTTGACGATCCAAGGTATTTTCTCGATCCAGAACGAGTCAATGCCAAGGTGTTATGGTTTGGGGAAGGGTTTGTGGAATACAAAATACCCAACCATCTTTTGCATAGCGAAACGCCAAAGGAGCTTGAAATCCTTTTGGAATTAGGCTCAGAAGCAGAAGGCTCTAATGAGAACTGGCCATCGGATATCTCTTTTTTCTTAAATGGCCATGCGCTGGGGTATTGGACAAGTCCGGGGGATTATGGGAGTAAACGCGGCAAATATACACCAAGCTGGTGGGAGCTCGGTGTCAATCAATTCGGCCTCTTAAAAACGATTCGGATTAACGAAACAGGTACCTATATCGATGGACAGAAGCTATCCGATCAAACCATCTACGATTACAACATTGAGAACACGCAATGGATCTTTCGCCTGGCCGTGCTTCCCGATGCAGTTCATAAGGGCGGCTTGACCTTATACGGCAAAGGCTTCGGCAACTATAATCAGGATATGTTGTTTAGGCTTTATTATAAGTAGGAAATTTGAGCTTCATAATAAATATCTTTCAACAAGCACATTTCGATGATGCAGCTCATGTCCAGAAATGATATAGGCTAGTGCACGAGCAGAAACCGCACTGTTACTTGCTAATCCCATTCGTAAATAGGCTCCTGGTGCTATACCCTTCATTAAAGCGAGGGTGGATTTACGCACAGCTGCCAAATTATCGAGCATGTCTTCTAAAGACAATAAATCGAAGGAAGCCCCCAGCACAAAGGCATCCTCTTCAAAGCCTGGCAATGGAGTACCATCACCCCTAGCTATTCGCAGCAGACGATAACTCATGATTCGCTCCGTATCCGCCATATGACCTTCAGGTACCAGTTGAATGTAACCTGCATAATAGGGTGCAAACTCATTGCTTTCTGGACGATTGATCATTTGAAAAGCTCCTTTAGTGTTCATTTATCCATCTTTGCCACTTCTATTATAATCGTTTTTCCCAAAGCTTTCATCATTTAATCTCTAAAGCGCCCTCACTTTAATATCTAACTTTCCATATACTATGCTAAAAAGAGGTGATCCTATGTATGAGCAATATCATGTCTGCAACAGATGTCTTAATCGCCGAGTCTCGCTTCAAACCGTTAGCGGCATCGTCCATGAAGGTGTAATTGTAAAAGTAGATGAACGAAACGTATACCTTGATACATCACCTATTCAACCGACTTCAGTAGCAGCTGTATCATCCAAAAAAGCCAGAACTTCTGCATTGGGCTTTGGATTTGGCGGTAGGCAAACCATTGTAACATTAGCGCTTTTTGATTTACTTGCCATTGCATTACTTGTGTAAAAGTGTATCATTAGAAACCTCCAATCCCACATTCATACGTGGTTTTGGAGGTTTTCCATTGTGTTTGACAGCTTACTTCGACAGTATCCGCCGCAGCATTCGTGTAGGATAAGAATATGTACAGAATCTCTCAATCGCTATTGGCTAAAAACTATGAATTTAGGAGGTCATTTTATGGCTCATAATATAATAAGCGAAGGGGAGCTCAATATGCTACTCGCATCTGACTATTATCATGAAGAAATTAAACAACCGCGAAGACTGCGATTAACAATGAAATATTTATATCAGCTTATTGGTGAAATCCAGCATGAAAAACGCGAACTCACTGCAAGAGTGGACGAGCTTGAACAACAATTGTACGAGCTATATCAAATTCAAGAGGAAGAAGCATCTACCCATGAAAGGCTGATTACGGATGAGGCTCAACCGCAGAAAGAGTTAGAAACAGAGTGCCAATCTGCAATTCCTAAACCAATCGAGATCCCACGCTCCGAACGACATCCGAAGCCAGAGAAAACAACTTGGATCGATTTTTTATTTCGTCGATGATGATAAACTGCGACAATATTGAAAAAATACAGTTCTAGCTCGTAACGATCGAGATACCAGCAGGAACTATATTTAATTGGATCGGTGTAGTTCCCGCTGTCTCACCATCTGCTTGAAGCAGCAGCGGACTCTTTGAACGAACCCCTATGGAACGCCCTTTATAAAAGGTTACAGCTGGATGAGTAATATGCTTCCCTGTATACACGGAGAACATGATTGATAGAACCTTCCATCTGCTAGAACTGCGAATAACAACAACATCTAGCCACCCATCATCAGACAGAGCATGTGGGCATATTTGCATCGATCCGCCATAGAACGGAATATTAGCCGTTGCTGCTAGCCAAGTATTCATAAGCTCATGCGTGATTCCATCAATTTCAAGCCATAGGGTTGAAGATTTATAAGTCCCAAATACACGAATCATCGTTATAAAATAGGAAAGCTGGCCGAGCCCCACACGATTCAAAAGCTTTTTGTAGGCAGCTTCATTCGTCAGCTTGGCTACCATTCCATCAAACCCGGCTCCTACATTGTTTATGGCGAAAATCCCATTCTCTATTTGGATAAGGTCAATTTGCTTCACTCTACTTAAAGGGGATAAGGCCAAAAGAAGAGCCGCTACGGGGTCAAGTGGAATTCCATGTGCTTTGGCGTAATCATTACCTGTTCCAGCGGGAACCACTGCAAGAATACAGCTCGCAGCTCCGCCTGTATGTATAAGTCCATTTACAGCTTCATTTATCGTACCATCTCCACCAATAACAATAAGTCTCTCTATCCGATCAACTTGTACGAATTTTGCAGCTATGTCAGAAGCTTCACCAACGCGACTGGTCATCATATACACAAACTCTGTATTTCTAGCACCTAATTCATTTTGAACCTTTAACCAGGTCTTAAGCCCTTGCCCATTGCCCGAAAGTGGATTAATAAGAACGCCAATCATCTAATACATCCTCCTTTCCAGTTATATTTCATTTCTCCGATTTATATAAGCTTAAAGAATCGGTGACAATAACCGTGCTATAGATTCCTTAATCTTGCGAGATAAAGGGCGTTGACTATGCTCGTCTAAAGTTAGCTGCCTACAAGACTTCAAGTCTTCATTATAAATGTCCTCCAGACGCTCAGCAATTTTCGAATCGTATATAAAGGCATTCACTTCAAAATTCAGCTTTAAACTGCGATTATCTAAATTGGCTGTACCCACTGAGCTAACTCGACCATCGATTACTATCGTTTTAGCATGGAGAAAGCCCTTTTCATATAAATAACATTCCACCCCAGCTTCTAAAAGCTCCTCTAAATAAGAGAATGAAGCCCAATGCACCCAACGGTTATCGCCTTTAGCTGGAAGCATAAGCTTAACTGCGACTCCAGAATAACTCGCTATTTTTATAGCTGTAATTAAGCTTTCATCTGGAATGAAATACGGAGACTGTAAATAAACGCTTTTCTTTGCGGTATGAATCATTTTTACATAGGCATTCTCAATTTGCTCTTCGGATTGGTTAGGTCCACTCGAAACGATTTGCAGCCCAACCTGACCTTGTGGCTCTGTTGACGGAAAGTATCTTAAATCCGTTACAATCTGCTTCTCAGAAGCTAAATTCCAATCCAAACCAAATTGCGCTTGGATTTGCAACACGCCAGCCCCAGTAATTTTTAAGTGAGTATCTCGCCAATAACCGAAAAATGGATCCAACCCCAGATACTCATCCCCAATATTAAATCCGCCAATATAACTATGTGTTCCATCAATAATAGCCAGTTTACGATGATTACGATAATTTACGCGCAGATTAAAAAAAGGGATTTTCGATGGGAAAAATGCAGCAACCTCTCCGCCAGCTTGAATGAGCTTATCAAAAAAATGCTTCGGAAGATCAATACACCCAACGTCATCGTACAAAAATCGTACCTGTACACCAGCCGCCGCCTTAAGAGAAAGAATATGAATCAAGCTTTGTCCAAGTAGACCGTCGTGAACGATGTAATACATCAGATGAATATGGTCTTTCGCTTCTTCAATCGACTTGAACAAGGAGTCAAACTTAGCTTGACCATTCGTAAAAATTTCCACTTCATTATTCTGTGAATATACGGAATTAGCATGTTTCATATTCATATAAATCATATCCAAGTATCGATGAGCTTCGGGATCATTAAAAGCTGTATTCGGTAGTTCCGCCAATTGATCGTCGATAAAGCTTTGCACAAGTTTAATTCGATCCTCCTGAATTTTGTAAATTTTTCTCCGACTGAGGTTCTGACCCAAAAGCAAATAGATCACGAATCCGAGCCCAGGCAGAAAAAATAGAACCATCAACCAAGCCCAGGCGGCTCCGATATTCCTTCTTTCCAGAAATACGACGGTAACCGCAAATGTAATGCTGACTAAAAAGTAAATAATAAATAGAATAGAAAACCACCACCACAATGCAATCACAACCCATCTCAACTCAATTATTCTGGCAAATTTCTAATCTAACATATATACTTTTCATATAATCGTAAGCACGGTTCCTTTGGGTACGATTTCAATCCATGTTTTACCTGGCAATAAACCAAGCTCACCGCTTGCATCGCTGACACGGATGAAGCCGTTCTTTTCCTCCCAAGTGACTTCCTTCATGATTCCTTCTTGCAGCAAGTAACCTTTTCCAGGACCATGAATATTAACAGCGCGGCGACCCTCTTTGTCCAAAATTTGGTGTGCCGCTTCACATATAATTATATTCTTCGCTTCAATGATTTGACCACTTTCTTTGTCCTTGTGCGGTTCACCCAGCATCAAACGGCTAATCCATATCATAACAATATTCGCTAGATTAGTATATAAATTATCCGTAGAGCAAAAAGTGGTTTCATGCATAAAAACATATTCATTGCACATCCTAAAATATCATAATTACAGATCCAGATTCCGACTTCCAAAAATAACCTTTCCAGAATGGAGGCGTTTAAAACGATAAACAAATCCTATAGATCCCATATTTTATACAAAACCTTACTTGTTTTCATCGCTATTTGCTTCTATGCCCCAATTGGCTCAGCCCTTGCCGTAAGTTCCATTTCTATTACCCCAACCTCAGAAAACAGTCTTAAACAAACATTCGCCGAACGTCTTGAATTGTTTGAGAAAGTGAGCTTAATTACAGGGATTCCGTGGTCATATATCGCCGCAATTGATCAATACGAACGAAGTATAAGCTTAGCTAGGAAGACTCCGGTAAGACAGGGCCTTGTGGCAATTTACATATCAGAAACGGACTGGGCAGGCTCACTAAACCCTGATCAATTAGATATGAATCCATTTTCCATTACTTTATTTCGCGGCTTGGGAAGAGATGGCTCAGAAGATGGTCTTGCTGATCGAAACAATGATTTGGATCTACTGGCAGCAGTATTGGGTTTTATTTCTATTCGGGGCATAGATGAAGAGAATTTACGGATCGGGCTCTGGGATTATTATCGGAATACACGCAGTGTACAACGAATCAGCCAATTCGCACAAATTTATGCAGCTAATGCTACACTGGATTTATTCGAGCATGCCTTTCCCCTTCCGATTTCCTCCAATTATTCATATCATAGCACTTGGGGAGCAAGACGAGGGTGGGGTGGATTGCGCATCCATGAAGGCACGGATCTCTTCGCCAATTATGGCACCCCCGTAAGAAGCACAAATCACGGTATCATTGAAATCAAGGGCTGGAATCCATATGGCGGCTGGCGCATCGGTATTCGTGATTTAAATAATGTGTATCATTATTATGCGCATTTATCCGGCTATAACAAAAAAATCAAAAAAAATGATATCGTTAAGCCTGGGCAGATCATTGGCTGGGTAGGAAGCTCTGGATACGGAAAACCAGGAACCTCTGGAAAATTTCCACCTCATCTGCATTTCGGGCTTTATCGCGATAACGGATTAACGGAATTCTCATTTGATCCATACTCTTATTTACGTAAATGGGAACGGCAAGACAGTATTCGCCTAAGGGGGAAAACGTAGGATGATCCAGTAAAAGAATCTCGATCAATAAACCAACCCGTTCTAAATTGCTCCGGTGTTGCATGCAGCAAGAATTTAATATGACTGTGTTAGAAACAGGAATAGCCTGTCAAGGTAACGGAATACCTCTACAGACTTGAAGTCCTGATCATGAGTAATGTGAAATCAATGTCGTGGAATGACCATTTGCGTTTACATCTTATAAGGATTTAGCGGGGATTGCATTGTTTGCCCTTGGTACATTGAAGTAGGCACAACGCCGGAATTCGGCATTTCTGTTTCCACGTATGTCTTTTGGCATTGTAGATTAGAGATACGAGGAATAAAAACAGTTTCGCCAGCTCTTAGTTGATGGGGATTTCCGATATGAGGATTCGCTTCCTCAAGAATTGGGTGGGGAATATTATACGCATGAGCCAGACTTTCGACTGTTTCGCCCTCTTGAGCTTGATGCTGAGCAAAGCACATTTCGTTTGGATCACCATCCCTAAAGGGAAAGAAAAATGGGGATACTGAGAAAAATGGGAATAAGAAACGACGTGGAAAAAAAGGATTAAAGAAAGGACGAAAAAAAGGATGAAACCCGAATCCACCAAAGTGGGGAAATTGACGCTCCATTAAATAACCTCCGTTTGATATAGTCTTTAGTCTATATACAATATTTTATAAAATTGAATTTGTTACAATTATCGCGAAAATTGGGCTCAAGATAACGATCATTCCGAGTTAAAGAATCGGTGCTAGTAATCTGGCTATAAATTCCTTGATCTTGCTACCCATTCTTAATATAAAGGAGAAGGTTGATATTGACGACGATACGGTACTGAATCGCTGACGATCATCCCCTATTTCGGCAAGGGGTTATGACCATACTGGAAACCGCAAAAGATATTGGACATCAAAATGCCGGGACAAGTAATTAATCTTGCAACAAGACCATCATCTTACATCGATTCTTATACGGATCTCACATATCGGGAGAAGGTAGTACTTACATATTAATGGCTGAAGGCGCCTCTAATCTAGATATCGCCAATGCTATGCAATTATGCAGTAAAACGGTGGCCAACTACGTTTCTTCGATTCTAAATAAATTAATGGCATCCAAGCCTTAGGATGATCCTTCGCACTTCGACCATCTTTCCAATGTAAGACGGATGGACGGCAAGAACGTTTGACGGCAGCTTGTCCGCTCATTATGAGCATACCATTGCCATAACAAGCGACGAACCCGTAATCATAACCGAATAATAAAAAGTGGCTATCCACTTAGCTCATGTTTATAGTTTGATGTAGGGATTGACTAGATTGATTTACGCAAGATAAAGAAAGATTTTCGTTATTTCATACCTGATTTTCGCTATTTATTCAGTAAATTGAGAAAAATGCCCGTATTAGCGAAACTTTGGCGTTATTAGCGAAAAAGTTTCGTTATTAACGCCAAAGTTTCGCTATCTGACTCATTTTAGGGGTGAAGGAGGAATTTAACGAAAAAGATGTATCTAAAAGCGAAATTATTTCGTTATTTTCTTTTGAGTTGAAAGAAATGAATCGCTTTTGTCCCTTTGCCCGCGAAACATGCGCTAAAGTGATAGCCATATAATAAAAACTTATCTCGAAGCCATTTCAAAGATCTTTTTTCCAAAGATCCTGCTTCCATTATTTATGTAATGAATTGTTGTCCTGTCAAGGTTACAATTTCATCAGGAGGGGATTTAATAAAGAAATTTATTAGTCTTGTATCAATGAGGGCACTCGCACTCACCGTATCCACTTCAGCTTTCGCATCGCAAGGCACAGTTGAACGATCTGTAAACCTTCATTCGGCGCCTTCCACGGACAGCAACGTTTACGGCTTATTGAAAACCGGCACAAAGTTCCAGGTCTTGGAACGGGTAAATTCGTACTGGCTTAAAATATCGGCGGACGGAAAAGTAGGCTACGTGTCGACGGATTACGTCAGCACTTCGGGTTCATCTCCAGCGCCGTCTGAGCCTTCGACATCTAAGCCCGCTTCCGGCGCCGCTGATCGAATTATCCAGCATGCCAAAAATCTGCAGGGTACAGGTGGGGGACACGGTATCAGAAAGACGCAGGGAGCTACGTTTCGAAGTCCAATCTTCAGAAGGGCGACCTTGTATTTTTTGGGACAAGCAGTAAAAACTCCATCAACCATGTAGGCATCTACATCGGCAACAGCCAGTTCATACATAATACGCCATCTGCTAATGGGGTTATCATATCTTCAGTGACTTCCGGCTACTGGGAGAATCATTACATCTCCGCTCGCCGCATTATATAACTTATAAAGATAGCATTATTTGATTCCATTGCTAAAAATCATGTGTTCCAAAATGCAAATAAACGCACTGCATTTGCTTCATTGATTCAATTCTTAGAATATAACGGACATGAATTTGTAATGCCTGAAAAAGATGCTGAGGACTTCACGGTGGATGTTGTTAATCATAAATTCGAGTTTTTTGAAATGGTTGAAATCATTAAAAGTAATACAAACAAAAAGCATTTCCTCCAAAGTGATACCCTTGGATTCGGCGTCTTCCACAATCAGATTTCGGATGCCGATTTGAACTAACCTTTCTAAATATGTCGGATGAATGCTGTGGTTCGCCGAAAGAAGCACACGACGATTACTATCATATACCGGTTTGGTGATTTGAGGCGACTGCCAGAAAAGCTAATTGGCTCTACTTCCTTTAACGCAGAGATTTAACTTGCTTTTCTTCGTCTTTTTCTTGATCCGACTGATCGCATTATCGATGGATTTCGGACTTAAACCGATT
>JBBDSZ010000056.1:0-81254 GCA_040904685.1 Paenibacillaceae bacterium | reverse complement strand
AAAGAAATTCCCAATTCGTCAAAAATCACTCCTTGACATTACACCGCTGGGCTAATAAAATTTAGTTTGGATTGTAAGACATGATGAATAGAGTTGCCATAAACAAGATGTGCATCAACTCCTTAAATTCTTATTACGCTAAGTGAATGAAGTCTTTAAAAATTATTGAAATTTATCTATAAATAGGAGCCTAAGCTGACCCCGTATAATACCAGGAGCCAGCTTAAACCCTATTATGACTACTTCTTTACGATATCTTGAATGGCTTTGTCCAATTTCTCAAACAATTTATCTTTCTTGATTTGACCGCCTTGGTATTCTTGCATAGCAGCCCCAAAACCTTGAGTTACGCCATCTGGGAAACGATCCCAAGTCCAGCCAAGTGCAGTTGCAGCTTGTTCTTTAACAGATACCGCAACAGCCCCGATATCTTCTTGAGTTGCCTCGATATTAGTAAATACTGGCATGAATTTGAATTCTTTAGTTAAATATTTTTTACCTGTATCCGAAGTAACCATCCAATTTAAGAATTTCTTAGCTTCGTCTGGGTTCTTGGATTTGCTGTTTACGATCCAGTTGTTTGGAACACCTACAAATACATGCCCTTCTTGATCGTTAATTGGTAATGGAAGAACACCTAGGTTCAATTTAGCATTGACCTTATTGATATCCCCTTGTGTCCAGTTCCCTTGCTGCATCATCGCCGCTTTACCTGAAGCGTAGTTAGCCACTTGTGTAGCGTAATCTGTAGTTAATTTTTCCTTTTGGGAATAATTGAAAATAACGTCAACGAGCTTAATCCAATCTTCAAATACTTTATTGCCTTTAATTGTAGCCGTACCTGCTTTTAGTTCTTCTATATATTTAGCAGGGTCTGGCTGACTTGCCATAGCCACGTTCACTAAATGGATACCCAAGGACCACCATTCATTCGTTGTTTCAAAAGGTGTAATTCCTGCAGCTTTTAACTTTTTAGCTGCTGCTTCCAATTGAGGTAGTGTTTTTGGAAGTTCTGTAATACCTGCTGTAGCGAATAAATCTTTATTGTAGATTAAGCCATAACCTTCTGTATTCATTGGCAAACCATAAAGCTTGCCATCTACTGTTGCTGGAACCTTAGAAACCGGAACCATGTTAGCTACCCAAGGCTCATTTGACAAATCTACAGCACGATCCATGTAAGGAACTAGTGCAGCAAACCCACCATTATTATAGATTTCAGGCTCTCCTCCGCCTGCGAATTCAGCTTTCAGTAATGCGCCGTAATCTTCACCGCCGCCATGTGTTTCAACTTCAACTTTTACGCCTGTTTCTTTTTCATAATCTGCTGCCATTTTATTAAGGGCATCTGCAATTTCAACCTTGAATTGAAAAATCTTGATTGTAACATCTTTTTTAGCCACTGGAGTTGCTTCTACAGCTTTTTCTGTAGCTTGAGGAGTTGTTGAAGCAGCTGCACTTTCTGCTGGTTTAACTTCTTTCTTAGCACAACCTGCTGCAATCACTAATACCATAACCGTTACCAAAGCAACCATTGTAAATCTTTTCATCTAAAAACCTCCCGATTTATTTGTTTTCTGGATACAACCTCATTATAGGGCTGAGGCTTGTCAAGAAACTACTTACGATGTTGATGGATAAGGTGGAAAATGTTGATTTACCCTTTAAGTGATCCCGCTGTAATCCCCTCCACAATATGCTTCTGTAAGAATAGAAAAAATAAGATAATCGGTGTAATACCAATGGTTAAAGCAGCTAAAGCTAAATCCCATTGCTTGGTGTATTGTCCGAAGAATCGTGTAATTGCAAGTGGAATAGTACTCATATCTTTGTTCGACCCAATAATTAATACGGGCAGTAGATAATCGTTCCAAATCCAAAGGGTGTTCAGAATAATGACAGTGACAATGATCGGTTTAAGCAGTGGGAAGACGATTTTCCAGAACACACCTAAAGGACTGCATCCATCCACAACTGCGGCTTCCTCAATTTCCAAAGGCACGGATTTAATAAAACCGTGAAAAAGAAAGACAGAAAGCGAGATGCCAAAACCAATGTAACATGCAACAATCCCGTAAAGCTCTCCCCTAAGATGAAGCAAACTTGTAACCCGAACCAGCTGCAGCATTACGGATTGGAAAGGGATAATCATCGATGCAATAAATACTCCAAACAAAAATTTGTTAAATGCCGTTGGTTTACGAACAAGTCGATATGCTGTCATAGAGCTAAGCAAAACAATACAGATTACGCTTAGCGTTGTAATGGAAAGGGAATTAAACAAAACCTTAGGAAAATTTATAATATCCCACGCTTTGCTATAGTTTGAGAATCTAAAGATGTCAGGGATCGAAGCAGCATCAACTAAGATTTCGCCCAGTTTTTTGAACGAATTAACTAAGATAAAATAAAAGGGGGATAGAAAGATCAATGCAAGTAAGGCCATAAACAACTCAATCAGCAGAAGCTTAAAGCTATAATCTTTTTTCGTCTTCATTAAGCTTCGACCTCCTTGCGTTTAGTGAGCCAGACTTGTGTGATAGTAATAATAGAAACAGCAAAGAAAAACAGCATCGCCTTGGCTGTCCCAAGACCATATCGATTATTGTTTAAGGCTTCTGCATAAATGTTATAGGCTAGAGACTGAGTTGACGTCCCTGGACCCCCTTTGGTTAAAGAAAGATTGAGATCAAACATTTTGAATGCACTCGCTATCGTCAAGAACAAACAAATGGTCACGGCAGGCATGATCATAGGTACGATGATCTTACGCAGACTTTGCCAATAGCTCGCGCCATCAATATAAGCAGCCTCAATTAAATCCCTTGGCACACCGGCCAGTGAAGCAATAAAAATAACCATCATGTAACCCGAGGTTTGCCATACAAAAACAATAACAATCCCCCAAAATCCTGTTTTTGGCGTACCTAACCACGGAAGATTAAAAAAAGACCAGCCGGTTATTTCGCCAATGGTATGAAAACCCTTCGTAAAAATAAATTGCCAAATAAACCCGAGAAGAATACCGCCAATAACGTTAGGCAGGAAAAAAATAGTACGCAGCGTACTTCTCGTTTTTAGTCCTTGAACGAGTAACAGAGCAAATCCAAGTGCAATTACATTCACCAGAATAACGGTAATGACCGTGAATCGGATCGTAAATCCGAAAGCTGCCCAGAATTTCTCGTCATTCGTAAATATCTTCTTTAAGTTATAAAGACCTGTCCATTCGGCTTTATTCAAATCTAATCCATTCCAATCTGTGAACGAATAATAGAATCCGAGCAGAAAAGGAATCAGGACAATGATGGAGAAAAATAGTAAACCCGGACCAATAAAAATGGTTTGATTAAGCCATTCCCTCAGCGTTCTTTTTGTTATCATAGGTACTCCCCCTTCTTATTGCTTCTTTTTTACAATCATTTATATCTAATATATATAAATTCTTTCATAGAAACCACCGCAATAAATGATAGTAATAGTGGAATATATTGACCTCGTTCTGTGTCAATCTCAAGAGAGATCGTTTGAGGGCCACTTTGGTTTTTCGAGCATATTTGGCAACAAATGTGGAAGAGGCTACGTACCATTTCGCCGTGGGTGTAGCCTTCCTCATACTCGTGAGGATGCAACCCTCGATAAATACTGATCCAGCAACGCTGGAATGGCTGTAATTTTGTTGCTTTTCATATCTATTTTCATTTGGCCGATGACCAATACATGTGAATGACATAAAGCACTTACCATGTACAGAGCTTTTTGCTTTTTGCTTCTTGCTTTCATTCTTCGATCTTTTGTTATTTAGCAGCAAATCGACAGGCTAAGTCTTGAGCAATACAGCTTGAAGAGGAACATTAAAAAAGGTTATTGAGAAGCTGTCTGCTTCTCAATAACCTAAATGCTTAATTAGTTAAAAACGCTTACTGGGATTGCAGTCTCTTTCACTTACGTTTTCACATGCTTCTGCATTTGTGATATTGCCGATTTCTCTAAGCGTGAAACCTGAGCTTGTGAAATCCCGATTTCATCGGCGACTTCCATTTGCGTTTTCCCTTCAAAAAAACGCATAGACAAAATCATTTTCTCACGAACGTTTAACTTGCGCATCCCTTCACGTAAAGCGATCCCTTCAATCCAAGACGCATCCTTATTGTGGTCATCTCCAATTTGGTCCATAACATAAATAGGGTCACCGCCGTCGTGATAGATTGGCTCAAATAAGGATACAGGGTCTTGAATCGCGTCTAAAGCAAACACGACATCCTCCTTAGGTACATTCAACGCTTCGGAGATTTCATAAATCGTCGGCTCACGGGAATTCATATTAGTGAGGTTGTCCCTAACTTGCAGAGCTTTGTAAGCAATATCCCTCAGAGAGCGTGAAACTCTTATGGGATTATTGTCTCGCAGGTAGCGTCTTATTTCACCAATAATCATCGGTACGGCATAGGTTGAGAATTTTACATTTTGACTGAGGTCAAAATTGTCTATGGCCTTCATCAAACCAATGCAACCAACTTGAAAAAGATCATCAACAAACTCGCCACGGTTGTTAAACCGTTGAATCACACTTAAAACTAATCTTAAATTCCCATTGACCAGCTTTTCTCTAGCGGATCGATCATTTTTCGTCTGCAGTTGTACGAATAGTTCGCGCATCTCTGCATTGGTAAGGACAGGCAGCTTTGCAGTATCCACGCCGCAAATCTCGACTTTGTTACGGGTCACCGTGATTACCTCCCAAGGAGAAACATTAATGTTAATTATCCCCGAGGAAGCATTTTTTATGCCTTAGACCATCTTATTAAATTCTTTGCGTAGACGTTTAATGATGCGTTTTTCCAAACGAGAAATATAGGATTGCGAAATACCTAGTAAATCCGCCACATCCTTCTGCGTTTTCTCTTCCCCATCCGATAATCCAAAACGAAGCTCCATAATCACTCGCTCACGATCCGATAATTTATCCAATGCTTTATGCAATAACTTACGATCCACCTGCTCTTCAATGTTCCGATAAATCGTATCATTCTCCGTTCCCAACACGTCAGACAGGAGCAACTCATTTCCATCCCAATCAATATTCAACGGCTCATCGAAAGAAACCTCCGTGCGCGTTTTACTATTTCGCCTTAAATGCATCAGAATCTCATTTTCGATACAACGAGAAGCATAGGTTGCCAATTTAATTTTCTTTTCCGGATCAAACGTATTAACCGCTTTAATTAATCCAATCGCACCTATGGAAACCAAATCCTCGATGTTAATTCCCGTATTCTCAAATTTACGCGCAATATAGACCACAAGTCGTAGATTCCGTTCAATCAACATCGCACGAATAGCCGCATCACCACTTGTTAGCTTTTGAAGCAATACTTCTTCCTCCTCACGTGTCAAAGGCGGGGGTAAAGCTTCACTTCCTCCGATATAAAAAATTTCGTTATTTTTCAATCCTAGCATTAAAATAAAGCGATAATACCTCCACTGTAACAAAAGCTTCCACCTATAAACCATTTATAGTTCCTCCTAAGAGTTTTCGTAAGAAAACTGACTTCGTAAGCATTATCTGAGCTTGCCTTAGCAAGCTTTCTTCGTAAGCATCATCTTATGCTTCTATTTCAATTAGCGCTGGATGGAGGATCGCTTGGTAACTGCCATCCGAGCTAAGCTTACCGCCATTCATGCCCACCAATACTTTGCTGCTGGTGATCCATTGTTCGTTGTAACGGACCTTTACACGATCTGGCTTAATCGCCAGCATAAATTGCCCCCCTTTATTAATTCCGCGGAACGGAACCAGTCGAATGCGTTCTTGACCTTTAAAGCATGTCTTGTTTAGATCCATAAAAATCTGTTCCACTTCTGCATTTTGAATGCGCTTAACCCAAGCTTCAGGCAGGTAGCTTTGCATAATCTCTACTTCGATTACCAAAACGGGCGTGTTCGTTAGCGGATCATAAAGTCTGTTACCCGTATCAATCAAACCTCTGCAATTAAACTCATATTCATCCAAGCATACTGTTAAATCTGTAATCCATTCGGCAACTTCCATTTGCCGTTGAGCGTTTTTGGAAACGCAAAGATAGAACCAAACGATTAGCAGCAATCCAATTAGGACAAATCCCAAGCTCAGCTTTAATTCAAAAGCAAGCCCTCCCGAATGGGTGTACCAAATTCCATTCATCACGTCACCAGAGGAAATCAGCATATAATGAATGCCCAATATTCCGCCTGCTGCAACAAAATTAACCAGATAAAAAGCACCCATGGTTCGAAGGAATTGTTGAAACCGCCCAAAGCCAAAGGATACCAAAATCATCAAAACAGAAAAGATAAATTTAAACAGTAATGTGAATAAAATGGATGTCTCAGGAAATAACATCAAGATGACATACATGGCACCGATAGCAGCACCTGCAGTAATTCTCCAACCCTTCATTTTGATTTTTCGAGTCCAACCCGTGGCTAGCAAAAGAGTGCCGTCAATAACAAAATTCATAAAAAAAATAAGATCCACATACATTATCACCGTTAAAGCCTCCACAAATTATCCAAGATACAGACACGCCTTTCGCGATGAATGAGCTTAGTATACTGGTTTAGCTTTACGAAGTCTGTCTAAATCCGCCTATGCCTTTTTGTTTTTTTGTCGAAAAAAAGCGACCTTCCCAAAGGTCCGAAATGACCCGTTCAGGAAGGCAGAAATAAAGCAAAAAAAAGCAGTCGTGTAGGCATAACCCTACACGACTGCTTTTATTAGATTAATTAATCATTCATGCTATTCTTCCCACGATTACGCAAGAACGTAGGAATATCTAGTTGATCATTGGTTGCTTGAGCTCCAAAGGGACGAAGTGTGGGCGGTTTCGGTTCTACATGCTCGCTTTGTGGAGCACTGTTATTGCTGTTATTACTATTACTGGTATTGCTGCCAGAATGATTTGCATTGTTATTATTGCTATAATTGGAGTTCTGAGGCAGCTGTGAAACAGGACGGCGAACCAATGGCGTACTTGGTTTATGTTCAAAGCCAGTTGCAATAACCGTAACTTTAATTTCTTCCTTCATGTTTTCATCGATAATGGCTCCGAATATAACGTTTACCTCTGGATCAGAAGCGGCAATTACAATTTCAGCGGCTTCATTGACTTCATACAGACTTAAATTAGATCCCCCTGTAATGTTCATGATCACTCCGCGCGCCCCTTCAATGGACGTTTCTAGCAATGGGCTCATAATGGCCTTTTTGGCAGCTTCTGCAGCACGATTCTCACCTGTAGCAATACCTATCCCCATCAATGCTGAACCACGTTCAGACATAATGGTTTTGACATCGGCGAAATCCAGGTTGATTAATCCCGGCACCATAATTAAATCTGATATTCCTTGTACCCCTTGACGAAGCACATTATCCGCTTCGCGGAAAGCTTCAATCATAGGTGTTTTCTTATCTACAATTTCAAGCAAACGGTCATTAGGGATAACAATCAAGGTATCGACTTTTTCCTTCAATGCTGCTATGCCTTGCTCAGCATGAGATGCACGTTTACGTCCTTCAAAAGTAAATGGACGTGTAACAACACCGACAGTTAGAGCTCCACATTCCTTAGCAATTTCAGCAATTACGGGGGCAGCTCCTGTACCTGTACCGCCACCCATTCCTGCCGTTACAAATACCAAATCCGCACCTTTAATCGCTTGAATAATGGCTTCACGTGATTCTTCGGCTGCTTTTTTACCCACTTCAGGATTCGCGCCTGCACCAAGTCCGCGTGTAAGCTTTTCACCTATTTTGAGTTTTATATCTGATTTAGCTAAGTTTAATGCTTGTGCATCCGTATTAACTGTAATAAAACCAACGCCTTGGATTCCGTTCTCAATCATTCGATTGACAGCATTGCTACCGCCGCCACCGACACCGATTACAATAATCTTAGCTCCTTGCTCCATATCCACATCAAATTCCAACATAGTAAATCTTATCCTCCTCACGGAAAGCTTCTAGATATAATCACTTAACCAATTTTTAAATTTCTCTACCAGATTCGTCTTTTTCTTGTCTGATTTTTTTGAAGTCGTGCTTTTCACATAGCCCGGACTTCTATTCTTCACGGATTTGGAAACAAATTGAATGATACCTACTCCGCTCGTATAGGCAGGGTCACGAACACCGATATAGTCGGGAATTGCAATGCGAACAGAAGCCGCAAGCTCCGCTTGTGCATGCGCTAGCATGCCCGGCATAGAGACGGTTCCTCCAGTTAAAACGTAACCACCTGGTGCATCCCCGTAACCCAACCGATAAACCTCGGCACGAATCAATTGGTAGATTTCCTGTACGCGTGGTTCAATAATACTTGCTAATTCAACCTGGGTAAATTCTTTATCCACGTTACTTCCAATTCGTGGAACCTTAAAGCCTTGCTCTGGTGCAGCAATATCAACCAAGGCACAACCAAATTTCAGCTTCATTCTCTCAGCGTGTTCCATTTGGGTATGCAATCCTATTGAAATATCATTGGTGATATATTCTCCTCCAATTGGCAACGTTGATGTAGCAGCAATAGCTCCATTCTCAAACACAGCAATTGTAGTAGCCCCAGCGCCAATATCAACTAAAACCGTCCCAATTGATTTTTCATCTTTAGAGAGCGTTAATTGTCCTGCAGCGAGAGACATCAATATTAAGCTGGATGCCTTCAAACCGGATTTATCCACAACACGACGTAAATTATGTATCGCTGTCTTTGCACCTGTAATAATGGTCGCTTCAACTTCCAAACGAACCCCAATCATACCACGCGGATCTTGAATACCTTCAAGACCATCCACTAAATATTGCTTCGGCACAACGCCAATAATTTCACGCTCTGGTGGTAATGCAATTACTTTCGCAGCCTGCAGCACACGAATAATATCTTCTTCACTAATTTCCCTATCTTCATTGGAAACGGCCACGACACCGTGACTGGTTTGCAATGTGATGTGGCTTCCTGATATCCCAACATAAACCTCAGATATTTGTACTCCGACCATGCGCTCAGCATGCTCTACCGCATTACGGATGGATTGAACCGTCTGATCGATATCAACGATAGCCCCCTTACGGATTCCTTCCGAATCAACAGAACCTACTCCAATTATATTAATGGATCCGTTCGATACTTCCCCAATAATCGTGCGCACTTTGGATGTACCGATGTCCAAACTAACAATGACTTCATTGTTGCTCAAGCTCTGGCACCTCCTAGAACTTTCTGAATATAGCTTTTGTACTTATTCAACATGGTTGTTATATTCCCTCTTTTTCAAACAATATTTTTACAAGTTAAAAATTGGCATTCTAATGAATGAAGCCCATAATTTTAAGTTTACCATTAATTAATAGACATGAGTAGTTTTATTTTACAGAAAAAGCAGGTTCTTGCCTCGGTTTTATCAAGGTGAAGGTGAAGGTGTCGCTTGAGTCTCGTTATGAATTTGATCTTTATCAAAAAGTTTACCATAGTTGGAATCCAACAACGATAAAATACCTTCAGTCGTATTCTGATCCTCTTTGGTTTGTAGAATCAATGAGCTTAAATACGGAATCTTTTCTAACAAGTAACCCACTGTTGTATTAACTTCGAATAAGGAGCGTGTATATATTTTAATTTTATCCTCATAAGCTACCGTTGGATTTGGTTTTATTTCGGATATGTCGGAGAGCAGCGCTTCTGGGATTTGTGCCAGTACCCTACAAAGCTTAGCTTTCCAAGGATCTTCATCCTGCCAATTCGACATGATGGGTCGATCCATCGCAATGATGCGCCCCTTTAAACTCACAACACTTCCATCTGCCAGAAGAGCTTCCATATCCCCAGCTCCTGTCACTTGAAAAGCAACCCGTTGAAACTCTTTGACTTCAATAGAAATAAAGCTAGGGAACTTTTTGGTAACTTTAACGGATTCAATTGTTTTTAATGTTTTCACTCTTTTCTCTATTGTGGAACTGCTCGTAAAGAAATAAGAATCCCCAATTGCTAGACCCGAAGCTTGTCCAATGGCAGATTCTGCTATGAGATCGAAACCGGTAATATGTATTTGAGCAACCTTGCTAATGGATGATCGAAAAAATAAAATAATAAGCAGAGTGATAAAAAGCCCAATCAATAAATAAACGATCCTGCGGCCGTTAAGCTTCTTCATCTTTTCCCTTTTCAATGCTGGAATTCGGCTTTGTTCGGTTTGCATTCTAACACCATCCTAATCTGTACTAGCGGTAAACAAGCAATAATACCCGCCTTTGAAATGACATACGCCTAGCGTTTCCCGCAATGGTATGCGATTTCAAAGACAAGTAGTATTCACCTTTTATCCATTCATATGAACTAATGTTATATTAGCGTCTGTTTAATAGGCGGTTGAGACTTTTCTAGTATTAGTGGTTTTCGGGAGAGAATGGATTGTCTGTTTATTGCTGCACCTAAGCGACTTAACATGATTTCAATTCTATCATATCCTCTATCAATATGATGGATTTGCTCAACAATTGTTGTGCCATGTGCAGCAAGACCTGCGATAACCAATGCTGCTCCTGCTCTCAAATCAGTCGCTTCAACTGTAGCACCGTAAAGTCTGGGAACACCGCGAATAAAAGCAGAATTCAGATCTACACGAATATCGGCGCCCATGCGTGTCAATTCATCCACATGCTTAAATCGTTCTTCAAATATCGTTTCTTTAATGACACTTATACCCTCTGCGAGCGTGAGCAAAACCATGATTTGTGATTGTAGGTCTGTCGGAAAGGCTGGATAAGGTGAGGTCACAATGCGTTCTATCCGCTTCGGTCTTGATCGACAATTAATGTTGATTATATCACCATCTATATGAATCTGAACACCCGCACGTTTAAGCACGTGAATCACAGAGGTTAAATGTGGGGGGCATACATGCTCAAGTGTGACATTGCCTCTAGTAACGGCGGCCGCTACCATAAAGGTTCCAGCAACGATTCGGTCAGGTATGATACGATAAACACAAGGAACAAGCTTCTTAACACCCTCAATGGTTATGGTACTGGTGCCAGCTCCAATAATTTTCGCTCCCATTTGGTTCAAAAAGTTTTGTAGATCTTGAATTTCTGGCTCACGTGCAGCATTATGAATAGTTGAAATACCTTCAGCCATAGTAGCGGCCATCATAATATTCTCTGTGGCACCCACACTAGGAAAATCTAACATAATCTCAGCGCCAATCAATTGGGTGGTTTTACAAACGATTGTATTGCCGAACTCTGTAATTTCAGCTCCCAATTGCTCCAAACCATCTAGGTGAAGATTAATTTTTCTCTCGCCAATCGCACAACCTCCCGGCTGATAGATCTGGACTTCACCGAAACGAGCCAATAAAGGACCCATTAAAAATATCGAAGAACGCATTTGCTTCATCAAAGCTTCGGGTATGTGGCTACTATCCAACGATGACATATCCAAAAACACGGTTTCTCCTCTATGCTCGGCTCGACAACCAAGGGATCGCAGGATATCCAGCATAACGCGAATATCGAGCAAATCAGGTACATTCTCGATTGTATGTTCCCCACCTGCCATAATGCTCGCAGCAAGAATAGGCAGTGCCGCATTTTTCGCGCCGTGTATTCGAATGGTTCCCGAGAGAGGTCTCCCACCTTCGATAACCAATTTATCCAATGCTACACCTCCCAGGCATTTGCCGGGCAAGTTTCATCACGCTTGGAAGCCAGGTTCGTATCAGCAATTTCCGACAACAAGCACTTCAGGGATCAATAAAATCCCGAATTGCTGCTTGATTGTGGTTTGAATAAGGTCAATGAGTGTAAGTACATCCTGCGCTGTCGCTTGCCCAATGTTCACAATAAAATTTGCATGCTTCACAGACACCTCTGCTCCGCCGACTCGCAGCCCCTTTAAGCCCGCAGCTTCAATTAATCTTGCCGCATGATCATGGTCAGGGTTGCGAAACACACTGCCTGCACAGGCCATCTGCAATGGCTGTGTTCTTACCCGACGATCACGATAAGCCGCCATGGCTCCCGCTATTTCTTTACGATCGCCTTCTTTTAATTCAAATACGGCTTCTGTTACAATGCCTGGAGCATGATGAAGGAGAGAATGACGATAAGTATATTGCAAATCTTCTCTTTGCATGATGATGAAATCCCCAGTTTGCAGCAGCACCTCTGCTTGCTTAAGAATATGTGAAACATCTGATCCGTGTGCCCCCGCATTCATATAAACGGCTCCACCCACACTGCCGGGAATCCCACCTGCAAACTCCAAGCCGGTTAATCCTTCTTTAGCAGCCAATCTCGAGAGCTTAACGAACGAACACGCTGCCCCTGCATAAACGAGTGTTCCCTCAAAACGAATAGTCTCTAAAGTTTCGTTCATTTTCAAGACGACCCCACGAAAGCCTTGATCTCCAACTAACAAATTAGAGCCCCGCCCAATAACAAACCAAGGAATACTGTATTGGTTTAGGAGCTTCAGGCAAACCGCCAACTTCTCCTTATTTGCAGGAATAATAAATAGATCAGCAGGTCCGCCTATTCGCCAAGTTGTGTACGGGGCTAAAGGTTCATTATAACGGATTTCACCGACTTGAGCGGTTTCCAAGTCAGATATGAACTGCAGCATCGCTTAAACCTCCTTCACAAACATCTACGGATCCAAGTACACATTTTACGCAAGGCGGCCATTTTCGCGAGCAAATGCCATACTTTTTCGTTACGATTAGTGTCTGCCACAGTTATAAAGTATTTTATGTGTAATCGTCAATAGTGTGACAAATGCCTATTATTTAGAGATCAAACTTTTGATTTCTTGCACAAAGAGTCGCGCGGAATTTGGATTTCCCATTCGTTTTGATTGCTTAGACATAGACTCACTACGAATCGGGTCTTGGACAATTTTCTCAATTAAAGCAAATAAGCCGTCTGCAGTTAAATCTTTCTCCAATACCACCTCTGCCGCCTTCTCCTGCTCCAGCCATCTAGCATTGGCTTCTTGATGATTATTTGTTACATAAGGGGAAGGAATAAGGATGGAAGGTATGCCTAAAGCTGTAATTTCTGCTAAAAAGGAGGCGCCTGCTCGATTGACAATAAGCGACGCAGCAGCTAATACCTCGGGCATATTGTGAATATAAGGAACTATCTGGTAATGTTTCATGGGTTGACTTTGTTGATTATTAATTCGCTGCAAGGTAGTTGCATACTGAGCCTCACCTGTAATACAAACAAAATGCACCTGAGGCAGACGCGGCAGATTAGGTATCATGTCGACTATTACACTATTTATCACCCGAGCCCCTCTGCTCCCCCCAACAATAACAACAAGCGGAGCATCAGACAATAGCCCCAAAGATGCTCGTCCTTTAGCAGCATCTGCACTAGAGACCGTTGTAGCACGGGGATTTCCTGTAAAGACAACATATTTGGCTTTCGGGAAGTTAGACTCCGAGCCTCTAAAGCTTACTGCAATACAGCTAGCGTAACGACTTAAAAAACGATTGGTTAAGCCGGGCAGCACATTCTGTTCATGAATCATCGTTGGGAAACCGAGCTTGGCAGCCGCATACACAACGGGTCCGCAAACATACCCACCCGTACCAATAACGACATCGGGCTTAAATTGGTTGATTAACTGCTTAGAACGATGAACTCCACGGAAAAACCGCAGGATTGTTTTCAGATTATCGAGGGAAAGCTTGCGCCGAAAACCTGTAATCTCAATCGACTCAAAACAGATCGGCAGCCCCGATTTGGCCACAATATCTTTCTCTAAACCTGATCTCGTGCCGATATAGAGGAATTCCGCTTTGGGTTGTTCCTTTAAAATTTGCTCAGCTATGGCTAATGCCGGATAAACATGTCCACCCGTTCCACCACCGCTAAGGACAATACGCATCCTAAATCACCTCGCATAACGTGATATATTTAACATAATACCCAGCGCAGTCAGCATCAGGGTCAAGGAAGATCCGCCTGCACTTATCAGCGGGAGTGTAATCCCTGTCACAGGAAACATACCAATCACCACGCCGATATTAATAATCACCTGTACAGCAACCATCCCGACAATCCCTGTTGCCAAAAGACTGCCAAACTTGTCAGGTACTAGAATCGCAATCCGAATCCCCCGCCAGAGCAAGATCGTGAATAATAGGAGCACGATCATACCTCCAATAAAACCAAGCTCCTCCGCCAAAATCGAAAATATAAAATCTGTCTGCGGCTCTGGAAGATAGCTGTATTTTTGTCGGCTCATGCCTAAACCTAGTCCAACTAGACCGCCTGGACCTATGGCATATAAGGATTGAATGATCTGATAGCCAGAGCCTAAAGGATCCTGCCAAGGGTCAAGGAAGCCCGTTATACGCTTTAACCGGTAAGGTGCGGTCAGAATTAATCCTACTAAGCCTGCTACGCCAGATAGAGCCATCATGTTCAAGTGAAGCATTCTAGCCCCAGCAATATAAATCACCAGCATACAAGCGCCAATCAGCACCGCTCCTGTACCTAAATCAGGCTGGAGCATAATCATCCCAAATGCCGAACCTACAATGAGCAGCGGCGGCAGCAAGCCTTTGGTGAAAAGAGTAATTTGTGAGGATTCTTCCGAAAGCATTTTCGCTAAAAAAATGATAATGACGATTTTAATAAATTCAGAGGGTTGAATCCCAAACGAGCTGATACCCAACCAGCTTCTGGCCCCACCCCGCACAACACCGATCCCTGGAATCAGTACGATAATCAATAGGATAAAACCAAGGATGAGAGCGGGTTTAGCTGCTCTCCGCCATATTCGATAATCTAGATTCATTGTAATGATCATGGCAACTATACCCAAAACTGCGAAAATCATTTGACGCTTCAAGTAATAGAAGGCATCACCAAAATCATGAAAAGCAATGACCGCACTCGCGCTATATACCATCATTATACCCATTGCCAGCAACGACAACGTGGAAATAAATAGCAGAGAATCCGTAGCAGATCGTCCCTTAACCATAACCCAACACCTCTAACCTCTAAATGTGGGTGGCCCAATCCATTGCACAACGCAACCTCCCCTAGTTAAAGGTTATGCACAGCTTGTTTAAAAATGCGTCCACGCTCTTCGTAAGATTCGAACATATCCCAGCTGGCACAAGCAGGTGAGAGTAAAACAATATCGCCAGCCTGCGCTAGCTCACTTGCTATTTGAACTGCCTCAGTCAGCGCTTCAACCGAGCTATTCCCATTATCGACAGAACGAATGAAGGCTATGCCCGCCCGTTCAGCAGCTAGATTCAATTTTTCCTTGGTTTCTCCTATGGTTACCAATGCTCTTAATTTACGGTGGAAATAAGGGGTTAACTCACTATATTCCATTCCCCGATCTAGACCACCGGCAATTAATACAATCGGTCGTTCGAAAGCTTCCAAATCCTTAATCGTAGCAGCGGGATTAGTCGCCTTGGAGCCATTGATAAAAGTAACCTCATCTCGAATGGAAACAAACTCCAAGCGATGCTCCACTCCACGAAACTCATGCAGCACCTTAGCAATCACCTCGATCGTAACACCACAGGATAAAGCAATAGCTGTCGCAGCAAGCGCATTCTCAATATTATGCCGACCAGGTATACCCAAAGATGATGTCGCAATAATCTGCTGGATCAGCCCGTCCTTATTACGCGAGACCACCCATTCTTCGTTCTGCTTATTTGCGGAGAGAAAGATACCTACTGCTAATTTTTCTTGTATAGAGAATGGCATTAACGTAGCACGAATGGTTGGAATCAGCTTACGACATGTCTCATTATCCCAATTCAAGATCGCAATGTCCTCTGCCGATTGATTAGCGAATAATTTAGCTTTGGAAGCGACATAATCCTCCATCGAACCATGATAATCCAAATGGGTCTCATATATATTCAGTAGACAAGCAATTCGCGGCTTGAACTGGGATGTCCCTTTCAACTGAAAGCTGCTCAGCTCAACAACCATCCAATTTGCATTTGTCGCTACCTCAGCGGCCTCACAAAGCGCACGTCCAATATTCCCTGCAACAATTGGTGATAGATTTGCCGCTTTGAGCATTTTACCTACCCAAGTTGTTGTGGTCGTTTTACCGTTGGAGCCTGTAATTCCGATAATCGGCGCTCTACAAATATGATAGGCCACTTCGACTTCACTCACGATTTCTATACCCAGCTCGATTGCCTTTTGAACGGGCTCTGCAAAATATGGAATCCCTGGATTCTTTATCACAAGCTCCACCTCAGCATGAACTAAATCGGCTGGGTGGTTGCCACAAACCACAGCAATACCCCGTGCCTCTAAATCTTCGGCCTCAGGGCATAAACTGCGTGCTTTTTTATCATTAACAATTACCTTTGCACCTGCTTCATGCAGCAATTTAGCAACAGCGACACCACTTTTGGCTAATCCCAGAACAACAACCTGCTTGTCCTTATAATCTTTTGGTTGCAACATGCTTTAAAACACTCCATTCAAGTAAAGTCCAAAAGCTGCAAGCATGATACCTACACACCAAAAAGTCATCACAACACGCCATTCCGACCAGCCTACCAGCTCAAAATGATGATGGATCGGACTCATTTTAAACACACGCTTTCCTCTAGTTTTAAAAGAAATGACCTGGATGATTACGGATAAAATTTCAAAGACGAAAACACCGCCGATGATAGCCAAGAGCAGCTCTTCTTTACTCAGAATAGCTACAGCTACTATAGCACCGCCAATACCCAATGAGCCGGTATCACCCATAAAAACCTTAGCAGGATGTGCATTAAACACAAGAAAGCCCAACACGGCACCAATCATCGCAGCAGAAAAAATAGCCACCTCCGGACTATGCCCTTTCATCGCAATAATCACAAAGGCACCTAAGGCTACCGCGCTGGTTCCCGCAAGCAAACCGTCTAAGCCATCAGTAATATTAACTGCATTGGTAGTCCCCATCATCAACAAGACCAAAAACGGAAAATATAACCACCCCAATTGGAGTTTCCAGTCGAAATAAGGCACATGCAGCTGTGTTGAATGTCCCATTTGAATTAAATAATAACAAACAATGCCGGAAACCAAAAGCTGACCAACCAGCTTTTGCCTAGCTGTTAGCCCTAAGGATCGTTTGAAGACAATTTTTATATAATCGTCTAAAAAGCCAATCAATCCAAAACCTAATGTTGCAACCAATAAAACAATTAATTCCAAACCCTTATCAATGAATTTAAGTGATGCTAAAGCAATAGCTAGAAGAATGATGATACCGCCCATAGTCGGGGTTCCGGTTTTTTTCAAATGGCTTTGCGGACCGTCAGTACGAATTTGCTGGCCAAACTTCAACCGTTTTAAAAAAGGAATAAACAAGGGCGCTATCAGCATGGTAAATAAAAAAGTAATCACCAAGGGAAATAAAACCTCTTTAAAATCAATCATCGGACACCTTCCTTTAAAGCGATCACCACTTCCTCCAGCTTCATGCCACGCGAGCCTTTAACTAGAACTAGATCACCTTCCGTAATCGTAGCTTGCAATTGCCGAATCATCTCGGCTTTATCTGTAAACCATAGTACTTGCTTGGCGGAAAAACGGGTACGTGCTGCTTCTGCAATATAACGAGCCAGTGTGCCGTACGTATAAATGAGGTCAATATACTTCAACTGCAGCTCATGACCGATTTCTTGATGAAAAGCTTGTTCATTAGCTCCAAGCTCCAGCATATCGCCAAGTACGACAATTTTCCGCCTAAAGCCCTTCATTTCCTCCAGCAGTCGAATCGCCGCCCGCATTGAAGTTGGGCTTGCGTTATAAGCATCATTCAAAATCAGTGCTTTATTCGCAGTGGGTACACGTTCAATCCGCATGCTTGTCATTTCTAAGGAACGTAGTCCTTTAAGCAGGTCTAGATCGCTGACCCCCATATACTTGCCTACAGCAATGGCAGCGAGTGCATTAATCACATTATGCTGACCCAGAACAGGTATATAGAAATTGGCCGATTTCTCAACATTGATTTGAAAATAACTACCCGTCTGTTCATTCATAATCGCAGTAGGATAAAAATCATTGCTCTCAGTTGAACCAAAGCTAAAACGCAACATATGAGGGGGCTGCTCGACCTCGGGCAGCAAACGTTCAAGCAACAGCTCATCACCGTAATAGATGAATAACCCATTCTCAGGCAATCCTGCGAGAATTTCCAACTTGGCTCTAGCGATTTGTTCTCTTGATCCGAGCTGCAGCAAATGAGATTCGCCCACATTCGTAATGATCACAACATCAGGTTTAGCGAGCTTCGATAAAAACTCAATTTCACCACGATTACTCATTCCCATCTCGAAAATAGCTATTTCTGTCTCTTCAGACAATTGGAGCAATGTTAACGGTAAGCCAATATGATTATTAAAATTGCCCTTCGTCTTATGAACCTTATAGGTTGTTGCCAAAACGGAGGCAACCATATCTTTGGTAGTGGTTTTACCGTTACTGCCAGTTATACCAATCACACGAACAGAGAGCTCCAAGCGATAAGCCCGCGCAAGCTCTTGCAGTGATACAAGCGTGTCGTCCACATAAATAAGCGGAACGTCTGTTGGCGCATCCGCTCTGTCTTTCTGCCAAAGCACAGCAATAGCACCGTTAGCAATGGCTTCGCGAACAAATTGATGCCCGTCAAATCGGTTCCCTATATCCAAAGGAATGAAAAGGCTACCTGGCTGAAGGGTACGGGTATCCGTAGAAACCCCTTGAATGTGCAGTGAATCATCCAATATACCAACCATCCTGCCGTTTATGGTGCGGGCAACGTATGCAAGCGAACGTTTAATCACAGCTTCAATCCCCTTATCGCCGCTCTAGCTTCTTCTCGATCATCAAAATGTGTTTTCGTCTTACCCATAATCTGATAGGTTTCATGACCTTTACCCGCTATTAATATTACATCGTTCGGGCTTGCCATTTCAATCGCTTTTTTTATTGCTGATCTTCGGTCCACAATCATTTCA
Organism: Paenibacillaceae bacterium; assembly: GCA_040904685.1. Classification (GTDB taxonomy): domain Bacteria; phylum Bacillota; class Bacilli; order Paenibacillales; family NBRC-103111; genus Paenibacillus_AC. Next base: position 62,213 of record JBBDSZ010000056.1, on the reverse strand, counting down.
TAGCGATGCTCCGGAAAACCTTGCTCGATTAGTCCTGGTTCAATATCGAGAAGAATGCGATCTGGATTTTCAGTACGCGGATTGTCTGAAGTTACATACACATAATCACTGTATTGTGCAGCAATTTCCCCCATAATCGGGCGTTTTCCCCTGTCGCGATCTCCGCCGCAGCCGAAAACCGTAATCACTCGACCCAGTGCAAACTCACGAATAGTCGATAAAGCATTCTCTAAACCATCCGGCGTATGTGCATAATCAACCAAAACCAGAAAGCCTTGCCCTTCGATTACAGGCTCCATGCGTCCGGGTACAATTGACATCCCTTCTAAGCTATTCTTAACCTGCTCCAAAGGTACGCCCTCAAGCAAAGTTGCGGCAATTGCCCCTAAAGCATTATACACATTAAATTTACCAATCAATTTCAATTGGACATCTATTTCACCGGCAAAGCAGCTTAGATGGAATTGGGTGCCTCCAGAAGTTATACTTATTTGAGTCGCATGTAAATCAGCTTGATGATCCATTCCATAAGTCACCACCTGTGCAGGCGTAATCTCGGCAAAATACTCGGAAGCCGCATCATCTGCATTCAACACTGCATATTTCCGCTCGGAATAATCGGGTGTAAAGGTGTTGCCCAATCTTGAGAATAGCAGCCCTTTCGCTGCTTTATATTGATGCATTGAAAGATGGAAATCCAGATGATCTTGAGTAAGGTTAGTAAAAACAGCCGTCCGGAAATGCGTCCCTAACACTCTGCCTAATTGCAGTCCATGTGAGGAAACTTCCATTACACAGCAGCTTACTTCCTCATCTCTCATCCGGCTAAAGCTCCTCTGTAAATCAAGAGATTCCTGTGTATTGCCTTCATACTCCAATAGGTTATCAGTGATTTTCATGCCAAGATTACCCATCAAACCCATTCTTACGCCTTGATCATGCAGGATATGTTCAATGATATGAGAAGTTGTCGTTTTACCATTCGTCCCTGTTACACCTATTACATGAAAATCTCGACTGGCATATCCGTAATAATGACTCGCAATAACCGCCATCGCATAACGTACATTTTTGACAAGTAATTGAGGTGCATCCACCTCCAGAACACGTTCTGTTAGAACCGCCGCCGCCCCATGCTCGATAGCCTCGCCAGCATATTGATGTCGATCTTGAAAAATCAAGTTTGGATATTCTGGAACACAAAGAAACAAATCACCCGGTTTAACCTTGCGTGAATCCATTTCCATACCCTGTATCGATACTTCACCATTCCCAATCACTTTTGATACGGCGAATAGTGAAGCAAGCTCATTCAGCCTCATTAATTTCCCTCCTTTTGCTTTCACCCGGCTGATTCGCCAATAAAATGCGAATAGTCGAGCCTTGATCTACTCTTGTACCCGGCTTAGGCGCTTGACTAATCACAGTACTCCCTTGTCCCGATTTAGCCAGCAGGAAATCTGAATTTAAATCCTCGTAAATATCCTCAACTGTTCTTCCTATTAAATCAGGAACCTCAACAATCTTAGATTCTCCGTAACGATAGTCCTTGGCCATTTGATCCTTGCTCTTCTCTACGTTCATATAGGGAAGTGCATCACTCATTATATTTTTGACAATCGGCGCAGCAATTAAACCACCAAACTGAAGACCTTGTGGATCATCGACAGCAATATAGATCACGACTTTAGGATCATCTGCCGGTGCAAAGCCTACGAAAGAAACAATATGCTCATTTGCTGAATAATATCCATTTACTACTTTTTGCGCAGTTCCCGTTTTGCCCCCGATTCGATACCCATCCAAAAAGGCATTGCGCCCTGTGCCTTTGGCCACAACACTCTCTAACGTTTCACGCACTTGCTTAGAGGTTTCTTCGGAAATGACTTGGTTCACGAATTGCGGTTGGACGGTTTCTAAAACTTCACCCGTTAAAGGCTGATACCAAGCTTTAGCTACATGCGGTTTGAACAGCTTCCCTCCATTTATGGCGGCAGAAACAGCTGTAATCTGCTGGATCGGAGTCACTGAAACACCTTGACCAAATGCTGTCGTGGCTAATTCTACTGGACCTACTTTAGCTAATTTAAAAAGAATCCCATTCTCTTCACCGCCAATATCAATGCCCGTTTTTTTTCCAAAGCCAAAGCGACGAATATAATCAAATAAGGATTCCTTGCCTAGACGTTGGCCCATGACTACAAAGCCTGGATTGCAGGAATTCTGCACAACCTGCAAAAAGGTTTCACTGCCGTGACCACCTGCCTTCCAACAACGCAGCCTTGCTCCAGCAACCTCAATTGCTCCCTTGTCATAAAACATATCATTTTTTAAATCGACTTTTTTCTCTTGTAGGGCAGCAGCTAAGGTGATGATTTTAAAGGTGGAACCAGGCTCGTATGTCATCCAAATCGGTAAATTCCGATTATACACCTCAACAGGCGATTCTTTAAATTGCGCTGGATTATAGGAGGGCCTACTGGCCATAGCTAGAATCTCACCATTCGTCGGATCCATCATGATGCCTATAACGTCCTTGGCTTGATAGTGTATCATCGCTTGATCCAATTCGCGCTCCAATACGGTTTGCAAGTAATTATCGATGGTAAGCTGCAAATTCAAGCCATCTTTAGCTTTTGTATATTGATCGGAGGAGTTTGGCATTTGCCTACCTGCAGCATCAGCTAGAAATGAAATACTGCCTGGAATTCCGGTTAAGCGTTTATCAAATGCCGCTTCAACGCCAGTTAAGCCTTGATTATCAATTCCGGTAATGCCAAGTACATGAGCAGCCAGCTCCCCAAATGGATAATACCTTTTATTATCCTCTGCCACTACAATGCCTGGTAAATTCAATTGGCGAATTTCTTGGGCTTTTTCAGCCGTTATTTTGCGACCCCCTGGTTGAATGCGGGTAAGCAATGTTATTTTCGAGATTTGTGTAAAGATGGTCTCTTCTGATGTTTGTAAGACTCGTGCAATTTGTGCAGCAGTGCTGCGTGCATCTTTAATTTGTGCGGGAACAGCCATTATAGTAGGTGTTGTTATGTTGTAAGCAAGCTTTACGCCATTGCGATCCCAAATCTCTCCTCTTTTTTCTTCAAAAGGAATATTTCTACGCCAGGAATCCTCCGCTTTTTGCGTTAACTCAGACCCTAACCACAATTGAACATAAGCCAATCGTAACATTAATGAGAAAAAAATCAAGCTTCCTACCCAGAGTGCAATCCATAATCTCCGACGAACCTTAGCATTCGAAACCTCCATACAAGCTGCCCCCTTACCCCAACGATCTCGATCGTTTTCATATCAAGATTATTCGGGACAACCTGAGCTTAGAACAAGTCATGAAACTCCTATTCTGGTTTTGCCTCAGGTGAAGGATTTTGGGTTTCTGATCCATTCTCATTGGATTCTGCTGCAGGCTCACTTAAAGGGTGAAGCTCCAGTTTAACAGCTTGCTGGCTGCCGCTGCCAGAAACCACTTGAACCGTAACATAACCTTCGCCGCTTACTTTACATTGCAGCTCAAGCAATGTGCATATCTCCATAGCGTCTCGTAGCGACTTTCCTTTGAAATCAGGTACTGCCTCGATTTTATCCTCTGTAGTTACATAAACAGGCTGGCTCATCGAAATCTCTGTTCCTGGCAATGGAAATTGCTTCAATATTTTTGCTCCTGTTCCAAAAACCTGCGGTTGCAGACCCACTTGATTTAACCTATTTTTCGCAGAGGTTAAGCTCGCTCCCTTCAAATCCGGAATGGTTTTAATTGGCTCTTCACTGACTGTCTTAGCGTTGACTGCAGTTGAAGTAATGCCCAAGTAACGTAAGCTTCGGGACATGATATCTCTAAACACCGGCACCCAAACTTCACTGCCCCGGTGGTAATCCCCACCAATATCAGGCTCTTCGGAAATAATAGCAATCATTATCTGTGGATCTTCTACAGGTGCATAGCCAATAAATGAAATAAGATATGAATTTTTCTTATAATCTTTCTCACCCGATTCTACAATTTGAGCTGTACCCGTCTTCCCTGCAATACGATAACCGTTCATATACGCTAATCTGCCTGTACCATATTCTTGATCTGCCACAACCTGCTCCAAATATAGACTCGTTTGTTTAGCTGTAGCCTCTGTGACAGTTTGTTTAATTACTTTTGGTTCAAAAGTTTGAATAATATCCTTCGACTGCGAATCTTCAATAGACTTCACTACATGCGGCCACATTAGCTTCCCACCGTTGGCAATTGCTGCATAGGCTGCAACCTGTTGAATTGCCGTAACAACAACCTGACCTTGACCGAATGTTGCGGTAGCTTGCTCAGATGCATACTTCATCTGCCCAATTGTACCCGAAACTTCATGAGGTAAATCAATACCTGTTTTCTTGCCAAAACCAAACCTATCAATATAGGAATTTAATCTATCTACCCCTAGTTTCTCATACCCTAATTTAACAAAAGCCACATTACTCGAATAGAGCAGACCTCTCATGTAAGAAATTTGACCCCACCCTACATAATTATGATCATGTGCAGTATAACCGGGAACTCGTATTAAACCTGATTGATAAATCTCATTAGGGTCAAATAAATTTTCTTGAACCGCTCCAGCTAAAGTTACCAGCTTAAAGGTTGAACCTGGTTCGTGGCTATCAGAGATGCTCAGATTCTTAAAATCCTTTTGATCCTTTGCTTCCCAATAACGGTTCGGGTTGAAAGTAGGGGCATTAGCCATAGCTAAGACTTCCATGGTTTTCGGGTTAACGACAATTGCTGTCATGCTTTTCGGGTGAAACTGATCCACCGACTTTTGCATGGCAGTTTCCACATAATATTGAATGTTTTGATCAATCGTTAATCGTACATTATTTCCCATAACAGCAGGAGTTAATGAAACCTTAGAATCTGGAATCTCCACACCTGAGGTATCTTTCTCGTGAATAAGCTTCCCAGGCGTTCCTTTGAGAACTGAATCCAAAGAGCTCTCTATTCCACCAATTGGCATACCTTCTCTGTTGACATAACCCAATACTTGGGAAGCTAAGCTATTGAAAGGATAATATCTTTTGTTGACTTCTTTCATATAAAGTCCGATGTTGGACTTTTTCCCAAGATCATGCCGCAAACGAATGGAGCTAGCCAATTCATCTATTTTCAGCTTAATCTCTCCATCAATTTTCCAGCCCTCTGGATTAACTTCAACTTCTATGGCTAAATCCTGACCATTTTGCTTCAACTTTGTAGTCATTCCATAAATTTTCTTCTCCAATTGAGTCACATCTACACCTGAATTCGGACCCAAAATTAAAGCAAGACCTTGCGAAATTTCTTGTGCTAAATTCGGTATTTTTTTACCTGCAATGATTTCCGGATTTACTGCTACTGTGAAGGCGGCTCCATCGTCTGCTAGGGCTTTCCCATTCCGATCCATGATGGTGCCGCGTTTAGCAGCGAGAATGTCTTCATTCTGCCAATTTCGCTCTGCCTTCGCTTGAAGCATTGACGCTTCCACGACTTGCACATAATACATCCGAGAAACAAGCCCCAAAAATAGCAAAGTGAAAAATAGGCCTATGACCATCGAGCGGATTTTTAGTTTTTTATGCATGCTACACCTGCTCCATTATCTGTTTAACGCGACTTTACCATCCATCGTTTTGCCTAATGAAGGCTTGTTAGTAACATGGCTAACTTTATCCGGATCAACTTGTGATAAACCTGACTTTTCAGCATCGATACGTAAGCGCTCCGGATCATTAGCTTTATTCCATTGCTGCTTAAGGATATCATTTTCCGCTTGCAGGGCTTTAATTTGTGTTTCGATTGTATGTATTTGTGTATTCATTCCATAGATTTGCGCATATCGCCATATAATCGTACCTGCCACTATAACACAAAGCACCACAGTAAATAGGTATAACAGCTTCTCTTGTGCCGGAATAGTTTTCTTCCGATAGACCTTTCTCGTTGTTTCTCTTACCCTTACCGTTTTCCCCCGATTCACTTGCTCATCCAAAGCTAGATTACCATGCACGTACATTGCCATACCTATCGCTCCTTTATTTTTTATATTTTTTCTGCTATTCTTAATTTCGCTGATCGCGATCGATTGTTGAGTTCTAATTCTGTTTCTGAAGGTACAATCGGCTTGCGATGCACCAACTTAAGAATTGGCTTTCTTTGACATACACACATTGGAAAATCTGACGGACAAGTACATTGTTCGATAAATTTTGCAAACAAATGCTTGCAAATCCTATCTTCTAAGGAGTGAAAGGTAATTACCGCAATTCTCCCCCCTGGTGCCAAGCAATGAACGGCTTGTTCCAAAGCCTCCTTCATCGCGCCTAATTCATCATTTACAGCAATTCGGATGGCTTGAAAGCTTCGTTTAGCTGGATGAGGCCCCGTTCGTCTAGCTGCTGCCGGGATTGCGTTCTTGATAATTTCCGCTAACTCAAAGGTTGTTTTTATCGGCACTTGCTCGCGAGCTTTAATGATCTGAGAGGCAATTCTTCTAGCAAACTTTTCTTCGCCATATTCAAATAGAATTTGGGTTAATTCCGCTTCTGACCATTCATTGACGACCTCACGTGCTGTTAATCCGCCATCTTGATCCATTCGCATATCTAACGGAGCATTCTGATTGTAGCTAAACCCGCGTTCTGCATCATCCAATTGTGGGGAAGATACACCAAGATCAAAGAGAATACCATTCACTTGAGGCTGACCGTCTAGCTTAGGTATATCAAGTTCAAGCAGCTTCTCCTTAAGAAAGCGAAAATTACTTTTCACAAGCGTAACGCGATCCATCTGATTTACGAAAAGCTGTGCAGCATGGCTTAAAGCCGTATCATCCTGATCCAAGGCAATCAACCTGCCCGGTGTCTGCAGCTTTGAGACGATTAATTCACTATGCCCTGCTCCACCTAGTGTACAATCCACATAAATTCCATGAGGATCAATATGTAAGCCTTCCACTGCTTCTGCCTTTAAAACCGTTATATGGTTAAACATGATGGACCTCCTGTAAACATTTATGCTTATCTATAGGTCAAAGTTAAAGTCAACCAGTTTTTCAGCTATTTCATTGAAGGATTGCTCGGATGCTTGCGAATAACCCTCCCATGCATCCTTACTCCAAATTTCCACGCGATTGGAAACGCCGATAACAACACAATCTTTAGCGAGCTTTGCATGATCAACAAGCGTATTCGGTATATTTACCCTTCCCTGCTTATCCAATTCACATTCGGTCGCACCTGAGAAAAAAAATCGCGTAAATGCGCGTGCGTCAGATTTCATCAGCGGCAAGGCTTTAAGCTTCTGTTCAAGAATCGTCCATTCTTCCATTGCATAAACGAAAAGACATTGATCTAAGCCACGGGTAACTACAAAATGGGATCCGAGCGAGTCTCGAAACTTAGCTGGAATGATAATACGGCCTTTTTCATCGATGCTGTGTTGATATTCGCCCATAAACATCGGATCTCCACCCCTTCCCACCACTTTTACCCACTTTTCACCACAAGTTAATAAATATTCGCTATAAAAACAAAAAGTCCTGCTAGGTTAGCAAGACTTTTTTTACATTTATTTATTTATTTTTTGGTTTTCATCGCCACTTTTATACTGAATCCTGCGATTGGTCTTCAGTCGTATCTATTTTCTGCGTGTAATTTGCTGAAGGCGCGGGATTTAAGGCCACTTTTCGTGCTCTTTTTCTTAGTATTAGGATCAGAGGTATCCCAATAATAGCAAAAACAATAATTACAGGAAGCACTGCTGCTACAAATACGATTAATCCTTGAGCAATCACTTTCAACGCATGCATGCTGCCAATCAAAGCATTTTTGGTTTTTGTTAATGTGGAGTCTCCAACAGCCGTTTTTAATTTGGCGGTTCCTTGCTCATATAAACGTATTTCCACTGTGGACATCGCAACATTCTGATCTAGAAAACGCATCCGACCTTTAATTTGTTCAATCGTTTCCTGGATGTTGCCCAATTCATTAGAGAATGCGAGCAACTCGTCGGTTTTGGTTGCTTTCTCCATAAATGCGAGCAACCTTGCTTCCACCACCTGCTTGGCTTTTAGTCGGGATGCTAAGTCGACATATTCTTCCGAAACATCCTGGCCTTGAATATTATGTCGGATATCCGAAACCGTTTTAATTTTCTCTAAATCACGAATAAATGAAGAAAAGCCATTAGCGGGTACCTTGATCACATAATTACCGCTCTTCTCTGATGTAGATTGATTCTCTGAAAACTGCAGAATGTAGCCGCTTGCTAAAGTAACTAAATTATTAATCTCTGTTTGAGCGGCTGTATAATCGGGTACTTCCATCGTTAAGTTACCTTTATATATGACTTTACGATCCCAGCTTTCGGCGGTATTTACTGCTGAGAAGCCTTTCGTGCCTTCTAAACCCTGACCCGCACCCGCTACACCTTTTTGTGTTTGATTTGAAACGGTGAAGTCCGCGGAAGTAGTCGTCAATTTTTTCGCTGCTGCTTGAGGTGCTTCTACAGCACTGGAGCTTTCTTTCATTCCAACAGAGCCCGATGCTGAATCCTCACTTTTCGAGGAGCTGCATCCAGCAATTACAAGCCACACACTTAAACATAATACCGCCAAAATTCTGCTTCTTCTTGTTTTCTGCAACATTTGAATCGGCCCCCTTTAATTTGTCAGCCCTCTAATTGCAAGCTTCTAAACCTATTAACGTAGGAAAAGGGAAAATGTTGCAATTTAGGCGGGAAGCAAAGTTTGAGAAAAAATGATATAGTATAAGCATTATATTTGAAGGAGTGTTTACCGTGATTCATGATTTTGATCAAATCATCCCTAGACAGAATACCCATTCCTATAAATGGGACCAATCCCAAAAGCTATTTGGAAACGCTGATATTATACCCTTATGGGTGGCTGATATGGATTTTGAAAGTCCACCTGCTATTAAAGCAGCGCTTGAAGCAAGAGCAGCACAAGGTATCTATGGTTACACCATCCGTCCTGATGGCTACTTATCTGCGATCACATCGTGGTTTGATCGAAGACATCATTGGCAGATCAATCCCAATTGGATCACAGATTCTCCAGGTATCGTAACCTCACTTAGCCTTGCGGTGGAATTGTTTAGTGAGCCAGGCAGCTCCGTTATTATTCAATCGCCTGTTTATTATCCCTTCTATGATGTCATTCGCATGAACGGTCGCCAAATAGCCAAGAATCCACTCGTTCAGATCAATGGAAGATTTGAAATCGATTTTGATCATTTGGAAGGATTAATGCAGGATGGAGCTAAACTACTGCTGCTCTGTAATCCACATAATCCAGGGGGGCGCGTATGGGAACGTCAGGAGTTACTCCGTTTAGGTGAGCTTAGCTTGCAATATGGCGTCCTTGTTATTTCAGATGAAATCCATTGTGACTTAACCTTTACCGGTCATCCCTACATTCCATATGCCTCCTTATCGGAAGAGTTTGCACAAAACTCATTGACCTTATTAGCACCATCCAAAACCTTTAATCTGCCAGGACTCCAATCCTCTATTGTCGTTACACCAAACAAAGAGCTGAAGCAGAAGCTCGATTACCGCTTGAAAGCACTTAGTTTACATATGACTAATTACTTCATTCCGGATGCTATACAGGCTGCTTACAATGAAGGTGACATCTGGTTAGACGAGTTATTAGTGTATTTAGAAGCAAATGCAACTTATGCGCTCGACTTTATCAGCAGGGAAATCCCAGCGATAAAAGCGATGAAACCTGAGGGTACTTACTTGCTTTGGTTGGATTGTCACGGATTAAAATTAGATACACAAGAGCTAAAGACACTTATGTTTAATAAAGCTCAAGTCGCCTTTAGTGAAGGCTCAGTTTTCGGCTCGGAGGGTGTAGGTTATTTACGGATTAATTTCGCATGCCCGCGTTCTATATTAGAAGAAGCCCTAAAAAGATTCAGCCGAGCTGTGAGAGAAGGATAGAGGGTTATACAGGCCTAAGAGGTTTTTGAAAAGGCTGCCCCCAAGGGACAGCCTTTTTTGGTTTATGCTTTATTCGTGCTCCGCCCAGCTATCCAAGTAGCTGATTTGTGCATCTGTTAACGTGTCAATCCCCATACCCAATGATTCAAGCTTGAATCGCGCCACTTGCTCATCCAATACGTATGGAACAGTAACAACAGTCTTGCCAAGTGTTTTATATTGTTCATTCACATACTTCAATGACATGGCTTGAAGCGCAAAGGTCATATCCATAATTTCTGCCGGATGACCATCCCCTGCCGCCAAATTAACCAAACGACCTTCAGCAATAATGTAGAATTTGCGTCCGTCCTTCAATTGATACTCTTCAATATTTTTACGAACCGTGCGTTTACCGCTTGAAAGTGCATCCAGATCAGGCTTGTTCACTTCAACGTCAAAATGACCTGCATTGGATAAAATCGCTCCATCTTTCATGACCTGATAATGCTTGCTGCTAATCACATCTCTTGTTCCCGTTACGGTTACGAAGAAATTACCTACTTTAGCTGCATCCTCCATCGTCATGACAGTAAAGCCATCCATATAAGCTTCAACGGCTTTAATCGCATTGATTTCGGTTACGATGACTTGAGCGCCAAGACCTTTGGCACGCATCGCTACACCCTTCCCACACCAGCCATAACCAGCAACAACAACGGTTTTACCAGCAACCACTAAGTTGGTTGTCCGATTAATCCCATCCCATACCGATTGTCCAGTTCCGTAACGGTTATCAAACAAGTATTTGCAAAACGCGTCATTAACCGCGACCATCGGGAATTCCAACTCACCACCTTTTTCCATGGCCTTTAAGCGCAATATACCTGTTGTAGTTTCCTCTGCCCCGCCGCGAACTTTAGCTAATAAATCACGACGCTCCGCATGCAGAATCGATACCAAATCACCGCCATCGTCAATAATTAAATCCGGCTCTGTTTCTAAAGCTTTAATCAGCAGCTCTTTATATTCTTCTGGACTTGGGTTGTACTTAGCGAATACGGTAATACCATCTTCCACTAACGCAGCGCAAACATCATCCTGTGTGGATAGGGGGTTGCTTCCTGTAATGGTTACTTCAGCTCCACCAGCTTTAACAACCTTGGCTAGATAAGCTGTCTTCGCTTCCAAATGAAGGGAAATCGCTACTTTCAGACCTTTAAAAGGCTGCTCTTGCTCGAATTGCGCTTTAATTCGGTTCAATACAGGCATATGGGCATTGACCCAGTCGATCTTCAAATGTCCTTCTGCTGCTAATGCGATGTCTTTAATTATGCTCTTTTCACGTGCACTCATGGGGAACTTCCTCTCTAAATATAAATTATTCGATGTGTGCCTTCTGTTGTATAGGGGAGCTCCAGCAATTGTTGCAAGAAGCTTTCACCGTATTTATTTAGATAACCTATTACATTATACACTCTTTCTTGGGGTTTGCCGAGAGGATATAAGCTTAATCTGATCCGTTCCAAATGACGAATCGCTGCTTCGTATTGTGCTTGATTGGCTTCAATCCCTCGTGTTTCAAGAAACTCCATCTGTTCGATGATTTTTTGCAGATTGGTTTCGCCTAGCTTACGCATACCTGGATTAATACTTGCTAGCGTTTCAACCAGCGGACTGTAACATTGCTTGAATTGCTGTTTAGCCTCTGCAAAACGTTTTGGCAATCCCAGCTGATCTTGAGCAGTAAGCCAATCCTGCTTCCATTGTTCGAATTGGTGAATCACCTTATCCACAGTTAACGCAAACTTATCCATTTGCTTGGCTACGGTTCCTTCAATAAGAGTAAATTCCATACGTGGCGCAATAATCGGCATCTCCATAGTCAACGCCTCAAAAGCCAAGCCCGTTAATCCCCAATAGGCAATTTCACCTGATCCCAAAACGGTTGCAAGCACCGGGAATAAAAACTCCTGCATCAAAGGTCGTGTCATCACATTATTACTGAGACGCTCCGGACAAGCTTGTGCCCAATCAGCTAGCTCCTTGTGTGTATAGCGGCGCTCTTTTTTCTTATCATGATAGCTCTCCCCATCCCATTGTAAAAGAACACGCTCGCCTTGGTCCGCAAAAACGAATAAATTGACGTTTTGCGGAGCTAGCTCTGTTTGGGCTATATAACCCAAAGCCTCAACACGATCTTTGCCTTGTAGATAAGCTTTATTCAATTGCTCGTGTTGGTCCAACAATTGTGCAAACATCGGGCTCTCTAATTGACGTATGGCAGGATCATCAGAATCCATAAGAATGAGACCTTGCTCGCCAAATAACCACCCAAAAGTACGGGCAAAAAAATCAACCAATGAGCGTGAAAGTCCGCCGATCTCTGCAAGCTTATTCATTAAGCCAGCTTTAAATTCTGTTTGCATCAGCGAATTGTCAAGCTGCTGTAACGCATCTTCCCATTGGTCAATCGTAAGCTTGCTTACTGAACTACGCAACCCGTTTGGATGGTCGATTCTAATCCTGGTAACTTCAAGCTGTTGCGTCAATGTGTAGGTATGATTCACCTCATCAAAATCATGATCCTCTCCCGCTAACCAAAAAACAGGCACAATCGGACGATTCAGCAGCTTCTCAGCATGCTTAGCCGTTTGAATGAGCGTAATAGCTTTATAAATCACTAATAAAGGTCCTGTAAACAGCCCTGTTTGTTGCCCTCCGACTACCGTCAACGTATTCGGATCTTGCAATTTCCTGACATTCTCCAATGCTTCAGAGGAGTTGCCAATGCATGTATTGTATGCTAGCAAAGCCTTGGTAAGCTCAGTCCGATTTGCTGAAAAGCGGTTGGGTTGATCTAACCAAGTCGCTCTCTTCGTCCAGCTAGCTTCATCTGACAGATGATAAGGGAAAATAGCTCGTGTTTTTTCCATGTTATGTACATAGTCTTCTGCTAAAGCTTGGCTTTTCGTCCAAGGGTACTCTTCCACTCTCATGCTATAAATCCCGCCTTTCTCGCATAAATGATTAGCAAATCTATTATATATAGATTGTATCCATCCTCGTCCTGTTAGTCAAAAAAACCCGATAATAGCTATCGGGCTTACTTGTATTGTAATTTAATATAAAAAACAGGCTGTATAATGTCCCGGTTCTACTTCCTTAAACGGTGGCATGGACTCTGCACATTCCTTCATCGCCTTCGGACAACGTGTACGAAATGGACAGCCACTAGGCGGATTAAGCGGGCTAGGCACCTCGCCTTGCAGAATAATACGCTCCCGTTTCTTTTGCAGATCTGGATCCGGAATTGGGATCGCAGAAAGTAAGGATTGGGTATACGGATGTAAAGGCTTGGCATTCAGCTTCTCTGAGGTAGTCACTTCAACTAATTTTCCTAGATACATCACACCAATTCGATCTGAAATATGCTTAACCATAGCCAAATCGTGGGCAATGAATAAATACGTCAGACCACGATCTTTTTGCAGCTTCTTAAACAGATTCACGACTTGTGCTTGTACGGAAACGTCCAATGCAGAAATCGGCTCATCCGCAATAATAAATTGCGGTTCAATCGCTAATGCACGCGCAATCCCTACACGTTGACGCTGACCTCCTGAAAATTCATGTGGAAAACGTCCTGCATGCTCTTCATTTAGGCCAACATCATGGAGCAATTGGCTTACTCGCTCATTACGTTTTTTCCCTTTATATAAGCCGTGAATATCAATACCTTCAGCAATAATTTTACCGATGGTCATCCGTGGATCTAAGGAAGCGTAAGGATCTTGAAACACCATTTGTATATTGCGATTGAATTGCAGCTTATCTTTGGCATTGAGTTTATGAATATTATGTCCATTAAAAAGCACTTCGCCGCTTGTAGCTTCATATAAGCGAATAATAGTTCGACCCGCAGTTGATTTACCACAACCGGATTCACCGACTAATCCAAAGGTTTCCCCACGATGGATCGCAAATGAAAGGTCATCGACTGCCTTCAGAACACGACCGCCGCTTAAATGAAAATGCTTCTTTAGCTTTTTAACTTCTAGAATTGGATTATCAGCCATGTGCTCTACCTCCAACTTCAACCGGACGTTCAACCTTAGGCGCATCTTGATGCAAAAGCCAGCAAGCTGAACTATGTGTATCCGATATAATAAAATGCTCTGGATCCTGCTCTTTGCAAATCTGCATCGCGTAGGGACATCTAGCCGCAAATGCACAGCCTGTAGGTGGTGCAAATAAATCCGGCGGAGTACCCGGGATCGGCGTAAGCTCATCATGTTTATTACTATCTAAGCGAGGAACGGAACGAAGCAGTCCCCAGGTGTAAGGATGTTTGGAATTATAGAAAATTTCGTTCAAGTCGCCTTGCTCGACAACTTTACCCGCGTACATGACGATAACTCTTTGTGCCATTTCAGCGACAACACCTAAATCATGTGTAATTAGAATGATTGAGGTTTCAGTTTTCTGCTGAATCTGGCGAAGCAAGTCAATGATTTGCGCTTGAATGGTTACATCCAATGCCGTTGTAGGTTCATCCGCGATAAGCAATTTGGGATTGCATGCTAATGCGATAGCAATCATTACACGTTGTCGCATACCACCCGAAAGCTCATGTGGATATTGATTCACTCGTTCTTCCGGATTCGACATTCCGACAAGCGTAAGAATTTCTACAGCTTTGAAGATTGCTTCTTTCTTATTTATCCCTTGATGCTTGATAATGCCCTCCGTAATCTGGGAACCAATCGTCATCGTTGGATTAAGTGAAGTCATCGGATCTTGAAAGATCATCCCCATCTCATCACCACGGATTTTCTCCATTTGGCTTCGAGAGAGAGCTGTGATTTCATGCTTGCCATCAAACAGAATCGACCCTGCCTTAATAAAGCTAGGTGGAGTCGGAATCAACCGCATGATCGATTGTGCTGTCACCGATTTACCGCAGCCGGATTCACCAACAATCGCTAAAACCTCGCCTTTATTCAATGTAAACGACACGCCGCGAACAGCTTGTACTTCGCCAGCATACATCTTAAAAGAAACTTGCAGGTTTTTCACTTCGAGAATAGGTTTGCTCATTCGATTCTCCTCCTTACTTTCTCATTTTCGGATCGAGAGCGTCACGAAGGCCGTCTCCCAGAAGATTAAAGCTAAGCAAAATCAAGCTAAACACAACTGTTGGAAATAAAAGTCGATGTGGTTGATATCTCATATAATGAGCTCCGTCATTCAATAAGTTACCTAGTGAAGCTAATGGTGGACGAATACCCAACCCAATAAAACTTAAAAACGCTTCTACAAAAATAGCTGTGGGGACAACAAATGTAATTTGAATAATGATAACCCCTAATACATTCGGAATTAAGTGTTTAAAAATAATCCGAAATGGTTTAGCGCCTAATGTACGTGCGGCCAAAACGAATTCTTGTTCCTTAAGTACAAGGATTTGACCGCGAACCAAGCGCGCCATCGTAACCCAGCCCGTAATCGCATAGGCGATAATAATCGATTTAATTCCCGGCCCCAAATACATCATCAACAAAATCGTTAACAAAAGAAAGGGAACCGAATAAATAATTTCAATAAAACGCTGCATGATGGTATCCACACGTCCACCATAATAGGCAGATATCCCCCCATAAATAACGCCAATAATCAAATCTAATAATGCAGCAGCAATCCCAATAAAAAGAGAAATGCGTGTACCCCACCAAACACGTACCCATAAGTCGCGTCCAAAATCATCGGTACCAAAATAATGCTCCGCGGAAGGCTTGAAATTAATTTGTTTTAGATTTTGTGTTTCATAATCATAACTAGAGACAAAAGGTACGATGATCGCAAACAAAGTTAACAAACATAGAATAATAAGTCCGATCATAGCTAGCTTATTGCGTTTTAATCTTCTCCAAGCATCTTGCCAATAGTTCAGAGAAGGCCGAACAATAGCTTCCATATCCGTTGTTTTAGCCGCGGGTTGAAACTTATCCTTAGCAATGGCTTCCATACTCTACCTCCCCTTCCCTAAACGAATACGTGGATCTATAAAGCTATAGGCGATATCAGTCAAAAACATGACAACGATTAGAATAGCCGCATAGAAAATAGTTAAACCTGTAATCATCGTATAGTCATTGGAATAAATAGATGTAACAAACTTCGAACCCAATCCAGGAACTGAAAATATGGTTTCAACTACAAGCGTCCCTGTAATTACATTTACAGCAATGGGGCCAAGAATGGTTACAACAGGCAAGATCGCATTACGGACCATATGCTTCCAGACAATAGAGGGGGTTTGTAAACCTTTGGACATGGCTGTCTTAATGTAATCTTGACTCGCAACATCCAGCATAGAGGCACGCATCATCCGCGCTAAAATAGCTATCGTCCCAAATGACAGTGCGATCGCAGGTAATACCCTATGCTCCGGACCAAGCCATAAGCCTGGAGGCAATATTCCCCACTTAGTCCCAACAAAATAGGATAATAAAGGACCAATAACAAAGGAAGGAATGGATATCCCAATAATAGCAATCAACATCGCTGAATAGTCACCCGCTTTGTTGTGATTTAGTGCGGCAATGATTCCAAGAAATAAACCAAGAATAATTGCGATAAATAAGGACTCTAAACCCAATTCAAGGGATGCTGGAAAGGATTGTTTAATTACATCCACAACAGTTGTGGCGGGAAACTGATAGGAAACGCCTAAATCACCATGTATAACATCATTCATGTACTTGAGGTATTGCTGCCACTCAGGCTTGTCCAAACCATATTGCACCTTCAAAAGCTCCAAATTTTCCGGTTGTAATTTAGCTGCCGCTTCTCCAAATGGATCTCCCGGCAAAGCCTTCATTAAAACAAAGGTAAGCGTTACAATCAACCATAAAGTAACAATCATATAGAGAATACGGCGAATCGTATACCACAGCATCAAATCACCTCCTAATCAAATGAAAGGGACCGTTCTAATTAAGTGCTAGAACGGCCCCTTACTGAAATGCTTTAAACAAAGCTGTAAGAAGGATAACAGAACTTACTTAATCGAAGTCCATTTTAACTCGAAGTCAGGACCAAATGAAGGCAAAATCAAGCCTTCTACGTTTGGTCTAACAACGAACTGTGAAGAACGGAAGTAAAGCGGGAATACCGCTGCTTCATCCATCAAAATCTTTTCAGCTTCTACAAGCTCTTTGGAGCGTGCAGCTGGATCCGTGTTTTTCTGTGCTGATTTAACTAATTCGTCATATTTAGCATTCGACCAATTTTGTGTATTAAATGAACCACCTGTTAAGTACATATCAAGGAAAGTCATTGGATCGTTGTAATCGGCTCCCCATAATGTAGAAACAATTGTGTAATCACCTTTTAATTCACGTTCCAAACGGTTTTTGTGTGGCATTGGCTCTGTATCGACAACAACACCTAAATTTACTTTCCACTGTGATACGAGGAATTCTAATAACTTCTTGCTGGTTTCTGTATCATCACCAACAACGGTTAACTTAGGCAACTCGGTTACACCTGCATCTTTAAGACCTTCTGCTAATAATGTTTTTGCTTTTGCAGGATCATAAGCAACTTCAGCATCTTTGGCAATAGAGCGGAAATCTTGGTTGTTACCGTCAACTGTACCATTAGGCACATAACCAGTTGCTGGAACTGAACCATTTACCAATACTACATCAGCAATGCCTTGACGATCTACAGCCATGCTCATCGCTTGACGCACCTTAGCGTTCTTGAATGCTGGCACCTTCGTTTGTTGGAAATTCAAATAACCAATAACGAGCTCGCTTTTCAGTTTCAAATCTGGTTTACCTTTATAATCTTTAATTTGATCACCTTTAACATCTGCGTAATCTGCTGCTTTGGTTTCATATAAATTCAAACCTGTAGCCGTGTCTTTAACAATATTCAATGTGACTTTGTCCAATTTCACGTTTGCAGCATCCCAATACTTAGGGTTTTTTTCAAGTACAAGTGTTTGATCATGATTCCATTTTGTTAAATTAAATGGACCTGCACCTAATACTTTATCAGCATCTGCACCGCTTTTTTCTCCCTGGGCTTTAACAAATTCTTCTTTTTGCGGATAGAAGTTCAAGAAAGCCAATTGTGAGGTGAAGAATGCAATAGGTCTTTCTAAAGTAATAATCAAGGTCTTATCATCAGGCGCGGTTGCTCCTAATGCTTTTTTGGCTGTTTCCACATCTTCAGGCGTTTTGGCATTCATGATCGCTTCGCCACCCTTGATCCACGCAACCATGAAAGCATAGGTAGCTTTCGTTGCTGGGTCAAGCGTTCTCCTAAAGGAATAAACAAAATCTCCTGCTTTTACAGGCGTACCATCTGACCAATTAGCGTCGCGCAGCTTAATTGTATAAGTCAATCCGTCAGGTGAAATTGCTGGCATATCTGCAGCAAGCCCAGGAGTTGGCTTCAGATCCTTGTCCAAACGGTACAAGCCCTCACTAATTGCCCCTAGCAATGTAAATGATGCTGCGCTTTCTGCAATTGATACATCTAAAGCTGGTGGATCTGCACGATAATTCATTTTCAATTCTTTTAATTCTTGTGTTGCTGTGGCTGCTGGCGCAGTCGTTACAGCGGTACCAGAATCCTTAGGAGCACTTGTTGCACTGTCCGTATTCTTACTGCTGCACCCAATCAGTGTGCCTCCAACTAACGCAATAGCAAGCGCTGTTGTCATTACTTTCTTAAATACCATACATTTGCCTCCCAAATTTTTGACTAAAGTATGCGCACATAATTGTACATATGTCCATTCTTCTTCTTGAACATATGTTCAAACGTATATTCACACTTTTTCTTGCCCATTACTCAATGATTATACATCCAACCCTGCATAAAATCTATACTTGAGATTTTACTTTAATTCCACTATATACCATTTACAAAAAATATTGTGAATAAAATTACAAATTTTATCGTAAAATAAAAAAAAGCCTATGCTAGGCTATTTTTAAATATAAGAAAGTATAAGTTTCACACCATACTGATCTTATTTTTCTGGATAAACGCGACTCGTCCTGAGAGGACGGCGAAGCCGTTTTTCCTTGCAAGGGTTAATTGGATTCATTTTTTTCATCAAATACCGAATTTCTTGTGGATTTCAAAACAACATCCATTGCATGGGATAATTCACGATAAACATCTGTCTCTACTTGAGCGCGTAACTGTGTTTTGGCAAGCATTTCACCTTGAGTAGTTGCCACATATTTAGAGGGCAATTTGTTAAGAGTTATAGCTAGAATGTCGCTTTGACTTTTTATATCAATGGCTAAACCTTGATCGTTGTGTTGAATTAATTCCTTCAAACAATTCCTAACGATATCTTCCATTAAATTATGCACTTCCATAAATAAAACCTCCTACAATTTATAATATTAGACCAAGAAGTAATAATACAACATAAATAAATGATAATACAACAAAGCCAATTCGCGATAAAATTTTTAATATTTTTGGTAAATGAACAAAGCCTCTTAACTCATTCTGCCGTCTACCGATAAGTCCCGTAACAAGTAATATTAGAAGAACCATTAACCAAAAGCCGAACCAAGAACCAAATAACTTATGCATTTGCATCGCTACTTTACCTAGCAATAAAACAGTTGTAATGTCTATAGCCAATCGCGTAGACTTTTTCTTATCCTTCTTTATGAAATAAATGAGAAACCAAATCGCGATAAATGTTAGATGGGGAATATAAGCTAAAACTTGATACATGCTGACAATAAAATGAATGAACCCGATTAGGATCACCTACTTTCTACATATTTAACCATTCGATATACCGTTTGATGGGTAGGCAATGCTAATTTATATTGGTTCGCACATTGTAATAAAGCCCCATTGATCCAATCTATTTCAGTAGTCCTTCCTTCAGCTATGTCTTTCATCATTGAAGAATGATTCTCTGCCGTTCTTTCAATAACCTGAAGGAGCTGCTCCCAAAGGTCATCTGCTATTTCTATTCTCGCATGACGAGCTACCATAGTTCCCTCCTCCAAAAGTGCTTTCATCAAATCCTGTGCATAAACGGATTCAAGTAACGCCCCATTCTTTGTTTGGAAAATAGCAGTCAATGGATTAATTGTGGCATTAATCAAAAGCTTGTTCCAAATGTTGCTCGTTATTTTTTTCGACAAATATACTTCAAATCCTGCTTCTTTCAACATCGATTGCAGCATTTTTTCGGGTTCATCCCATTCTGGCATGCAAGAAGCTGATTCTTCTGCTCTCCCCAACCATGTTACCCCATGTCCGGCATGCTTTATTGAATGATCAGATAATTTGAATGCTCCTTCTGTTGTTATTGCAGCATAGAGACGATGTGCGGGGAATACTTTCATTAATAGCTCAAAATGTCCGATTCCATTTTGAAAGCATACGATCCGAGTTTCCTCCGTAGATAACTGAACTAGTTGTTTCAACAGAGAATCCGATATATCCTTTTGTTTCACCATCAGGAATAGCCAATCCATAGGTCGTGATGAGTTCGCAGAATCGTTAGGAGAACAGATACAATAAGCTTGAATTGGAATTGATCTTATTCCGTTCTGATCTTGAAATTGTAAACCTTGCCTATTCAGAAGATTACTTTGATTTGGAGTGTGGGTGATTAATTCTATTTGGGCTGTTGTTGCGGATAGTTGACTTGTAAAAAGCAAGCCTAATGCTCCTCCCCCAACTATTCCGATTCGCATAGGCACACCTCCTCTTTTCTTACTTTTTTCAATATAGCATATTTGAGCACAAAAAAGACCTTAGCTGGCATAGTGCCTAAGGTCTTCAATATACTTAAGATTCTATTCTTTCCAAATTGCCATTCGCATCCATTTTAAAACGAGATTTGTTCTCTTCGTCCTCTTCTACCAAAAAAGCAAGCTTACGCGCTCGGTCCATGATTTGGATTAGTGCTTTGTAGTCATCATTCACCACACGATAATCCGTTTCTACAACATTGTATTGTTTATTCAACCGATCATTTTCCTTCTTAGTGCGCTCAAGTTGCTCATGTGCTTCGTGTAATTCTTTTTCGAGATTCCTTGTATGCCGAGTCATATCTTGATAGGTTACTTTCAACTGTCGTAAGAAACGTATAACCGCTTCGATAGAAATGGTTTCATCCGTTATGCCATTCACTCCATCTATTCGGTCTATTCGGTCTATCCTTTCGTTTCTTTCGTTTCTTTCGTTCCTTGGTGCCACTAGATCCGAAAAATCGATATTAGAAACCGAAGAGATTGTACTCATTCCTTGAAGTGATGAGACGGTTTGGCGTTTTAATTGATTGCGTTTTTGACGCTGAGCTTTGGCAATTTGAATGGCTGGCTCATATTTTTTACGAACATAGCTGTTCCAACGAAAACCGCATGCGGCAGAGGTTCTCCCTATTCGTTCACCCACCTCTTCAAAAGCAGAAAGTTGTGTACCCCCTTCACGAATATGGCGCAAGGTCACCTCTGCTAAAATTAGATCATCATCTTCGCTCCATGCATCTTGTCTTACTGCTGACATCGTCATACCTCCCAACCTGAATGAATAACGTTTTGTTACCGTTATCTTATCTTTATGCCCATAATAGAGTTCATAGAATCTATTTGATACTATTTGGTATTTCCATTTTTGATAAAGCTCATACATGTTTTTTGGGGAAAAGGTAATAATAGAAGCAATAACTACAAAGCAAGTATTGTAAAAAAAGTTTTTAATTTCGACACACGTTTTCCGTTTACACTGCTGATTGCAAAAGGTATAATGAAATCAGTTAATTGACCGTAATACAGAGAGGGGGATTTTAAAGTGAATCGCATGTTTCGCGTTCTTGGCTTTTGGACACTTGTGATCGGCCTAATGGCAATTGCGGGTGGTCTAATACCGATGGCTTTTATTTTCTTTTTTCAAACCGTTTTATTCGTTGTATTAGGTTATATGAATTTGTCTGAACGTACGTATATATTAATGTTTTGGGGATATATGGTCCTTTCTTTTACTGGATTTACATACTGGTCCTTCTTCAAAATGCCTATATAAACAGCCGCTTCATGCAGGATGCTTATAATTTAGAAAAAGATGATGTACATCAGTTTTTACTGGTGCACATCATCTTTTTTTATCCTATATCCCTTTACTCTGGATCAGAACCTTAAACAACTCACTCATTTGATCACCGAGCAGGAGCTGCCGAATAGCTCGATTCCTTTTTGCGACTGGACTGAAGGGGTCTCGGGAAAGATCATTTTGCAATAGTTCTAAAACACCTTCCTGAACTAAAAATTCTTTTTGAGTCAGGAGCTTCCAGTCCTGTATACCCCCATTGATTCCAGAGGCAATGCATGCCGAAAAATTAATATGTGCGGTTATATCCTGCTCTCCAAGATGAATATAAGGATTATCATAGGCTTGGTGGTTTTTATAACACAATAAGGTTCCATTCATTCGATGGGATCCATATATTTCACTCGCCAAGTCACCATAGTCGACTGTCACAACATGGCCATCCTCTAGCCAAGTTGTCACCTCAGAAAGCCATTGGTCCGCTGCCAAATTAATTTCAGCCGTTTGTCCTTCCTGCAACTCAATTTCCGCAGCCGTTAGGTAATCGATTAGCTGAGATGCCTCACATTTAAATTCATATTCGCAAAACGCGCGTTTCGACTCATCCCAACCCACATATATCTCATAAAGCTGACCCGATTTATAACGGACACGATGGACTGGAAATGCATCTAAAAGCTCATTCGAGAATACAAAAGTATGGGTACGCTTCCCTTGCTGTTTCCATAACTCCGGAGTCCAAAAGCTAACCCTGGACATATGGCTTTTTAAGCTTGTCTTTTGCAGTTCGCGATGGTACTCACTTCGTTCAATTTCAATAAAATGCAGCCGTTCGTAAAAGTCTGGAAAGTCCGAGCTAAGCTTATCCAGAATTTGCTTGGCAAGTTGACCGTCACCGCCTCCCCACTCCACGATTTCATAGACATCGCTTGTTTTTCCCGTAAGCTTTTTCACCATATAGCAAGCCAGTATCTCAGCGAATATGCTGCCGATTGCTGAACTTGTATAGAAATCACCTTTTTTGCCTACTTTAACGCGAGTACCTGTATAATAACCCATCTCTGGTGCATATAAACAAAACTCCATATACTGTTGAAAGGAAATTGCTTTGACCTCACTACGCTCAATCTCCTGGCGAATCATCTGGACAAGCTGTGCATTGGATTCTAATGTTTCCACAATGGACACCCCCTCGAAGTTGTTCAAATAAAAAATGCTTTCCATTCCCTAAAGACAAATGGATTTAGAACCGTTATAATTAAAGTGCTTCAACAACTACAAAGGAGAACTTAGACAAATGAAGAAAACTAAAATCATTCTATCCATTTTGTTACTTGGTACATTACTTGCCGGTTGCAAGGAGGATACCCATTACAAACTGGATGCCCAAGCTTCCATCACCAAACAAATTGAAATGAAAAACTATGTTTTCACTGGTAACGCTGACATAGATTTAGGTAAGCTTATCTCTCCATCCAAAGATGGCAATGCGATTACGGCAAATTTAATTGGTATTCTTCAGAACAGCAGCATAGATTTTAATGGAGTAGCTAATACAGAGCCAGTCCAGCTAGAGGTTGACTTAAAAGCAAAACCTGTAGTTCTTGCCGGTACTTCATTAGATCTGCCGATTATTCTCAAGGATAACAAACTCTATATGAATATTCCACTTCTTAGCCAAAAAGATGAGTTCTTCGAAATTGATTTAACAAAGCTTGGTTCAACAGATCATCCCAACAGCGCCTTAACACCAGATAGCTTGAAGAATATTTCTCAAATTTCGTCTTCGCTTTCTAAGCTGATTGTTGACGATATGCAAGAAGCCTGGTTTAAAAAATCAAAAGATGTGCTTACTTTACAAGATGGCAGCAAAGCAACCCTTCTGACTATTGTTGTAGATGATAAGAATAAGGCAGCTTTATCCGCTATTTTTCAAGAAAAGCTACCCAAAATCATAAGCACACTGCAAACAAGCGGTATTCTTTCTACTGAACAAGCCGAGAAAATCAATCAGAATAACTTTCCATCCATACAAATCGAAATACCAAGTTCAATTGCCCTAACTATTGATGAAGCTGGCTTTATCCGTGAACAGCAAATCAAGCTGACTTTTTCCATAAAGGACGCAGCAGGTGCAACAGCCACCCATCACTTAAACCTGAAACAAACCTATGATCAAATCAACAAAAACCCAGCTTTCACTAAAGAAGTTTCTGCCAAGATCAAACCTTTTGAAGATATTTTAAAGCTTTTGGCTCCTAAAAAGTAAATTTTTTTCAAGGAGAACCGATGATTAAGCCATTGCGCAATTTTACAATCCTTTACTTTTGTTTTTTCATGTTCGTTTATTCTTCAGCACAGGCTTTGGCTGACCCAACTATAGACGAAACCAAAGAACTGCTCAAAAAAAGTTTAACCATTGTGCAATTGGATCAAGAGATTGCTCGTTTGTCAATCCAAGATATACAGGTGAGTAGTCAAATCGAAACAACCCAGTTAGATTTAATCAAACAAAATCAGCAGGTCATAGAAACACGTGAGCATGCAGGAAAAGTGTTACGCGCTTATTATATGGGGGATAGAGAATCTATCTGGACGTTGCTGTTTTCAGCCAAATCCTTTGCAGATGCAATTGCTCTTTATGATTATTTAAGCATGATCATTGCAAATGATCATTTATTATTAGGCAACTATGTACAATCCTTAACAGATTTAAAAACATTACAAACCCAATTGGAAAAAACCCAAACTCAGCTTAGGGAAGTTAAAGCAGCCTTTATCGTACAGCGTGATCGGAATATTGCGCTCCAAAATGAAGTGGATACTCGCCTTCAGCAAATTCCCAAAGAAGATGCTCAGATCATTCTTAGTAAGATTGATCTGCTTAAATCTGATTTTAAATTGAAAGTCGTTCCACTCTTCGAGAAATATTTTAAAGGGATTTCTCAAGTTATGCCAGATCTAGTTCAACTTGTACAAGGTGAAGAACGTGATAAATACTTGAACGGTTTAACTTTCCAAATTTCCGATCAAGATTTAACCAAATTCTTTCGTGAAAAAAATAAACAATTATTTTCAAATTTAACTTTTACGTTTGAAAATGGACAATATCATGTGCAAGGAAAGGATGGAGATATTGAAGCATCCATCATCGGTCATTATACCGTAGAGGAGAATCCCAATCGACTACAATTCCACGTGGAGAAATTAGGGTATAATGGAAATATTTTAGATGAGACCACCAATCGGTATATGGAAGAAACATTTGATTTAAGCCTCTCCATCGAAAAGAAAGTGCCTGAGCTTAATGTCGAAGCAGTAAATATCGAAAATGGATTGTTATCCTTAAAATTGAAGCTAACCTTAAAACCAAAAAAATAATTTAGGATTCATGTTTATATCGGCAGCCAAAGCTTAGAAATATTTTCCAAGAAAGTACGCATTGATTGTCTGCCTTCCCAAACTTGATTCCATTCATTTCGTAAACTAATTATTTTTTTATTCGTCGCAGGCTCTGCGGGAAGCACTCTGCCATTATTAATTAGCCAGATATATGAATTGGAATTGGAATCGTTGGAGATTGGCGTAGTTAGGTAAGCTGTAGGTAAGGATGGCAGTAGCTTTGCTTCATCCCATGCGATGAGATCTGTTCCAATCGATGTCATTTCCTTTATCCAATTAATCGCCAAAACTTCATTCTTGGATCGAGACGAAATTGCATAGCTCCTCCCCCTCAACAAGCCAAAATTAATGGCTTCATAGCTATTAAGATCCTTTAATTTCAATGCAGCAAGCTCGTTACCACTATTTCCATGCAGCTTGAATTCAGAAATGGTTGTAACCATGGCCGCTATTTTCCCATGACCCAGCAGTGACCATAGATCCATACCAGATACCAGTGACGGATAATTCAGCTTGAGAAGTGAAGAATTGTAACTTTCTTCCTGCGGAACAAAAAAACTTTCGATTTTTTTTATGCTGATTGGATCATTTAATTTGGCTAGAAAGCTTGTATCCGTTACGTCATCCGTTAATGTTGTAAGCACAGAAAGAAGGGCATAAGGATCCGTTGTGTCTAGATAAATGCCATACTTGCCTTCTTCAGGATGCATCAAGGTTTTATTCCAAGTTAACCATTCATCAACCGTTTCTGGAGCATGATCCCACTTGTTATCCTCAGCTATCTTTTTATTCCAAACTAAAATATAGGGATCAACATCTTTAGGGATCGCCCATAGAAACCCATTCCATTTCACTTGACTCATCAAAGTGGCAATGCCATGGGATTGCTGTTCTCCTGAAAAGAATTCATCCATAGGGCGCAATAAACCAAGAGCAGCGAATTCATTTACCCATAGATTGTCTAACAGCATTAAATCTGGACCGTCACCAAGCTGACTGGCTTTTTTCAATTCAGCATAGCCATCGATCACATTGTTCAATTCCACATGAATGTCTTCATGATTCAACGTAAACTCGGCTGATTTTTTCTGAAGTAAGCTATATTCTGCAGGTTGCATGGCGACGGTTACTTTCAGGGTTTGGCTTTCACTGATAGAAGCAGTATCTTTACCTTGACCATTGCCAGCTACTACTGTATTTATTGCAACTTTTTGCGGCTCTTTCACCGATTTAGTGCATTGTGACAAAAGGATTATGGATAGACCAAGTATAATAAATAACAGCAGCAAGCTTCGTTTTCGAGTCAAGGTATTGAACTCTCCTTCAATTATAGTAAATCTGCTGCGAGTTGCGCTAAGTTGGAGCGTTCCCCGCGTTCAAGTGTAATATGGCCGCTTACCACTTCGTTCTTAAACCGTTCTACAACGTAGGTAAGCCCGTTGCTTGAAGCATCTAAATAAGGATGATCAATCTGATCAGGATCTCCTACTAAAACAATTTTGCTGCCTTCACCTACTCGTGATACAATCGTTTTTACCTCATGACGTGATAGGTTTTGCGCTTCGTCAATGATAATAAACTGTCCCGGAATAGAACGTCCGCGGATATAGGTGAGGGCTTCAACCTCGATGCTGCCCATCCCCGCAAGAATCTTTTCGATATCCCCTGTTTTTTTCGTATCAAATAAAAATTCTAAATTATCAAAAATGGGTTGCATCCACGGTCGCAGCTTCTCGTTCTTTTCACCTGGCAGGTAACCAATATCCTTACCCATTGGCACTACGGGACGAGCGATGAGCATCTTCTTATACTTATGTTCGTCTTCAATTTTCATGAGGCCAGCCGCAAGCGCCAGCAATGTTTTCCCCGTGCCTGCTTTCCCTGTTAAGGTAACTAGTGGAATTTCATCGTTCAAGAGCAATTCTAAAGCCATTCTTTGCTGCACATTACGGGCCCCAATTCCCCAAATGGGTTCATTGCTGAGAAATAAGGGTTCGAGCCTTTTGCCGTCTGCATTTACTTTCAACAGTGCTGATTTGGAAGTCCCTAATTCATCCTTGAGAATAACAAACTCATGCGGATGTAGGTTATAACTTAACTGCAAGCTACTTACACTCAGAAACCGATAAGAATAAAATTCATCAATAATGGCAGGATGAACGAGCAAGGTCAACCAGCCTGCATACATATCATTAAGGGAAACAATCCGATCTGTTAAATAATCTTGTGCTATTAAGCCAAGCACGTCTGCTTTAATACGGACCAAGGTGTCCTTGCTTACAAGAATAACTGGCTTCGGTTCAGGCTTCTTTTGTTCTTCTTGCGCATAATTTAATGCAACGGCAATGATCCGATTATCATTGCTCATATCTGCAAAGGTCTCCTGCATTTTCTCAAAACTGCGATGATTCAATTCAACCTTGATTGTCCCACCGTTTTCCAATAAGACTCCATCATGAAGCTTTCCTTGATTGCGAAAGCCATCCAACAATCTCGAAACAAAACGAGCATTTCGTCCTATTTCATCCGCAAGCCGTTTTTTAGAATCAATTTCTTCCAAAACAATAGCGGGAATTATAATATCATTATCTTCGAAAGCGAACACTGCATTCGGATCTTGTAACAATACGTTCGTGTCCAATACAAATATTTTTTTCAATGAAGTCCCTCCCATATTTGGTTTGCGGCTATTTGGATGCATAGTTTAGATGAGTTAGGACAAACTATCGATACGAATGAATAAGAAGAAAGGATAATGCAAATGCGAACCCTCCTTATCATAATGGGTCTATGCGTACTGGCGGGATGTAGTCGTACAGCCCATAATGGAGCAACTCCCATACAAAATCAATCACCTAATGGAACCTTATATGCGCAGCAAACCATTCCTGAAAACTATTCTAATCTTAACTCCAAGCAAATAATAGCACATCTGGAGCAGTTAGCTACCTCCGTCCCACAAGTTCAGCATGCTCATTGTGTCATACTGGGAAAGACTGCCGTTGTCGGTATTGATGTTAAAGAAAATTTGCCTCGATCACGTGTAGATAATATTAAATATACTGTTGCCGAAGCCTTAAAGAAAGACCCTTACGGCGTAAACGCCATTGTTACGGCAGATATGGACTTGGATCGCCGTCTGCAAAATATCCGTCAAGAAATCATGAACGGCCGGCCTATTTCTGGATTCGCCGATGAAATGGGTAAAATTATCGGTAGAATCATGCCACAATTGCCACGAGATATTACCTCTAAAAGCAACCAGCCTTCACAATGAACACAACCTTCGCCAATAGTTAAATAATAAGTAAAAAGCCTAGTTGCGTGAGCAAAGCTAGGCTTTTTTCATGGCATCAAAAACCTGTCTGTCCAGCTTTTCTGCCGCACGTTTATCATAGGTTTTCTCATATTCAGGTGTTACTGATATTCGTGATCCATAGAACATAGCATCCCGTACAGCACTAATGGTAATATCGACACAAGCAAGCTTGAACGGCACTGCTTCTAGCGCATCCACAATAATGTGGGCAGTTCCATAAATGGCGTGAACAGTCTCTACAGCGAAAACAGTTACGTTTACCAAAGCATTATTCCGAATATTGGCAATTATTCGCGAACGTTGGTCGATAGCAAAACGTATAATGCCAGGCTCAGTGGCATACAACCAGGAAACTGCTGCTGTGCTTGGCGCCCCAGTTTCAGCATCAATCGTACTAAGTAGAACGAGGTTTTCTTGCTGTAATGCGTTAAATAAAGGCTCCGATAATGCTGTTATCGTTTCGGCCATCCGATGAACCTCCTTCGGAAGTAGAGTGACTGACTCATTACTCTTACAGTATAACACAGTATAGTTTTTGCAACCAATGCCATCCGTGTAAAAGATGCAACACAATGATTAGTTGTATTTAGGATTAGAATTAATATCCGTCAATAATTGCTCTGCGCGCTCACGGTCAAATAACTGTTTTTTACTCTCGCCATCAACGACAAATTGAATAAATAGCCTGCTTTCATCTTCCGAACCTTCGACAACATCTGAAAGATGATGATCCTCTGTTAGAATAATCCCGAAAAAATCTAATGTTTCTTTGGCTGCCCCATCATCCGGACGTGCGTCAGAAACAATTTTCATTTGCAACCAATTGAACAATGCATCCTGCAGTACCATTAATATTCTTCCTCTCGGATTATAATAACTTCCATGTCGGCTGCAAGCCATTTACTCATCTGCTCAAGCCAAAGCTGTTGAGAAGTCGTCCAGAGCTCTTTATTGACAGCCCCTGCTTCCTCAAGACCAAGTCTGATCTGTTCTATCTTTAATAGCCGCTCCAGAAAGTTATCCGCGCAATGGGACAATTCATAAGGTTTCCCGTCAAAGACAATGTCCTCGGCTTTCGCCAAGGACAAAGTATGCTCATCGCTATCGTTTCCACAACTATCGTCTAAATCGTCATTTAATAATAAATTAGCTTTAAAAAGCGGAAGCAACCAAGGATGGACTGCATCCAATGCTTGACGAAACAAAGCAAGCTCTGTCACAGGTATGCATTTGAAGCGATCCGCACCGAATATTAAAGGAGCTTTGCTTACTAAGGGTGTTAACCAAAAGTGTGCCATGGTTCACCTATGCTTTCTTTTTTCGAAAAAATAACGAATGCGAACCAGCAACATCAGCAAGACAGCTACTGTTAAGCTATAGACAATCGGAAGCTGAAGATCATGCTGGAAAAACAACAAAACCAATGCGCCAATACCAATCATCAAGTAAATGATCAGCTCTTTAAGAATAGGAAGCTTCCTCAGCTTAAAAACCTTGGTATAGACATAAGCCATAAAAACATAAATGATAAAATAAGTCACCACATAATGCTCGGTGAGCCATTCAGTTATGGAAGTCATTTCATCAACCTCACGAGTTTCGTCGTCAATTAAACGTTAGCTTCTGAGCCTTTGCGACTCTTCTCCGAACGTTCACGTTCGTTTTTGTTCAAGAATTTCTTTCTTAAACGAATCGATTTAGGCGTGATTTCACAATATTCATCGTCATTCAAGTATTCCAAGGCTTCCTCTAACCCATATAACCGCGGGGTTTTCATCCGTACGGTATCATCTTTGTTAGCAGAACGAATATTGGTTACTTGTTTTTCCTTACAAATATTTACAACAATATCATTATCGCGTGTGTGCTCACCAACGATCATACCTTCATAAATTTCAGTTCCGGGTAGAAGGAACAACAAGCCACGATCCTCAATCGACAAAATCCCATAAAGCGTAGTTGTCCCCGTTTCACTGGATACAAGCACACCTTGGTGACGCCCGCCTACATTGCTGCCGTAATACGGACCATAGCTGTCAAAAGCATGATTCATCACACCGTAACCACGCGTTAATGTCAAGAAATTCGTTCTATATCCGATTAAGCCGCGTGCAGGAATCAAGAATTCCAAACGAACTTGTCCAGTCCCATTGTTAATCATGTTGACCATTTCAGCCTTACGACTACCCAAGCTCTCCATAACTGTACCCATGTGCTCTTCGGGTACGTCAATAAGCAGACGCTCAACAGGCTCCATCTTGTGTCCGTCGATCATTCGGGTGATTACTTCTGGTTTCGAAACTTGCAATTCAAAGCCTTCACGACGCATATTCTCTATGAGAATACCTAAATGCAGTTCTCCGCGTCCAGAAACGATAAATGAGTCTGGGCTATCTGTTTCATCCACGCGTAAGCTTACATCCGTTTCTAGCTCGTTAAACAAACGCTCACGAAGCTTGCGCGATGTAACCCACTTGCCTTCTCTTCCTGCAAAAGGACTATTGTTGACCAAAAAGGTCATTTGTAGCGTAGGCTCATCAATTTTCAAAACCGGCAATGCCTCTGGATTATTCGGATCGGCAATCGTCTCACCGATATTGATTTCCCTGATCCCGGCAATGGCAATAATATCCCCTGCGCCAGCTTCTTCGATTTCAATTCGCTTCAAGCCTTGAAAACCAAATAGCTTCTCAATACGTGCTTGTTTGACTTTACCATCACGAGTCATAACAGCAACGGGCTGTCCTTGCTTAATTACACCGCGGTTTACACGCCCAATTGCAACTCTACCCATATATTCGTTGTAGTCCATCAAAGTAACGAGAAATTGCAATGGCAATTCAACGCTTTCTGTTGGAGCTGGAATGTGATTCACAATGACTTCATAAACAGCTTGCATATTGCCTTCTAAACTTGTTGGTTCATTCCCGGATGTACCTTGTAGGGCAGATGCATAAACCACTTGGAAATCCAATTGCTCGTCTGTTGCACCGAGCTCAATAAATAAATCCAATACTTCATCCACAACTTCCTCTGGACGTGCGTTCGGACGATCAATCTTGTTTAAAACTACAATTGGCTTTAGGTTTTGCTCCAATGCTTTACGCAATACAAATTTTGTTTGTGGCATACAGCCTTCAAAAGCATCCACCACAAGTAAAACACCATCAACCATCTTCATAATACGTTCCACTTCACCACCGAAATCGGCATGTCCTGGCGTATCCACAATGTTTATTAAATAGTCTTTATAATGGATTGCTGTATTCTTTGCCAAAATGGTAATTCCGCGTTCGCGCTCTAAATCATTAGAGTCCATTGCTCGTTCTTGAACGGCCTCATTATCGCGAAAAGTCCCTGATTGTTGTAACAGTTTATCCACTAAAGTTGTCTTCCCGTGATCGACATGGGCAATAATGGCAATATTTCTGATTTTATCTCTTGAATGCATGGTCCAAACCCTCTCTAATCTAATTTACGAATCATCTCATAAAAGAAGCGTCGGTCTATGCCCCGACGCTACACATATATTAATCATAATAAACTTGATTTTAAAAAAAAGCAAATTAAAGTTATTTCAAGTTAACTAGCTCACCAGGTTCTTTTTCTTCTCAGCATCATGATTAAACCAATTCCGATTAAAATCACGGCAATAACATAAATACTTACGGCATACAAGAAAGAAATTGCAAAAAAAACAAAGGAGATAATTGCCAGAATAAATGCAGCTGTGAAGGTACCCCGCGGACTGTTGCGATTAAACATGTGCAGCTCATACAAACCAACCGCAATGCCGAATATAAAGCCAGACCAGAGATAGACCATGGAATGCCAGCCGAAAACATTACAATAAAAAAACATCAAGGAATAGGTAATCAGCATTCCCCCTGGTACGAGCACACCAACTGGGAGAATCCGTCCAAAATATAAGGCATGAAATAAAACACCAGGAAGTAATACTAAGATAGGCCAGAATAAACTCCCCAGAAAACCAATGACACCTATTTTGCCAAGAATTAATATAACAGCTAAAACAATGAATACAAGACCCAGCGAATAAATATTTCTCGCCATACCTTTTTACCCCCTGATAGTTATACAGGATCTGACAGATTACACCAATAAGTTTAACTGAATTCAATAAAAATTACTAGTGATTCCAAGGGGAAATCCATAAAAAAGGCGAGAATCCTATATAAGTTATTTGATTGTTTTTCGAGACATTGCTTTTTTTATTAGACCCGCAATTATAACTATGCAAGTTGTTGCAATTGGAATGATCAGATGCAATGCCTCACTATGGAAATAATCCATTATAACCTTTTCAGATACGAACATTTCTCCAGCGGTATAACCAAGTATTCCTGCACCCAAAAATACAAGAATTGGATATTTGTTCAGAAGATTCATAACCATGGTGCTGCCCCATATAATAATCGGAATGCTTAATCCAATCCCAAGAATAATGACCAGTAAATCATTCTCTGCTTTAGCTGCAATGGCCAAAACATTATCCAGGCTCATTACAAAATCGGCAAGAATAATCGTCCAGATTGCTTTACCTAATGTGGAAGCCTCATGAACATTTGCTTCTCCTTCGTCATCAATCATCAGCTTAATTGCAATCCATAATAATAAAATGGAGCCTGCCGCTTGAATATAGGGCAAATTCAATAGTTTCACTGCAACCACCGTTAGAACTAACCGTAATCCAATCGCCCCAAACGCTCCCCACCAAATCGCTTTATTCCGTTGTTCAATCGGCAAATTTTTACTTGCCAATGCAATGACAACCGCATTATCTCCACTTAATACAATATTAATCAACATAATTTGCAAAAACAGTAAAAACCAATCGAGTACCAAACTAGAATCCCCCTAATAATCATATGCATTCCAATCAATACGGACAAACCGTATAATGGTTTCAAATTGTTTACAAAGATATGAGCTCAACTTGTTTCAAAGCTTCTGTTTCCAATTTCTGCAGCCATGGCATTTTCCGTTCTAAACGTTGCACGACTTTCAAGTTTGGATTCGTGCTTGGTGTTTGGGGAACAAATAATGTGCAACAATCCTCATAAGGCAAGATTGATATATTAAATGTGCCTATTCGCTCTGCTTTTTGGATAATCTCAGACTTGTCCGACATGATGAGGGGTCTCAATATAGGCAACGTAATCTCTTGGCCAATAGTATGCAAGCTGGATAAGGTTTGACTTGCTACTTGGCCAAGACTTTCTCCAGTTATTATTCCTAATGCTTTCTGCTGTAGGGCTAACTTTTCCGTCATTCTAAGCATGGATCGTCGCATAAGCGTAATCAACAGATTCGATTGACCTTCGCTTTGCAAGCGCGTTTGGATCGCAGCAAATGAAATGCAATGTAGTTTAAGCCTTCCGCCATATATAGCTAATCGTTCCGCTAGCTCAACGACCTTATGCTTTGCTCGCTCACTCGTATATGGAATGCTATGGAAGTGTACCGCTTCAACTTCCAAACCTTGGCGCATCGCCATCCAACCTGCGACTGGACTATCTATCCCGCCAGATAGCATCAGTATTGCTTTTCCATTGCAGCCTATCGGGTAGCCCCCTACCCCTTCGATCACTTCCGTAAATATATAAGTTATCCTATCGCGAATATCCACCCTTAATTCAACATCCGGCTGCTTGACATCTACCGCAAAGCCCTTCATAGCCTGGAGAATATAACCACCTACCCAATAACTAACCTGCAGCGAATCATAAGGAAAGTCTTTATTTGCCCGCTTGACCGAAACTTTGAAGGTTTGTGGTGCCAAATTCAAGGCTTTCATCCAAGCTAGGGCTCGGGTTTGCAAGGCAATTAGCTCGTTTTCTGCACGAATGGCCGGACTGAATGATCCGATGCCAAATATCGGCTTCAATGCATGCAGAACGGCTTCACAGGACTCTTCATTTAATTCAATATAAAATCGCGCAAATTCTGACTTGATTGCAATTCGTGGATATGGGGCAAGCAATAATTGAATTTGTTTAAAAATATTCTGTTCAAATCGATAACGGTTTTTACCTTTTAAAGTTAGCTCACCCAGCCGAACAATAATTACCTCAGGGTTCATGTAAACCTTCACCTTCTTCGATTGTTCTGTTTAGCTGCCGCATAAGCTTGCTTCGGAATTCGCAGCTCTTCGATAACTCGTCGTAAACAATCTGCAAAATAATCGACTTCTTCAAGCGATTGTTTAGCTGAATAGCTCACCCGAAGCCCACTTTGAGCCCATTCTTGGTTCATCCCCATTGCTAGCAATACATGACTGGGCTTTATCTTTCCTGATGCGCATGCTGAGCGTGTTGAAATATAAATATCATACTTTTCCAAAGCATGGACAACGATCTCTGCCCTCATGCCTGGATAACAAAAATGAATCAAATGCGGCGCCATAAGCTCCTTGGAGTCCGAACCACTTATCCTGAGGTCAGCCAGCATACCGATTCGTGTCAAAAGTCTGTCTCGCAATTCGTAAAGCTTTGCCAAATCATGTGCTTGCTGCTTCATTGTTATTTGTACAGCTTTAGCCATTCCTGCAATAAGCGGAACATTCTCGGTTCCTGAACGGATGCCAGATTCTTGTCCACCGCCTGCTAGCTCAGGGCGCAGCTCAACACCCGTTCGACGGTAGAGCAACCCAGCGCCTTTTGGTCCACCAAGCTTGTGAGCAGAGATACTTAATAAATCAGCACCAAGCTGTTTGGGAAAAACCGGGAGCTTGCCAAGGCTTTGAATCGCATCCACATGAAAAATGACTTTTGGATATTGACGAAGAAACTTCCCAAATGCTTCAATGGGTTGAATCCGTCCCATTTCATTATTTACATGCATTAAGCTAACTAGAATCGTATCTGTCCCAATAGCTTCTTCAAGCACATTCAGTTGAATACAACCCGTTTCATCCACTGGAAGATAGGTAACCCGAAAGCCTTGCTTGGCCAATTGCTCGAAACACTCATATACCGATGCATGTTCTATTTGACTGGTAATGATGTGTTTTCCCTGATTTGCTCGTGCGTATACACTCCCTTTAATCGCTAAATTATTACTTTCCGTCCCACCAGAAGTAAAAATAATCTCTTTCGGCTTACACTGCAGCACCCCTGCAATATCTTTTCGCGCTTGATCCATTACCTGTTCTGCTTCCATGCCCAAACGATGTAAGGAAGATGGGTTGCCATAATGGTTTCTCATCACATCAGAGATAACTTCTATGACTTCGTCATGGATCGGTGTGGTTGCACAATAATCCAAATACAGCATAAGGAACTACTCCTTCTCAAATCAAAAAAGAAAAGATCGTAAACCGGTCTTTTCCATAAAAAATATTGATTTTAATAGTTATGTTTTAATTGAAGTACTTTTTGCACATAATGTTGGGTTTCTTGCGGAAGCTGATCATATTTCTCATACAATTGCTGTTCATTGGTTATCCCTAAGCGAGCCAAACGACCAGAACCACCATTATAAGCTGCTAAGGCCATAGATTCACTGCCGTTGTAATTCTTAAGTAAATTAGATAAATAATGCGTCCCTGCTTGAATATTCTGTTGAGGGTCGAATGAATCCGTTACCCCAAGTCCTTGCGCTGTATCGTCCATAAGCTGCATAAGTCCTTTTGCGCCTGCTGATGAGACCACATGGTTCTGGAATGAAGATTCTGCATCGACTACAGCTTTTATTAAGCTTGGATTCACGCCATATTGTTTACTAGCCTGTTCAATTAATGGATCGTAAGATGAAGGTGTACTCAATGCTGCTGGATAAAATCCGAAGTTACTCGAAGCTAATAGGGAAGAAGCCGTGTTTAATTGATCAGTGTTAGTTGGTTGCGTCGATAAGGCTTGACCAATAAGGGATTGTAATAAGTCATTAAAAGAAGTATCTGTTGGATCATCGGATGCAGCAGTAGAATTGTTAGGGGATAGATTAAGCTTGCCCAAGATTTGAAGCTGCAATAGTTGACTTAATGTACGTGGATCAATACTCATTGCTCAGCCTCATTTCCTTCATTTATTTGCCTCTCTCATTTTACACTTTTTATGTATCACAAACAAGCCTAAAGATCGGGCTTGCCGTGTAATTGTAGACTTTTAAGCATAGTACGGCACTAAAATTAACGCCGTGAAAATGGAAACAAGACCGATAGCGATAGACCAACCACCTAACATGCGTGTTCCTTTAAATACGGCAATAATACCTAAAATCGAACCTGCTGACCCCATAATAATCGGGAAAATAAATAAAGAAAGAATAGAAACCACCATAGCGCTCCATCCCCAGATTCTGCTTATCGGTTCCGCATCCCCATCCGATTGCGCGTCGTGTTTCATGGGCTCCGCAAGCTCTGTTGCATATTCTTCATCACGAAGCACCGGCACAGCAACAAGTGGAATGGATGATGACCCAACAGCAGTAGGTTGCACGGGCAACGGCGTTTCATTATCCGACCCTTTTTTTACTGTTTCTTTTAATTCGTCCATTAGGCATTCCTCTTTTTTTGTTCAAATGTATGACAGCAGGTATCCTTTACTTTTACGGCTTTGTCCTGATGATCGACTGCAAAGCTTTCATCGGCAAATTCCGCATTAAACGATGTGTTCGCATGCTTGTCTACATCAATCATAATTTCATTAGCAACACAATTATTGCCATCTGACCAATAGTTGCAATTTGCTACACTGCATTTTACTTCTGGCATTTCAATCACCTCCTTTACTATTTTCCCCTGAGTAATAAGGGACTATGCACACCAAAAAAGAGACCATTTAGGTCTCTTCTGGTAAAAAAGTTGCGGTTTAAACTTTTTCGCCTTGCATTCGTTTTTGCGTAATGTAGTCTGTTTCGTAATACGCTAGTTCCTCACGGACTTCTTCGAATATTTTGGATAATTCAATGGTTAAATCGCGAACCGCACGGATTGGCTTTTTACGGAATCGAATAGCATCTTGTCCCGTATACGCATAACGGCCATCCTCGGAATAACATTCATTCTTCGGGTAAAAGAAACAGTTCACACAGGAATGATAAGTTTCATAAAGGACTTTTTCTGCATACTCTACATTAAAATTTGGACGACGAAGACTTACGCCCAGCTTTTCGTACGAAACTTCACAAAATACAATTAAATGCCGTGTATCCGACAGGTAGCCACGATAAAATTCGTTAGTTTCTTCATCCCCTATGACAGCTAATTCCGTTAAAGAATGCGTATTGAGAAACAATTCCATTTTTTCAATAGCATCTTTTAATTTGTCCTTTGTCGATTCGCTAACGTTTTTAACGTTAAATATAGCCATGTAAAAATCTCCTCCAACGATAAGCTTGATTTGTTTTCAGCTAATAGCTTCGTGTACATCGTACCATAATTTTGGATGAAAAGTAACCTGCAATGTGTTGCATTTTACAAGTAAGAATAAAATACGCTCCATATCCTCAGGCTAAAGAATAGCAACAGCTAGAGGAGGTTATACAGCATGTTCAGAAAATGGATGACCATTGCCATTATTGCATTACTCGGTTTATTAATCCTCCCTGTCAGACACCCTTCTGACGAGATGAAAACAGTTGAAAAATTAACAGCACAGCGTGAAATTCAATTAAAGCAACAAACCGTAACAGCCGATGTTCAAATTACAAATGATTTATGTCGGAGTCAGTGTGCATTAGATTTTCATCAAACTATAAAAAAACTCAATCAGACAAATGTTCAAGATCAAGTAGAAATTTTACAAAAAATGCAAAAAGATCATCCTCATATGGCGGAGCTCGTTTGGTCAGCTAATCCAAGCCAAGCAAAAGTATTTGGCAGCTTGAACAAGAATGTGAGGAGCTGCGTGCAAAATGAGCTGAAGATCGCTAAACAATCGGTAACCGTCCATAAAGAGTATCATTCTCCACCGATTATTGTTGATGGTGAAACCTACTTTGTCTTGGGGGTTCCTTCCGCTACCAATCCATCATCCTTAATTGGAGTGATTCACCAGAAAATTCTTAGTCAAGTAGCGCAGCACCAAATAAAGAATTTACGTGTAGTTCCTTATCCTGGAGACAATCATTGGAAAATTGAGTCCGTGGATTCCAAAAACTTACAAGATGTTAACGTGGATCATCCGGAAGATAATGAAGGCACAAGTCACTACCACAAAAATGAAGTCGTTGTAAAGTTTAAACAACCACCTACGGAAAATCAGCTTAAACAGATTCAAGCAGAAATACATGCAAAAAAAGTGAAAAAATTGGGTTATACCTTCATTTTCCAAGCCGAAACCTTGGATGCCAAGCAGTTAATGAGCTATTTCCAAAAATGGGATGTGGTCTATTCTGAACCGCACTTTTTATATTTAACCAATGAGAAAGTACCCGCCACTGTTAATGAGCCAAATGATTTGTTATATTCCAAATATCAGTGGAATTTACCGATTATCAAAACGGAGATTGGCTGGGATGTCGGTAAAGGCAGTGAGAATGTCATTGTTGCCGTTGTAGATACAGGCGCAGATTTGAATCATCCGGATTTACAGGGACGCTTGCAGACTGGTTATAATGTGGTTGATTCCCAATCACCCCCGATGGACGATGTGGGACATGGGACACATGTAGCTGGCATTATTTCTGCATTAGTTAATAATGGCGAGGGTGTTGCAGGCATGACGTGGTATAACCCTGTAATGCCTATCAAGGTCTTGGATGAAACCGGTGCAGGCAATACCTACAATGTTGCGCAAGGTATTATCTGGGCAGCTGATCATGGAGCAAAAGTTATCAATATGAGCTTAGGCAACTATGCAGACGCTAATTTTCTCCACGATGCCATTAAGTACGCCTATGATAAAGACATTGTGCTGATAGCTGCATCAGGAAATGATAATACAGAGGAACCAGGCTTCCCAGCGGCATATCCAGAAGTATTTGCTGTTGCTGCCGCAGATGCTTCGAAGCATAAGGCTAGCTTTTCCAACTTTGGCACTTACATTGATGTCACGGCCCCTGGTGTGAATATTGCCAGCACGTATCCGCATAATCAATATGCTGCTCTTTCTGGTACTTCAATGGCAAGCCCGCATGTAACAGCCTTGGCCGCATTGATCCGTTCCACGAATCCACAGCTAAAAAATACCGAGGTCATGGAAATCATGCGCAAAACTGCGGAGGATCTGGGTACACCAGGGAAGGATAAATATTATGGCTATGGACAAATCGATGTTGTTAGAGCTTTGCAGGCAGCCCGAGGTCAATCTACCTTTCAAACTTCTACACCGAAATTGAACTTTTGGCCAGAATGGCTTTCACGACCGTTTTATCAATTGAAAGATACATTTTCTTCATAGATAGTAGCGCACAAAAAACCGCCTATTCACTGGGCGGTTTCTTAGTTTAATGTATGGAAAGCTTGCCGTAAGCCGGGTTCTGTACTTCCTGTGGTACAATCGGGTCTCCCCTCCCACAATTGAAGCGACAATCATCTATCTAGGCCATTTATTGCTAAACAGCTCAAGCGACCAACCCGAACGCACCTCAGGCTAAAGTTGTAAGCTCGAAGCTTACCGCGTTCCTCTTAGGTCTTGCTCCAGATGGGGTTTACCAGGGAAGAAGTCACCCAATTCCCTCGTGGTCTCTTACACCACGGTTCCACCCTTGCCTGTGCACACTAAATTTCTTCAGCGGCCATCGGCGGTCCATTTCTGTGGCACTTTCCTTCAACTTGCGTTGACTGGACGTTATCCAGCATCCTGCCTTATGGAGCCCGGACTTTCCTCTCGCAGCAAGGCAAGCCTTACTGCCAGCGATTGTCTGTCAAACATTCCAATTCTACCACTATACCTACTTTTGCCGCTAAATACAACCATCAAAAAGTGACAAATTAAATTCCTTTTTATCTCAAACAAATTGAAATACTTCCGTATCCACATTAGATGCGATCACACCAGTCGTAGATTTCTTCGCAAGCAGTTGTTTTGTTAAATACTCCGCGACATGCTGCTTCATAATTTTTTCTACATTATGCCCCGGGTCAATTATAACCAAGCCAGCCGCCAGAGCATCCTGAGCACTATGGTAATCGATGTCTCCAGTGATTAAGACATCCGCCCCAGCAAAGAGCGAAGCTTGGATATAGCGGCTTCCAGACCCGCCAAGCACCGCCACTTTTCTAACTACCCGCTGCAAATCTCCGACCACTCGAACCGTGGACACCGAAAACGCTTCTTTTACTTGGCGTACTAACTCTACAACACTGCAAGCTTCCACAAGCTTACCTACACGCCCGAGCCCAAACGTACGCCCTTTAAGATCCAATGGATACAGATCATACGCTACCTCTTCATAGGGGTGTGCTTTCAGCATTGCTTGAATCACTTTACGCTCGATGCTTTCAGGCAATATCGTTTCGAAACGCACCTCGGATACAGTTTCAAATTGCCCGGGTTTTCCAATATACGGTTCTGCCCCTTCGCCTGGTAAAAAAGTACCCGTTCCCGACAGATTAAAGCTGCAGTGACTATAATGACCAATTCCACCAGCACCTGCATTAAAAACAGCATGCCTTACTTGATCTTGATGAGTCTCGGGAATAAAAACAACCAGCTTCTTCAGCTTCTCCGTATGGACAGCCTCTAAATGACTCAATCCGATTAATCCAAGTGCCCCCGCCATCATATCGTTCACACCGCCATCTGCCACATCCAGATTCGTATGAGCAATATATACAGAAATATCGTGCTTGATTAATTTCTCGTAGAGCTTTCCGGCGGGTGAATCGGTTTGAAGATGCTTTAGCGGCCGGTACACAATCGCATGATGAGCAATAATCAGATCCGCCTGCACACGAATCGCTTCAGATACTACTTCATCAGTTACATCTAATGCTACAAGCACATTACGAATGTCTTTATTTAGGGTGCCGAGCTGCAAGCCAATTTTATCGTCTGGCATGGCATAATGCTTTGGGGCAAGCTGTTCCATCAATTGAATAACGGTTTGACCTTTTGCGAACAAGCTAAAACCTCCTGTATGTCGATCATTTCCTCTTGAATCAGCTTTTGACGATGGAGCGACGATTTCTGTTGTGACCTTGATAGCTGCTCGACAATTCGCTGTAATTTAGTTAATTCATCCTGCCACTTTAATACCCATGCGGGTTCCGCTTTAGTTAATAAATAAGGCCCCATCGCAAGAAGTCTTTCTGTGGAAATTGTTTTTCCCGTTAATGCCCTTTCCTGGTACAAAACCCGACTTAAGCTTTCCGCTTGCTCTAATCGATCTGCAATCAGCACCTCATACGTCTTACCATCTTCCTGCACAATGTATTCTGCACTTAAAAACCAACCATTCTCTACTAACCAACGACGAACGACTTCCTCACCCACATTCGGCTGTAAAATCAAGCGCTGTACCTGCTCAAGCTTGGAAATACCTTGTGTAAGGATCTGGACAATCAGCAAACCGCCCATTCCTGCAATTGTGATTACATCCACTTCACCTGGAACGATTACCTCGAGCCCATCCCCTTGGCGTACCTCTATTTTTTGTTTTAGTCCCGCTTCAGCTACCTGCTTGCATGCGGCCGTATAAGGACCTCGATTCAACTCGCCAGCGATGGCCGAAGCAATTATTCCTTGCTGTGCTAAATAAACGGGAAGCAAGGCATGATCCGAGCCAATATCAGCTAATCGGCTCCCTTGCTGTACATGCTCTGCTATTTGTAATAAACGTTTCGATAATCCAATCATTAA
Organism: Paenibacillaceae bacterium; assembly: GCA_040904685.1. GTDB lineage: Bacteria > Bacillota > Bacilli > Paenibacillales > NBRC-103111 > Paenibacillus_AC. The sequence continues at coordinate 19,627 of JBBDSZ010000056.1, read as the reverse complement.
GCAACCCACTCTGTCCATTTTTTACGTAGCGAAAATAATAGGATCCCAGCTACAATAATTCGCAGCATTAACGATAGTTGCAGCTCGTTCCGAGGTAAATTGGTCAACAATAAACCATATACATCGGGGATAAACCAAACCAAAAAGCCAACCAAGAGCAGCACAGCGCCCATTTGTTTATTATTATGATGAAACAACCAACCTAACCATAATAAAACAATGCTCACTGGCACCCAACTCATTTGCAAACCTAGCCAATCGAATGTCTCGATATGTTGATTCAACACCCAACCATAAACAAGAATTAATATAAGCCAACCACCAACATGGAAAATAGGCATTCGCGAAGTGATTCCCGTAACCATCCAAATAATGCTGCATACTACAGTATAGGCAACAATCATCCTCATGTCTGCTTCGTGCTTATGTAATAAGAATATGCCGATATTTAGCAATAATATCGAGCCGACTGCTAAGGTTAAATATGATAAGGTCGGATTTTTTATACGGGATACACCCCCTACCATATAACAAAGGAGGATAACCAAAATTGAAATGGAAATTTGCATTGGAATTTGAAAAGAGTTAAAATTGAGAGCAACAAAGGAAATAAGCCCGAGACCACCAAAAACCAATATCCATACCTTCCAATTACTGTTACGAATCGAGCTGGGCGAAATACTTCCCCATTTTTTAGGTCGATCGGCTGGATCCGCTAGATATAAATTTAATAAAAAATCACACAAATGCTCTGGAAGTAATTTATTTTTACGCCAATGCTCAATTTCATATACAATTATTCTTCTTTTTTCTGCATCCAATTCCTTCACCTCGATTGAAAAAAAATGACCCACTACTGCAAGCAGGGGTAGGTCGTGATGTGCAAGCTATTCGAGAAAATCCTTCAATCGTTTACTACGACTTGGGTGACGAAGCTTACGTAAAGCCTTTGCTTCAATCTGACGGATACGTTCACGCGTAACGCCGAAAACCTTACCGACTTCTTCTAGCGTCCGAGTCCGCCCATCATCAAGTCCAAAACGCAAGCGCAGCACATTCTCTTCTCTTTCAGTCAATGTATCCAACACATCTTCCAATTGTTCTTTAAGCAGTTCGTAGGCTGCGGCATCCGCAGGGGCTAAGGCTTCTTGATCTTCTATAAAATCGCCCAAATGAGAATCATCTTCTTCACCAATCGGAGTTTCCAAAGATACAGGCTCTTGAGCAATCTTCATAATTTCTCTAACCTTTTCTGTGCTTAAATCCATTTCTTTAGCTATTTCTTCAGGACTCGGTTCGCGCCCCAATTCCTGCAGCAATTGCCGTGAAACACGAATCAATTTATTGATGGTTTCGACCATATGAACCGGAATCCGAATTGTCCTTGCTTGATCGGCAATAGCGCGAGTGATTGCTTGACGAATCCACCAAGTGGCGTAAGTACTGAATTTATAACCCTTGGTATGATCAAATTTCTCAACCGCTTTAATTAAGCCCATATTACCTTCTTGAATTAAATCAAGGAACAGCATGCCACGACCCACATATCGCTTAGCTATACTAACTACTAGACGTAAATTAGCTTCTGCCAAACGGCGCTTCGCTTCTTCATCCCCATTTTCAATCCGTTTGGCCAAGTCAACTTCATCCTCAGCAGAAAGCAAAGGAACGCGACCAATTTCCTTCAAATACATCCGAACGGGATCATTGATTTTAATCCCTGCAGGCAAGGATAGATCATCATCAAAGCTAAATTCATCCTGATCCCGCTCTCTATCCCGATCTTCTGGATTATGCGGGCTTTCATCATCATCCGATTCATTGCCCACATCGATGCCCATTTCAGATAATTGCTCAAAAAACTCGTCAATTTGCTCTGCATCTTGATCAAACGGTGCCAACCGTTCTGCAATATCTTTGTAAGTCAGCGAAAGTCTTTTTTTACCCAACTCAATTAGCTGGTCCTTGACCTGCTCCAAAGTTAATTCTGTCTCTAGCTCCGCATGCTGGTCGTTAGCCATCATTCCCACTCCCTTTTCCTTAAAACGATTTCAGCTTTTGTTTTAAGGTAATAATCTCCACTTGGATCTGTGCTGCTAATGCAATGTCGCCCGCTTGCTGTGCACGAATTGCTTCTTGACTCTTATGCTCTATTGCCTGTAGCTGCGGATACTGTAGAATAACACGAATATAATCATCGATAACTTGAGCATTATTGGCTTCGTTATCATCCAGCATCAATATCGAGCTAGCTACACTTTCCAATTGCTCATCCTGTAAGGTTGCGATATATCGACTTGCATCCGGTGCGTTCCCTTGTGCGTAATAGGCGTATAAATAAGCAGCAAGTGCTGCGTGAGCTTCGACATTAAAATGATCATCCAGACGCTGTTGCACATATTCGGCAATTTCTGAATCATGGATCATCGCAGATAAAAGCCTTTTCTCGGAATTATGGAAAGCTTTCAACAAGGAAGGGGCTTGCTCCGACATTCTTCCAATATTCCTATCATTATTCCACGAATGTTGCTTATTATCCCCAGTTTGCTGCTTTTTTAGAAATTCTTGCCGTTGCTCATTCATTTCTTGTTTGATCGCATCCATGGAATATTGAAAATCAGCAGCTAATTCTCTTGTATAATGCTCACGATCAATCGGTGATGAAAGTTCAGCAATCATACGAATGGCAACATCCAAATACTGGCGTCTTCCATCTAATTGCTGCAAATTGAATTTCTTCCGTTCAAATACCAATTTGTATTTGATCGTAGGCACCGCAGCTTCGATTACTTCTCTTAAAAAGCTTTCTGCACCAAATTTGCCAATGTATTCATCCGGATCTAATCCGTCAGGCAACATAGCGATTCTGACATGCAATTGAGCTTTCTCTAAAGTTGCAATACTCTTATAGGCTGCTGTCTGACCCGCTTGATCGCCATCATAACAAATAATAACTTCATCCGCGTCGCGTTTTAAACGGCTAGCATGCTCCGCGGTTAAGGCTGTCCCCATAGTAGCTACACCATTCGTCACTCCTGCTTCCCATGCTTTTACGACATCTACATAACCTTCGAATAATACAGCCTGACGAATCTTACGTATCATTGTTCTCGCATGATGAAGGTTGTATAAGCTGCTGCTTTTATTAAAAAGCACCGACTCTGGACTATTCATATACTTGGGCTGAACGTCTCCCATGGCGCGTCCACCGAACGCAATCACCCTTCCCTTAACATCACAAATTGGAAAAAGGATCCGATCACGAAATTTATCGACATAGCCGCCAGAGGATCTAACACTAAGTAATCCGCCTTGCTCCATCAGCGGCAATAAAAACTGCCTTTTCTCTAAAAATTGAGCCAAGGTATCCCAAGCCTGTGGTGCGTAACCCATTTGAAAATGTTCGATCCATTTATCAGTTAGTCCTCTGTTACGCAAGTACTGCATGGCTTCTTTACCTTGCACTGTATTCAGAAGGACGTGATGATACAACTTTGCCGAAAGCTCATATGCCTGTAATAGCTTGGTTTTCTCCAACTGTTGCTCAGTTTGCTGTTCGTTTGGGGTTTCCCAACCAATCGGGATGTTAGCTTCCTCTGCCATTTGGCGAACGGCTTCCCCAAAAGACAACCCTTCGATTTCCTTCAAAAAATGAATCGCATTTCCACCCATATGGCAACCGTAGCAGTAAAATATTTGTTTCTCCGGAGTAATCGTAAATGAAGGTGATTTCTCAGAATGAAAGGGACATAAGCCCTTCATGTATCGCCCTTGCTTACTCAGATGTACATACTTACTGACTACATCCACGATGTCATGATGCTTAAGAACTGCCTCTATAATCGGATCGGGAATTCGTCCGTTACTCAATCGATCCACCTTCATTCAATTTAACACGTAATAATATTCGCTAAGAGGTTACATTATCCTGCAAGAAATTTAAAACTTTTGCCAAAGATTGTTGAAACTTATGGCGATCCTCTGAATTCATAGGCTTTGGACCCTTGCTGTGCTTACCGCCTCGCCTCATCTTAGCTTGTTCATGTCTTTTCTCCAAAAGAAAATCAATCGTCTCATCCGAATATCTTTGACCCCGATTTGACAATACCAAAGCTTGTTTGGCTAATCCAATCGTCGCAAGCCCAAAATCTTGAGTGACTAAAATATCGTTTGCTTTAATCATATTAGCAATATATAGATCTACGGACTGATCCGACCGATCCACTTGTTTAATTGTTACACCTTCTCGCGGCGCCAAATAATGATCAAAGGAAGCAATCATCCAAATCTCCACTTGAAAAGGTGCAGCAGCTTTAACAATTTGATCCTTCACGGGGCATGCATCTGCATCTACAATTATTTTGGACGTTAGCCTCATTGCATTCCACCGATTCCCTACTTTAGTAGTACCGTAATATTATATACGATGTATAAATAAAAAATCCTGCTTTGTGGAAGAGAATTTTCGAGCAACTTCACAAATTATCCGCGTTGCTGGAATAAATCCAGAATAACGCTAGCTGTCTCTTCCACTGCTTTATTGGATACATCAATAACTGTACAGCCTAAGCGTGTCATAAGCTTGTGAGCATGTTGGGATTCTTCCTCAATCCGATCCATACTTGCATAATTAGCGTTATTCGGCAACCCCAACGCCTTCAAGCGTTCCTTGCGAATTTCATTTAGCTTTTCTGTGCTGATACTTAAACCAATAATCTTATGTGACGAAATTGTGAATAATTCATCGGGCGGCTTTAATTCAGGAACCAGAGGAACATTGGCTACTTTGTAACGCATATGTGCCAGGTACATCGAAAGTGGTGTTTTTGACGTCCTAGAGACACCCAGTAAGATAATATCCGCTTTTAGAATGCCGCGCGGATCCTTGCCATCATCATATTTGACTGCAAACTCAACAGCTTCCATTTTTTTAAAATATTCTTTATCAAGCTGGTAAATCAGCCCAGGCTCATGTCTGGCTTGGCGATTCAATGCTTTCTCCATGCTGCTAATAATCGGACCCAGCAGATCGATTGAGACAATTTGCTGAACAAAGGCTTGCTCCATTAAATAGTCGCGCAACTCTGGAATAACTAATGTAAAAACGATAATCCCATTGGCAGCCTTTGCAGTACTAATAGCCATATCAATACCTGTCCGATTCTGAATAAAAGGGATACGGCGTATGCTGATAGCCAAGGGGGAAAACTGAATAATCGCAGCTTTCACAACAGCTTCCCCTGTTTCACCGGCAGAATCCGAGAGCACGAATATAGCAGGCGTAGTCATTCCTTCGGACACCATAAGCCATCAACCCCTTTAGGCATTCAATTTGGAAAAGTCAGCAAACTGCTTGAAATCTGCGGCAATATTAAACAATAAGGCTAGGCGATTAAGTTTCACTTTTTCATCCTCTGCCATAACCATGACACCATCGAAAAATGCAGTAATCGGTGCTTTCAGCTTACTTAGCGCTTGTAAAGCCTCAGCTTCAGTTGCATCTGCCAAGTTTTCTGTAAATGACTCGTGCATGGATTTCCAGGCCTCATATAGCAGATGCTCCGCTGCTTCCTGAAACAAAGCAGGATTGATTTGCTGAACAGAGGCTTTTGCAGCTAAATTGCCAACGCGGTTGAACGATTCCAAGATTGCTTTATAATCAGCTGCTTGCACATAAGCGGATAGGGCAACAGCTTTACGAACAACAGCAGACAAGGAATCATACCCAGCAGCAAGCACAGCATCAACAATATCGTAACGTGTCTGTTGTTCGATCAGTACATTCTTGATGCGTAGAGAGAAAAATTCCATTAAGTCCTTACTTATTTCTTCGCTATCGCGCTTCAATAACCCTGCTTTTTGATGCGTTTGTATCGCAATTGCGAATAAACTTGAAAGCTTGCATGATAAATCATGATCCAATAAAATTTGGACGATCCCTGCCGCTTGTCTGCGTAAGGCATAGGGATCCTGGGAACCAGTTGGGATAATACCAATCGAGAAGCAGCCTACAATCGAATCGATTTTATCGGCCATGCTGACAATACTTCCGATAATACCCGAAGGGGATTCATCTCCTGAGAACTTCGGTTGATAATGCTCGAGAATGGCTTTGGAGACTGTATCGCTTTCGCCTGCTTTATGCGCGTAATCCTCACCCATTATCCCTTGCAGCTCTGGAAATTCATAAACCATTAAGGAGACCAAGTCAAATTTGCAAATCTCCGCAGCTCTTTGTACTTGACTGCTAACTGATCTATCCAATTGAAGCAATTGAGCCAAAGCATTTGCGATCTCAACGATTCGTCGAACCTTATCCCCAACCGTCCCAAGCTCTTCATGAAACACAATCGTTTCCAAGCGAATTAAGGCACTCTCGATCGACATCTTTTGATCCTCTTGATAGAAGAATCTCGCATCCTGCAAGCGGGCACGTAATACTTTTTCATTTCCTTTCGCCACTTGCTCTAAGCCTATAGCGTTCCCATTCCGTACGGTAACAAAGTAAGGCAACAAGCTCCCCTCAGAATCGAACACAGGGAAATAACGCTGATGCTCGCGCATCGATGTAATCAGCACCTGCTGTGGAATCTGCAAGAAATTAGGGTCAAACGCTCCAAAAAGTACCGTTGGATATTCCACTAGAAAAATGACCTCTTCCAGCAAATCCGCTTCCATTGCAACCGTCCAGCCTTTTTCTTGAGATAAATCATGAATTTGTTTAGTGATGATTTGTTCACGTTCATCTATATTTACCAAAACGAATTGTTCTTTGAGCAAGCTCTCATAGGCTGCTGGTAAAGTGATTTCAGCATCGCTACCGAGAAAACGATGACCGCGTGTAGTTCTACCAGCGGTAATACCGGCAAATTCAAGTGGGATCACCGTATCCCCGAATAAAGCAACCAGCCAACGAATCGGTCGTACGAATTTCAACTCTTGGCTGCCCCAACGCATATTTTTGGGAAAGGTAAGCGATGTTAGGACAGAAGCCAATCCTTCGCTTAGCAACGAAAATGTTGCAATTCCAATACTTTTTTTAGCAGCATGCACATATTCCACACCTGCTACCTCTTTAATAAACAATTGCTCCGGTTCTGATCCTTGGCTTCTTGCAAAGCCTAATACTGCTTTACTCCACTGTCCGTGCTCATCCACTGCAATTTTTCGGGAAGGCCCCTTGATTTCTTCATTTATATCCTGCTGCTTTTCAGCAACATCCTGAATTCGTACGGCAATTCGTCGCGGAGTAGCAAAGATTTCCACCTGCTTATGTTCTACATGTATCGTGTTTAGCCACTTGCTCACCTTATCTGCTAATTGCTCCACAGCTGCACGAACAAATCTCGCAGGCACTTCTTCCATGCCGATTTCTAACAGCAGGTCTTTAGCCATGTTCAACCACTCCTTTCTTTAACATCGGAAAGCCAAGTCGTTCTCGTTCCTCGAGATATGTTGCCGCACAAGCACGAGCTAGATTACGAACACGGGTAATATAACCCGTACGTTCCGTAACACTAATTGCCCCTCTCGCATCCAGGAGGTTAAAGGTATGCGAACACTTTAGGACATAATCGTATCCGGGAAATACGAGCTTTTGCTCCAAAGCTCTGCGCGCTTCTTCCTCATAGGTGCTGAATAAAGTGAACAGCATCTTCGTATCGGAAACCTCAAATGTATATTTAGAATGCTCAAATTCTGATTGATGAAAAATATCTCCATACGAAATACCGTCGACCCATTCCAAATCAAATACATTTTCCTTATTCTGAATATAGGAAGCCATACGCTCTAAACCATAAGTGATTTCAACAGCGATCGGGTTCATATCAATACCGCCAACCTGCTGAAAATAAGTGAATTGGGTGATTTCCATACCATCCAGCCATACTTCCCAGCCTAAGCCCCAAGCACCAAGTGTTGGTGATTCCCAGTTATCTTCAACAAAGCGAATGTCATGCTGCAAAGGGTCAATGCCTAACTTTTTTAAGCTCTCCAGATAAAGCTCTTGAATATTGTCCGGAGACGGTTTAATGATCACTTGAAATTGGTGATGCTGATATAAACGATTGGGATTTTCGCCGTAACGACCATCCGATGGGCGACGTGATGGCTCTACATAAGCCACATTCCATGGTTCAGGCCCAATACTGCGTAAAAAGGTCATCGGATTCATCGTTCCCGCCCCTTTCTCCGTATCATATGGCTGGACTATGATACAGTTTTGCTCTGCCCAGAATTGTTGTAATGCCAAAATAATTTGTTGAAAATTCATTGAAAATACCCCCTTATAATTACAACCAAATGCAAAAAAGCTCTCGTCTCTATGCCTGTGTGCCAGACATAGGGACGAGAGCAATATCTCCCGCGGTTCCACCCTACTTGGTTAAACAATCACTGCTTAACCCGCTTTTGTATTCGTTCTTAACACTCCGGAAATGCCATTCACCCATTCATTCGATCAGGCTTTCACTATCCCTGACTCGCTTAACTCCAGAATTGAGGCTACTTTTTTCCATCGTTGTGTTTGCTGCATGCTTGAATTTAAAAAGTATCATACCAAATTCGTATAAGGCTTGTCAAATAACCTAAAGCTCATATTTATCCATCTGATCTAAGAAGTTGCGTGATTTTAACCGAATATCAATGAAATGATCCATAAAAGCTCGCATGACCAACTTCAATTGGCGTCTCGTTTCAGCTTTAACCTCAATCGTTCCAAGCCTGCGAAGATCGATCCGTTGAAATAATCGCAGCATTTTTAAAGTGGAAGCTGAAACCCGTATAGGATGGGGATCTTTAGAACAACAATTTGCACAAAGTATACCGCCTTGTTGGATACTAATCGTCATTTCACCTTCATCTGCATCACAGCTAACGCATGCATCCAACTGAGGCAAATATCCGGCGATCGCTAGCATTTTCATTTCCATAATATGAAGTACAATCGCTGCTTCTTTACCAGATTCAATCGCCTCTAGGCTTGCTTTAAGCTGTTCAAACATCATTTCATTCTGATCAAATTCCGGTACGATCCGGTCAATCAACTCAACGACGTAGGCCGAGTATGCGGACATATGCAAATTCTCACGCAGCTTGCGATGTGACTCAATCGTTTCACTTTGATTGAGTGTGCCCATAGAGCTTGTTTTATACAAAACAAATTCGCCATGGGTAAATAGCTGTGTTACAGACGAAAAGCGACTGTTCATTTTCTTGGCGCCCCGTACCATAATACTCATTTTACCGTTATGACGTGTATAAATTGCAATGATTTTGTTGCTTTCCCCATAATCCATACTGCGAATGACAATGCCTTCTTGCTTGTACAGCACTCCGGTTGCTCCCTAGTGCACGGTTAACGTGCCTGTCGCTTACTGTTAACCGTAGCTTCTAATCGTCTTCTACTGTGTCCATTATATTCTGATCTGGATCCTCTACCTCTGTATCGTCCAAACGAATTTCCTTATAAAGCAAATACGCATCTACATCTCCCGTCATTGAAAAGTAATTCCAGATGAAATCTCTCATTTTGTATTTCCTCCCCATAACCAAATGATGATTGCTATGAGTAGGTTGATACAAATCAGATGGAAGTATGCGATGTAATCATACCCATTATTCGTTGCGGAAACCTAATTCGCGCAATACGCGCTCGTGGTTGCGCCAATCTTTTTGCACCTTAACCCATAGTTCCAAGAAAATTTTGGAGCCGAGTAAGGATTCGATGTCGTGGCGTGCTCTTTTGCCGATTTCCTTGAGGAGATCGCCTTTTTTACCAATGATGATTCCCTTTTGGGAATCACGCTCAACGAAGATGATGGCTGAAATATGAACAACTCCATTAGGTTCAACCTTCATGTCTTCGATCGCTACGGCAATGGAATGAGGGATTTCCTCACGAGTAAGGTGAAGGATTTTCTCACGAATCAGCTCAGCACAAACAAATTGCTCCGGATGATCTGTGATTTGGTCTGCCGGGTAATATTGTGGCCCTTCAGAAAGATACTTCATGGTTTGTTCCAGTAAAGTCGTGACATTATTGCCGTTTCTAGCCGAAATCGGAATAATTTCAGCAAAATTGTACAGCTTGCTGTATTTTTCAATTATGGGCAATAAAGTCTCTGGATGTACTTGATCGATTTTGTTTAAGACAAGAATTACGGGTGTTTTTATATCATGCAGCTGATCCATAATGTAACGATCCCCACCGCCGATTCCATCGACAACATCGACTAAGAACAAAATTGCATCAACCTCACGAAAGGTGCTTTCAGCAACCTTCATCATGTAATCGCCCAGCTTAGATTGCGGCTTATGGATGCCCGGCGTATCGAGAAATACAATTTGTGCCGTTTCGGTTGTATAAACCCCATGAATTTTATTGCGCGTGGTTTGCGGCTTGTCCGACATGATAGCTACTTTTTGACCGACTACTTGATTTAATAATGTTGATTTCCCCACGTTGGGACGTCCAATGATGGAAACAAAGCCTGATTTGAAATTTTTGGGCATGATATTCCTCCGATTTTTTGATTCAACTTCAATCGCTAACGATTTAAATAAAAGGCAAGGATGGTAATAGCTGTTCCGATCAAAGCACCAAATAAAGATACGGATAACGGGCGATTCTTCTTCTCATAAAGCATAACCATAAATAGAAATGCTAAACTGTAAGCCAATAAAGCAACGAGTGTGTTGGATGTCAGCATGGTAATCAATGTCGAAAGTGAAAAGGCAATCGCCATCCATAGACTAGGTCGCAGCCTGCGGCTTTGCGAGAATCGTGTTTCCATAACAATCACTGTAACCACCACTAAAGCTAAATAAAGCCACACGGATCCTGCTGTTATATTTATATGATAGCTTTTCCCCTGACGAAACCAATAATTAATCGGCTCATAAAAGACAATTGCCCCCACAGCCACCGCAAAAGCCGCAGCAACCAAAACGGATGCAGCCGCTAAATCCTTAGCGATTTTGGCAATCGGATGCTGATTGGGCATTGCAAGATCTACAGTCTTTTCAATAGCTGTATTAATAAGCTCTGTTATAATAACCAAAACGATAGCTAATATAATAAATAAAATCTCTACCTTGGAGATATGAAAGAATAAAGCCGAAATGAGTGCAACAAAGGATGCAAAGAAATGAAACTTCATATTTCTCTGGGTAGCCAAAGCATATTTAAGCCCTTCATAGGCATAACGAAAGCTTCTTAGCCAACGCATAACCTCTTTCATCTTGATAAACCAGCTACCTGCAAGATCTGCTCTTGCTTAGCAAACATCACAGTTTCAGCCGCCTCATCCTCATGATCATACCCGATTAGATGCAAAAAACCATGTACAAAAAGAAAACCAATTTCACGCTCCACAGAATGTCCATACTCTTCGCTTTGAGCAATAGCGCGTGGAATGGAGATAATAATATCTCCCAATGGTTCAATGTCTGCTGGTTCGTCATATATAATCTCCATTTCTTCCTCCCCCATCTCCAGCATGGCAAAAGACAGTACATCCGTTGGTTTATCCAGATTGCGGTATTGTTTGTTCAATTGTTGAATTTCTTCATCGGTTACAAAGCTTAACGCTACCTCACCCGTTGCAACATCTTCCTGCAGCCCAGCTACATGAAGTAGCTTTTCTAGTCGTTCAATTAACGTTGGTGCAATCCCGAAGACATCCTGTTCATTATTCCATTCCAAGGTTAACCCCATCTTCGTCCACTCCTTAAAATTTGGCTTTCACACTTTCACACTGGATTTAGGTAGATCACTTGGATATTCAATCCGTGAATGGAAAATACCAAGTAAGGTTTCACATAATGCTTTATTGATTGTGTTTAATTCCTTTAACGTTAAATCACATTCATTAAATTGTCCATCCTCTAGTCTTTGTTTGATGATTTTTTCCACCGTTAAATCAATTTGCTCCATAGTTGGATTTCGCAGTGAGCGAACGGCTGCTTCCACACAATCTGCAATCCCCACAATAGCAGCTTCTTTGGACTGTGCTTTCGGCCCTGGGTAGCGATATACTTCCTCCGTAACCTCGATTTCACCATCCGTTTCTTTTAACTTTTGCAAGGCTTTGTGATAAAAATATTTCAACAGGGTTGTCCCATGATGCTGCTCAGCGATATCACGTATCGGCTTTGGAATTTTATACTCTTTAAGCATTTCAACCCCTTCACGTGGATGAGCAATAATGATCGACTTGCTTAAGCTTGGATCAATCGAATCATGGGGATTTTCCATATTGGATTGATTCTCGATAAAATAACTCGGTCGCCTAGTCTTACCAATGTCGTGATAGTAAGAGCCTATTCGGCACAATAAACCATCCGCTCCGATCGAGTCGGCGGCGGCTTCCGACAAATTACCAACCATTATGCTATGGTGATAAGTACCTGGCGTTTCTGTAAGCAGCTTGCGTAATAGCGGTAAATTGGGATGAGATAGCTCAATTAGCTTAAACGGTGAAAGAATTCCAAAAGCAGCTTCAAAAAACGGTAATATGCCAATAATCAAAACAGCCGTTAATACCCCGCTAGTTGCAGCAAAAGACAAGGCAAATGTTGTCTCTTTCATCGTATAATGATTATTTAATAATAACAGGATAACAACAGATAGGACAGAAAAGGCTGAGTTAATTATACCCGCCCTCAGAATTGTAAATCGTTGACTCGCATGATGCAATGAAAAAATGAAAGCATAACCAACAACAAGAGCAACAAATCCATAACGAAAATCAAATTGCTGTGAAGGCTCATTATTAAAAATAATACTCGCAGCGACCGCGAATATTAGAGTAGAAATCCATGCTAAAGGAGCATCGAGTAAAATCATAATCAATACACTGCCTAAAGCAACAGGAGTGATAAAACCGATATAGGGGAAATCTAAATTCACGCCCAATTCTACAATACGCATCACAGTGATATTAACGGTGTAGATGACTACCAACATCATGAGTTGGCTATTATTATCACGTATGGGAAGTTTACTTTGCCTAAGGAATGAATAAAGCACGAGAACGAGCAAGATCGCCAGAAGCAACAAACCCAGCTGTGGCAAATAGCTTTTCTTGTCTTTGAGCAAGTTCATGTTTTTTAACTGTTCATAGATCTCATTTGTAACCAATTGATCTTTATAAATAATGACGTCGTTTTTATTCACATAAATGGTTTTCGTTGCCTCACTTGCTTTTTTTCGCGCTTCTTCAGTCCCTTTTTCATCCAGATATTTATTGGCTGTTATAGTAAATCGAACAAGCTCTTGAGCCACTTGCCTTAAGTTGGATGTTGATAAATTCGAAGCATTCACCTGTTCGGTTACCTTGTTTCTTGTTGGCTGTGCTTCGATAATCGGGTCGCTCATTAGCTTATTTACAATGGATTTGACGATTGGTTCCATGGTCATTAATTCATCCTTAGTTAACCTTGGAAGCTTAAAATAAGTTTCAACTGGAAGCTTATATTGCTGACTCATGAGTTTTTGCTTAATCTCCATAATGAGCTCAGGGTGATATTCACTGTTTTTTTCAAGGTTTGCGATAAAAGCATCGACATAATCATTCATCGTTTCTGGAATTACTGTATTGTAAAAGCTTACTTTTTCATCGAAAGTTAATACATTGTCAGGTGATGCATTATTCAACAATAACTTATCAAATAATAAATCAATCAGTTGCTCATTCTTAAAAGGTACAACTTGGTAGATGGGTTGTACATTCTGTGCCGCAAATGCTTGAGCCTTTTTAGTAGCAAGCACATTCTCAATCTGTTTGGTAGCCAAAATAGTTTTCCCGGAATATGTATCCGGCTGAATATCGTAGGTTTTGGGCACAAGCTTGTTAGATAAGGAGAAATAAAACAATACAATCAATAAAACAAATAAAACAACCCGGACAAATGGGTTATTTCTCCAGCTAGATGCCCAATCATTTACTTTGTTACCTATGGATTCTTCGGTTCGGTTCATAAAACTTAACCCCCCCTCTTATAAAATCACTTAAGCGACTATTTTTACCCGTGACGCTCTGCGTCCTCTGTGTAAGCCACAATGATTCTCTGAACTAGGGAATGGCGCACAACATCTTGCTCTGAGAAATAGATAAAACCAATTTCTTCGACTTCATTGAGAATACGCTGTGCTTCAACCAAGCCTGATTTTTTCCCTCGTTGCAAATCAATTTGCGTTACATCACCCGTGATGACCATTTTCGAGCCAAAGCCCAAACGGGTAAGGAACATTTTCATTTGTTCAGGTGTTGAATTCTGCGCTTCATCCAAGATGATGAATGCATCATCCAGGGTACGACCTCGCATGTAAGCAAGCGGAGCAATCTCAATAAGTCCTCTTTCTAATGATTTAGCTACCTGCTCGGGACCTAAGACATCATTTAGTGCGTCATACAAAGGTCGTAGGTAGGGATCAACTTTTTCTTGCAGATCACCTGGCAGAAAACCCAAGCTCTCTCCTGCTTCAACCGCAGGTCGAGTAAGAACAATCCGTTTAACCTTCCCTTCCTTCAAAGCGCTGACAGCTAAAACAACAGCCAAATAGGTTTTCCCCGTTCCCGCAGGGCCAATCCCAAATACAATATCAGATTTACGAATCCGATTTATATATTGTTTCTGACCAATCGTTTTAATTCGAATCGGTCTGCCTTTATAGGTGAAGGCAATTTCGCCACGAAATAACTCTAATAGCTGATCTGCTTGCATCGTCTTAGACAATTCCAAAGCATACGCTACGTCTCTTTCGGAAAGTACATACTGATTGCGGGTTAATTCCAATAGCACTTGAAAAAGCTGCTTTAATGATTCTACTTCTGCAGTCTGACCTAGAATAGAGAGTTCAGCTTCGCGCGAAAATATTTGGGCTTCAGTCTGTTTCTCGATCAAGTGTAAAAATTTGTCTTGGGGGCCAAATATAGATAAAGCCTCCGTCGTATTCTTCAAAGTAATCTTAGCATTATGGGGGGCTGTAATCAAAAATTTCATTCTCCTTGGATGATCGGCTGTTCTTGCACGATGGATTGTTCAACCTCAAAATGGACTTCCATATAAACTGTACCATTCTCCACCCGTTCATGCAAAATTTTTTGCGCTAGGATTCGAGCATTTGGATCCATACCACGTAAAATACTTGCTTGCGCCAGCTGCATTCCCAACTTAACCGCATCTTCCTGATTTCGTTTCTGTTCTAAAATTTGTGTCTCCTGCAGACTTTCTTGAATCCATCCCACAGGCAAAGTCCAACGATGCCATTGGAGTGATTTATGTACAATCTCTTTGGTGAATTGATTGAATTTCTTTTGCTGATATCCGGATATTTGTAGTGCACGATTCCCAATAACTACATAAAACCGCTTGACAGATTCGCCTGTAAATGAATTTTGTTTCAAGACGAGTGGTACTTCAACTTGAGAGGTGTACCACACCTCTCCCATAACGCTGCCTTTGGCAACAACAATCTTTTGGTTAGGCACGCTCCCGACCAAACCAGAAATGAGCACATCTCCTTTGCGTACAAAGGCATGCAGTTTAACAAGAGAAGTACCCCTCTCAGCTTTGATTTGGGTAATAACTGCATTCATCGCAGCGACAAGATGTTGTGGATTTGCTAACGGCTTTACTTCCGGCTCCGCGGATTCAACAACTTCGATAGTCAGCCGAGTGCCATGGAATTGGACACCAACCCAGGAAGCAGAAGGCAATTGCCGCTGCAGCTCCCTGGATAAGCTTTCCGGACTTTTAAGCTTAAACTTCCATTGCCAAGGATGAATGCCCTGCTTTTTGGCAATTTCCAGAATGTGGGGCGTGCTAATCTTCTCATTACCGACAACCTTCACCTGCCAAATGATTGAAGACATCATGAACAAAAGGACAGCAAAAAGAAGCATCCCGGCAATAAGAAATTTACGTTTGTCTAGTTTGTCCAAAAAAAAGGGTGCACCATGCCGTTCTAAAACATGGACTTTACAGCTTGTCTGACGCAGCAAAGGTCTTAAACGGAAAAAATGCTGCAGCAATATCCTAAACTCCACAGCATCATTTGCCTGATATCGGATCTCCCATAACTGCAGCTGTTGCTTCGCCGCTAAATTAATAAAAGCTTCGATTTTTTCACCAGTCAGCTGGAGCTTGACATACCCAAGCCAAAACTTCCATTGCGGTACCATAGCGCTTCACCTATTTCCATTCATAAGATACTTAAACGCATCAATTTGACCTTCAATTGAGATTTCTTCTGTAGAAATTGTCCGAATCATTAGCTCGCTCCCAAGCAGTTCTAGGACTCCGTTATGGATGGCTAGCTTCAAATGCTCACTCGAAAAGTGTACAAGTCCACGATGATTTTCAATCATTATTCTTTGATTACCGATCATGGTCATCCGCGGCAAATCGAGCGTGACATCAGGAGGCAGATCGATCACCTGAGAGGTCCATTCATTTAGCTTCTTTCTTAAGCGCCGCATGTGTTCAGCTCCTAAACATCGCCCTCTGTATCTTTACAAAGTATGCTTGGAAGGGAATAATTATGAGAACAAATAAAAACACCCCATTTGGAGCGTACTGCAAAACGTTTCCTCTTTTTGTAAATGCATAAATCTTTAAGGCAGGCAGGCTGTTGAAGAACCTAAACGTTGCGAATTTGTATGTCGGTTGCGGCCACTCTTGAAATTGCATTCTCTTATTAGACGAAGGAAACGATGCAATATTCAAAGGTGGCACGTAAACTCTCCACTCGACATATAAATCCTCCACTTTTGGTTCCTCAACAGCCTTTTTTTGTCTAGATGCTTGCCAAAAACAAAGGCCTTGTTTGTCCAGCGCGAAATACCGTGGTTTATTTTGCATGCGAATGCAGACCCTACTCACGATATTTGTGGTAGACGTAAAACGAATGATAAAGCTAATAGACAAAATACAGCTACCCTCATCATGAGGGTAGCTGTATTTTTTAGTGAAAACCTTATTTATTCCATGCTTTTTATGGCCAAGTTCCAAAAAAGCTATTTGCAGTGCTCTCCGTTTGGGGTGTTTTTATTAGTTACATCACCCATTCAATTATTACAAAAGCCACTTATAATCTTGTCTACAGTCAACAATATACTCAATGTATATTGAATCTTGCTTTATTAAATAAATTAAAAGAAACCGTTTTCTAAAAAGTAACTTCCGATATTTATTTAATGGCATAGCCGAGTCGGAAAGCCATGGGTTTCGATCCGGAAATATTTCCAATGATCTTGCTGATAATTTAAAATCCTCAATTAAATTCTTGGCTGCCTCTTCGCTTACATTCGCCAAGAATCGTGCATGAGATACCAACATTTCACTTGCTTTATCCGAAATAGAAACAATATACCTTCTATCTTCGTTTTCCATCTATGACCTCTCTGACTGCTTTTTCCATCATAAGAACGACTTCATCAATTGAAGCGCCAGGTTTACCATTTAATCTTTCCTCTTCCACAGCTACCAAGTTTTCTCTTAACTTAAGCATGCTTTCTCGTCTTGTAAATGCCCCAATATCCATCACTACTAAGTCACCTTCACCATTTTTTGTAATATAGACAGGTTCACCGGTTTCTTTACACATCTCTGATATTTCATTATAATTTTTTCTAATTGCCGCTGAAGGTTTTATATAAATGACGATCGCCCCCTGATAGTAGAATTTAATCCTTATTATACGCTTATTCTACTACATTGACAACAATTCAATCTGCATTTTTATTTAAATTTGGCCATTTTTGAAATCATATCTTGACAATAGTAAAATTAGGGTCCCTCTTGTATAAACATAAAAATACCGCTGAGGTTCGCCCTATTATTCAGGACTTCCTCAACGGTATGTAAGCTAATTCATAGCACCTATATTTGTCATAGCTTTTATCGCAAAGTTTTTAGTGCACCGCTCCATGCGATCACTTGATTAAGCATAGCATTAATATTTTCAAGATGTAATTCAGCTGGTTTGAAAACACTAAAGTTTTCAAAGTCTGTAAATAATGACAATGTTGGATGTATACGAACGTCCGCAACACTTAGTTCTCCTAAGATTCCACGCAAATGTTCAGCTGCACGGGCTCCGCCTGTTGAACCATAACTTACAATACCAGCCGCCTTATTGTACCATGCATCTCGCGCTGAATCGAGTGCATTTTTTAATACTCCAGAAATACTGTGGTTGTATTCTGAAGTGATGAATATGAATCCATCTAAGTTAATCAACTTTTCTGACCAAGCTTTTACTTGCTCTTCACCATTACCTTCTCCGAAAAATGGTAATTTAAAGTCTGCAATATCTACGATTTCATATTCTGCATCGCCGCGTTTGTCAGCAATTCTTTTTACCCATTGTCCTACCTGTGGACTTACACGTCCTTGACGTGTGCTTCCTAAGATAATTCCGATATTTAATTTCGACATTGTTATTTCCTCCTGATTAGTTGATTCACCAAATATTTTGATGTTACTCGCTCATATTACACTAATTAATATTTAATTACAATATGTTATATACTTACTATTATATATTTGTTGTATAATGAAAATTAGATTTTTTAATGTAAGCGCATTTTGTAAATTAAATTCAGTAGCCTTGGCAAACCTTTCAATCTGTGGTTTGAAGCATAATTTTGCCGTTTCGACAACGATATGCTTCAAAATACTCTTGGCAAAAATATGCTTCAATCAGTTTTCGTTTCCCAAGCAAATATAGCTACTCCTAAAAACATTAATAAACCACCTGCGACAATACGACCAGTTAAAACCTCTCCGAGTAGCAAAATAGCTCCTAAAACGCCCCATAAAGTAGAAGTAGAAGAAATTAAACCTGTTCGCCCAGCTCCAATGTGACGCATGGCGCTGTAAAATAAAGCTAAGGAAAGACCTAATGAAACTGCACCACTTGCAAAGATACCTGGAACAACATTCCATGAAACGGTTAAGGATTGGCCAAAAACAAGAGATAAAATAGCCATGACTACACCGGCAACAAGCGCCTTAACACAAACCAACGTTACAGATGGAATATTTTCTCCCAGCAAGCGACCTAAATTATTTTCGGTAGCCCATCCCAAGTATCCGAGTGCGATCAGTAAATTTCCTATAGCGTTTCCGGAAAGCAAGCTACCACCTGACCAAGAAACCCATACTGCACCTGCCAAAATAATGAGACTCGCACAAAGTGTCTTACTTGTTAACTTTTCTTTAAAAAATACAAATGCTAAAAAAGCAGTAAAAACGGCTTCTGTGTTTATCAACATTACTCCTTCAACCCCGGAAGTAAGCTGTAAGCCAATAAAGTAAAGACTTGGACCAAAAACAGAGCCAGCCAGAAGCCAACCGATAGCTACAAAGGGTTGTTTAAATCGTAAACCACCGGCGCGGATCGCCCAAGGCAACAAAGCAAGTCCTGCTGCAAAATATGTCCAAGCACCGGCAGTTAGAGCTGGAACAGATTCTACTAATAGCCATTTGTTGAGTACCGTAAATAGTCCAACTAGTGCGGCGGATAGTAACGCAGCTCCGTAACCTACAACGAAACGTTTGTTCATCTTAAGTTCCATTCCTTTCGCTGTGCTCAAGGCACAAAATGTAATGAAAG
>JBBDSZ010000055.1:117107-235536 GCA_040904685.1 Paenibacillaceae bacterium | reverse complement strand
TCATTTCTTCTTTAACTTCATTCGGACTCGCTTTACGCAGGTAATGCTTTAAAACCTCGCCTTCGTGAACCGTCCCTAAATATTGATGTCCTGTATTTTTAGCCCATCCCTGCATATCTGCTAATGAGCCTTTATCCGTTGCTTGGACTTCAATCACTTGACCCGATTGGATTTCATTCATTGCTTTCTTCGTTTTTACAATGGGCATAGGACAAGCAAGTCCTTTACAATCTAGGGTTTTATCTGCTTGGATTACTGATGTTATTGACATTCCATGACCTCCGAATTAGTTTTTCTCTATGTCGCCTTTCCATTCCAACATTCCGCCATCCATATTTTTCACATTGTTGAATCCAATAGAAGAAAGGTGTACACACGCTTTAGCGCTTCTGTTGCCACTTCTGCATATGCAAATCACTTCTTTCTCAGCGTTTATTTCATTTGTTCGTTCAACGAATTGACTAAGTGGTATCAGTTTTGAACCAACTATTCGACCAGTAGCAAACTCTTCAGGCTCACGCACATCAATGAGTTGAACTTCTTTGCCTTTGGAAATTTTCGCTTCAACCTCTTGCGGTGAAATGTTCTTCCACATATTGTTAGATTGCATTTTTCTCCTCCATACACAGTTTTTGTTTAATGTTTCCCAACCTGAATTTCTAATACATTTATGTTTTATATACGTATACCCGTATACCCAACACTTAATATAATAGATGCAATCTTAATTATTGTCAACAGTGAACTTTTTCTATTAACATTACTTATGCTAAAACGCAACGGGCTTGAACGGAAAATCTATCAGATTGCCATAATGCCAAGATTGGCGACCATGGGGAAATTATACCTGAGCAAATCGGCTACAAGCTGGATCGAAGGCAGCAAAAAAACAAAAATCCAGTGGAATGTTGACCAGATTAGGAAATATGACAGTAGAAGATATTCTAAAAGAGCGCGAAAATGAAATAAAAATTCGAAAGGACCAACTTCATAACAAGTAAAATTGGCTCTGTGCTTGGAGATGAATACCTTAGATGCATATTTAATCAATACTAAATTATTAAGGGGTAAACTTATGGGAAGTAAGCCTAAGTACGGCGTACCAATGAACACGATATTCGACTGACAAAACCAAAGGATAGACCAAAGTTTCAATGTAGACAATGTGGAAAAGATCATCATAATCCGTATATTGCTGGCCACAGTCTTATAGAAACGGGTGCGGGTGCGAATTGAGCTGTTCAACCGTTAGGGGTTGCTGCACATACCCAAGTTCCGCTGGTATGCGAAGTACTCTCTCAAGCCCTGTCACTCGGGTAAGGTGATGTCCAAACGTCATCGGCAGCATCCCCGGAATCAGTACTTTTACACAATAAAGCCCATTTCTCAAGGTTTCTGGTGATGTCTGATCTACTACAATTACATTGAGGTTCAAACTGCGGAAAACTTGTAGAATGTCCTTCAAATCATCAGTCAGATCCAGATGATTTACTCTTTGCTTGAATTCCTCCTCAAACATTCGCAACGGACGTTGTTTGTCCAATAAAAATTGCAGCCTTTCCTCCGCTTCCGGCAAGCTGTACAACATTAAATGATCCTCCATTCGCTGGACCAAAAACGGATCCTGCAGCATTTGCGCATACTCCTCGCGGCCTGTCTCAAATTTTTCTTGAAGCATCAACACCATGCCGGCTAATTCGTGAATCGCACTTTTTGCAGCACGTACGGAATCTAAATGAGCTCCTGCCGCACAAAAAAGATTCATTTTCCCCGGATTCCTGCTTTTCGCCAACGCCCAAATGCTTGGAATTTCATTTTCCATCGTGATGTTAAACAAATGAACTTCATAATCGGCGACCGCCTGTAACCTTTCGATCATCAACTGCAGTTCCTGATTGCTAGAGGAATAAGGATTCAATCGTGGGACAGGCAGCTTGGCGTACCAAGTTATCAGGAATGCGTCGCGCTCCACCACTTCCAAAATTCCGTGGAAAATGGCCTCCTCCAAACTTCCCCCTATCGCACATCCGTTGGAGCCTTCTTGGACAAAACTGTCCCCATAACTCGAGCTGTAATAAGCGAGGATCTCTGGAACAAGGACCGGACTTTCCTGTAAAAAAGAATAGCCCCAAACCCAATCAATGGGGCGGTCAGGATCAAAAGGTTCGTATGGAAAATCAGGCTGCGCGTACTGTTCCTTCATATATAATCCTGTCTTGACAGGATCGAGAGCTTGATCTGCAAGATTGTTAAAGCTGTCGCAGACCACAGTTCGTTTGCCGTGAGGAAACTGACCGCAATACCGCTCCAATCCTTCCAAAATAGCAGTCAATTCGCTTTCCGAATAAGAATGGCTTCGTCCACCCGTTACCTCATCCCCTGTCGTGAACGAAGGCATATTCACATTAACTCCTGCAAACGGCGAAATCAGGTCTTGCATTTTTGCATTAAAAAGACCGGTTCTCGAATCCAGATAGTGTTTGACCAGAACTTCCTTAAGGTCTTCTAACGGACGACAGCGATAACTCTCCTTGCTTATTTTGGGTCTCGGCTTCAACGAAATCTGGGCCGACATCAATGAATCATCGGGCAACTGACCGCATACGGGGCAATACGGGTCAGGTAGAATGAAATGAAGCGAGCACTTCAGCGTATTCAGGTTAATTATATACATGTGTTCTATAGTTTGAGCTCGTTTGCCCTGCATCACTCTCTTCGTCTCTGCTACAACCAGGTGAGCTATATGCCAAAGTGCTGAATGCGATGTTCTTGCATCATGGGGATTTTCCGGAGGCACCAGAAACCCATTTTGAAAGTCCAACATCACTCTGGAGTCGCGTCTCGCTATAAGATGCCGGTTATCCGCACACTGCGAACACCCCGGTGTGTTCGGATGAACCAATGGCCCGACCACGCCCTCATCAAATGAAACAAAACCACGCAGCCATGGGATGTCAGTAGCTTGTAACACCTCTTCAGCCTTAAGATAAATGGATGAGTCCCCATCATCGTTTAGTACCAAAACCAATTCGCTCGCTTTCGGTACGCCATCTGTAAAATCGGTTTGACGAAACACCTCATAGTGCTCAAATAGTTCTCCACACACAAAATCAGCCAATATACCTTCTCCGACAACTGCTACAACAGCGCTCACATGGATACCTCATCTCGAAGCAGCATACCCAATACTTTTACCGGCTCATTTTTCAAAAATGGTTCCAGCTCCAGATCAAACACAAAAAGACGTTTGTGGTTATTTGCTAAGATGGACAGAGAAGTCTGTAAAAGCTCCGATTGTGCTGTACTGTCCTCGATAGAGGGAATTACCAGACTGAGCGGTGTCATTTTTTCTATAACTACAAAGGAATCCTTAACTTCCTGAGGGGCGAGGCAAACCGATTGGTTTTGTGCCTGTTGTAGTGCTTGTTTTAGTGCATTACGAAGTGCCATTGTCATATTTAGTCCTACGCAGCTATACCAGCATCCACCCGAGCTTACATATATCACCGGAAAACCAAATACTTTCTCTCCCGAGCCAATCATCGGGTTTCCCTGCATCTTGCTCAAAGCACTCCAATAATACTGGCATTGTTTATCTTCTATCGCATAAAGCTGCACTTGTTTGAGTGAGGGAGTCTGATACACTTGCCGCTTACCCAATTCTTCGCTCAAACACTTTTGCAAGCCGCGACAAACGCCTTCGGTAAATGTTTCGCCTGCTCCGAAACCAACGAATTCCTGCGGCTTTAACTTCCTACCCTCTATTTTCCGTTGGCTATGAAGTGACGTTACAAGTAGGCGGGTCATTCGTGAGATATACGCTTCAATACCAGCCAGACCTGCTTCCCTGCGAGCTTGCTTATGGGTCAGTTCGGAACATACGATGTCTGTCATAAGCTCGGCAGGCCCCTCAGATAACGGGTCTGCTACCTGTACGCGGCACTGGGAGAGCGGAAGCTGCTTCAAGTCCCCCTCTTCCCAAGTTCGAAAAATCCCTGATTCCGCTGATGTCAGTCGGTCAAAGAAAGGAAGCAATCCATCCGGATCACTGCTGCCCGAATCCTGTGCTACCCGTAGAGCGAAATCCAGCACCCATTCAGCTGATACGCGCTCGTTCACTATTGGGTGGGGCACGAAGGCATGCATGTCTCCTTCCAATGTTTCCAGATCAAGAAGATAGTATTTATGTTTGAGATCAAATTCGGTTGCCCTTATAACCGTTTTTAACAATTCAAATACGATCACATTCGCCAATAATGCCCCAGCAGCGGAAGAAAAGGCAGGCAACTGTGTTTTTTTGTACAGCGCACTTCTGTGTATACGAAGCCAAGCCGACTCCCAACATCCTTCAACATCGGGAATTGCCAGTGGTCCGGCAAGACCAGACTGTCCTATGCATATTGCAGGGATGAACATTTTCTTCTCCTCCCTACAGACGGCATGAATAGTCCGCAGTTCCTCGATATCTCCTTCCTGTGAAACATACATAATCGATTGAAATGGCTGTACGACCTCACGCCAAGAACCCACTCTATCCTTCTGGAAGGAAATCTCTTCTATTTCTGTCACAGGGTCGGTTCGACGGAAACGTTCCACCAAACTCACCAACCGTTGCCGGTCTGTCAGAACGAAGTCCGTAATCAGCACATGGAACATGGATAATCCGGATTCGAGCAGCGATGCAATCAATGAGAGCAAAAAAGGACCGCAGCCAACCGCCAAGACCTTGGTCTGACGATAAGACTGAAAAAGGCTTGCCCCCGAAGTGCCGAAGCAATCCAAATAATGAATTTGTGAAGCATATTTTTTGAGAACTTGATCCGACAAATGATGTATAGGATCTTGATTCATAATACGGCCTCCTATGAACAATGGTATTCGTTTTTCCATTCTCTAATCGATTGTAACAACCCATATATACTTTTAAATTATGTAAGATATTCTACTTTCATTACGCCTCCCCAATCATGCAAATGCAACAACTATAACTAAAATAAAAAAGACTATCCCTCTGTCTTTTCAGACCTTTGGGACAGCCGCTTTTGAATCGAATATGAACTCCTTGTACTTGTATCTTTTGCATATCACATAGACCCTGCCTCTTCTAATTTCCTAGACCCCTTAAATAAGGAATCCAGCGGACAGAATGATTACCAAAAGGATATAGAGAACCAAAATAATACCGGTACTAGTACCAAAACCACCACAGCTTCCTGCAACAACACCCATAGTTTGCACCTCCTGGCGTTCAAGATATTTTATAGTATGTTTGATTTGTTGAAAAGCTTGGGTATATGTGTATTTTAATTGTCGTTTATTATTTTCAAAAATAAATACATTGCAATAGACAGTCTTATGGGCATTGCCCCATATCAATTTTTCTTAGCCTTCATAAGATAAAATGAAAAAGCAAACTGGGGAGGGATTTAATTGAGTTATTTGAAAATGTTGTCACAATTCGGTGCTAGCAGCGCCCATCCCGGTGGATTTTCTGCAACGTTAGAGCAACTTCAACATTTTAATATATCCAAAGAGAGTAAAATTTTAGAAGTAGGTTGCGGCACTGGACGAACATCCTGTTTTCTATCCCTGAATGGATATCATATAACAGCAATGGATATTAACACGGATATGCTCAAAAAGGCAAAAAAAAGAGCAGAAGCCCAACGACTGCAAATTAATTTTATAGAGGCTGATGTTTGTTCCTTGCCATTCGAAAGTAATCAATTTGATGTCATATTAGCTGAATCCGTTACAAATTTTGTTGATGTTCACACTGCTCTTTCCGAATATTATCGTGTGTTGAAGCCTGGAGGGACTTTATATGACCGAGAAATAATCGAGGTAAAACCTATTCCCCTCCACATGAGTTCTCCGTTATTTGATTTCTTTGGATTTACACAACTAGCTTCGCTTGATCAATGGACGTTATTACTTAATAGCAATAAATTTAATCATGTATCCTGCTGGGATTATTCATTACTTGTTGTGGATAATATGGATCAAATAAACCATCCGGATGATTTCCAGTATCCAGATAATCATATTTCCACAAATCTTCAAGCTCTTCGAACCTCATTTGAGTACACCGATATTATTAATATTTATAAGGATTACTTAGGTTCTGTTGTTTTTATTGGCTCAAAGGTATAGAGAATCGCGTTGGGGTTGGATAATTATAAAATGGTCGTTTGTACGGTGGAACAAATCGTTCCCAATTTTATATAATTTCATATGATGTGATGTGATGTGAGAGTTCCTCCAACAGCTCACACAATTCTCCCATAGTTCACTCCGAAATAGACGGTTGCGTTCATTGCCCCGTCTATTTTCCTTTTATTTTCCTCTAATTTCCGGTTTCTTATCGATTTCTTACCTTTCTATTAGATCCATTTCCCTATACGGATAATTGGTTGCCGTCTGCACAGAAGGTAGAAATTGCATCTCTAGGTCAGTCCTAATGCCGAGGAACAACAAATCACTACTCATCGCCAATCGGTTTGCTTCTTCTTCCGTCTCGGCGCAGATCGCAAGTGTGGCAATCATCGA
Organism: Paenibacillaceae bacterium; assembly: GCA_040904685.1. Classification (GTDB taxonomy): domain Bacteria; phylum Bacillota; class Bacilli; order Paenibacillales; family NBRC-103111; genus Paenibacillus_AC. Next base: position 228,987 of record JBBDSZ010000055.1, on the reverse strand, counting down.
GCGCGGATGACCCTCCAATGGCTGTTTAGGCACAAAATGCTCGTTATAATACTGTGTCGCCTCTTCGCCGCCCGGCGTGCCGAAGAACTCCGCAAATGCGTACGAGGTACCCAACATTGCCGCAATTCTCGCGCTCTCGCAGCTGGATCCTAGTAGCCATATCTCAGGTGCCGTCGGAATGGCTGGAGCAGCCAGTAGCTTCTCAAACTGATGCCCTGCAGGCATCGCATCGTGGAAATAGCCGATAATATCAAGCACCTGCTGAGGGTATTTGCCCACATCGACATATTTATCCCTGCTGGAGAGCTCTCGTCGCTAGTGGCATGCCACCTGGAGCTCGACCAAGGCCTAAGTCGATACGACCTGGATGGAGCGCCTCCGTCGCTTGGGCGAGACGCGTCGATTCCTGCAGCCCTTCCGTGGCAGTTCGACCTTCACTGACATATATCTGATCCAGAACACCCAGCTTGATCATGATAATCGCTCATCTTGCCCTGGAACTACACAACTGTCGTCTGTGCATACCATACCTTCAGCGGATCCGCCGAATACAGTAAGCGGATGATCTTCATTCCAAGCTTTCTGCAGCGCCTCCAGGAACACTTCACTCGGCTGGGCTCCAGATATGGCGTATTTGCAATTAATGACAAAATACGGGACACCTCTAACGCCAAACTGATTAGCTTCCTGTTCATTCGCGCGCACATCATCCGCATATTCTCCGTTCTTCGATACACGGAGCGCTTCGGCACGATCTAGACCGATTTCAACGGCCAAATCAGCAAGCGTATCGTGATTGCCAAGATGCAACGTATCAGTAAAGTGAGCCTTCAATAGCCGTTCCGTCATCTCCGCGTGCTTCCCTTTCGACGCCGCGAAGTGAGTCAGCCGATGCGCGTCGAACGTATTCGTCTGTATCGTGCGATCCATGTAATAATCGAGACCAAATACTTTCGCCTGCTGCGTAATTTGGTTAGTGCTCTCGATAGCCTGTTCGCGAGCCATGCCATACTTGGCCACAAGCATATCATGCGCGCTCGGATTACCATCACGACGAGCATTAGGATCGAGCTCGAAGCTTTTATATACAACCTCAACCGCTTCCTTATTCAAGAACTGCTGCAACCCAGTCTCGAACCTGCGTTTGCCGATATAACAGAAAGGACATACATAGTCAGACCATATTTCAACTTTCATCGAGATCGCCTCCATTATTTGATGTATCTCATACGTTTGCATCGGTCGCTATTATTTCAGCATGTGATATACTTGTTCCACATCTTTATCTCCGCGTCCGGATAAGTTAATAATCACTACTTGATCTTTTCTCATTTGCGGTACTAGCTTTAACGCATAAGCTACAGCATGAGCACTTTCCAATGCGGGAATAATGCCTTCAGTTTTGGAAAGCACCTGGAAAGCCTCCAACACTTCTTCGTTTGTCACGGTGTAGTATTCCGCCCGTCCTGTTTCCTTCAGATAGCTATGTTCGGGACCAATGCCCGGATAATCCAGCCCAGCAGCGATCGAGTATGTTTTTCGCGGATTTCCCTCTTCATCCAGCAGGACAAAACATTTAAATCCGTGAATAACTCCCGGAACCCCTTGTGTCAGCGTAGGTGCTTGGTCAGGCTCTACCCCGATAAGGCGTACACTTGACTCATCTATATAATGGGCAAAAGCACCTATGGCGTTACTGCCTCCACCGACACATGCAATAACGGCATCTGGAAGCCGGTTTTCTTTCTCCAAGATTTGTCGCTTAGATTCTTCGCTTATGACGGACTGAAAATGTTTGACCATCGTCGGATATGGATGGGGTCCAACGGCAGAACCCAAAAGGTAGAAGGTGTTCTTATAGTTGGCGATCAAATCGTTCAACGCTTCATCCACCGCATCCTTTAATCGTCCCTGACCTTTGTCTACGGCTACCACCTTGGCTCCAAGGAGCTCCATCCGGAAAACATTTAACGACTGACGTTTCGTATCCTCCAAACCCATATAGATCACACATTCCATTCCGAACATAGCGCAAACAGTTGCAGCGGCTACGCCATGTTGACCGGCACCGGTTTCAGCGATAACCCGCTTAACCCCCATCCGTTTGGCAAGCAAAGCTTGACCCAGAACGTTGTTTATTTTATGGGAACCGGTATGATTCAAATCTTCTCGCTTCAAATAAATTTTGGCTCCACCCAGCTTTTTGGAGAGATGTTCAGCATAGGTCAGCGGGTTTTCGCGACCCACGTATTCCCGCAAATAATAACAGAACTCCTCGTTGAATTCTGGGTCATTCTTATATTTTTCGAATTGCTTTGCAAGGTAATTCATGACCTCCTGAAGCTCTGGCGGCACAAAGCTTCCACCAAATTGACCAAAATAACCTGTATTGTTTATTGTACTCATTGCAGCGTACCTCCTATATATAGTTATTAGATATCCGTTTCATTTTACAATAAATTCGACAAATTGTCTCTAACACTAGCACTGTTAGAAACATGAAAGACATTATAATTTACTATAATCGCCTAACATTATGCTCATAACCAAATCGGACCATTGTGGGTTCGCCAGACAGTATTTCTTGGATACTTTTTCTATAGTTGTATAACCTTTTCCTACATAGTTCTTAGATATGAGTTGTCCAAACTTTTGAACGCTGTCTGCCTTTGTTTTGAAGCTAAATGCCTTGTTATAACCATCCCCGTCCAACGCGTTTAACCCAAACAAATTATTCTTATTCACAGCAATTTTGCTTTCACCATGGGCACTTTCCAGCTTCATCACAGCAATTGTAAAATAGGCATTAATCCCATACTCCGCTTCAACTTCTAGGATTACTTTCTCTAGTCCATAATCTGCAAGGGACGTGCCTTTGAAGATCGCTCCGATTTGAGATTCGGTAAGACCGGAATCAGATCTCACAGTTGAAGTTGGTTTTTGAGGAGTTTTCTCCTCCATTTTATGAACTATATTCCGTTGAACGGATGGCAACTGCGGGAACTCTGCTTTATCTACTTTCATGTCGGGTACAATAGATAATTGAGGCGGAGGTTCTGTAAACAGGGTATTCTCATTCTCGGCTGCAAAGCTCATGCCTAATGGGAGAAATAGGATTGCACCCAATAGATAAATGATCATAGAAAGATATCGCGGATTACGCAAGTTTGCACCTCTCCTCTTAGTCAACAGGGTTCATTCATCTACTAATCTACTAGTAGACTTGCAAAACTCTCATTAGCTAAATAGATTGTACATAACTGCAAGCGCGATGGTTGTCAAAAGGTCTGTGATTTTTATAGGATTATTTGTCGTAACTCAATAAAAAAGCACCCGCATGGATGCTTTCACTAGAAACATGAGAAGTTTGCAGTTATGAATGTTTTCTGCGATAGTTTCTGTCCTGGTATTTCTGATAGCTCCTAATTGAAAATATGAGCCACGTACCGCTGGCGAGAAATCCGCCTAATACGTCGCTTGGATAATGTACTCCTAAATATATTCGACTTACGCCGATCAATGTAGTCATCATAATACTGAAAATAATGAATAAGCTTCGACCTTTAGAGCTTGAAATATGCTTCCATAGCAAGAAGGTTAAAATTCCATACAAAGTAAAAGCAGCCATAGAATGGCCGCTTGGAAAGCTATACCCACTCTCCTCAATAAGACGTTTGATCGTGGGACGAGCACGATGGAAAACAACTTTCAAAACCACATTTAACAATGCAGATCCAATCACTACCCCTATGAATAGAACCAATTCACTACGATGCTTTAAAACCACATAAAACAAGATCATCACAATGATCACAATAATAGCTACGACGGTTCCAGAACCAATAAAAGTAAAAAATTTCATCACACTTGTTAAACCAACTGATTGTAAACCCTGGATATACGCAGAAATACGGTTATCGAAATTCACAATTTTTTTATCACTAATGAAAAGCGCAATTAAGCCAAATCCAATCGCAAATAGAAAGCTTATGAAGAATGCACTGGTTAACCGTTTTTTAAGATTCACTTTATCTGACCCCTCTATACCTCGGATTACTATGCGTCACCTTGGTTTCTATGCTCTTTTTAGATGCTTGGCGTACCGATACATCCTTCGGAAAATTTCTTTATCCTTTAGTTTTTTAAAAATATAGAGATCCGGATTCGTATTTACTTCAATGATCCAAGGATAGAGCTTATTATCTACTCCGACATCAATTCCTAACATGTTTAGCATTGGATATTTTTTGCTCATGGTTTTTGCGATATCCCGGCCAAATTTTTCCAGAAAAGAATAAAATTCATCCATCTGTTTTATTGATAAATGCGGTTTAAAGATCGTTTTTAAAGCCATGGGTGTTCCACCACTATGATAATTCGTGACAATTTTTTTAGGATGTGCAACTCTGCCAATAATTCCCGTTGTTTCCCAGCTCCCCTTTAGATCTCTTTGCACCATAATTCTTAAATCAAAAAGCCGATTATTATACTTTAACAAATGGATCCCCTGCTGAGCAATGTATTTGCGTTTCATTTTGTTTTTCATAACAGCTTGGTATAAGTCACGAAGCGTTAAAAAACGTTTTTTTTCTGAACCCTGCTGATAATGGAATGTTATTTTCTCCCGATTCAGTTGTTTAGCAACACGTATCACACCTTTACCATAAGTACCATTGATCGGTTTTAAATAAATCATCAGAAATTTATTTAGCATGGAATTAAACACGGATTGATTTAGTTTTCTAGTTTTAGGGATGTATTTACTTATATACCGATCTTGTAATAACACATTTGTTTTGTTCCACTTGCTTCCTACATATTGACCATGCTTTTGCATCTTTATTAATTTCAGCCTTATTTTCTCAGATCGAGTCTTATATTTAGCTTTTAATGATACGCCTTTTATGTGTCTCGCTTTTAGTGAGTAACTCTTTGGCATATTATCCTCCTTTAATTTGTCTTTCATAAGTAGATATTTATTACAGAGTATGAATCATTCCTATCCATTGAACTAGGCGAGTATCCATAGTCAATTCCAATTTGTTTGCAGTATTTTCAATAAAACAATAAAATTCAGATGAAAAAATTCTCATGAAATTCTCAGAAATAGGCCAATTGCGAGTCGTTGACTGGTATCGTACCAAATCTAGTAAATGGTGGAATTTTCATTTGTGCTATGATTCAAGTTGTTCATAACAAAACACGAGGAGGAATAGATATGAAATTTTCATTCAAAAAGCTTACCACCAAATTTATGATCATGAGTCTAGCATTTACAGTTGCTCTATCCGCAGGTGTTGCCACTTTAATCCCGCAACCAGCTTATGCTTATTCCAGTAACATCCAAAAGGGCATTGATCTAATTACGACTGCTAATTGGTATCTAGGAGTAAGATATAAATTCGGAGCAAAAACGAACATTGAATATGAGTTTGATTGTTCGTCGTTTACTAAATATGTGTTCGGTCGTAACTATATGTATTTACCGCGTTCTTCATCAGAACAATCGAAAAAGGGCTATTATGTATCCAAAAAAAATTTAAAAAAAGGTGACTTAATATTCTTCTCCACAGCCAGCTCAAAAGGAAAGATTGCACATGTCGGCATATACTCGGAGCATGGTAATTTTGTGCACACCTTTGGTAAAGGCGGCGTTACCTATTCCAACATTAATTCAAGCTGGTGGAAATCACATTATGTTACAGCACGTCGCATTTTTGGCTAGTTTAGACCTGAGGTATTTCTACTGGACAAGATAGGAATACCTCCACTACGGTTTCTCCATTTTCTTCACCAAAAATTATAATATCTCCGTTAACCCACTCCAATAGCGTATCCTGATGCATCCTAGCCACTTTCTCTTTTTGCATGATTCGAAAAATCTCCAACAGTATGATATTTAAGCTCAAAGAAATGCATCATTTTGGTTTCCCCTTACTTTCACCTAGATTGTATCATTCGCATAATGGATAAAAATACCCCTTTTCAGCAACGTCTGTTATATTGAAGGTAGGATTAAAAAGTTATTAGAAGGTGACGTATGAAATCATTCGCTGACAGCAAAAGTAAAAAGTTATTTGGGATGAATCGGGTCATTCTTGTCATTGGACTTGTGAGTCTGTTTACAGATCTTTCTAGCAATATGATTGTTCCCATTCTTCCCATCTATCTGACAACGGTTTTACATATACCGCTAACATCTATCGGGATTATCGAAGGAATCGCGGAGAGTACGGCAAGTATTTTAAAATTATTCTCGGGGTGGATTACAGACCGATTTGGCAAGCATAAGCTTTTGATGTTAATTGGATATGGGTTGTCTAATTTAACAAAGCCCTTCTTCGCGATTAGCGCTTCTTGGAGTCAGGTACTGCTTATTCGTTTTTCAGACCGTTTCGGAAAAGGGATACGTACATCTCCCCGAGATGCACTTTTAGCTGATGCTACAACAAAGGAAGACCGTGGAAAATCATTTGGTTTCCGCCGTGCTTTAGACGCTTTGGGAGCAGCATTAGGCCCTGTAGTTGCTTTTGGAATTCTGGCAATGTATCCAGGTCATTATCAACTTGTATTCTTACTTTCAGTGATACCAGGTACTATTGCTCTCTTACTTATTATCTTCTTCTTAAAAGAAAAAGCAGCCACTCATTCATTACAACAACGTGTTCTACCTAAAATTAGCTTCAAACAAATGAATCCTCGATTTTTAGGTTTCTCATTCATTTCAACCCTTTTTGCCATTGGTAATTTCTCAGATGCATTTCTAGCTTTACGCGCACAGAATATAGGAATGATAATCGCCTTCATTCCACTCGCTTTTTTCGTAATGAATCTAAGCAGCAGTATCTTTTCAATGCCTATTGGCATATTAAGCGATCGTATTGGTCGCAGATCTGTCCTGATAACTGGATATTTAATTTTTGCATCCATTTATTTAGGCTTTGGCATTGCAAAAAACGTTACTTGGATATGGGTGTTATTTATTTTATATGGGCTTTATTATGCATTTACCGACGGCATTCAAAAAGCTTATATCGCTGATATTGTTCCAGAAGGTCAGAGAGGAACGGCCATGGGTACATTTAATGCCTTAACTGGATTGGCTGCTCTTCCCGCAAGTATCATTGCCGGTTTCCTTTGGCAATCCTTTGGTCCGGAGGTTGCTTTTAGTGTGAGTGGCGGGATTGCAATATTATCTGCACTATTCATGTTGATTTTCCGGATTTAATAGTATGCGTTTGCCCTCACTATGACAACGACGCTTGTGTCCTAAGGCCTTCAAGCATACCTTTTTCTTATAAAATTGAATAAAAGACTGTCGAGACTTTCTCAACAGTCTGAGTCGCATCTAAAGTAAAAAATGCTGTCAATTTTTTGGTCTCACTCAAGGCATAAGGCTGATGCCATTAGGGGTTTGTCCTACTTTCAACTCTGTTATTTCTTTGTTCTGAGTATTGTCTACGACGCTTACCGTGTTTTCAAACATATTGGTTACATAGATAAACTTATTGTCCTTACTCGTAACCAGTCCGTGCGCCCCTTTTCCGGTTTCAATGGTTGCCACAGCTTTTTTTGTCGACAAATCAATCTTCGTGATCGAGTTGGACGGTTTCTTTTCGGTTCCTTGGTTTGCCACAATAGCTATTTTATCGTCGGACTGAATATAAACTTGAGCAGGTCCCTCACCGACTGCAATTTTCTCGACTTTATCGGATGCGAGTTCTACTATTGCCGCGGCGTTCTCTGCATTTAACGTTACAACGAGTAATTTGCCATCGCTTGTAACACCTGTGGTGAGTGGCACCTCACCCACCTTAATTTTTCTAGACTCCTTCATGGCAGTTAAATCAATTACACTCACTGTATCTTCTCCCATATTAGCTATATAGGCAAATTTACTGTCTGCGGCAACCCGGAAGCCGTGTGGGCCCTTGCCTGTTGAAATTGTCTGAACTAGTTGATAGGTTTTGGCATCAATCACCGAAATATTGTTATCTTCATTATTGGTCACCAGTACATATTTTTGATCGCCTGTAAATACAATATGTGCTGGATGATTGCCTACTTCCACTTTTGTGATTAATTGATTGGTGGCTGTATCAAAAAAGAGTGCAAAACCCTTCATCTCCATACTATTCCCATTACTATGGCCTGCCATCTTTGGAACCAATGTCGCACCCAAAACCTTACCGTCGGGCGATACTTGCACATTGTGAACAGATCCTTCCAGCTTGATTGTGTCCACTACTTTATTCTGTACTGCGTTAATCTTAGTAATACTGCCGCCTTCATCCGCAGTAAAATAATATTTGTTTTTTATTTCGGAATTCGGACTCGCTTCAGGCATTTTTTCTGCTGCAGCTGTTGGAGACCGACTTGGATTAGCTGCTTGTTTTTTATTAGCTTTTCCGCAAGCTGTTGCAGTTAATATCAAAACAGCAATAAAAGTGATCAGTAAAATTTTCTTAATGTTAATCCCTCCAATGAATAACTTCCATAATATCCTTAGCAAACATATGCGCTTCCTTGAGCGCTTTTTCCGCAAGTCCCCCTATAGATGTAAACAATCCTTTCATTTTTATGTCGTATACCTCCATTCTTGTTTCTTGATCTTACTATAAACAAACCTTTTGTTGGTTCTATGTGGAGAGTGTGTAGAATGTGTGGAGTTGTTAAAAAATTGTGCTCCAAACAGAAGATTGTGAGTAGTATCGTTTACAATTGTTTTGTCTCATATCTCACAATCGCGAAATTTCCGCAATTTTAATCATTTGAACCAAATTTTGTTTCTACAACCTTACTACACAACTTTCATAGTTGGATGATGATCATGACTATATAAATGGAAATGATAAGAGCAATACATTGGGAATATTCCCCTTGTATTGCTCTTTTTTCACTACTTTTTCTGTATGTGATGCCATTTTCCTTTCATATCAGCAATACTTTTTTGATTATTACTTGCGACGCAACAAATAAATCACAACTATTAGGAAGAATGGCACACCAACCCATAAACAAATACGAGACATCGAATGAAAATAGGTCATGAACGTGTTTTTTTGCAAAAAGGAAGTTGCGGAAATGGATAAGCAAATTAACCCCATGGCAATAAACGTTGATGCGATGAACCAATCTATTTTCTTCATGACTTTCTCTCTCCTTTATCGACTGAAGGAAATCGAATTTCAAAACGCGTTCCTTGACCTAATGAACTGCTAACGAGTATGGTTCCGCCCTGTAATTCTACTAATTTCTTGACAATTGACAATCCCAGCCCTGTGCCGCCATATTGCCTTGAACGTGATTTTTCAACCCGATAAAAACGTTCAAAAATGTAGGGTAGTTCATCCTCCGGAATGCCTATTCCCGCATCTTCGATACAAAGTAGAATATTTTTATGCTCTTCCACTAATGAGATTACCACTGAACCTGTTGGTGTATACCGAATCGCATTATCCAACAAATTGAGTATAATCTGCTCCATTCTTATATCGTCCCCAATTATAGTACAATTAGGCAAAACCAATTCGATAACCTCAAGCCCGTTTTCTTTTATTTTTAACTCTACCTTAAGAACTACCTGATGTATAAGTTCGGAAAGAGCAATAGTTTCCAATTTGAGGTCGATCTTCCCTTCTTCCATTTTGGAGAGTTCGAATAAATCGTGTACTAATCGAGCTAGCCTTTTTGCCTCCTGTGAAATAATGTCCAAATACTTCTTTTTTTCAAGTTCATCTTCCACTAAGCCTTGTGAAAGCACTTCCGCATATCCTTCTAAATAAGTAATAGGTGTTCTTAGTTCATGTGAGATGGTAGCAAAAAACTCACTACGTGTATCACGATACCGCTGTAATTCTTGGGCAAGATCATTAATTGCTGTAGCTAGAGATCCGATTTCATCGTTAGAGGAAGCATCAACCCTAGTTTCAAGATCTCCTTTTGCAATTCGGCGTGTTGCAGTTTCCATTTGAATTAGTGGTCTAGATAATTTCTTTGAAATGACAAATGTAATGCCAATTGCCATTAAAAATGCGCCAAGTCCGGATAAGAGTAAATATATTCTTATTTGATGGATCGACTGCGCGACACCTTCTAAAGAGTTAAGCACATAGACGCCACCACTAAAATGATCTCCTTGTTTTATTGGTTTTCCATAAACTAAATAATGAATATTATTATCATCTGTATACTCCGATGTGATTTTTTTCCCAGCTAATACGTCTAAATTCTGTTGCTTTGTAATAAAAAGCTGCTTAGGTATATGTTTTCCGCTCGCATTTGCTACAATATTTCCTTGGTTATCTAATAAATAAATATCCACCCGCGAAAATTCAGCCATCGTACCAATCAAATCCAAACGGGTTATTTCTTGCTTTTCAAGCATGCTAACGATATGAGTGGAAAGCTCATCTGCTTCCTCTTGAACTTTATGAATGTAAAAGCTCGTAAATAACTGATTAATTACAAATCCAAGTATTAACAAAATAATAAAAAACAATGTAATGATGATAGCTCCCAATTTGAGGTCAATCCGATTCCAATTCATATAGAACCACCTGGAGTAAATTTATAGCCAATACCCCAAACGGTTTGAATCGGACTATAGGACAGTCCTGCTTTATCCAATTTCAAACGTATATTTTTTATGTGGGTATCAATTGCCCGGACATCCCCGAAAAAGTCTTCTCCCCAGATCTGCTGAAGTAATACTTCCCTAGTAAATGCTCGTTGTAAATTTTCTGCTAATATGAGCAGCATATCGAACTCTTTATGTGTTAGATCAAGATAATTGCCATTAATCATACATTCACGACGTTCTGGATAAATAGACATTTCCGGAAACTCCAATGTTTTAGGCAGGACAATTATTGCATGATTTGAGGATGAACGTCGTAAAAGGGCAAAAATACGTGCTAACAACTCTTCTGTATCAAAAGGCTTAGCCATATAATCATCTGCACCCAAATTTAAACCTTGTACTTTATCTTTTGTTTCAGTGCGAGCGGTTAACATCATAATCGGAATATCCCATTTCTCCCTTACTTTTGAACATACCTCCCAGCCACTCATGTCTGGCAACATGACATCTAACAGTATTAAATCTACTTGATGGAGATCAAGCAATTTGAGAGCTTCTGAGCCATTGCTTGCTTCCAGTACATCTAATCCGTTTTTCAACAAATAAATTCGCAACAAATTACGCATGTTCCATTCATCATCCACTACTAAAACTAAAGGCTTTACCATTATAAAATCACCATCTCTCTTCTCACTTGCTTACTTATATTATACCTCTTAATAATCGATGATATTTTAGTTTAGATTATAGACCTTAAGTTTGTGGAATCTATGTAGTAATCCAACAGTTATTAAATTTTTCAACTTCACAGTTTCTACAAATTTCTATTCTATGATGTAATAATTATCATTGTAATAAAAATAAATTTATGGAGGAAACCCATGCAATTAAAATCAAACAGAAACATTCTTATTGGTATAGGTGTTGCAGTAATTCTGATAGTTATTTATTTGATTTACAACAACAACTTGAATGGAATGAGTGGTATGGATCATTCTAAAATGAGTTCTGACCAGATGAATGCAATGAATTCAAACCAAGCACCATCAAATGTTAAAACAACAAAAATGGAAATTGCAGATGGAAAAAACTTTACATTAACAGCACAAGCTAGCCATTTAGAAGTACAAGATGGAAAGACTTTATCCGTTTGGACCTTTAACAATTCTGTTCCTGGTCCTCAGATTCGTGTAAAACAAGGAGATACAGTAAAAGTTACTTTAAATAACAGCTTACCCGAACCTGTATCAATCCATTGGCATGGATATCCTGTTCCATTTGACATGGATGGCATTCCAGGGATGACACAAAACGCAGTACAGCCTGGTAAATCATTTACGTATGAATTTAAAGCAACGACTCCAGGAACATATTGGTATCATTCACACCAGGATAGTGTAAATCAAGTAGATCGTGGACTTTACGGTTCATTTATTGTCGTACCCCAGGATGATATAATCGACAAAGACTACACGCTCGTTTTGGATGAATGGGTAAGCTCGGAAACTATGGGTACCATGGATATGAGTAATATGGATCATAGCAAAATGAGCATGGGTGACAATATGAGCATGGTTGACAATATGAGCATGTATGACCTCTATACCATGAATGGGAAAACGGGTTCGGCAATTGATAAATTATCCGTCATGAAGGGCGATAAAGTTCGAATTCGCCTTATCAATGCAGGCTTTATTTCTCATCAGATGCATCTACATGGCCAAGACTTTAAAGTAACAGCGACGGATGGACAGCCCGTAAATAATCCACAAACCCTTAAAGATACTTTGATTTCAATCGCTCCTGGCGAACGTTATGACATTGAATTCGCGGCTAACAACCCTGGACAGTGGTATCTTGAAGAACATGGCAAGGAGCCGCGTGTTAAAGGAATGAAGACAATGATTCAGTATGAAGGTGACAATACAATTGCGGATCAACCCAATGATTCAGTTACATTGCCCGTCTTTGATCTAACTAAATATGGTCAACCATCAAAACCTGCTTTTAACTTAGATCAAAAATTTGACGTGGAATATACGATGAAACTGAATACAGAACAAAAAGGCGGCAATATCGCTTATACAATCAATGGAAAGACCTTTCCTGATACCGTTCCAGTAAAAGTGAAAAAAGGCGATATAGTAAAAGTTACATTCGTGAATGAATCTAAAAATGCAGACCATCCCATGCATCTGCACGGTCAATTTTTTGAAGTTCTCAGCAAGAATGGTCAACTATTAGAGGGTACATCCATAGTGAAGGATACATTGAATATAAAACCGGGTGAACAATATGTGGTTGCGTTTAAAGCAGACAACCCCGGAGACTGGATGTTCCATTGTCATGATCTCCATCATGCAGCCGCAGGAATGGTAACAGAGCTCCAATATACTGATTTTAACAACACATTTGTATCAGATCCAAAAGCAGGAAATAAACCAGAATAATTATTATGTTCCCCATATTTATCTAATAGTACATCATAATGTAAAAGTGATCTTGTATTTTAGCTCATTTTTACATTTTTTACTATACTTCGATAATGGTAAATATTTGAATAAAATAAAGGTTTTATACTGAGTATCAAATGCGCTTCAAGGCGGTTAAAGTTCTGTTCATTCCCCTGGGCGGCAACCGTCTTAACCATGTTGAATTCAGCAGCAGTCTCGAAGAGCATGCGAAAGTATCAGACGCGGCGTAAGAACCCCAGCCAGCATCAAACTTCAATTTATCAAGCGATCTAGAGTGATAGTCCCCCTTACTTAGGTCTTCTTTTCTTTAGCTTTCCAAAAGCCCACATCGTGACCATTCCCAATGAGAGCCACATAACACCTAGCATAATGAGGATACCTACAATTGGAATATTCATTAACGAAACAATGACAGCTGCGCTTATTCCTGTTGTTACCCAGACTTGTTTACGTGGTATGATCATCTGTACTTTTTCACCCAGAATCAGACCTAAAGCAGTTACCCCTAAAAGCACACACAAAGCAATCGACAAAAGAATAATTAGTATTATTGGTGTACCGATAACCGTAATAAATAATAGTAAACTGATCGCAATCACAAGTAAGCTGCTGAAAAAACCTACGCCAAGTGCACGTCCAGATGTATCTCTTACCAATTGGACAAAAGGCTGTATTCTTTGTTTCAAGAAAAAGACTAAAAGCATTGGTAAAGCTATTAAAAGCAAGCTTCCGAATAACTGAAGTATCCATACACTGGCAAGCAATCCACTTCCGATCAGCAAACTGTTTTTTGTTGAATTGTCCAAGGAGATACTTAAGATATCATTCTCTATTACAGCTCCCGGAGCTTGAATAATCGTTCCACCTATGACAAGTACCATTCCTTTAATGTGGGCAGTGGATTTGATAATCGCATCCCCATTAAATACAATAACAAAGTTTTTCACTTTTCCTGAAACTGTGGCATCACCTCCGACTACCACAACATCGTTAACGGTCTGATTCTCAGAAATAACTGTATCTTGATGTTCAAAAAAACCTTTTGCCATGGTCGTTGATGGTAGATATAAAAGGAAAATAAAACTCAGTGTTATCATAACCATTGTTTTTTTAGCCAAATGATTCATCACCTTCCGCACTATTATAATGGAGTAAACGCCACAATGCGAAACCAGAAATGACTAGAAGTATAATTGCGAAGAGTATAACACTCATTCTTGTCATAGGCTGATCTCCAATGAATTGAGTTCCTGTATAAATTATGCCAATCAGGATTTTTGTGCATATAGAGACTGCTTTAAATATAAAAGAGCCAAAGAAATATAATGTAGTAAAAATGAATATCAGCGATATTCCAATAGTGAAAACCCCTGATTTTATTGGTGATTTAAGATTTATCTTTGCTAATACTTTATTTTCTAGCCCAACTGGAGCATGAATCCTTTGAAAAAATCCCATTACCTCTGATTGAATATGTAATAGTTCTTCAACCAATTGATTGCATTGCTGACAGCACTGAAGGTGATCTTTTACCGTTTGTCGGTCTTTATCTGATAATTCATTATCAATATAGGCTGATACAAGTTCGTCGATATGATGCTCCATCTATCTCATGCTCCTCTCTATTGACTCAGTTCATTTCTCAAACAAAGTCGTGCCGCATTCATCCGCGATTTCACAGTGCCCAAAGGGATTTGCAGCATTTCACTCATCTCATCATAGGAATAGCCTTGCACATCTTTTAAAAGAATCACTTCCCGATGTTCTAATGAAAGCTTTTGGATCGCCTCTGTCAGCGATAAACGAAGTTGCTGTTGTTCTGTTTTGTTCTCATACACTAGATCATTTAATTCACTAAATTTCATCTTCTTTTTTTTATGTCTGTCAAAGCAGATATTAGACATAATTTGAGTTAACCAAGAGCCAAAAGCAGCTTCATTCTCCAATTTAGAAAGCGCATAATACGCTTTAATAAATGTTTCTTGCGCTACATCCTCTGCTTCCATTGCATCCCCCAGCATCCCATAAGCGTAACGATAAACATGATCCTTATATCGTTCCATAAGCAGAGTGAATGCTTCTTTAGAGCCTTCTTTAGCCTCTCGTATGATGGTAAAAAGCTTATCGTCCAGCCCGATCACCCCTTTTGTAGAACGAAATCTTATCTAACCATTTTCTCTTTTTGCATGATTCGAAAAATCTCCAAAAGTATAATGTTCAAGCTCAACCATACCCCGCCGAACACGTAACCTGCAACAACATCACTCGGATATTGAAGGTCAAAATAAATTCTGCTTATTCCCACTAGAAGAGCTATCACGACCACTGCTACTGGAGCTACAATACGGGTCCACACGGATCCATAATGGCGAAATAATAAATAGGCAGAAAAGCCATAGACCGCAAAGGTAAGTAAGGTTTGTTCACTTGGGAATGTGTAAGGCAGCTTTAAATAATTCGGAATGGGCCCTACTCGGTGGAATGCTTTTCGCAAAACAATTTCCAGCAACTCGCCGCCAATAATGACAATTAGCAGAAATCCAGCTTCCAATCTACGTTCTTTTCCTTTTAACAGGATCCATAAAAGGGTAAGTCCTGCAATAGGATATAAAACTTGAACAGATGAAATCCATTCTATACGAGCCATCCATTCAGACCCATCTTCGCTAAATACCGCTTGAATGATATAGGAGGTCATTGTATCAAATTGAGTCGTTTCCTGAGCAAAAAAATCTTGAATTATACCGATCATTAAGCCGAAAAAACCGATAAATACGATTGCCGCTGCAACAATCAGAAATTTAACACGACCAAGCGAGTGAAATTTATGTAAAGCTTGGATGGTCCATTCAAATAATTGCCTTCTTTTCTTTTTGTATAAATAAATGACAATAAAAATAATTAAAGCAATCACACCTGTAATAATCAAATACCGCGTGATGAGACTATGGTATACCTCCCACTTCGGTCCCAATACTTTTCCTAGGGTAATAAACGTTCCTGTCCATAAGAAGGCACCGGAATAGGCATAAATCATATAAGTACGAAAAGACATTCGAGTGACTCCTGAAAAATACCCCGTGACATGTCGAATACCCGGAATAAAATAAGCAATGATTAATACTTTATTTCCGTAACGCTCAAACCATTGCGAAGTTTTTTTGAATTTATCGGGTCCGAAGTGGAACCGAGCCCCATGTTTTTCGATGAAGGGGGATCCTAATTTATAACCAATTCCATAAGCAAAAGTCATTCCTAATGAACTTCCAACACCTGCCATGAGTATGCTCAGGACCCAATTCATATCCCCTTGAAATACTAACAAACCCGCATAGGTCATGATCGCTTCGCCAGGTAATGGGAGTGCTAAGGTTTCGAACATCAATCCAAAAAATAATACTGCATATCCATACAGATTCATAAAATTCGTTATAAAATGCATCATTTCGGTTCCTCCCTTCTTACACTTTATAATATCATTTTCTTTGCAACCATTCATAAATGATCGGAATCACAATGAAACTATTTAAAGTCGATGTAATCATCCCACCGATGACGACAATACCTAGAGTTTGCGAAATAACTGTATCCGCGCAATGGGTAAGTGCTAAAGGCACCAAAGTAAGAATCGTCGTTCCTACAGTCATAAAGATGGGACGAACTCTGGAGAGGCTTCCATGCATCACGGCTTCTCTTAGGTTCATACCTTCTCTACGATTCCGTTCAATTTTGTCGATAAGTACAATCCTGTTAGAAACCACGATTCCTGTAAGCATCAGCAAACCAACTAGGGCTGCCAAATTCCATTCGCCATGGATCAGGAACAGCGATAGCACGACTCCACTTAACGCAAGTGGAATGCTCAATAATACGGAGAATAGCGCCCTCCAGCCTTTAAACACAGAGTTGGTAATGAATAATACAAGTAAGATCGAAGCTACGATTGCAATGGCGATCTCAAGGATCATTTGTCTAATTTGCTCTGTTATTCCACCCAGCGAGTAAGTTACACCAGCCGGTAACTGCATATTCTTTAGCGTAGTATCTACAGCATTAGAAACTTTGTTGACTGGAAATGACCTGGACAGTAACGACTGCATAAGGTTCACCATCTCGCTCCTGTATCGAAGAAGGTGATTTGTTTTCCTTAATCGTCGCTAATTGATCCTATCTAACTTTTTGACCATCTTTGGAATTAACCGTTTCAACTGCAAGCGAAGCTATAACATCCGTTGGACCCGAATTTGAAACTTTTGAATCATTAGTTTGTACAGAATCCATATTCACATCAACTGGAATGTCGCCATGATCCGAAGGAATCGTAAAATCTTTGGGCTTGGATAAATAACGGCCTAGAATTTATGAGTACGATACAGATAATAACTATGATTGCCCTTTGCATGGTTGATTCAATCATTCTTTTCACAATAAAATCCCCTCTCCATATGTCTGATATATAAAAAGACTTGGATAAGGGCACCAGTTGATGCTACGACATAGGAAGACCGCGGAAAATCATTTGGTTTTCGTCGTGCTTTGGACGCTTTGGGAGCAGCTTTAGGACCATTAGTTGCTTTTGGAATTCTTGCTATGTATGCAGGCAATTATCAACTCGTATTTTTGCTTTCAGTGATACCTTGGGCCATTGCCATATTACTTATTATCTTCTTCCTAAAAGAAAGGGAACCCAATAGTTCCATACAACGTGGACTTCCCTCTACATGAAACGATTTGTGGTCTGCAAGCAATGCTTCCTCATAAAGCGTCGAAAGAGTAACCTTTTAGTCTCCGTACACCGAGTTCACGGAGACTAAAGGTTTAAAAACGTAGTATTTGATCCCATGAGATACCTTTATCTGTGCTTCTATATACACTTTTTTTGAAGGTTGTAAAAACAATTTCATTCTTATTCACAGGATTTTGAGCTATGAATGATACTGCATCATCTTGATCCAATACGGGTATTTTTAATGGAATATAGTTATTCCCGTTCTTTTCCACAATTGAATCCAGTCCTCCAATCCACAAATCACCTTGCATTCCAAAAGCCAGTGCTGTAGACGGTGATTTCACCGGCAAAGCTTCAAATTTATTTCCAAAATCTTTAGATAATAATAATCCTTCTTTCGTTCCTACAGCCACAATCGCAGAATCGGTAGAATGAACTGCTAAAGTAAAGGGTTCACTACTCATTCCGTTCATTGTACTCTTGTGCCATGTTTTTGTATCATCGGTTGAATAATACAATCCTCTGCTGTCCATTTTCGCATTCGGTTTCGAGTTATAAACATAAATGGTGTGCGACTTAAATCCAACCGCCATTAAATGAAAATCTTCTATTCCATATAGATCTAATTGCTCTAATGTCTTTCCGTTATCCGTACTTTTCACAATGCCTAACGGATTTTTCATTCCTGCATCAGATGCGGGATGGCCACTGCTATAAAACCCATTATCCACGATATTAAACCCCATGTAATCATGCTTTTTTCCATCCGTGGTATTCCATTTCCCATCAGAATAAACGACAATCCCATCATGATCGGGAATAAACAACTGTTTTCCGTCACTGCTATATCCTAATCCATGAATATGCATTAAACTGATATTATTCGTCTTGCTACATCCGGTTATGAGGATAAGAACTGTAAGAGATACTAAAAGTAATTTCAAAATTTTCATCTTAAACTCCCTAAATAATATTTTTTTCTCAGAAGATGTTTTACAGTGTAATTATGATTTCATTAATTTACTTATATAAAAACACCGAGAGAATAATCAGCATAGTTCTGCGAAATTAAGTAATTACCTACCAATGTATCGTTTAATCGTTGCGGTAGCATAAATCTCCGTTTTCGTTCCAGTAGATCAAACGGATGATGGGCGGAGATTTTCGTCAATTCATCGAAGGTTTTATTGTAGAGCACCTCATCAGAATCGCCAAACGAAACTACATCCTCACTACCAATGAATCATCGCGTATAGAAATCGTTCATGTCTACTATATGAAGAGAGGCCTTTTCGACGGTCTCTCTTTCTACTTATTACATTTTCAATTGCAGTTACCTCCCAGTATCACGAACGTCACAACAAATGCATTTAATTCATATTCAATTTAAAGAAAATCGCTCATGCTGAATGCACAAAACAAAAAGGAAACGATTAACTCCCTTTGTGTTTTGGTGTAGTCAGGAAGGCAGGGCTTCAAATGAGGATTTGCTCTGTTACATCCCAGATATTTGGTTCTACAATCAAAAAAGCCTGCGTAATGTTTTTCGAGTTTCTCCTGAATTATTCTTACAGGGCCTGTTTCATTTTGTCAAAATCATCTTTTGAGATCTCACCTTTGGCATATCTTATTTTTAAAATATCTAAAGGTGTTTCGTTTGTTAATCTTGATCCTGTCCCTCTAGTGGTTTTTATTACAAAGAATAAAATAATACCTATCAATATTACAAACAAAATACCCATAGTTATACCTCCCCAACCGAAGGAACCCATCATTCCATATCCATTATTTCCCATCATTCCATATCCATTATTTCCCATCATGCCACCTCCATAATTCCCCATCATGCCACCGCTCATCAAATTCATCATTCCATTTGGATAACCAACAAGATAATTATAGCCAATCTTTTTATGCATAGCAGTTAGAGTAGCGGAGCCATCTCCGCCCATGTTTTTATCCATTTGCTCATGAACTTCAGAATTACCAACCATTGCTTCCATCACGGAATCGCCTAAACTTTCAAGTTTAGACACGCTAACCTTATCGACATTAATTTCACCATCACTTTTCAGACCTTGTTCTTGTCTAATTTCAGACATTACAACATCAATGTTTTTAGGCTTAGCATAAGCAATAAAGGAAAAGGATAAAACAAACAACATAGATAATATAGAGATAATAAATAGCTTTTTCATAATCATAAACACTTCCTTTTTATAATATATATCCCATTGCGGAATGGGTAGTCCAAACCAAATAACGTAAAACATGGTTTATACATTATTTGGTTGGCATCTTACTTACTTTCATCTAATACTTTGATAAGTATAGATTCAATCTCTTCCGCAATCGCTTTTAATTCATTATCCTCTAGCATACTAACTAAAGTCGTAGGTTTAGGCAACCCAATTTTCGTTTTACCTTCGCTTTCGTATACGGTTATCTTGCAGGGAAGGAAGTAACCGACCAATTCATTATGATTTAATACTCTTGCTGCATCGTTCGGGTTACAAACTTCAAGAATCCGATAAGGGGTGGTATAGCTTTTCACACCCTTTTCCTGAAGCTTAGCGGGCAGATCTAGCTGCCATAAAATCCCGAATTTGTGTTCTTTTAATTTCTGTTCCAAGGTCGAAATCGCTTCGTCTATCGTTTTACTTGTTGTAACTGTATAATGAAAATCCATTTTCTCATCCTCCTCATAGTCTTACTTATTTAAACATCTATATTACTATTGAAACACATCCACCCCCAAATATTTTCTTCGTTCACCAAAAAATATAATCAACATCCTAATATCAGATTTCATTGGGTTGCGACAGAATCAGCACAGCCGCTAACGAGAACAATACAACAGGCCATTTCTTCTTTCGCATATGAATCCCTTCAATATTTTATTTGATTGCTCTTCTTACTGTCTTTAGTGTAACTGTTAAGTTTGTTGAAACTGTGTGGTTATATTGAAGACTCGTTTTGCTGGAAAGTAATTATACTTTTATCCTTTGCAAACGCAAAGCATTCAATACTACAGATACTGAACTCAATGCCATGGCTGCTCCAGCAACCCAAGGTGCCAATAGCCCAATTGCTGCAATAGGAATACCTAGGCTGTTGTAAGCAAGCGCCCAGAATAGGTTTTGCTTGATGTTAGCCATTGTTTTCCGGCTCATGTAAATGGCGTTGGGAATACTATTCAAGTCTCCGCGCATCAAAGTAACGTCAGCAGCTTCCATAGCTACATCAGTGCCAGTACCCATTGCCATCCCAATATCAGCCATGGCTAAAGCAGGCGCATCGTTAATACCATCTCCTACCATTGCCACTTTTTTTCCTTGGGCCTGCAGCTTCTTCACTTCTTCAGCTTTTCCTTTCGGCAGCACCTCAGCGAGGATATGATCAATACCAACCTGCTTGGCTATGGCTTGTGCTGTTCTTTCGTTGTCACCCGTAATCATGATGACTTGAATCCCCATTGCTTTCAGCCGTAATACGGCTTCTTTTGAGGTTTCTTTAATCGTATCGGCAACTGCAACTATTCCAGTATACTGACGATCCATTGCGATAAGCATAGCTGTCTTACCTGCTTGCTCCATCCGCTCCATAACATCAAAAGCCTGATCTACATTAACCTCATATTTACTCATTAATTTACGAGTGCCCGCCAAAATCTCTTTGCCTTCCACTATAGCTCTGATCCCATACCCTGGAATAGCTTCGAATTGTTCCGATGCTGGCAATTCAATTTCCTTGGAAACAATACCAGAGACAATAGCCTCCGCAACAGGGTGTTCTGAGTTTTTCTCCGCTGCCCCGACCAAGCGCATGAAAGCTTGCTCTTGCATGTTATTTACAATTATATCTGTTAATTCAGGTTTGCCTTTTGTCACCGTACCGGTTTTGTCAAGAACAATGACCTCAATTCGATGTGTGGTTTCCAGATGCTCTCCGCCTTTGAATAAAATGCCCATCTCTGCAGCACGTCCTGAACCAGCCATAATAGAGGTCGGAGTTGCAAGTCCAAGCGCACAGGGACATGCAATAACAAGAATCGCGATCGATTTTTCCAAAGCACCTGCAAAATCACCTGGGTTGAAAATAAAGTACCATAACGGGAATGCAAGAACTGCAATAGCCACAACAATAGGTACGAAAATACCTGAAATTCGATCAGCAACTCTTTGAATCGGCGCTTTGGAGCCTTGGGCTTCCTCGACAACTTTAATAATTTGGGCTAATGCCGTTTCTCTACCGACTTTAGTCGCTTTTACTTTGAGCATTCCATTTTTGTTGATCGTTGCGCCAAATACAGTATCCCCAGTTTTTTTATCAACAGGGATGCTTTCCCCTGTTAACATAGATTCATCGATCGAAGAGAATCCTTCTGTTACTTCACCATCTACAGGTATTTTCTCGCCTGGTTTTACCAATACAATATCGGCTATCACCACTTCTTCGATTGGAATATTCATTTCCTTACCATTCCGAACTACGAGGGCAGATTTAGCTTGCAATCCCATCAGTGTCTTTATGGCTTCAGATGTGCGTCCTTTAGCAAGGGCTTCAAATAATTTCCCTAAAATAATCAACGTTATTAATATGGCACTTGTTTCATAGTACATGGATGGTCCATGAACCATTCCCTCCATACCAACCCATTGTAGTGTTAAGTAGAGGCTGTAGAAATATGCCGCAGATGTGCCTAAAGCGACAAGCACATCCATGTTGGCACTTTTATTGCGCAGCGCCTTGTAAGAGCCTACATAAAACTGCCAACCAATAAAAAACTGGACAGGCGTCGCCAAAGCAAGTTGAACCCATGGATTCATCAAAGTTTCAGGAACCCAAATGAATGATGTGAATGAAAAATGGCCAACCATAGACCACAACAAAGGAAGGGATAGTATAGCAGAAAAAAGCAGTTTACCTTTTTGTCGTGAAATTTCTTTTGCTTTATAATTTTCTTGGCCAGCTTGATCGGCTTTGAGTGCAGCGTTATATCCGAGATGCTCTACCTTTTTTTGCATATCTGTAAAGGTAACATTAGAAGGTGAAAATTCGATATGAGCAGTCTCTAAGGCAAAATTGACAGTTGCTTTTGTGACACCTGGCAACTTATTTAATCCTTTTTCAATTTTCACTGCACAAGCGGCACATGTCATCCCTCCTATTTGCAATTCAACGCTTTCCTTCACTGTATCGTATCCAAGTTCCTGAATACGATTTTCCATGCTAGAAACGTCTATTTTTTGGGGGTCGTAAGTAACGGAAGCACGTTCCAGAGCAAAATTCACAACGGCTTCAGTGACTCCTTCCATTTTATTCAGTCCCTTTTCAATTCGATTGGCGCAAGCAGCGCAGGTCATCCCTGTGATTTGTAGCGTTGTCTGCTGGTTTTGAGTTGCTTTATGATTTTCCATATTCATCGCCTCTTTAATTAAATACCCCTATAGGGTATCCAAATCTTCAAAAAAATATCTTAGGCCGTTTTAAAAAAAACGGCCCAGCATTTTACTTAACATCGTAGCCTTGATCCTCGATAGCTATTTTAATTGCAGCAAGCGTAACTTTATTTTCGTCAAAATCCACCGAGACCGATTTACTTGCTAAGTCAACTTTTGCCGTAGTCCCAAGTTTTTTCAAAGCACCTTCGACCGAATTCACGCAATGACCACACGACATACCCTCTACACTTAACACAACATTTTCCATTTCATTTTCCTCCTAAGAGTTTTGCCTTGGCAAAACTGACTTCGTAAGCATAATCTGAGTTTTGCCTTGGCAAAACTGACTTCGTAAGCATAATCTGAGTTTTCCTTCATAAAATTAAGCTTTTTTATTATTTCATTAATTTACTTACAGTAGTCAATAACTCGTCAATCACTTCAATTTCACCCGCTTGAATACGTTCTACGACGCACTCCTTTAAATGTCCCTCTAAAAGCAGCTTTCCAACGCCATTCAACGCTGATTGAACGGCTGCGATTTGATTCAATACATCATCACAATAGGTGTCTTTTTCAATCAACCCTTTTACCCCACGAATTTGACCTTCGATTCGATTTAGGCGAGTTATCAGGTTTTTCTTCATTTTGTCAGAATGATGACTGTGCCTTTCTCCAGATAAATGGTCACAAGCGTGATCCATATTTGCAGATGTCAAAGCGTGGGTTTCCATTCTAAATCCCCTCCTCACAATAACAATATACCATACCCCCTTATAGTATGCAATGAGTCAATTCTCTATATTACAAGATCAATAATCTTCTATTTTTTGTGACAGGAATATCTACTTATTGCGTTCATCTTACATTTGATCAACTCCACAAGGATCCATTTTATTGCGACTTCTTATGGAAATCTATCTTTTTTTATTACTTTTTATGCTTATTTGATTGCCGACTTTCCCCTTTTTGTCCGATTTCTTGAAGAATATCAGAAACCACTATTCTGCCAGTACACCTATCGAGAACTGTAATGTCATTCCAGCAATCATCGGAGTACCATTTAAGTATTGGGTCAAATCTGTATTTTCAAACAAAAAGTATTTCGCCCAGCTATAATTATGTTGAGAGAGAAAATTAGCAGCATAAATATATGGAATGCCTATATTTTTATTTTAATCTATATTCTGAGAGTCAGATGAGAAAACCCGGATTGCTTTAAAAAAACATGAAAAATTTCTCATGAATTTCTCATTAAGTACGCGCATGCTATGTGACGTCTGGGTTATATCGCCTTCTAGTAAAATATGGTTTTTATTTATGTGTTATGGTATAGCTAGGTGATCACCTAATCAAACAAACTTAGGAGGCATATATGAATATGATATTTAAAAATCAATTTACTAAGTCACTTGTTAGTATTACGCTAAGTTTATCTTTGTTCTTTTCAGGAAGTATGCTTCTCTCGGCAAAACCTGCTCAAGCTGCCAGCACATCTGTATCATCTTCAACCTCTGCAAATAGGATTATTTCAACAGGTAAAAAATATATAGGCGCAGCTTACGACTTTGGAGCACAGTCAGGAAAAACAAATGCATTTGATTGTTCATCCTTTACTCAATTTGTATTTAAAAAAGCTGGTATATCCTTACCACGTTCATCTAAACAACAATCTAAAGTCGGATCTTATGTACGTCGAAGTCAGCTAAAACCTGGTGATCTCGTTTTCTTCTATAAACCGGTTCACCATGTAGCCATTTATATTGGAAATGGAAAAATACTTCATACCTATGGTAAGCCGGGCGTGATTATTTCAAATTTAAATTCAGGCTGGTGGAAAAATAATTATGCTACAGCCAGAAGAGTTGTTTAATCCAAACAAAACGCAAGTCTATAAAAGACTTTGCGTTTTGTTTTTTTTCAGCGAGAAGGGTAAATCGATTGGGACGAACCTTATGTGCTTCTAACAAACTGCGATCTAGCAACTCTTGATCTATGCGATAAATGATGTTCAGCGCTACCATTCTCTCTGCCACTTCGTAGGTATTGGCATCGGCCACTATGGCAACTTTTTTGTAGGACTTCTCAACTAAATAGGGAGTCAATAAGTGGATTGCACCGGATTCGATCACAAGATATCATTCAATTCCCTCTTTTCTTCATCGAGTATTGTCAATCTTCCTCTTTCATTTTTTTCTCAATCAGCTTCATTACATCATACAATTGCGGTGGATCCAACAACTCTACTGGAGAAACTCCTTTTTCAAATTGCAAGGCTTCTCCCTCAATTAGAATCACATACCGATTGTTTAGACGAGTTATATGAATCTGATCTCCATATTGCGACAATAACGCCTTTATCCCGATACCATCCAGCTTGAACTTAAGCTCGATATCTTCCTTCTGTTCAATCATTTGCAAAGTAGCTTCCATAACCTGTTCTGGCTCCCATTTCCGCTGCAGCACCCGTTTCTCACTTGCCGCCCATACCTCTAAGCTAGCTACCTCTTCCTTGCGTTCCGCGTCCTCTCTATCTGGATATTTCTGTTCTATGTATTCATAGACCATGTTCGACATTTGTTCATTTATGATCTCTGGCATTGATTTTTCATACGAGATGAAATGAAGGAAATCTTCAAAATAACGGGCATGCGATGATTGATGAATCTTGAGTTCGCGTTCTTCGATCATGCCCGGTTCAGGCATGTAAGGATATTGAATGGATTTAATATTCCTTGCACTTATAGCCATCTCAACTTGTGAAATCAGGTTCTTCTCATCCGAGATGCGCGCTATATTCGGTTCAAAATCACATTTCATAATAAATAGAAACGAGGCTTCGGTATATTTAGGCAGCTTCGCCCGGGAGATGATTAACGCTCCACCTCTTACTGAGCTCGTATCCATGTATAGACGAACCAACCCATCACATTGGTCCTGAAAATCGCTTTTCGTATCTGCAGTAAGAATAGTTTGAAAAAGGTTATAGTTGGGATTGCTGTCTAGCTCGTATTCCGGCTCTACGATAAAATGACCAATTTTTGTTGGCGCTTGCTCTGAATTCGGGTTTTTCTCGACCTTACGTCTGGCAATTCTCGCAAACTCACTATTCAAAAAAGCTTTTAAATCACTTTCCATATAGCTTTCCTGGTTCAAGGTTTGATAATGTCTGAACGCTTTTGTTGCATTCGTTTCCTTATCTTCAGCTTGAACCACAAAAAAAGACAAATAGTCTATCGTAAATTCCATTGCTGCACCCCTAATTTTGCTTGATTTCACAAAATCAATTGTAACACATTTTGCGTTATGAAGAAGGGTAGCACCTTATACGCTGCTGTACTGAATTATCATATATCGCATTCATTTAGGGAAAGATACATCAAGTGTTTCATTCAATAATGAGGAGCTGATTGCCGTATGTCTGAAGAAAAAGGAATGGATCCAGTATCAGCTGAGACTGTGGAAACAGATGGTGTTTATACAAACGAATGGGGTCGGGAAGAGCTCTTGAAACGAGGAGATCGATTTCCAAGCGATGTCATGCTAGGGGATACAGAATGGAAATTAGATAGATTTCCTTCCGATGAGCAAAAAAATAAAATCAATAAAGAACGTGGAGAAAGGAAAACTTAATCTTTGGATGTTTCAATCAAGATTAGGATGTACTAATCGGTTATTAATTAATCGTATGACCCCACCCTATAAAAAAACTAATCTTTAAATAGTCATTAAATCTGCCTGTTAACAATAAATATTACTATCTTGACAGTCGTAATGATAGAGATTACACTTAACAACAAACAAGCAGGAAATAAGGAGTGGTCGATAATATGAGCTGTGAAATCTTAGTTCAGGACATCACGGTCCATTATGGTAATAAGTGCATATTAGATCATGTTTCGTTTCATGTAAAATCGGGTGAATTTCTCGGCATTATTGGACCTAATGGAGCAGGTAAAACGACATTATTCCAGGTTCTATTGGGTATTCTAGAGCCTCAGCATGGGCATATTCAATTCGAAAATGATATCCATAAGCAATTAGCAGCCTCTTCCGTTATCGGGTATGTCCCACAATCTCGGCAAATGGATCCGGAAATTCCCATGTCCTCATGGGATTTTGTCAGCCTGGGTTTACCGCACAAGATTCGTCCTTGGTTCACTTCGAAGGATCGAAAGGCAATTGAAGAAGCACTTAAATTAACCGAATCTGAAAGCTTGACCAATAAAATGATTGGAAAACTGTCAGGCGGTGAACGACAGCGTGTCTATCTTGCTCAGGCGTTAGTGCGAAAGCCTCAGGTTCTCTTGCTGGACGAGCCTACCTCCAACCTGGACCCAGGAGCGCAAGAAAGAATGGCTGGAGTTGTTGCAAGAATTTGCAATGAAACAGGCACCAGCGTATTATTTATCAGTCATGACATTAATTTAATTGCTAGATACGCTCATCGTATTCTGTATTTAACCAAAGGTCATCACGTAGTAGGTACTGTAGAAGAAGTCATGCAATCAAATGTTCTCAGTAACCTATATGGCAATACCGTTGAGGTTATGAAACAGGGCTCCAAGCTCATGGTTGTTTCCAAAGCTGAAGATGCGGTTTCGGCAATTTGTTACCATGGTCAGTCTCAATAATCCGATTTCAGAAATCATACAAAGTGATTAAAGCTAAAGCAAGCCCAGATTATGCTTACGATGTAAGTTTTCTAACGAAAACTCTAAGGAGGTTTTTTTTTGTTTCAATACGCTTTTATGCAGCACGCTTTTATTGCAGGGACGCTAGCAGCTATTATGTGCGGAGCTATTGGTGTTTTTGTTATTGCCCGAAATCTTTCTTTTATTGCCCATACCTTCTCGCATATTGGTTTTTCCGGCGCTGCATTTGCTGTGTTTATGGGTTGGAATCCTTTATATGGACTGCTTCTGTTTACAAGTACAAGTGCTTTAGCTGTTGGGCAAATGGGTGTTAAAGTTTTTCGTAGAGATGTTTCCATCAGTGTGGTATTGAGTATCTTTCTTGGACTGGGTATCCTTTTCCTTTCACTCAATACCAAACAATCCAGCTCGATGTTCGCATTATTATTCGGTAGTATAGTTGGAATAAGCAAGCAAGATGTTTGGGAGCTTGCTGGTTTGTCCACCCTTGTACTGATTGTGCTGGTGTTCGGGTATCGGATGCTGAAGTTCGATTCGTTCGATCCATTGGGGGCACAAGCTGCAGGTTTGCCGATTCGCTTCATTTCGATTGGCTTTTTGCTCTTAATGTCAATTGCCGTTGCTGAAGCTATTCAAATTGTAGGCGCCTTGCTCGTCTTCACCTTAATGACCATCCCTGCAGCTACTGCCCGCTATTTATCAACTTCTATTTTTCTTATGATTCTTTATTCGGCTGGCATTGCTGTTCTAGGCGTTTGGTTGGGACTCATCCTAAGCTATTATACAAATGCGCCAGTTAGCTTCTATATTACGATTAGTGAAGGGTTTTTCTATTTCACAGCTCTAAGCTGGTACACCCTTCGTGAAAAAGCGATTGCCAAAAAAGCCATCCAATCCTAAAAATTCATTAATTAAGAACAAAAAGCGAGCTAGATACCTGCATTTCTCTGCATGCAATCCTGCTCGCTTTTTTCCGACGATTAATGCTATTAATTATCTAATGAACGATCTATTCCAATACAGCAGGCTCGTCTGGTTTTATATTAACCGATGCTTGCGCGCAATCAGGGCAAACGCCAAATACCTCAAAACGATGCTGGAGAATTTGGTAATTGCCTGGTAAGGCAGCAATGAAATTCATCGGGCAGAAATCAAACGTCATCGTCTTCTCACAGTTGGTGCATATCAAATGATGATGATGATGGTTGAGACAGCTTGCTCTAAACTTCAAGCCTTCGTTGAAATAAAATTGTTCCAAAACACCCATTTCACTCAATAAACGAAGATTACGATAGACCGTATCGAAGCTAACACCAGGATAAGGAACTTTCATGTAGTCATAAACATCTTTAGGTGATAAATAGCCTTCAGCTCCAGCAAAAAGGGTTGCCATACTTTTACGCTGCTCTGTAATACGCCATCCTTTGGAAGATATAGCCTGTATAATTTGTTGAATTGTCCCATTATGTTCAACCACGTTAGTAACTCCTTTATGAAAATATTCACTATTTAATAATAGTGAAGGATTTCTCGAGGGGTGTCAAGCTATAATGAACTGATAATATCATTGACATTCACTAATCGGAAAGTTTATAATTACAAAGTTATTACTATATGTAATAATTACATTTAATGCATAGAGAGGATCTCTCATTCAATGAAGAAATCTATTATTTCCAATCCAGTATTAACAAAGGCACTGCTCGTACTTACAGCAATTGCTTTAGTCAGCTTGCTTAGTGGCTGTGGAAAAGATAAAGGCGCTAATGATTCTGGTAAAATTAAAATTGTTGCTGCAGAAAATTTCTATGGTGAGGTTGCTCAAGCGGTTGGCGGAGATTTGGTTGAAGTAGTCTCTTTACTCACTGGTCCAGATATGGACCCTCATGATTTTGAACCAACACCACAAGCTTCAAAAGATGTAAATGCGGCTCAAGTCATTATATATAATGGGATTGGTTATGATGCGTGGATCAACAAAATTATTGATGCTTCCGGAGATGTCAAGAATAAAACCGTAATTGCTGTCGCAAGTGACGTAATGGGCAAAAAAGAAGGCGATAATGAGCATCAATGGTATAACCCAGAAACTTTTCCTAAATATGCAAAGGATCTAGCTGAAAAGCTAGGTCAAATAGATCCGGATCACGTAGCAACTTATACAAAACAAGCGGATGCCTATATGGCAACTCTTACTCCTCTTATTGATTTGGTTAAAGAGCTTAGACAAGCTACAACGGTTCCAATCGCTGTTTCTGAGCCTATTTTCGATTACATGGCTGAAGCATTAAACTTAAACGTAATCGATAAGAAGTTTGAAATGGCTGCAGAAAAAGGGATCGATCCTTCTCCTGCTAACGTGGCACAGCTTCAAGACGATATCAAGGCAAAGAAAATTAAAATGTTCGTCAATAACATTCAATCCTCCAGTCCGATAATAGAGAATATGATAACTTTATCTAAAGAAAATGGTATACCCATAATAGAAGTTACGGAAACTCTACCTAAGGATAAAACTTATATTCAATGGATGATGGACATTCTTATTCAAATCAAAGCAGCTTTACAAAGCTAAGCTCTCGTTACTTGTGTTGAGGTAAATTCTTCATATAACTTTCAGACATGCTGAAAAGCTTAAGTGCATTATCGTATTCCGTTTCTGTGGGTAAGGAATCATTCTCCTCAGACATATTTACCGGATATTGAATGCCATCTGCGAATGCCTCACCTGGAACGAAAATCTCCGAATTATTAATAAAAGAACCTCTAGGTAAATAATAATGCTCAGGCAATAAATTAGTTGTTGAGTTGATTATATCCTGACCGAAATACAATTGCTTATCCAAGGAAATCCCTATAAGGTTTGCAACGGTTGGTAAAATATCCGCCTGCCCCCCAACTTGGGTGATTACAGCAGGCTGAGTTGTACCTGGCGCAACTATAAGCAGCGGGATATTCAGCATTTGCGTTAAGGAATAGTTCTTACCCAGCATTTCATGTAGCAGATCATCATCAGTGTTCGAGAGTGAGTAAATAGGTAACCCCATGTGATCCCCATAGATCACAAACAAGCTATTCTCCCAGAGGTGGGAAGCTTTTAATTTATCTAAAAACAAACCTAATGTGTAATCCGTATAGTTTTGCGCTTGCATATAATCCCCGACAAATGTACCCTTAAAGCGCTCAGGCAGCTTCATATGAAACTTATTTTCTGGTATTTGGAATGGGTAATGGGAAGAAAGTGAAATAATCTGTCCGTAGAACAACTGGTTTTTATGATGGAGCATCTCCATTTCAACAGCTGTTTTATCATAAAGCACTTCATCAGATGCCGCTAATGCAATCGGATCTGCGTCCCCAAAAAACGATTTATCGTAATAGCGATCAAAGCCAAGCGCTTTATATAGCTCGACTCGATTCCAAAAATGAATATCATTGGTGTGGAAGGTCATCGTTTCATAACCTTTTTCATTTAAAAGCTTCGGCAAGCTTGGCAACGCTTTGTCCGAGTATTCTATGGAAGCCGCACCGTGGGGCGGTATATATAAAGAAGTATTCACCACAAATTCCGCATCCGACGTATTCCCCTGCCCTACCATTTGGTAGAAATTCGGGAAGTACATACTTTCATTCAAAAGAGCATTCAGATTCGGAGTGATTTCGACTCCGTCAAGTTTCCGATTCAATAAAAGGTTTTGAAATGCTTCTAATTGAATAATAATCACATTCTTACCTTCAGCTGCCTTCCATAAAGTGGGATTAGGATTAATCGGTGTGTCCTTGAGCTTGATAATCTCAGCTTGCGTAATTGAAGAAGGTGCATGCTCAACTGATTTACGCTCTGGGAAAAAAGTATAAACCTCATAATTAAGTATCCCCATTTGCTCGGCTTGCTTGATTTCATTTATAATAAATCGTGAATTCCAGATGCAAAAAAAACAAATGACAAACAAGACGAGCATAATAGCTGCTGCACCTGTGCGAATTTTCTCCGTATACGCTTTGCCCCAACCCTTTGTTTTTTTGCGAATTAGGAAATAGGCTAGAATCACAACATCAATAAAAATCAATAAAAAATACGGGTGCAGCAATTGGAACACACTACCCTTAACCTCTGTAACTTGATTGACCTGCTGTAAGGCATGATAGGTTACAATCACTCCAAAATACTGATGATACATAATCGCAGCAAAATAGATCGCAGTCATTAGCAAATCTGCAATGAAATAACCAAGTATCTTTCGCTTAGTCATACGCCATTCAATCAAAAGAAATACAACCCAAACGGCTGGAAGTCCATTTAATAAAGGCAACCACAGAGGAGCGTAATCAAAAATGATCATTTGAGTGAGAAAGATTTTCATTAAGAGCAATATGCTAAACACGAAAAAAGGACTTTTCATCCATAATCGTAATGTATTTATCATTGAGTTTCACTTTCCTTGTAGCGGTAATGAGTTGTTTCATATGCGGAATTTATCATCACATAAGTATAAATGGGGCGATTCTCTTTTGCAAATGAATGGTTTAAAGTGTTACTTTTGTCCTTGTATGCTTAATTAATAAACTCTCGCTCAAATTCCTCGATCTGTCGATTTGTCCCAATAATCACCATCACGTCATTTTCATGTAAAAGGTCTGTACCCATCGGGGCTACGGTCACACTATCCTTTTTATTTATCGCAATAACACTGCAACCATATTTTACACGGAGATCCAAATCTTTAAGTGAACGGCCACTTAAACTTTTGGGAACCGAGAGCTCCGCAATCGTATAATCCTTGGATATCTCAATATAATCTAATAAATTTGGGGAGGTCAATTGATGCGCAACTCGTATACCCATATCGCGTTCTGGGAAAACAATCCTGTCTATACCCAGCTTTTTGAGTACTTTGCCATGTAAATCGGAAAGCGCTTTGGCTACAACGATTTTTACATCTAACTCTTTGAGTAGAAGTGAAGTTAATATGCTCGATTGAATATCATCACCAATTGCAACAATTACGCAATCAAAATTACGTATACCTAGTGATTTCAATGCTTCTTCATCTGTCGAATCAGCAATTACTGCGCGTGTTAATATATCATTCAATTTTACTACAGCCTGTTCAGATTTATCTATTCCTAGAACCTCATAGCCAAGTTCGACCAGTTCCTTAGCTAAACCAGTACCAAATCGTCCTAATCCGATCACAGCAAATTGTTTTTTCATGTGTTAATCCCCCTATCCTATCGTGATTTTTCCTTCCGTATATCGATACAATTCTTTTTCCTGTTTAGGCTGTAGTGCATAGACCAGTGTAATCGGACCGAGCCTTCCGGCAAACATAGTTAGGCAAATCATTATTTTACCAAATGTTGTTAAGTCTGGCGTGAGTCCCATTGTCAAACCTACCGTACCAAATGCCGAGGTTACCTCGAATAAAATCCTTAAAAACGCAGCATCTTCCGTTGTAGATAGAACCATGGAAACAAAGATGACAAGGAATAAGGCAATCATCGTTAAAGTAATGGCTTTCAGAATTCTCTCTTTTGCCAAGCGGAAACGGAAGAACACAATATCCTCTTTTCCTCGAATCATAGCAAATATGGCACCAATTAGAATGGCAAAGGTTGTTGTTTTGATTCCACCCCCTGTTGACCCAGGAGATGCCCCAATAAACATGAGAATGATCAGAAAAAATTGTGTAGCTTGCCGCATGCTAACCAAGTCCACTGTATTGGCTCCTGCAGTTCTTGGCGTTATCGATTGAAAAAAAGAAGCTAGGATTTTACCATCAAATTGAAGTGATCCCAAGGTATGTGCATTCGTAAATTCAAAGATAAAAATAACAATTGTTCCAAACAAGATGAGAAAGCTAGTCATACTAAGGACGACTTTAGAGTGTAAGGAAAGTCGTTTCACTTTTTTAAATTGAATCAAGTCGGATAAAACGACAAATCCAATTCCACCCAAGATAATTAGAGCCATCGTTACAAAATTGGTGGTAAAGTCATTCGCATAACCCGTCAGAGAGCTAAACGGCCCCGTCACTCCCCCAAACAAATCAAAGCCTGCATTGTTAAAAAAGGAAATCGCATGCCAGATACCAAAGTACAGAGCTTTAGAAAAGCCAAGATCGAATGACCAGCGGATTGTAAAAAAAATAGCTGCTATACCTTGAATAGAAAGGGAATAGAAAAGCACCTTACGGAATAACCGAACAATCCCTTCAATATTTTCTTGATTTAATGCTTCTTTTAAAAGAAGTCGTTCTTTAAGAGAAATTCTCTTCCGAAGGACAAAAGCGATTAAAGTTGCCATACTCATAAAACCCAGCCCACCGATTTGTATTAAGCAAATAATCACAACTTGTCCAAAAGTCGTGAAGTGTGTTCCCGTATCCACCACGACAAGACCTGTTACGCAAGTAGCTGAGGTTGCCGTAAATAATGCGTTAATGAAAGGTAATAAGCGACCATTCGTTGAGGCAATAGGCAACATCAATAGGAAAGTCCCGATTAATATGATGGCTGCAAAACCTAGAACCAGCACTTGTGGAGGTGAAAGCTTCCATTTAAGGACTGAGAATTGTTTCATAAATCCCTCCGCTATGCTGAACTTCGAATGTAATTGATATGTATTATATAATTTTTTGTCTTATCACACAATGAAGGCGAAGTTTTTGTAATCTTCCTTTTCTTAGCTTTATATGGCAATCGTCCATGATCGAAACCTTGACATTATTGGAGAGGCCTGTATTGTGCTTTTTTCTAGGCCTCCCTTAAAGGCTTTCTTCAACGTGGAAATGAACTATTCGACATTCAGAACTGAATCATGCTCCAATGCTTACTTAACCATTAGGTTCGATTCAACGTAAGCAAATAGTTGTATTTGCTTGCATGTTTCAATTCGTCTAAAATAATTCCGAATACGGTATCCCGATATATACCCACCGGAAGACCAAACCATATTTTTCGGTATTTCTCAACTGCAGCCCATTCACCTTGAAGAGCCTGCTGGATTCCTGCTACATATGACTCAACCCGGGGATATTGTTCATTGCTAATTCCTCTGATTTCCTGACCCGTAATTTCTTTAAAGATAATTCGGAACATATGATTATGACCACGTTCATCATCGCGTATTGAGACAATAATCGATGCTTGCTCAGGGTTTGGTGCAAGTTTGATAAGTTCATCATAAAACAACTCATCATTTCGTTCTCCTTGAACAGCTTCCTTAATTAAATCAAGCGCTTGCTGAGATGATACTAACCAGACGGGCTTCATCATGGATCTCATCCAATTTTGGTTTACCCAATACATTTCATAAACCTCCCACTATAACTTTGTGATTGTCAAAACCAGTATATGTGCAAATGCTTAGATTGGTCTCAAGTGTCCCGATATATGGGTGCAAAAGCATCATAAACAGAAGCCCACCCAGCCAAATGGCTGCGCCCAATAAATGAATCTAATCTAAGAATAAAGTGAATACGGGAGGCTCTGTGGCAAAAGCATGTCCACTGAACGTTTGCGCAACTAAAAAAATATATAACTCTTCCACCTGTTTTGACGAGCCGCCCAATAAGCGAATAACGAAAGAACAAGCGTACAAAACCATAAAATGCCCACGGATGTACCTGTCCATAATGCGACTCAAGAATGCTATATCATCTAATGAATCAACGCTTTGCAGTAAAATGGTCTGAATGAGGAAAAACAGATTGGTGCAGGCGAAGCATGCAAAAGTGCCGAATGTGCCGATGCCAAAGATGGCATGGCAAACGCAGAAGATTATCCATAAAAGCAATGAACTCCATTTGACCAAATACGTAGCTTTTCCATTATAAATCCTTAGTTTGGAATTTCTTTATCCATAACTCTTTGAAATGAGCTGCCACCTGCAAGCCTCCAAACATCGTTAGTTTTGTAGCAAGTCTAGCTTCATCCCGTTCATGAAGGATCATTTGTCACAATAATAATACGAAATGTCTGTGCTGTGTTATATATGTCCCTCTCGTACTTCTTTGTTTAATAATCGAAATAACACTGCCATGATCAACACAAAGACAGTATCCATGAATAAAACAAAGAGAAGCGGATGGTCATTTATTACCATTACCCCTAACATCGGTCCCATTACACCTCCCATGATTCCAGCAAGCATTCCGTCTAATGTAGCCATTATGTTTAGCGCTCTCCCAGTAAGATACCCCACAGCCATGCCTACCAGCACAGCAATTACCGTAGATAAGAATAATTTCTGGACGATTAAACCAAGAATAGTCCCGATGACTATACTTGACATCATCGCAGATGTCATCGCAACCATCATGCCAGCCAATCTGGAAAGTGTCGTACGGCTTCCACCTGTTTGCAATATGACTAATAATATTGTCAGTGAAACAAGGACAACTGAGGCAATATTCGTAACCTTTTCCATTGTAGAGTGACCCTTTATTGCTACGGTGTCATTATGGTCATGTGCGAAGATCGATGAATCATTCCCTAATAAACCTGCAAGTAATAAGACTAAGATTAAACCTACCCATAAATGGTTGCGCTTTTTTTTCATTTCCTGATTCCCCTTTAGATTATTCACTAGAAAACTGGCTTCGTATGTTTAATCTTCATTTATGTGTAATAGCTCTGTTCAATCGTAAAGCATTACCTACTACTGTTATGGAACTAAATGCCATTGCTGCTCCTGCAATCCAAGGCTCCAGCCATCCCATAAAAGCAAAAGGAATCGCAATTAGATTGTAAACAAAGGCAAACCCAAGATTTTGGCGAATGTTTCGCATCGTTTTTTTACTGATCCAAAACGCATCTGCAATGCCATTAAGATCACTTTGTAGAAGATTAATATCTGCAGCCTCTTTGGAGACATCAGCGCCTGTACCCATTGCAATGCCCAAATCGGCAGCGGCAAGAGCAGGCGCATCATTCATGCCATCTCCGACCATGGCGACCTTCTTCCCTTGATTCTGCAAACGCTTGATCAAGCCCACTTTTTCTTCTGGCAGCATCTCGGCGTAAACTCGATAAATCCCGGCTTCCTTCGCAATAGCCGAAGCTGTCCTCCCATAATCGCCAGTCACCATCATGACCTTTATTTTTAATCGCTTTAATCTCGCTATAGCCGTTGCAGATGAAGCTTTAATTGGATCCGCAACTGCAATGATGCCAGCCAACCGACCGGCTGCAGCTACGAATAATAAGGTGTTTCCTTTTCGCTCTTGCTCGATCATATGGATATATTCTTCACCAAGGATTACCCCTTGCTGCTCCATGTACTTACGTGAACCAATCCGAATTTCAAGATCATCAACTGTCGCGACTACTCCATAACCAGTTACCGCCGTGAAATAATTAGCAACTGGAATGGCAATTCCTCTTAAACGTGCTTCTTTAACAACAGCTCTAGCAAGCGGATGCTCCGAATTCTGCTCAACGGCTGCCGAGAGACGAAGCAATGCAGACTCGTTGCCTGACGAGGTTAATACACTTTGAACGCTAGGTATACCCAATGTAATTGTTCCTGTTTTGTCCAAAAGTATCACATTTATCTGCTGTAGTCCTTCCATATATTTGCCTTCTTTAAACAAAATCCCAGCTTCCGCCGCTCTGCCCGAGCCTACTAAAATCGAAGTGGGTGTTGCAAGACCAAGGGCACATGGACAAGCAATAACGAGAATAGCCATTGCCTTTTGCAAAGCTCCGCCTCCATCCCCCGGCATTAACCAGAAATCCCAAGCAATGAATGTGATACAAGCCAAACCAATAACAATTGGAACGAATACCTGAGCGATTCCATCTGTTATTCTTTGAATGGGCATCTTACTTGCTTGTGCTTCTTCAATCATATGAATGATTTTTGCTAATGCAGTATCAGTTCCAATATGACTTACTTTGACTTTTAGAACTCCATTGCGATTTATTGCTCCGCTGATTACCTTATCTCTCACTTGCTTGTCAACCGGAATGGACTCGCCTGTAATTAATGATTCGTCCACAGAGGATCTACCTTCTACTATGATCCCATCCACAGGGATTTGTTCACCCGGTCGAACAATGACCACCTCATCCAATTGAATGCTTTCTATGGAAACAGAGTATTCTAAATGATGGCGAATCACATTTGCAGTCTTGGCTTGAAGCTGATGAAGCTTCTGTAAGGCATTAAAGGTACGTTCTTTAGTCAGAGCTTCCAAAAGCTTACCTAAGAGAATGACTGTAAAAATCATCGTACTTGTCTCAAAATAAACAAAAGCATGCATGGGTGCTAAAGGTGTGTGAAAAGTCAAATAGTGTCCCATTAAATAAGATGAGGAAGTACTTAATATGATTAACAAATCCATATTAGCCGTTTTATGCTTTATTGCTTGAATAGCACTGCGATAAAACGGCAGTCCAATCCCAAACTGTACAGGAGTTGCTAAAGTCCATTGAAACCATGGATTTAAGAATAAATCTGGAACCCATATCCCTGACGAAAAGCTATAATGTCGAGCCATCGACCAGAATAATGGGAATGTGAATATTGCAGCTAAGATAAATTTCAGTTTCATACTCCAAATTTCCTTGGACTGTATGGGAATTTGTGTGATTTTCTTGTTTGCGCCATACCCAAGTTGTTTAATTCTCTGAATGATGGCGTTATCCGATACTTTATTTGTATCTATGGAGATGGCAGCACTCCCCATAGCTAAATTAATATCAACCGTTTCGATCCCATCTACCCGTCTTAGTACCTTTTCAATTCGTGCTGAGCAAGCTGCGCAAGTCATGCCCGTAATTTGTAGTTTCAAATCAATCATTTCTGAAGGATCGTCCAACTTCGTCACCTACCCTAATCTTTTTTCCTTATTGTTTGTACCTATTTACTATATTGAGAAGTCATCCTATTCATGCTATTCATCCACAAAAAAGATGATTTGCACTCGGCGTATAAATCACCTACTATATGTCTTATCCATCGTATTCCATGAAATGGGCATAAAGAAGACACGATATAGCCCTTTCGAGTCATTTCTTCTCTACGAATGATAAGGTAAATTGTACAGGTGGACTTATGGAGGCGATTCAACAAATGAAGCATTCTAGTCGATTGTTACTCTCTTTAATCGCTTTAATCTGCATCATGCTCATGCCATCAAAGCTATATGCACATTCTAGTCTGATCGCCGAAAGCCCTACACCAAGCAGTGTGATTGCAACCTCACCAGCAAAGGTTGAGCTAACCTTTAATGAACGCCTGGAAAAGGAATTATTCTATATCAAAGTATTCAATTCAACTGGAAAATCTGTAACGAATAATAAAACCGTCATGAGTACGGAGCAAAAACAGCTAGAGCTTGCTTTGCCTCTTTTAATTGATGGAATTTATACAGTTAGCTATAAGATTCTCTCAGCTGACGGTCACCCAGTGGGAGGTTCGTATGTATTTACAATTGGACATTTAGCAGATGCTGCAAATAATACAGATAAGCCCGCTTTGCAAATTAGCGACGGATTATCCCCAAACATGCCACTCGTTCAATACCTGATTTTTTCTAGCCGCTTTTTATTTTTTGTCAGTTTATTAGGGCTCTGTGGGTGGATTTTCTGGAGTAATCTTTTTCATCCTGAGCAAGGGATCATCCAGTTCAATCGTAAAGGGGCACTCATCTTACAACGTATCTTTTTAATATCCTTGCTCCTGATGATTTATGCTCAGCTCCAAGAACTGCTTAGTGTCTGGGAATTCCAAAACCTACTTTCCTTGCTTTTTAAAACTTCCGTTGGGTATTCTTGGGTCTTTTCAATGGTATTAGCTATTAGCGGGTTCTTTATCTTATTTCGTTCAAAGCTATTGGATATGCTCTGGATCACACTTATATTAGCAGCCAAGGTAGCAAACGGTCATGCGATGTCTATTGCAGGCAACTCGGATGTGGCAATTCTTGACTGGGTTCATTTGTTTGCTGCTTCTATTTGGGTTGGTGGTTTAATTTATTTCCTTACTCATTGGCGGAATTTCCCCACATATAGTTTGGAATTATTAGCACAATTTTCAAAATTTGCGTTTTTCAGTATGCTTTTATTAACCGTTTCTGGTACATTCTATTCACTCGGTATTGTGCACAAAATCAGCTATCTCTTCTATACACAGTGGGGAATTCTACTACTGATAAAAGTTTCTTTGGTGTTGCTAGTATTTGGAATTGGTGCTGCACTCCGTTATTACATGAAAAAAAATCAGGAAAGATCAATTAAAACGCTTATTCGTCTTGATCTAACCAGTATGACACTCATTATGCTGATTGTCGGAGTTTTCACTTATCTCAATCCTTTGCCCGTTAACACCCCTTTATATTGGCACCAAATGGGAGAAACTATCCATATGACAACTCAGATCACCCCCAAAATACCAGGTAAAAATACATTTTCTGTGCAAATTTGGATGCCTGAGAATATTGGTAAACCAAAACGGGTTGAATTATGGGTAACTTATAAAAATGATTCCACAGTTGCCCCTATTGAAGTGCCAATCAAGAATGTTGCAGAAGAAGTCGACGAGGCAGATTATGGTGGATTTCGCCCCTATACCTATACAGTAGAAGGACCCTATCTTCCCTTTCCAGGTAAGTGGGCTTTGCAGCTCACCATCGTAGATAAAAATGATGTAGAAACCCAATATGACAATGAAATGATGCTATTTTAAGTATTCATTATATAAGTAAAAAAGGGAGAAGATAATCATGAAAAAAGTTTTCAGCATATTAACCGTATCCATGCTAGCTATGCTTCTATTTGCAGGAATAGCCAGTGCCCATGTCGTCGTTTATCCAAATGAAGCTATACAGGGCAGCTATGAAAAGTTCACTGTACGTGTTCCAAATGAGAAGGAAGTTCCTACAACTAAAGTCGAGGTTCTTATTCCTGCTGAAGTAACCATTTCGCGCTTTGAGCCAATGGCTGGTTGGAAATACGACCTAACAAAAGATGCAACCGAAAAAATCACTAGCGTGATCTGGACAGCTACTGGCGAAGGTCTTTCAAGCACAGAATTCGGTGAATTTAATATGCAAGGCAAGGTTGGAGACACAGCAACTTCATTAACTTGGAAAGCACATCAAACTTATAAAGATGGCACTGTAGTGGATTGGGTTGGAGCAGCAGGTTCTGAGAAACCAGCATCTGTTACAGCGATAAAAGCAAAAATAACGGAAGCCAAAGATACCAATACTTCCCTGTACTTATCAATTGCAGCATTGGTTTTAGCTGTGTTAGCTATTATCATAGCAGCACGTAAGAAATAAATGAAATCAACAATAAGGCTATCCCGTGAGTTGTCTCAATACTTGCAGGATAGCCTTTTGACATTATCGGGGTGTGGACGATTATCTTCATTGCGGGATAATCGTCTTTGGAACTGATAAAAGCACAATTGGAAGCAGCATAGAAACCTTAACTTTCACTAAGCAAATTCCAGCCAGTATTTCAGGGAATTCCCTTAAATACAAAGCCGCTAATAAAGAATATAATGAAGTAATCTAAAGTAAATGGCTAAGAACTCGTTGAATTGAGGTGAGATGAATGGTTTATCCTAATCATGAAGTTATCCAAAATGAATTAGATTCGCTATGTAAGGCGACAACTAGTGATTTTTCAGGCATAGCATGGATGGATCATCATGATGGCCGGATTCGTTGGCTTTATGCCTCTGGTAATCGTAATGAGCAGTTCAAGCGATTGGCACTTAAACCTGGTCGTGGGCTAGCTGGACTTGTCTTGAAGCTAGGACGTCCCTTTGTTATTGACTGCGGTATGGAGGAATTAGAACGCAAACGTTTGCAACATGACTATTCAATCATGCTAGTGGAGCAATTACACACAGCAATAGCTTTACCCATTAAGATTCATGATGAAACACGTGCTGTACTGCTGATTGGAAATCGTTCAGATCGCTGCTATGAACCGAATGATATACAGCTATTTTCAAGTTTAAGCGCACGATTTGAACACCTTCTCCAATAATCATGGTATACTATGTGGTGGTATACTATACTTTACAGCAAGAGGTGAACGAATGATTAAAATATTAGTAGTAGATGACCATGCTATTGTCCGTTCTGGATTGATCACATTGCTAAATGACAACAAAACCCGAGTAGTCATTGGTGAAGCTGCTGAAGGAAACGAAGCTATTGCCAAAGCCTTAGAGCTTAAACCAGATGTAGTATTAATGGATCTGAGCATGCCACACGGCAAGGACGGTATGACCGCAACAGCTGAACTTAAGAAGCTGATGCCTGATATTGCGATTCTCGTGTTAACGATGCATGACGACGATGAATATTTATTTCGTGCCATTCATGCAGGTGCTTCCGGTTACATATTAAAGAATGCACCACATGAAGAGCTGATCTCTGCGATCCATTCCATATCCCTTGGGGATGCTTATCTATATCCCACTGCAACCAAACGTTTAATGAGTGAATATTTAGAAAAGCTCAAGAATGGGGAAAATATCGATATTTATGATACACTCTCCGACCGCGAGAAAGAAATCTTTAGCTGGATTGCGAAAGGTTATGCCAATAAGGAAATTGCAGAGCATTTAATCATTAGTGTAAAAACAGTGGAATCCCATAAAAGCAATCTAATGGAGAAGCTCGGTTTGAAAACACGGCCCGAGTTAATCAAATTTGCCATGAAGAAGGGATTGTTGAGCTTTGAATAAAGTGCCAGAACCTATATTTCCTGAAATCATTGGTCAGAACGTCGACATCCTGCTGAAGCGGTTAGAATCGCAGCAATTGGATGCCCGTTTTCGTGATGATCTTCAGCAATCGCTCAAGCAATTGTTAGACTTGAAATTTGCTTTGGATGAATCTTCAATCGTAGCGGTT
Source organism: Paenibacillaceae bacterium (assembly GCA_040904685.1). GTDB lineage: Bacteria > Bacillota > Bacilli > Paenibacillales > NBRC-103111 > Paenibacillus_AC. The sequence goes on along the minus strand of JBBDSZ010000055.1, from coordinate 186,218 downwards.
ACTGATCATCAGGGCAAGATTCTTTATGTAAATGATAAGTTTTGTGAAATATCGCAATATTCACGCAAGGAGCTTCTCGGAAATGATCATCGGATTATTAATTCGGGTTATCATTCCAAAGATTTTATTCAACAAATTTGGAGTACGATTTCAAGTGGTGAGGTTTGGCGAGGGGATATTAAGAATCGTGCGAAAGATGGTTCCCATTACTGGATGAATTCAACGATTGTCCCCTTTTTGGATGAAAATGGAAGGCCTTACCAATACCTCGCGATCCGCAATGAAGTAACGGAGCTTAAACGTGTAGAAGAAGAATTGAAACGGATGATGACAAAGGTCATGCGAGTGCAAGAGGAAGAACGGAAACGGTTTTCCCGTGAGCTGCATGATGGTATTGGCCAGAGTATGTTTGCCCTCTTGATTCAGATCGATCGGATGATGAAGATACAGGAGAATCCCGAGATGGAAAAACTGCGGAGAAGTGTCTCCACCGTTATCGAGGAGGTACGCAATTTGGCGTGGGAGCTTCGTCCCTCCGTTTTGGATGATTTAGGTGTCACTCCAGCTATTCGTACGTATATTGAGAATTTCACACAGCACTTTGCCATCCATATTCATTTCGAATCTAATTTACGCAATCGATTAGACATCCAGATCGAAACAACGATCTATCGTATCGTCCAGGAAGCCCTAACGAATATCAGTAAATATGCAGATGTATCCGAAGCAACTGTGAAATTAATCGAAACCGATGCTCATATAGAAGTTCAAATTCACGATGAAGGCATTGGCTTTTTGCGTGAGCTTGATAGAAAAGGCGTTGGCTTATTCAGCATGGAAGAACGTGCGCGTGGCATCGGTGGGCACTTTGAAATCATTTCTGGACCAGAGCAAGGCACACGTATCCGACTCATAGCCCCAAAAGTCCTGAAGCCTTAAAGTCTACAAATATTAACGGGACAGGTCGGAAAAGTTGGACAATTACACATTTTACGAAGATCCTCTATCCGATGAATGATGATTTGACCTTTCTCCAGGCTGATCGTTCCTTCAATTTTTAGTGTGTTTAAAATTCGATTGACCCCTTCACGGGAGGTTCCAATTAAATCTGCCAATTCTGAATTTGTTAATTTAAGCTTCAGATGAATGCCATTCCCATGTTTCTCACCATACGTATTGCTCATTCGAATTAATGTCGAGGCAAGTGCACCGGGTTTACCGAAAAGCAATAAATCGCGAAATTTGGATTGGGTTGATCGATGGGCTACGCCCATCCATTTAATAAATTGAATCGCAAATTCTCCATGTCTGTATAAGAGAATATCGAGATCTTTTTTATGAATAACACCGATATCAACGGCTTCAACGGCGAGGGCAGAGAAGCTGTGCAGCGTCTCTTCGCTTCCGTCGATCTCCCCAATCAAATCACCCTTTTGCAGGATGGATAGAATCAAGTCCTTGCCTTCGGCAGTTGATTTCGTTAAATGGATCTGTCCGGAGCGAATATAATATAATTTATCAGCCAGGTCGCCTTCCCAGAAAAGAAAGGCTCCACGAGCAATTTGTTTTGGATACATGATGCCTTGAATTCTATTGAAATTCTCTTCTCCAAAAAAATCTGCTGTTTCACCTGCTGTGGTCAATTCTTGACATGAATCGATCATGGCTTAATCCTCCCCTAAATCTTATACACCTATCTTACCGCTTGAAGTAAATTTATGTAATCAGGGAATATCCTGAACTTTTTAGGTAAAAACCCTTAGTGATTTCTGAGGGATATCGTTCTTTCTGTTGAAAATAATGTCATATTAATCACTAGCAATCTTATAATTCTTCTTGGTAATTGGATTGATGATATTGTTCGATTGCTAAATGAAACCGAGTTAAATCTTTGGTTAACCGTTTTAAGTGAGCTTTAGCCGTTTTAGTTTTTTCTGGTGTATGCCTCCAAACTCTCATATATATGAGATCCTTATCAATTTCTTCTCTCAACCGAATAATATAGTCTGGTTCACCTAAATGCAGATTAGCTAATTCGTTTAAATCTTCTGTCAGCGCTTTGCCTAATTCGGATATATTTAGCGGCATTAATTGCTTGTTGATATAAAAAGCTGATGGCGTATAATCTTTCCGGTAATCTTGCCCTGGAACTCGTTCCCAGAAGGAAGTCCAATTTTCCAAGAGCTCCGCTTCATAAAGAAGATATTTTAAAAAACCACATAACCAAGCAGTACAGCTTGTATTACGCAGCTGGCAGCCGCTTCCATTCTTTAAATGCATACAGCCTGTACAACAAGATCCACCTTTAGAAATACATAACTTGCAAATGGATTGAATATGGGTTCCTTCTAGAAAATGCAATCCCTCTTGAATGACAGTTTCTCTAGAAGTAAGTTTTTGGTGCTGGTTACGTTGGTTTTTGTGTATAGTCATGGTTCACCTCTTCCAACAAACTGGATTCATGAATATTATCATAGCACTTTCGAGCTTGTTTGTGTTACAATAATCATATATTTAAATATTTATATATGTTAAGGAGAATGATAATGAACCGTGAAATCCTCCTCTTTAAAACTGAATTTTTCAAAGCACTCGCACACCCTATGCGAATTCGGATTTTGGAGCTTTTAAGTGAAGGCAATAAAAATGTAAATGAGTTGCAATCCATTCTCGGCTCTGAAGGATCTACTGTATCTCAACAATTGTCCGTCCTTCGAAACAAGAACGTTGTAAATGGAATTAAAGATGGAACATCTGTGGTCTATTCACTTCGCGACCCTTTAATAAAGGATCTATTAATGGTTGCGAAAGCCATCTTCGATAATCATCTTGTTGATACCATTTCATTATTGGAAACCATGCGGAAAGAATAACGAAAATAACAGAAAAGAAGGGTAATTCACATGAAGTGGACTGGAAGGTTCTATGGTTATACGTTCGATGCATTTCGTAAAGATTTAATTTCTGGCTTAATTGTGGGTATTATAGCCATTCCACTTGGGATGGCTTTTGCTATTGCTGCCGGCGTTAAGCCGGAATATGGCATCTACACAACAATTGTAGCTGGAATACTGATTTCTTTATTTGGAGGATCCAAATTTCAAATAGGGGGGCCCACGGGCGCCTTCATTCCTATTCTCTTTGCTATCGTAATGCAATATGGCTATGAAAACTTACTGCTTGCTGGTTTTATGGCAGGTATAATCCTTGTATTATTAGGCCTATTTAAGCTTGGTGCTTTAATCAAGTTTATTCCTCGACCTGTAACGATCGGATTTACTTCTGGCATTGCCATCATTATTTTTAGTGGACAAATTGCGAACTTTCTGGGCTTGCAAGGGATAGAGAAACACGAAAATTTTCTAGATAATATGAAAGAAATAGGCCTCCATCTCTCGACCATTCATCTATATAGTGTGATCACAGCAGTCATTTGTTTAACCTGTCTATTATTAACTCCTCGCTATTTCCCGAAGATCCCGGCTTCGCTGATCGGTATCCTTGTTTCGAGTGTAGTTGCCTTTGTATTTTTTAAAGGTGAGGTTGCTACCATTGGCACTTCATTCGGTTCTATACCCAGCAAATTACCTGAATTTCATTTTTTAAATTTCGACTGGGTACTAATCGAGAAACTAATGGGGCCAGCCTTCGTAATCGCGATGCTCGGCAGTATCGAATCACTTTTATCCGCTGTAGTTGCAGATGGCATGACTGGAACCCGTCATAATAGCAACCGTGAACTCATTGGACAAGGCATCGCAAATATGATCGCACCTTTATTTGGCGGCATTCCAGCTACAGGAGCAATTGCCAGAACAGCGACCAATATTAAAAGTGGAGCCGTGTCCCCCTTTTCCGGCATCATCCATGGGGTGGTTGTTCTTATTGTTCTACTCATCTTTGCACCTTATGCATCACACATTCCGCTTGCTAGTATCGCTCCGATATTAATGCTCGTAGCCTGGAATATGAGTGAGCGTAAAATATTTGCGCATGTACTTAAAACAAAAACAACAGATTCAATAATCCTAATTCTTACATTCGTATTGACGGTTTTCACAACATTAACAATTGCTGTTGAGTTTGGACTCATACTAGCCGTCATCTTGTTTGTGAAACGGATGAGCGAAATGCTCACTGTGACTAAGGTGCTTCCGGATCCTACCGTCAAGCATGAGAAGCTTCACCCCCATATGGTTGGAGAGGATCATGACTGTCCGCAAATTACGATTTATACCGTTGAAGGAGCCCTTTTCTTTGGCGCAGCGAATATCTTCGGAAAAGCCTTAATGCCTACGATCAGTCTTCGACCGAAAATTTTGCTTTTGCGCATGGGAAAAGTCCCGTTTATGGATACGACGGGTGAAGCAAATATTGCTAGTTTGGTGATGCATTTCCGAACATTTTCTGGGCAGGTGCTTATTTCCGGAATGAAGATGCAACCAAAGGATGTACTGAAACGAACGGGTCTTTACTCTCTCATTGGTGAAGATCACTTTTTCGAGCATACGGGTGAAGCTATTGATTATGCACTAACCCAATTGGATACGAATCGATGTGTGGACTGTAAGCATTACGCTTTTCGCGAATGTAGACTGTTATCAAGCCCAGAAAAATAATAAAAAATATAAGATCGATTAAAATACAAAGACCACTTCGTATACTCGTATACAAGTGGTCTTTTTTTAAAAAAAAAGGTTATTTAACTACAAGCACAGGAACTTTAGCATGTAAGACAACGTTATGACTGACACTACCTAACATGAATTCCATAATTCCACTATGACCCTTACTCCCCATGACGATTAAATCACAATGCGTTACATCCGCTTGCTCAAGGATAACCTTCGCCGGATTTCCATAGTGTAAAGTCACGGATTGATGTGGTGTATCTTTCAGGAGATTCTTTGCTTTCTCAACAATAGCTTGTGCATATTCTAAAATTTCCTTTTCATATCCAGATGGTGGTGTAAATAGAGCCTCTCCTAAGATAAAAGCTGGGATGTTGTAGACATGAATAACCTCTAGCTCAGTTGACTCATTGTCTCTGGCAAGCATGATGGCTTGCTGCATGGCATCCTCGGATTCTTTGGAACCGTCATAGGGAACTAATATTTTTGTGTATGGCATATTCATCGTGCTCCTTTTTAGTTAAAATAGTAATATTCAACGGATAAACTTTGTTCATTTGCTGCCATTTAAACGTTCATTAGCTGCGATAATAGTGAAGGTAAGGCTCAATTTCGTTAAGAATATCTTCCACCACAACCTCTCTCCCTGTCATTGTATCCCAACAATCTGGATTTTGGCAATATTGAAATTACATCGTACAGCCTTGCACGAATAATAGGCAAACGAATACCCGGTCCATCTAAAGCTCCAAAGATGATCGCCTTGGCACTGTATTCCGCTGCCTCTAGGCGATCATATGCATTTAATAAGACTTCCAGGAAGAGCATAATCCGCCATCCCTACTCGTCCACAAATTAAATGATCTGTTTTTCATTGGAACACCCCGTTAAGTAAAATCAATAAAAAGCTGCATTAACTTCTTGTGGCATAACTGATATTGAACTCCATTGGATTTCTTGCAATAAATCTTCCGCTGCTGTTACGCCTATATTCAATAGCTGCAATGCTTTTGCAGCACACCTGCGATCATAAACCCCATGCAATGGATAATTAACCCCTTTAACCATTGAGATAGCGGCTTCAAAACCGGATCTCTTTCGCTCTAATAATTGTTCAATAGCATGAATAGTTAGAGATGTCCACTCACCATTCGAAACCCAAACATCTTGACACTGAGCAAGACTAAATCCCGAATACAAGCAACTAAGCGGCCCATTGCCTGGCAAGCAATCCGTTATCAAACGAACGCTGAGATCCAGCACTTTATAAAATGACTTAGGTTCCTGTGTAACAACAATGATCTCAGTACATAGAGGACGCATGACCTGAATTTGTTCCTGAAGCAATCGATAATCGCCCGTAACGAATTGTGATTTATATGCTCCATCCACGACGATTAGACCTGTAAGCATAGGTTTATCTCACTTCCTTTGAATCAGCTTTTGGTTGTTTGGACGAATCTTTTAACTCTTGATTACCTTCTTTGCAATCCTCACAAATCCAATTTTCCCCTTGCTCCTTACCCACATTCAACCGACCACAATCTTTACAAGTAATCATCTTATTCGCCTCCTTTTTAATATCCATATTGGTTAAAAAAATCAGCTAGTGAGGTAACAATATCTTCTTCTTTCTTGATTGAATCCAATTTGTTAAATCTTTTTTTTGATCTATCGCTTCAGCCATTGTGCAAAGCTCCGATAAGTCTGCGCTAAGCACACTGTGTTCTTCTTCCAGACGTTCAATAGCTGCTTGAAATTGGAAATACGGTTGATTGCTTAAATCCATTTGATTTTCTCTCTTTGTATGTTCCATTGTCATTCACTCCTTAACCTGTGAGTCTTAACCTTAGTATAAGATAAGTTGCGGCAAATGAATGTGAGAAAAATCACTTTGAAAGCTAGCTTTCATTTTAATGAAGTCAAATTGAGCCAATCCCATAGAATATCGGTTGTTAGCTTTAAATTACTCCTACCTTCTTCGTCAACAAAGCGAGCTCCATTCCGAAAATAATCCGCATGCCCACCAATTAAAGGTATGGTTATAATAGAAGCTGGTGCTCTCAAGCGAGCATGCCAGTGGGCGATAGCCCCTCTTCTTTCCCAGCCCCCCCAGCTTCCCAACCATGTAATCGGATCTGCAGATTTACCTAAGTGATTCATGGCACGAATGTATAAGGTTGAATGTTGATTTCCCTTCAAAACAGCACACTTGGGTGAACCAATTTGGACAACACGTACATCAGGATATAGCTTACGATCAAGTCTAGTAGCTGCATGCACACCCATTACTCCACCACTACTATGACCAATGATTACAACTCGTCCACCTCTGTATGTCTTCCTAATATAATCCGCAACCATTTGCCCCCTAACGGAACTACGATTCCGCCTAAATCTTGGTAACAAATCATTACTAATCTCCATGACTTGCTTCCATAATCGTCTATTCCAAGCTCCATATGGATACAGCAGACTAACATGAACTTCGATTCCTACCTGCTCATAACGTCTTACAAGCTCGTGCTTGAAATCGTCCAAGAAATTCTCCGAAGTCGCCACACCAGCCAAAATGTATAAAAAAACGCTGTTCTCTGTATTTTTCATTGCTTAGGATGCTCCTTCAACCATTTCAAAATCTCATCAATGGTCTTCACTGGAACAATATTTAGATGAGCTGCTCCTTGACGGGCTTCAGCAAGCTGCTCTGCCGGAACAAAGAATACGTCGGTTGTTGAGCGTTCAACTGTGAAAGCTTTTTGGCGAATGCCCCCAATGGAGCCAACTTGACCTAAGCTGTTTATCGTTCCTGTTCCAGCGACAATATTGCCGTAGGTAACACCGCCGGGAGTCAGTTGATCGATTAAAGCTAAAGTCAACATGGCTCCATGTGATGGACCACCAACATGTAACAAATAAGGTTTAAATGCCACCTTTAAAGGTAAATCAAGCTCAACTTCATCACTTACCTGCGTCCCAATTACAGCTTTTTCGGGATCCTTTACGTCGGCTTGTGTTTCTATGATTACGTTCATTGCGGCTTTATTTCGCATTATAATAAGTTTGAGCTCGTCGCCAGGCTTTGTTTGTTTAATGTGATTAATTAATTCAGTGGTTGTCGTTATGGACTGTCCATTGACCTGGATAATAATATCGCCAAGCTTCAGTTGTTTCGCTGCTGGAAAATCCTTGGTTAATGCAACGACCCTTGCTCCGTGTGACACTGCCCCTTGTCCAATACCTACCTTGGCAAAAGCAACTGCACTTGCTATTTCATTCGCGTCAATTTGCTGGGTTCGCACTTCTTGCAATTGCTCACCTAAAGTCTGGTTGGTGGGGATTCGTTTCGCAAACTCATACTGCGTGAATAACTTGGCATAGAGCCAATCGATCGGAAATGCCGGACGTTCAAAAATAAGCACCCCCGCTATCTCATCATCCGACATCCCTTGATCTACATGAGCATACACATTCATATTCATCGTTAAGCCTGGATACGTGACTAGGTAGTTAGTTGGCCAGAGTAACGCGATTAGAAACATAATAGTTAAACCTAGAATGGATAGACTTCTTTTGGGTAAGCCTATAGCTCTGTTCCACTCGAGAATATGTATACTGATCAAACTCATTACCCATGCTATAGTTATACATAGGACAAGCCAGAAATACTGATCTTTTGCAAATAGAATACAAAATATCGCCATGATTGAACTTACAAGTCCCACAATTCTTCCTATGCCAAGTACGATACAAGCTGTATTTAAGCTCAAATCTGCTTTCCTTCGCCAACAGAGCTTTATTAAATCCTTGACAGCTGATAAACCCCACAATATGGGAAGTAGTAGAAGGATATAAATCAATTCGTCGATTAACTCAATCCAATACACCTGGTGCCCTATTCTCAATGGATCAGGAAGCCAGACCAGTTCACCGAACACAATGAAAAAAAGAGCTAGACCTATCGCACTCAGATCTAACCACGGCCATTTTCCTGATGTCAACTTACATACTGAATCTTTGGCGATAACCGCACTTTTGGCATAGTTCCTCAACTACTTCTCTCCTCGAAAAACCATCAACTAAATTATTTGCTCTTTCACTTTCAATAATTTCTGAAAAAGGTGTTTGATGTACATTGCCTAAATTAATAACACCCTCTCCGTCCAAGCAACAAGGAACCACAGTTCCATCGGAGAGAATGGCAGCTTGATTGCGCAGTCCATGACAAAAGCCTTTACCTTCATCTGCTTTTTCCTTAAGTGCTGGCCATTGAAACTCATGATCTTGATTTAAATAAACCCGATCCGTAAGCTTAAGCCCACTTCCGCGGACGAATTTCTCTTCGATTTTATAATCCAAGCTAAATTCACGTTCGAGGATTTCAAGGATTTGCCGATTTTTGTTCCGTTCTTGATTGGTCGTATTATCCCTATCTAAATTCCATAATCGTAAAGAAAAGATGATATCCGTCTTCTTCAACGCTTCCTTCACAAAGGATAGAATATCCGTCACATAGCCGTGTTTATTCATCGAACCTACATGGCCATCAAAGCTGTGTAAAGAGAAATTCATCTGTCTCAGCGCGGGCTTCGTCATGATTTTGGCCTTATTCTTATTAATCAAGGTCCCATTCGTTGTAATATTGACTTTAAAGCCTTTTTCAAAGCTTAAATCCAATAATTCATCAATTTTGGGATGCAGCAGCGGCTCCCCTTTGACATGATAATAGATATAATCTGTATGCGGCTTGATCTCGTCCAAGATTTTGCTAAATGCATCGACCTGAATGAAAGTAGACGCTCGTTCGGTAGGTGGGCAAAAGGTACAAGCCAAATTGCAAACACTCGTAATCTCCACATAAAACTTTTTGAATTTTTTCATGTCTGTACTCCGTTTCCCTTAATCCATCTCATATATGAAACCTAAACAACTCTTGAAAAGAAAGAAAGGCAAGGTCCGACTCAATCCCCTTGCCAAAGCCTGATCCAGCATCGAATACTTGCCCTAAGCAATGGTAGAGTCAAGCGATTAATTTAAGAGTAATATTATAACACACAGAAACCAAAAAATCGGTCTGAATATCCCCCAATCTTAAAAAAATTCAGGATTTCCTTCGTATTCTATAGTAAATCCTTAAATATTCATTAGTCATTTTTTTTGTTGTAAATCGTTCACTCACATATTTGCGAAGCTGCCTAGAGGACGGGAAATTTGCTTGCTTCACTTTTCGTACCATTTCCCCAACATTTTCACAAATTAATTCTGGGAATTTTGCCAATATCTCAGGTACAGCTCCATTTTTTAAAGCGAGTACTGGTGTTCCACAAGCCATTGCCTCAATCATCACTAAGCCAAAGGGTTCCTCCCATATAGTAGGAAATAACAGACAAGACGCATGCTTTAGAAGATGCTGCTTCCTAATACCTCCAACTGCACCCACATAACGAATATTAGGATTCCTTTTCATTCTTGGGATAATTCTGGAATTAAAAAGCTTTCTATCTTTAATGGGTCCAGCGATAATCAGCTTTTTTTTCGTTTTGTCCGCAACATCCAGCGCATGAAGAATACCCTTTTCTCTTAAAATGCGACCAATAAAAAGCAGATATCCACGTTTTTGCTCACTATATTGATACTCCTTAGGATTAATTCCATTATAGACATAAAAGCCTCTGTTTTTCCCCATAACCAATCGAGCACGTTTACTTACATACACTGGATTATTCACCCAATGCTTTGCTGGCAAGTGTAAGGTGCAAACCGTAGGAATCTTATTCTTGGTTCTTCCCAGGACAGAATTGAAGGTATGGTCATGTATGATATCTACTCGTTTGGGAAGTGTATTTAATACAAATGAACCAATGGATTTGGATTTTAAGCTTTTCGGATAAGTAATCAGTCTCGCACTGCTTCGACTTCCTTTTGCAGCATATAAGTATACATCAAGTCCACGGTGAACCAGCTCTTCTGTTAACTCATACACTATTTTTTCAGTCCCGCCTTGGTTGGTTGGGGGCACGCGGCTTGCTTGCGGATAATTCGAAATGACTTGAACAATTCTCAATGGTTTTATTCGCGGTTTCCTTGATTTTCTAAGCATAGTACCGTTTCCCCCATTTCATTAAGCATGCAAAGCCCTCTACAAAAAAGCTCACTTGGTAAAGGATATGCTTATTGAATCTAAGGAATGTGGACATATTTCTCCAGATTAAAAAATATACCAATGACTCCTTACTCATTTCAATTGTGTTTGGTAATATTATAGCATAGGATCTTGGAGTCTTTCGTTGTAAACTAAAGAGGTGTAGAACTACTCATAAATTAACATCCGTGTTGAATGAAAGGAGTTAAAAAACCATGAAAAAACGGATAACAACAAATAAATTTCGCAAATGGGCAATGATAGGCATGAGTCTAATCTTGTCTGGAGCTTTGACGGCAACACCAGCGCTTGCTCGAGAAAGTCAATTTACACAGAATGGTACAGGTCCTTTATATTGGAGCACTTATGAATATCAATATACACACGATTCCCCTATGAATGAACAAGAATGGAAGAAGAATGTCGATTGGATTGCCCAAGATTACAAGACTTTCGGTTATAAGATGGTTACTGCTGATGGCTGGATTGAGCAAGCACAGCAAACTAATGCAAACGGATACATCTTGAAGCATAATGATAATTGGACACACGATTGGGTTTATTGGGCAAATTATGTGCAGGATAAAGGCTTAGATCTAGGCATGTATTACAATCCGCTTTGGGTTACTCGCAGTGCTGCTTCCGATCCTTCCAAAAAGGTAGTTGGAACCAAATATCTGGTAAAGGATATCGCTAGTTCTAAGGATGCATTCAATAAGGATCTTTACTGGCTTGATGTAACGAAACCGGGTGCTGAAGAATACGTTAAGGGTTACATCAATTATTTTAAAAAAATGGGGATTACATTTCTACGTATTGATTTTCTATCGTGGTATGAATCAGGTACTGACAAAGGGTATTATAAAGGTATAAACCACGGTACGGATAAGTACAAGTTAGCGTTAAAATGGATGCATGAAGCAGCCGGCAATGAGATGGAGTTAAGTCTCGTTATGCCTCATCTTAATAATCATGGAGCCAATGAAATTCTTTATGGAGATATGGTTCGCATCAATGAGGATTTAGCTAAAGGCGGATGGCAAAACTTAAGTGGTCAACGACAAAATTGGCTGGATACTTGGTCCCAATGGGCAAATCCATTTATGGGCTTTACAGGTTTTTCGGATATTGCTGGCAGAGGCTCGAATATGATCCTTGATGGTGATTTTATCCGCATGAACACGTTTAACAATGACGATGAACGTAGAACAATTATTAATTTATTTACTATGGCTGGATCACCCATTGCCATTACAGACCAGTATTCCACAATCGGCCCTTATGGCAGTTTCTATAAAAATGCGAACATGCTGAATTTGCATAATCAAGGCTTTGTGGGTAAACCCTATTATAAGAATGGGAATCCATTTAGCAGCGATCCCACTGCTAGAGATTCCGAAAAATGGTTAGGGCAGCTTCCAGATGGCAGCTGGGTTGTTGGGTTGTTTAATCGGACTGATACTACCCAAACCCGTTCCGTCGATTATATAGCAGATCTCGGATTAAGTGGTTCGGCAAGCACTCAGGATTTATGGACCAATGCGAGTCTGGGTTCACTATCTAGCTATTATCCTAAGCTAAACGCGCATGCATCTAGTGTCATTCAAGTCTCTCCAATGGGTTCGGAAATCCGATATCAATCTGAAGTTGCCGCCTGGTTAGGCGGAACACACTTTAATAATAACCATAAAGGATATTCTGGCTTTGGCTTTGTGGATGGCCTTGGGAATGTAGGCGCAAAAATAGTCTACGCAGTAGAGGTGCCTTCTGATGGAAGTTTTCCTATTACCTACCGTTATGCTAACTCTAAGGGCTTAACGAGCACAATGAAAGTTGGAGTAAAGGATGAGCTAGGTCATTCTGTTCAAGCAGCCAAACCCGTTGCCTTCCCTAATCTCCCGAATTGGGATACCTGGGCGAATAAATCCGATACGATCACCTTAAAAAAGGGAGTTAATTTAATTACAATCGAACGTACCAATGCGGATAAAGGCGCGATTAATTTAGACTATATCCAATTGGACAAAACACCTTCGGGAATAGCAAACATCATTCAAAATGCTGGTTTTGAGTCAAATAATATCAATGGCTGGAAAGAATGGCACCCAAACGGGCAAGCGCCTGCGTTTGGTGTTGATTCATTTGAGGCTCATAACGGCAAGTATAAACTATATTTTTACGATCATGCACCGTTCAAGCAAAGTGTTCACCAATTATTAACAGGGCTAGATAATGGCAGTTATACAGTCTCTGCCTGGGTGAAAGAAAGAGTTTACGGTGGAATTCCAACTACTGTCCGTATGGAACTAGGGCATTTTGGAGGCGCGACCGTCTATAGAAATATAAACGCCTCAACCGCGTATTCTGCAATCAATAGTACGGTTAAGGTAACCAATGGACAGCTCGATATCGGATTTTATGTGGATTCTCCAGGTCGAACATCGTTTCAAATCGATGATGTTTCAATTGTCAAAAATTAAAAACGACTCCTATAAACCCAAACATTGCTCCCTCAAGGACGGTGTTTGGGTTTAATCATGAGAGTTTAGAAAATGAGTGATTAAAAAAAGGATTTTTTTTTGCAGTGCTAAGTGGTAAGATAGAATTTAAAATTGAGAAATACGAGGAGATTTTATGTGGCTATCGCGGAAGTGACTATTATTCCAATCGGAACCCAATCTACAAGCTTGAGCAGCTATGTAGCCAATCTTGTTAAAGAACTTGAAAATGCCCCGGAGTCCATTACATTCGAACTCACTGCAATGAGTACGATTATAGAAGGAAAGTTGGATGAATTGCTGCAAATCATTCGCCGCTTACATGAAGTCCCCTTCTTAAATGGTGCAGCACGTGTATCTACATCAATTAAAATCGATGACCGCCGTGACATCAATGCTTCCATCGCCCAAAAAATGAAATCTGTCGCCGACAAGCTTTAAGCTTAGAAAGGAAATTACACATGTCCAAAGCTATCGCCAAAGATTTGCCTATTAACGCAACCGTTTATCCAATACTATTTGCTATCAGCATCGTTCACTTATTAAACGATTCCATGCAATCAAGTATTTCAGCACTTTTCCCAGTACTTAAGGATTCCCTATCTCTTAATTTCGCACAAATCGGATTGATTGCATTTTTCATGAATATCACCGCATCCGTATTACAGCCCATGATTGGCATGTATGCAGATAAACACCCGAAGCCTTACATATTACCGATCGGTGTATGCTTTACATTACTTGGCATTATAATACTGGCCATAGCGCCTAATTACGGATTCGTCCTGCTGTCTGTCATTTCTGTTGGTGTCGGTTCCGCGATCTTTCATCCGGAAGCCTCAAGAGTAGCTTATATGGCAGCTGGACAAAAACGCGGATTAGCACAATCTATTTTCCAAGTTGGCGGGAACACAGGCAGCTCATTAGGACCTGTTATGACTGCATTTATATTTATCCCTTTAGGTCAATTTGGCGTTATCTGGTTTACCTTTGCAGCCGGGACAGCTATCATTATTCAGTTTTTCGTAGCGGGTTGGTATAGTAGACAAAATTTGGCATCAAGAAAAAAAGTTAAAACAAAGGTTGTTGAGACAAAAAATCTACTTTCCAGACGCCAAATTGGATGGGCATTAACGATATTGATTTTGCTTGTATTTTCAAAAAATGTGTATACCTCTAGCATTACCAGCTTTTATTCTTTCTATCTTATCGGGGATTACGGCATTACCGTTAAACATGCACAGTTATTTCTCTTTGCATTTTTGGTTTCCGCAGCTGTTGGAACATTTATTGGCGGACCTTTAGCTGACCGTTTTGGACGTCGGAAAATCATTTGGCTTTCCATTCTTGGTACGGCTCCCTTTTCGATTATGCTTCCCTATGCCAATCTTTTCTGGTCAGGTGTCTTATGTGTATTTGCGGGCTTTATACTGTCTTCGGCTTTCTCAATCATTGTCGTTTATGCCCAAGAGCTGCTTCCTGGCAGGGTCGGTCTTGTCTCTGGTTTATTTTTTGGACTTGCTTTTGGCCTGGGCGGTCTCGGCTCTGCAATTTTAGGTTATTTAGCTGATGAAACCAGCATCGCTTTTATTATGAAAGTATGCGCTTATTTGCCGCTTATTGGGTTACTAACTGTATTCTTGCCCAAGGATGAAGTCTTAAGAGGACGATAACATTATTTAATAAGGCCGTTTTCGTATAGATTGTTGCTTTCTTTTCCCTACTTGTAATGACTTGAAATAATGTGAAAAAACAGCCTTTAATAAAGACCAAGTGCGAAAACACTTGGTCCATACAATCTATTATTGTTTGTCTAAGTTATTAATAAACCTTCCATTCGACAATACTATCTGCTAATGGATTGCGCTGGTTTGGCTTTTCTCGTTCCTGCAAGGCCACGTTTAATGCTTCTTTCTCCCCTTGATAACCAATAACGACAATCGCATGAATGTCTAAATCCTCTGGAATGTTCAATAGCTCACGTGCTTTAGTGCGATCAAAGCCACCTATTGCATGAGTAATTAATCCAAGCAGCATGGCTTGTAACGCTATATGAGCCCAAGCTGCTCCCGTATCAAATGCATGTGCACCATTGGGATCACCCTTAGGAGTCAATTTAGCTGATGCTAATAACACCAGTAGAGGCGCGTTATCCGTCCAAACACGATTAAAGGGCAAGATAAATTGCTTGAATACCCCTAGTTGCGCCTCATTCTTTGCTACATAAAAACGCCATGGTTGTAAATTGTTTGATGAAGGTGCCCAACGAGCTGCCTCCAAAATTCGCTGCAAATCTGCATCCGTTATTTGTTGAGATGTGAAAGAGCGCGGTGACCAACGATTCAGAAAAAGCGGACTAATCTCATGTTCTGGGTTACGATTAATTTTTACTTCTTCAGATAGGTGCATTCCTGGATGTAATGCTTGATTCTCGGATGTACTCATTCACTTGACCAACCTTTCTATATAAAAATTAGTAGATTACTTCAGTATATCAGATTTGTTAAAAATTCATATGTTTGTATTAAAGCATCTTCCAAATAAGGTGTTGTACCAGCAAACGGATGTACGGCTCCCAGCGTATGGGTACCCCCTGCTATACTCCGATGTGTTTGATGTGGGGCAGCTTCACGTAATTTATTCGCTCCGAATAATAACCGATTAAAATCTTTATCCCCTTGGAGGATCAATGCTGGAATAGGTAGATTCGCAAAGCGCTCAATGATATTAAAGCGTTCACGGTTTGCGGTTAAGTCATCAAAAAAAGCAGCTTTAATCGGCATTTGTTGTTTGGTTCGGGCATTCTCTGTATATGCGATTCCTTTTTCCCTAACCTCCGCTTCAAAGGCTTCGTCGAATATATTCGGATTAGCACTTCCATTCCACGTCACGACAGCTCTAATTTCTCTGTGATCTAACGCATAAATCAGACTATTCGCCCCGCCGCGGCTGTGACCAAGTAAATAAATACACTCCTGGTCTGCCAACTCCATTTGCGGTAAACCTCCTGCTTTTATCTGTTTCACAATGGCATCTAAGTCCATTTGGTCTTGTGAATAGGTATTCTCGGCGAATTTATCCAACTCGTCGAAATCGATTTGATTAACTCCATTTCGTGAAAAGTTGAAATGAATTGTATAAAATCCATGCATGGCAAACCAATCCGTAATATAAGGAAAAAAGCCCCAATCTTTAAAAGCCTTGAAGCCGTGACTGATTAGCAATATTGGTTTCTTCACCTGATCGTGGAGTGCCTTTGTTTCTCCACGTACGGTTAGGTCTTGTCCAACTTGAATTTTAAAGGGTATTTTAAAGATATTGGTATTATTCATTCAGGTAAGTTCCCTTTCTAAATCTTATTTAGTACTTATATACTAAACTTAGAAAGAGACTCATGCAACTCATTAGATAAATGCTCCAGCTTCCGCAAGGTCTTGTGCAATGAGCTTGCCATGAAATCGACCCGTTTCGATAAATACTTCGTTCGCATTCTCACCAGATGCGATTACACCCGCTATGTATAAGCCTGTAATATTGGTTTCCATCGTTTCCGGATTATGAACAGGCTTGTCTCCACCTGGCTGCATATGGACACCTGCTTCCTCCAGCAGCTTACGATTCGGTCGGAAACCCGTTAGTGCGAGCACAAAATCATTCTCGAGGATATGGGTGTCTGTGCTGCTTTGAATCGTTATGCTTTGTGGATCAATCTGAGACACTCGGGACTCAAACAGCATTCGAATCGTACCTTTCTTCACCATACTTTCGAACAAAGGCCGAACCCACGGCTTAATATTCGCAGAAAAGCTAGCTCCGCGATATATAACCGTTACATCTGCCCCAACACGCACGAGCTCTAAAGCCGCATCCACTGCAGAATTGCTGCCTCCAATAATCGCAACCTTCATGCCCGTATAAGGATGTGCTTCGCGGAAGTAATGAGTCACTTTAGAAAGGCTTTCACCCGGAATACCAAGTAAATTCGGCTGTTCAAAATATCCCAATGCAATGACGACATTACGTGCTTCATAAGAAGTCTGTTCTTGAAATCTATTGACCGTTTCAACTAGAAAATAGTCCTCTACCTTAGTGATAGCAGTTACTGCTTCATAAGGCTGGATGGTTAGCTTATAATGCTTGGCCACATTTCGATAATACACCAACGCCTCCGTACGCGTCGGCTTCTCATTCGGAGTATTGAAAGGAAGATCCCCGATCTCCAATAATTCAGGTGTACTAAAAAATGACATATAGGTGGGATACATAAAAATCGAATGAACGATTGAATTCTTCTCTATAATCAGCGTTTGTCGATTGATTTTCTGTAATTCTATAGCAGCGGATAATCCACATGGACCCGCGCCAACAACAATAACATCCCTCATCATAAACTCCTATACTTGCTCTTTTTGAGAAAGCTTTATTTTAATCGATCGGATTCTAATCATAAATGGGCTTAGATTGTGTATTGATTTGATTATGGGCAAGCCTTGCACAGCTAGCTGAAACTAATGCACAAACGGTATCATCCAGAAAAGTGTTGCATTTCCCGTTCGAATGATCCTTATCCAGCTCTCCAATAATCCCCGGTTTTGTTTTATCCAAATAACCAAAATTCGTGATCGCAATCATCCCGTACATCATCGAAATCGAAATATTAACCGCTTCATCTACCCCATATAAGCCTTCATCATTCGCAACAATAGCTTGGAATTGAGCCTCAAACTCATCTTGCTCAACACCTTCATCAATTTGCACACATAATTGGATGGTATGAAAGGTTTGCTGTTTACGAAGCACCCCTAACACATGTACTTTACAATCCTCTAATGTCAGACCAACATTATAAGGCTTTTGCAAAGTAAGCACCATATCGGCAATGTGGTTTAAAGTAACTCCACGTCGTAACAGCATGGCCAAATTCTCTTCTGTATAATCTTCGACAATGCCCGTTACGAGAACCTCAGCTGTAGATGCTATTAAGGCGCAAACCCCTTTAGCTATAAAGCTCTTGGGATGTTTCTGCGGAAAAAAGCTGCGGAACGTACAATCCACATAACCAAAAAAGCTCACAGCTCCAGAGCTGTACATATGACAAATATTTAAAGCTATCGTACGATGCTGATTATAGGATGGGTGTTTCATGCTTTCTTGTAAAACCGGGTCAATTTCCGTCCTTTTTTCTAGCTCCATTAAAGTTAATAAGACAGAAAAGGTTTCCGTTTTTTTAAGTACAGCATTCAACGCTGCTTCTACCTCGGATAGTTCTACAGGGATCGTTTTCACACTACGAAGTAATTGAATAACGGCCAACAAAATATCTTGTTTTGGGTAAAACGTATATAACTCCTTTAACATTTCGGCAAAGGTCTGTTCCTTATCCGCTAAAAAAGATTTCATTCTCTCCAGCTCCTCTACTGATGGTGACTCTTATTATAACACAAAGGAAAGCAGCTCTATATGCCAGATTACTCAACACTCAATGAAGCTGTGACCTGTGCACCCAAAGCTAACGTAACAACCCCCCATTACATTCCCATTTCTGCCTCTATCACTTCGCTTGTTGTTTTTAATCGAGCAAAACGACCGCCAATAACTCCATTATGATGCTGAATAATCTGAGAAGCTAAAAGCGTTTTACTATCAAACGTACTGTGGGCATCTGACACCAAGACACTCTCATATCCCATACTGAAGGCTCGTCTGCAGGATGTGTCCAGACAATATTCAGTCTGCATGCCAGCAATAATTAAGCTATGAATATTCCGCTTCTGAAGCTCGTCGTTTAGGCTAGTTAAATGAAAAGCATCCCAAGTGGTTTTTGGGATCACAAGCTCGTCTAACCTTGGAGCAAGCACTGGGTAAATCTCCCAAGTCAACCTCCCTTTATAAAATTCATCCGTTTCATTTAAGCTGGTATGTTGAATAAAAATAACGAGTATGTCCGATAATCGAGCCTTCTCTATTAAACGAACTAAGTTAGCTAAAACCGGCTGTTCGTTATAAAGCTTGGCATCCTCATACGTAAACATCGCCGTTTGAGCATCGATGATCAATAATGCTGTCTGCTCCCTCATGCTTTTACCTCCTTCTTTAGCAAGTAATCAAGACTAAATGAAACGGACAGCGTTAGCAGCGGCAAAATCCAGAGAAATATCGCATATCGCATGTACTGCTCCACAGGCACCCCCACAATAGTCCCGCAAAGAATAGCTATCATGTTCCATGGTACTAATGCGGCTAAAACGAGCGGCGCATCTGCGACAACACGTGCTAGATGCTCATTGCGAAACCGTGTGCTCCAAACAGGCAATATATTACGCCCTGACATCATGATCGGCAAGGTTTGTGTACAAGAAAGCAAGGCAAGCGCAAGCCCAAAAAGTACTGTTCTTAGCGTGGCAACACCCATTAAAGGTGATTTCCCAAACAAACGGAGCATATAAGGCTGAATGAATTTTGTTTCTTCAAGAATGCCATTAAAAGCACCTGTCATCATGATGAGCGCGATCAAATCCAGCATGCTGAATAATCCCTTACTATGCAAGGTTGATAGTCCCACCATGGAGAAACCGTTCCATAAAAAGTCCATCCAGGCTCGAAAAGAAATGTCTTGAAGAATACTTCCGATTAATAGACTACTCGCAATGGATAAGAGGAAACAGTACTTGGTCTTTAACCGTAACAGCATTGCCACAAGCAAAATCCCGATTGGTGCCCACAACCAAAATGAATACTGAAAAAACAGCGCATATGTTTGATGCTCCAATAGCTTCTTAGTTAAATGCCACGAACCACTTCGATCCTGCCAAGAAAAAAAGAGCAAAGAAGCAATCAAAGCCATTACTGTAGTTGGTGCTAAATATCGAAATTGTTTGCGTACGGTTGTGCCGGTAGAGGCAGCAACCAGCTGATTGGCGCTAGAGAAAGGCGATGTTCGATCTCCCACAAACACACCGCTTACAATAGCCGCTGCTAATAATGGCGATGAAACCTGCAGCAGCGCACCCGCTCCCATTAACGGAATTCCCACTGAGCTTAAGGTGCCCATCGACGTACCCAGAATCATCGAAACCACTGCTGTAAAGATGAAGGCTATCGTTAAATAATAAGCGGGATTCATATATGCCAACCCCGTATCAATTAGATATGGAATTGTACCACACGCAGTCAGTGCTGGGATAAGCAGCCCCACAAGCAGCAAAATCCATAACACTTCCTTCGTATGCGAGATCCCCTTCCACATACTATGTCTGATGTACAGCATTGTAAACCCACTTCGTTTGGTGAAATAGATCAATGCCGCTAAACCAGCAAAAAAACCAATCACTAAGGGAATTTTCAAAAAATAAGCTATACCCAGACCAAAAACAGTTAGGATGATAATAAAGCCTAATTTCCCAGGTGTTAAGGTCATGAGGAACCTCCTCTCTCCCATTCGTATAGCGATAGTGAATAGATCTCTCTAATCTATCTTGACATAGTGTCGTTAGGGTTGTTTTCGATTATCCTTCCAATCATATCGCAAAATCAGACTGGAGGTTTAAATTGAATGATGATTTCGATAATTTCTGAGCGGCTTCCGAGACGAATTGGCGGTCCCCATGAACCGAAACCGGACGAAACAATGGTATGCCTATTGCCTTTTTTTAAGTAACCCCAATCCAGCTCGTTTATTCGTTTTGTTATCCAGTGGAAGGGAGTCATCTGCCCCCTGTGGGTATGACCCGATACAAGATCAATCACTGGCAAAAGCAGAAGCCCATAAGTCATAATCGCAAACCAATATGAGCCAACAATTTTAATAAATTGCGAGACAGCTTTGGGCATCCAGCTTGAACCAAGACGGGCAATCATATAGGAATTAGCTAATAGCCAAAAGATAAGCCAATAAACCCAATGCAATGGAACATCCATAATCGATGTGTGAAACAGCTTACTCTGCGAACCTATATAATAATTGATCAAAGTGAAAATCAGCAGGCTCAGCCTATGTTTCCTAAATAGAATACCATATCGCATGAAAAAAAACCTCAAAGGCTAATCTTGCCCTTCAAGGTTTCTGGTTTCTATGAGTCAAGCTTACTTTAAACGCCATGCAATCTCATTCCATCTAAGCTCATTCTGAAAAGCATGCAGCTTCGTATCCTTATTAATAACTATACACTCAATCCCAGCCATTTCTGCCCAATCCTCCAACTGTTCAACCGATACCACATAGGAAAAAACAGTATGATGAGCACCTCCTGCCAGAATCCAGGCTTCTGCCGAATCACGCAAGGAAGGCTGTGGTTTCCAAAGCACCCGTGCTACTGGCAGCTTAGGCATTTCTTGCTGAGGTTCTACTGCATCGATCACATTGACTATCAAGCGAAAACGAGTGCCCATATCAACTAAGGAAGCAACAATGGCGTTTCCTGCACCGCAATCGAAAACCATTCTTGCCGGGTCTTCTTTTCCACCAATACCTAAAGGATGCACTTCAATTTTGGGTCGATTGGATGCAATGGTTGGGCATATTTCAAGCATGTGTGCACCAAGCACTAGCTCATTGCCCGGTTCAAGGTGATACGTATAATCCTCCATGAAGGAAGTGCCTCTACCTCCAGCGAGGATTTTCATCACACGTGTAAATGCCGCCGTTTTCCAATCGCCTTCACCACCGAAGCCATAGCCTGCTTCCATAAGACGCTGTACCGCAAGACCCGGAAGCTGTTTTATGCCATGAAGATCTTCAAATGTCGTGGTAAACGCGCCGAAGCCTCCTGCTTCGAGAAAAGCTTTCATGCCAAGCTCAATTCGTGCTTGTTCTAGAATAGAATTACGCGTGGAACCATCCTTAAGTCCTTCGGTTGCAATTTCATATTTTTGCGTATATTCATCAAATAATTGATTGACCTGTGTGTCCGTCACTTTTGAGATATAGTCGACCAGATCTCCAACTCCGTAGCCATTGACTTCCCAACCAAATTTGATTTGAGCTTCGACTTTATCGCCTTCCGTTACAGCCACTTGACGCATGTTATCGCCAAAGCGAGCTACTTTTAGCTGACGGCTCTCTGTAAAAGCAACAGCCGTGTTCATCCAATCTCCGATCCGTAAGCGAACAGCTTGATCTTCCCAATACCCTGTTATCACCTTACGCGAAATACCCATTCTAGCACCGATAAATCCATGCTCACGGTCACCATGTGCAGATTGATTCGTATTCATGAAATCCATATCGATTGTTGCCCATGGAATATCGCGATTGAATTGGGTATGAAAGTGAAGCAACGGCTTGTTTAAGATCGAAAGTCCGGAAATCCACATCTTGGAAGGTGAAAAAGTATGCATCCAGGTAATAATGCCCGCACAGGAATCATCGGAGTTTGCATCAATAATAAGTTTACGTATAGCATCAGGTCCAGTTAAAACAGGCTTAAAAATCACTTTATATGGCATTAAATGATCTTGATCCAAGCCTTGTGCGATTTGCGTAGAATGCTGAGCGACTTCTTCTAATGTTTCAGGTCCATACAGATGCTGACTTCCAGTTACAAACCAGAATTGATACGGTTTTACGATTAACATGATATGGCCTCCCTGGCAGATGAATGCTTATTTTTTCCTGAGAAATACGTATTTTTTCTTGCTAATTTAGGAAAGTGTTGCTTCTTTAATTGCTTTTAGACGCTTCATTACATCATTTTCACCGCGACCAAAATAATCGTGCAGCTTGCTGTATTCCTCGTATAACTTTTCGTAGACTGCGACATTTTCTGGAATCGGTTTAAATGTTTCTGCGCGGACACGCGCCATTTGCTCGGCTGCTTCTACGACAGAAGCAAATCCGCCTTGTTCCGCTCCTGCAGCTACTGCGCCAAACATAGCTGCTCCAAGAGCAGGTGTTTGTGTGGAATCTGCGATTTTGATTTCGCGATTGGTTACGTCCGCATAGATTTGCATGAGTAAACGGT
This sequence comes from Paenibacillaceae bacterium, assembly GCA_040904685.1. Lineage (GTDB taxonomy): Bacteria > Bacillota > Bacilli > Paenibacillales > NBRC-103111 > Paenibacillus_AC. Next base: position 162,988 of record JBBDSZ010000055.1, on the reverse strand, counting down.
TACGTTGCGGTAAGCCGCCACACGCATACAATTCATTGACTTCGACACCATTTCCGTGGAAAGCATCCACAATTTTACGCGTACCAAATGCTGTAGCTTCAAGGAGTGTACGATAAATTTGCTCCGGCTTGGTTAATAAGGTAAATCCAACGATTAAGCCAGTTAGATCCGTATCTACCAGAACGGAACGATTCCCATTCCACCAATCGAGCGCAAGCAACCCCGTTTCTCCCGGTTTGTAAGCAGCAGCGCGTTGCTCTAGCCATTCATGTACGCTGATGCCTTCTTTTTGGGCTGCTTCTTTAACATAAGCGGGAACTGCTTCATCTACATACCATGCAAAAATGTCACCAACTGCTGACTGTCCAGCTTCATATCCCAAGTAACCCGGAATAATGCCGTCTTCTACAACACCGCACATCCCTTCAACTTGCTTTTCCTCTGAACCCAGAAGCATGTGGCAAATCGAAGTCCCCATCGCCATGACAAGCTTTCCAGGTGTCACAACACCAACTGCAGGAACAGCAGCATGTGCATCCACATTCCCGACAGCAATGGCTGTACCTGCCTTCAGGCCAAGAAGTGCGGCCATTTCTGCTGTTAATCCTCCTGCTTTTGTGCCTAGAGGAACAACATCGCCGCGCAGCTTAGTTGTAGTTAGGTTTTCCAGGCGTGGGTCCAAGGCTTTGAAAAATTCTCGGCTGGGATAGCCATTTTGTTTGTGCCATATCGCTTTATAGCCTGCCGTACAGCTATTACGAAGCTTAGTGCCAGTCAAAGAAAAAATAACCCAGTCCGTCGCTTCAAGAAATAGATCCGTGCGATCATAAATCTCTGGAGCCTCATTTAAAATTTGCCAGATCTTCGCAATCATCCACTCCGAGGATATTTTCCCGCCATAGAGAGGTAAAAAGCCTTCTCCACGTTTTGCGGCAATTTCATTGATTAAGTTTGCTTCATCCTGTGCGGCATGATGCTTCCAGAGCTTAACCCAAGCATGTGGGTTATCCTTCAACGCTTCGTCAAAGCATAAAGGCGCGCCATTCGCATCGATAGGCAGCATAGTACAGGCGGTAAAATCAATGCCAAGTCCAATAACATCTGTTGGATCAATCCCCGCTTCCTTGATTACGGCAGGTACAGAGCGTTTCAGAACTTCAATATAATCAGCAGGGTGCTGCAAGGCCCAATCCGGCTCTAATTTCCTGCCAGAGTTCGGCAATACTTCGTCAATCACCTTATGCGGATATGGAGTAACATGCGTTGCAACCTCAGCTCCATTCGATAAATCTACAAGTAATGCACGTCCAGATTCCGTACCATAATCGACACCAATTGCATATTTTTTAGCCACTTTTTTGACATCCTTCCGAATTGGATTAATTTTGCCCGTAATAAGCAGCTCCACCATGTTTTCTTAAAAAATGACGATCCAAAAGTGTTTGATTCATTGCTTCAACGGATGGCTGCAGGGTGAAAGTGCGATAAGCAATCTTGGCAACCTCTTCAAGTACAACAGCATTATGTAAAGCGTTGTGTGGATCCGTCCCCCAGCTAAATGGAGCATGACAATTTACTAATACACCCGGGACTTGTGCCGGATTGAGCTCTTTGAACGTTTCAATAATGACATTTCCTGTTTCCAATTCATATGCGCCTTTGATTTCCGCTTCTGTCATTTGGCGCGTACAGGGCACTTCACCATAGAAGTAATCAGCATGCGTTGTACCTAAAGCGGGTATTCCTCTTCCCGCTTGTGCCCAGCTTGTAGCCCAGGGCGAATGAGTGTGTACGATCCCTCCGATGCTAGGAAAAGCTTTATAAAGTGCAAGATGCGTTGGGGTATCCGATGAAGGTTTAAGCTTTCCTTCAATCACATTACCCTCCAAATCTACTACAACCAAATCCTCATCTTTCAGTTCATCGTAAGGGATCCCACTTGGTTTAATCACGACTAGCTCTTTTTCCCGATCGATCCCACTTACATTTCCCCAAGTAAACGTTACTAGACGATACTTAGGTAGATCTAAATTAGCTTCTAGCACGGCATGTTTCAGTTTTTTCAACAAGATATATACGCTCCCTTCTACTTCTCAAAATATGATCTATTGCATATTATACACATGTACGTACAAGTTTTCCAGAGACATTTATATTTTCGTTGTTGAGGTGCGTATGATCAGCTCTGGTGTAAAAATGCGTTGCCGCGAGGCTTGCTCCTTGGTTTTCCCCTCAATCATAGCGATTAATATTTCGGCTGCCGCTACGCCCATTTCTGTTTTGGGATGTGTCAGTGTGGTCAGCTTTACCTCGGTAGCTGTTGCTAAATTAGAATCATCAAAGCCAACCATTGAAAGATCCTCTGGTACAGATAAACCAAGCTTTCTAATGACCTCTAAAAGATTTACTGCAAGACCATCGTTATAGCAAACAAACGCTGTCGGTCGGTTCTCTGCAAGTCCCAACACGTACATGGCCATTTCGTTTGGTTTAGTATATCTTTCCTCAGATGAATAGTTAATAACCATTTCCGGTAGAAGTGGGATTTCGTACTGGTGGTGCGCTCGCATAAAGCCTTTCAATCGGTTCACACCCTGTAAATCATCTGTTTTAAAAAACCCAGAAATTCGACGGTGTCCCAGTTGAATTAAATGCTCTGTTGCAAGAAATCCCCCTGATTCATCATCGATTTTTACATAGGGACAATCCATTTCCGGATAACACTCATTGATCATAATATAAGGAATTTTCTGATAATCCAGTGAGAGATAATAGCTTAAATTGGGATTACCTTCAGCACTTTTCGTTGGTTCGATAATCAGTCCACTCAAGGGTTGGCTCATCATCATGGTCAAGTTCTCTTTTTCCTTCTCCTTGTCATTATCTGTGCTGGAAAGCACCAAACGATAGCCCTTATCACGCAAAGCTCCCTCAGCTCCTCGCACAATATGGGGAAAGATGTAATCTGAAATATAGGTAGTCAAAACCCCGATTGTTTGAACAGCTTGCGCCTTTTGGGCTTGCGGATTCGAGACAAAGGTTCCCTTACCCTGAACCCGGAATAACCATCCCTCCTGCTCCAATTCTCCAAAGGTTTGACGTACCGTTTGACGACTCATTTGAAATTGCTCAGCGATTTCGTTTTCTGAAGGCATTTGCTCTTCAGGCTTCAACCGCCCTAAATGCAGCCAAGAAAGAATCTCTCGCTTCAACTGTAAATATTTAGGCATCTGTTTGTCTTTCATGGTTCACCTCAAATCAAATTTAGCTAGCCTTAATATGCTTGATTATACCACTCTTCAAACTTGTATGTACATATATTGAAATTTCATATTTTCGGATAGGCCAAAAAAACGATTCTGCTAAAATCAAGCAGATCGTTTCAAGGGTAGGATCCAAATTTATCTAGCCTGCCAAAGCAGCCTTTGCAGCATTCACCAATAGATCGAAAGCCTCATCACTATCGTCTAGCAGTTCCTCCACCGCAAAAATTTCTTCCTCGCTGCCTGACGCGTTTAAAAAATGTAATCCATAGCTCCATTCTTTTTGGTTCTTGCTATACACGGTTATTTCGTATGGCTCTTTATGCGTATCGACTCGAAATTCAACATTTCCCACATAGCCAGTTTCTTTACTATACGTCATAACAGCCTTCTGAATAATGATGTTCATTTGTAGGATCACCTCGGTTTCATTTATTTTTAAGCGGGCGTGTTCGATTTGTCGGAAGTGCACAAAGTGGATCATCAGGCCAATAATGCTTGGGATAACGCCCTTTTAGATCTTTTTTCACCTCAAAATAGGCATTGTGCCAAAAGCTCGCTAAGTCGCGTGTCACCTGAACTGGACGCTGAGCTGGCGATAACAAGTGAAGGGTTAACGCTACTCTCCCTTTAGCTATGTGTGGTGTTTCCGCATGTCCAAACATCTCCTGTAGACGCACTGCCACAAAGGGTGCCGTCGGATCACTATAATCAATGGGAAGATGAGAACCGCTTGGAACAACGAGATGCGTAGGTGCAAAAACATCCAATTCTCTTCTTTGTTCCCATGATAACATATTCTGCAGGATATCCAACAGCTGTAATCTCTGTAGATCATCCCGATTTTTCTTCCCATGCAAATGTGGGGCTAGCCAATCTTGGATGGAATGCAGCAAAGCATCATCGGAAGCTTCAGGCCAGTCTGGGTTGTTCTGGCTTATGCAGAGGATACGCTGCTGCAATTGACGGGCTGCTCGGGTCCAGGGCAGGATGTCCAGCCCCTCCTCTGCAATCCCTTGCAACAATACGTTAGCCATCACTTCAGCAGGTGGGTTAGGTAAAGGGACATCTCTAAAAATAATCGCACCTAAACGTACTAGCTTTCTTGCCTTAACAGACATCGTCTCATGATCCCAGGTGATGCTACTCTCGACTTCAATTTGCTCCTTGAAATACTTTTCCAAATCTACTAAAGATAATTCCGCTGCAAGCCATATTCGGCTTTCTATCCCTTTATCGTCCAGCTCTGCGGCTACCAAATATTCTGCTTGGGAGAGCTGCTGTAAATTAGTAAGATATGCACCACGACCACTACGCAGAAGATAACGTCCCGTTGCTTTACGCACTGCAATCCGGTCGGGATAAGCAAGTGCCAGCAGAATGCCACATTGATCTAAATCGTTTTCCGCAAGGGTGGTGCCCAAATGAAATCCGTAAGTCCTTTTCCAATGTTGGGTTTCAATCAGGACTTGCCTGCAAGCATTTTGATTTAAGCTAAACCCGTAAGCTGTTTCAAGAGATTTCCCCTCGCTTGCATAACGCCGAATGATCTCTACACGTAATTTCAAATCGATATTCGCAGCATCGGGATCTTTCTGAATAATATCGCGCTCGTTCAACAGGGCAGCCAACTCACAAGCTAATCCTCCCAACCCAAGCTCACCTGCGCGAACAATCATATGGGCTAAACGTGGATGCAAGCCCACTTCCACCATTTTTCTTCCATGGTTCGTAATACGGGCTGCTTCATCTAATGCCCCCAACTGCTTCAGCAGCGAACTAGCTTGTAAATAGGCTCCCTCGGGAGGTGAGTCTAGCCATTGCAGTTCATTGGGACCTGATACCCCCCAGGCTGCAAGCTCCAATGCTAGCGGGGCTAGATCTGCTTCTAATATCTCAGGTTTGCCTTGCAAAGGCAGCCTGTGATCTTCCTGCTCTGTCCATAACCGATAACAGACCCCAGGTCCAAGACGTCCCGATCGACCACGTCGTTGATCAGCTGACACCTTGGAAACAGGTACCGTTTCCAAGCGCGACATGCCCGTGCGTGGTGAGAATCGCGGTATCCGCATAAGCCCACAATCAATGACTACCCGCACACCCTCAACGGTAAGACTAGTTTCTGCAATCGAGGTAGTTAAGACAATTTTGCGTTCATTCGCTAAACTAGGGGCAATAGCACGATCCTGAGCATCTTGTGGCAGGGTGCCATGAAGCGGATAGATGCGTATCCCTTTGTCTAAATGAAAGTCGTTCAACAATGACTCTACCCGTCTGATTTCTCCAACACCTGGTAAAAATACCATCAGATCCCCTTGCTCCTCATTTAGCGCTTGAAATACAAGCTTCGCAACAGCATGCTCAATTCGTCCTTCAACACTTCGCTTCAGATAGTGGGTTTCAATGGGATAAGCGCGACCTTCACTTTGGAGAATGGGTGCACCATTTAAAAGCAAGGCAACCGGCTCAGCCTCTAAGGTTGCTGACATGACAAGGATGCGTAAATCATCGCGAAAAAGTGTTTGGGTTTGGAGGCAAAGAGCTAGTCCTAAATCTGTATGTAAATTCCGTTCATGAAACTCATCAAAAATCACAAGCCCAATTCCAGTTAGTCCAGGATCCGTTTGAATCATTCGTGTGAGAATGCCTTCGGTTATCACTTCAATCTGTGTACTTGCACTCACACATGTTTCCCGTTTAACTCGATACCCTACGGTCTCACCTGTTTGTTGACCGAGAATAGAGGCCATGTAACGAGCCGCATTACGTGTCGCCAATCGTCTTGGCTCAACCATTACAATGCGTTTATGCTCATAGAGCCATGGCTGATCCATAAGTGCCAGTGGTATTCTTGTTGTTTTCCCTGCACCCGGAGCAGCCACAAGAACTGCTGAATTACGAGAGATTAGCGTTTCCTTTAGTGCAGGAAGCAGTGAATCAATGGGTAGCATCTGCGATTAATGTCTCCTTAGGGGTAGAGCAAATCTGGAATGAATTTCTTCATATGCGTTTTTGTCTTATCTAATTGCTGCTTGGCATTCGTTAAGTGCTGATCATCCAAATGTACCATTGGAATAACTTGATAATCATGATATTTTTTCGAATAGTTAAAGGTTGGGGTAAAGGCAGGAGATTTCAGTTCAATACTGAACCTGTCTCCATCCTGTATTTTGACAACGGTTATTGCCCCCATCCCCCCAATCCATTGCAGTAGTTCACTTTGTGCGGAAAGAAAGTTCCCGAGCGAGTACATGACAAAGGTTTTATGCCCATCGACTCTTTGAATCCAAGCAAATGGCTGTAGCACGTGGGGATGAGTGCCAATAACGATATCAACGCCCCAATCTGCTAATAGCTTGGCTAACCGCAATTGCTCAGCGTTGGGTTCTGTTTGATTCTCAATCCCCCAATGCATTGAGACTACCACGATATCCCCCAGTTTTTTAGCCCGCCCAATATCTTGTTTCATGAGGTCTTCTTTAATTAGATTAACTAGATACGACTTGTCCTCTGGGACAGGGATTCCATTGGTTCCATAGGTGTAGGCTAGAAATGCAAACGTGATATCATTTTTGGTCATTGTACGGATTTGGTCGCGATCAGCTTGCGATTTATATGCCCCTGTGTGCGCCATGCCAATTTTATCCCAATAAGCAATGGCACTTAATATACCCTTTTCTTTCTTATCCATCGTGTGATTGTTTGCCATCGTGACGAAATCCACACCTGCATCTTGAAGCGCATCCCCGATCTCATGAGGACTATTAAACATCGGATAGGAAGATAAACCCAGCTCCGTTCCCCCTGTCATGGACTCTTGATTAGCTACCAATATATCCGGTTTAAGGAGGATGTCTTTGACTTGTTTGAACATTATATGAAATGAATAAGTCCCATCTGGCTTTTCTGCGTCCTCGTACACTCTATTATGTAACAGAATATCACCTATCGCTCCTATAGTGACCTGCGTAACAATAGGCACTGAAGACGCTGTCGGAAGAGGTATACTGGAGAAAGTTTGGTTAAAGCTTTCACTCTTATCCGCATGCTCGACATGGGGTGTGGAAGAAATCTTATTCTGTTCGGTACAGCCGCTTCCCCAGATTAATAGGGATAACCAGGTTAGTGCAATGATTTTTTTCATGGCAGTGTCTCCTCGTATAACAAAACAATTGCCTGTTGAAATACTCAACAGGCAATCACTTTACGTTCCATCCCTTATTCTCTGGTAATCGTGATTGTCTTGGTTAAGTCATCCCATTTAACTTCTGCACCTAAAGCTTTTGCAATGAACTTAAGAGGTACAAACGTTGTACCGTCGCGATTTCGCACAGCTCCATCTAATGTAACCGTCTTACCGTTCCATACTGCTTTATTGCTTTGTAAGGTCAGAACAATTTCATTCCCGTTCGCAGCATCAGTAACGGAAACCTCTTGAGTCGCCTCGTTAAAGGATACATCAGCGTCTAGCTGCTCCGAGATAAATCGTGCTGAAACCATAGTTACACCATGATCGATATAAGGCAACATACTGTAAGATGTGTAGTTTGAGTCAGACATATTCAAGACAATCGATTTTTTAGTGATTTGCAGATCATCCTTTAATAAATGGTAAAGTGCAGAGTTCTGATTCAGAATGGATAACATCTCAGCAGGCTTACTGATACTATCCATTGTATAACTGTCCGTAGTATCAATCACATCGGCTACAATCGGTTCATTGATCTTCCAATGCTCGCTTTCAAACGTTAGCTTAATGGCTTCGATTCCCCCATTGTCATCTGTTGGAGGAGCAAAATTCAATTCGGTCTTTGTTTTGCGCAGCTTACCGTCATGATCTAAATAAAGATCTGCTTTAACATATGATTTATCGCTGAAAACTTGTTCAACCATCGGATCTTTCATTTCGCTTACAGTTTGCAAGCTAATCATTGCGATAACTAATACTTGCTTCACTTCCGTATGAAGAAACTCAATGGCCATCGTACGGTCTCTGAGTACCGACTCAAAGCCTTTTAGTACAGAGCTACCGAATAACGAACCCACCCCAAGTTGATCTAATGCATTTGGTGTCACTTCGCTATCGTCAAATACAGGATCACCTGCAAGTGGGGCATCTGTTGCCGAAGGAATCTCAGACGTGGCTTCTGCAGCTTTCTTATCCATTCCATCGAAAAGTGCGATAAGCACAGGTTGAACTACGTCATAAAACTGTGTAACAAGATCGCGCAGACCTTTGTCATCCTGAAGCAGATTAACCACAAACTTTTTCACTAACGGAATGATTTGGCTTCCATCTACCTTTGCTTGTACGTGATTCAATGCCAAACTTTCTCCATAAACGGATTCTGTGACATTATCAAGCGTAATGCCTTCAGGATTCGGCATTCCATTGACCAAATAACCCATAATTGCTTTATGTAAATTTACATCATGAGTCAAGTTGTTTGTAAATTGTTCGATAATATCTTTTTCAATTCCGAGTGAAAGCAAGGATTGCGAATCCGTAGTCTTGCCAGCTAAATCAAGAATAAGTGGTTTCTTCGCTCCTTCTACCTTCAAAACAAGCAGTGTTGGGGATATTGTTGCTTGGAAAGGAATATTACGGCTAAGCACATCTATACTGCCTTGCACCGACATCTTTTCAAAGCTTTCTTGCTTAACTTGATCTAGATTAAGCCGTAAATGACTGAGTAGCTTGAGTATAGTTGCTTCTTCGCCTGTGAATGTTGGGTTACTCTCATCCAGCTTGATATCCAAAGCAATAGTTTTCTTAGACATTTGTGATTTTGCAAGCATGGCATCTACCAAGGACTTATTCAAATCGAGATTTCCCAATGCCTGACAGCCTACAAGAGCAATAAGTGCGACAACCATTACTAAGCTTACAACTTTTTTCCAACTTCTTTTTTTCATTTTTTTCACTCCTCGTATAATATGTGCTAACTAAATACCTGGCACAACAAAAAACCTAGCATCAAAATATTCGATACTAGGTAAAGTATATTCGACACTAGGTAAAGTTTTCCTGCTTATCAATTGTAAAGTTATTTATACAACTCACACCACCTTCACCCGTATTGACCCAAAAGGAGATTAGTACGAGAACAAGAAATACAAAGAGTGCAGTTGTTGTTAGCATGTGCTCTTTAATTATAAATACTATTTTTCTCGACTTGTGTTAAGCGGCGTCCTTTGACATCCACAACCAGCTTGCCACCGTTGATTCCCCAAATACGTGTCGCATATTTCTCAGCTAATTCAACCCCATGGAGACTACAAATGATCGTCACATTCGTTTTCTCGCACAATTGCTTTAAATCCATCATTACCTTTTTGGCGTTTTCTGGATCAAGTCCCGAAATGGGCTCATCCGCAACGATCAGTTCGGCTCCTTGTACAAGAGCTTTGGCAATAGCCACACGCTGTGTCTCTCCTCCACTTAGTAGATTGGTCTTCTGTAAGGATAAATCCATTAAACCAACCTTTTCTAAATAATCCATAGCCATGATATGCTCATCCAATGCAACTTTTCCCGTTAATTTACGCCACCAGGGTGTTTCATAAAACCGTCCAGACAAAACATTCTTTAATGCCGATTTATTGGGGTTTAAGGTTGGTTTTTCCTCTACATAAGCCCATTTCTTCTTATACTTCAGCTTCTGCCAAGCATTTAAAGCCGTGATATCGATACCTTCATAAAAAAAATGCCCTGCATCCCATTTTTCTTGAAGGGTTATACAGCGAAGTAATGTCGTTTTCCCACTGCCGCTTCCGCCGATCACAACAATAAATTCACCGCGACCTACATCAAATTGAATACCGGACAGGATTTCAATATGTTTATCTATTTTCTTCACTAAATTACGAACGGTGATTAACAAATTAAATGACCTCCTAAGGAGAGTAAACATTATATGTAAAGAGAATATCCAGTTGTAGCAAGCTTAACGTGATCGGGTAATTTGTACGGTTCTGTGATATTAATCCCGTGCGACATATGAGTAAAATAGACCCGCTTTGGTTTTGTATCCGTAATCAACTCTAGTGCTTCCTTTATATCATAGACAGAGCGCGTTGCAAAATCAAAAAGTTCCTCATAAAAACTTGTCCCAAGAATGAGTAACGATAAATCATATAGAGGTTTTTTTTGCTCGCCTTGTAAATGAATGGAATCGGGGCAATACACCCAAAGATAATCTGCTTTACTGAATTGATATGCATAAGCATAACCATTCTTTCCATGATTAACCTTCCAAGGCTTGATAAGCCATCCGCTGAAAATAAATCCACCATCGTCGATAGCATGGAATTCCAAATTCGCCTGCAGCCAAGAGAAAGATTTAAGGATAACAGCAATCACCTCTTGAGGTGCGTAAACATGACCCTTTCTATCTAACCAGCGGCATGCATCTGCCCACTGGGGTAAACCAGCGATATGATCATAATGGGCATGTGTGATTAGAACATGCTCTAGTTCTTTTAATCCCAAATGCTCCATTTGCTGCAACCAATCAGGCCCGCAATCAACTAACAATAAGCTCTTTTTTGCATCTGTTGTCATCTCCAATAAAATAGAAGAACGCCACCGCTTATTAAGTCCTTCGTTTCTAGCTTCTTCACAAATTGCACAGTTGCAATAAACTCTTGGCACACCCATAGAATCCCCTGTACCAAGGAATGTAATTGTTGTGGACAAAAGCCTTCTCCCCTAACTTCGATACAATTTAATCTCATTTTTCATTAACAGCATTAATTAACTTTTTGGCCGCTTTTTGCATAGAGCCTTTCACATGTATTAGAGTTGTTAAAATATTGAATAGCTGAAGAATGGTATCCGCATTTAGATGAGCCGTTAGGGCAATAGCATGCATGGCTTCCCAACGAACACGCGCTGCTTTATGGTTCAATAAAAGGACGCTTCGAAAGTAACGAAACACCCCGTTTTAGTTCCAGTTAATTTAATACTGCATTCATATGCGCCACCGTAATCGCATAATGAGAGGTATTCCAACCATTCTCTTTATTCTTCACATAAATAATTTGAGGTGATGCATGCTTGACTTGCACGTCCTCAGCAATTTGATTGGATACGGGTCTTGATTCGATGACCTTGACAAGCAAGTAATCCACGGTTTCATTTGGATTTTTGCTTAAATATCGTTCAAACTCTTTCAACGCATTCGCGCTGACAGGACAGGTTGTGCTGTGCTTCAAAATCACAAAAGGCTTTTCCGTAGAATTGGCGTATGCTTCGTTCCATTGTTCCAATGTATTGATTTCTTTCCATGCTGCCATATTGACCGCTCCCTTATAACGAATGTGATAAGAACTATTTTATCATACTTGGTTTTTAAAAGCTTGTTTTGCCGTAGTTTTGCGAGTTGTCACATAGACACCACTTAAAATTAGCAAAGCACCAACGACATGATATAGTTGGATATATTCTCCCGTGAACAGAGTGGCAAAAATGGCACTGAAGAGTGGTATAAAATTAAGAAAGCTTGCACATCTCGAAGGACCTATCATAGCTACAGCCTTATTCCAGCAAGCGTAAGCAACCAACGAAGCAAAGATACCAATATAGAATGAGCCCAGTAATGTTTGCCAAGAACCATTCACAACACGCTTAGTAACGATTAACTCGATAATCGAACATGGAATTAAAACGATGACACATAGGACGACAGTAATGAAAAGCATTTCACTAGCCGAAATACTTCCAGCCGTTTTGCGAACCCCAATGGAATACATCGCCCAGAGAAATACCGCTAGCAGCATCCACAGATCTCCTCGATTAAAGGAGAGGCTTACAATTGTTGTCCATGATCCATGACCAATTATCCACAATACACCAACTAAAGAGATCATAATCCCTAAACTCCTTATCCTTGAGAAAGATTCGCGTAAAAAAACCATCGACAATAGTACAATCATGATCGGAGTTGCGGCATTCATTAAGGAGGCATTGATTGAATCGGTATATTGCAAGGCGATGTAAACAAATGTATTAAAGCCCGCTACACCCGTTAAACTGAGGAATACCGCCATTTTCCAATTTTGCCGATAAATTTCTCTGCGCTGCCATACTTTCTCCCCAAAAAAAGGGGCCATAAATAATAAAGCAATACTCCAGCGGATAAGCGCCAACGTTAACGGCGGAATCTCATTTACGAGAGTTTTGCCAACTACAAAATTACCCCCCCACAAGCAAGTCGCCACTAATAGCAAAACATAAGGTGAATTCCATTTCATCGAGCTAACAACCCTTCTATACCTCTTAAATAACCGCAATGTTTTCTATTTTAAACGATGAATTAGGATATGAACAGACTTCTTTTCAATTTAGCCCAACTGCTCAGGATAACAAAGCTAAATATGCAGATAAAAGACAAAAGCATCCTGCCATAAGCGGTCATGGTCTCAGACTCATTCCAGAAAAAAGTCAATTGCTTATCCATTTGAAAACTCACCCATGCAAGCACAATCATGCATGGATATGCATCCTCATAGGAGTTGTGTATAATAGAACAGACTTAAATTGATTACAGGAGATGTTACTATGAACCAAACAGCATATAAAATGATAGCGATCGATGTGGACGACACTTTGTTAAATGATGAAATGCAGATCACAGAGGCTACCAAAATAGCTATAGCCGCAGCAAGGGATCAAGGGGTTCTTGTCACATTAGCAACTGGAAGAATGTTTGCTTCTGCCCAAAAAATTGCTAAAAAGCTTGGCTTTAATGTGCCGATTATTACTTACCAAGGCTCCTTGGTTAAAAATCTTTTTGATGAAAAAGTGTTATATGAGCGATCTGTTCCTCTCAAAGCCGCCCAATTTTTGTATAATTATGCCGAGAAGAATAATCTTCATATTCAGGTTTACCATGAGGACAAGTTATATGTGAAAGAAGATAATCAGAGAATTAAAGATTACGCCGCTTTGTCGAACATTCCATATATCGTTGCAGAAGACTTTAATGCCTTCCTGAAAAAGCCATTAACAAAAATGCTCTACATCGATGATCCCGACAAACTTGATGGAATTGCTATAGATTTACAGAAACAGCTTGGATCGCTTGTACATATCACGAAATCCAAAGCGCATTTCCTTGAATTTCTTCACCCCGAAGGAACAAAAGGACATGCTGTAAAAAGCCTCGCAGCTCATTATGGCTATGATATGGCTCAAGTTATAGCCATTGGAGATAGCTGGAACGATCATGAAATGCTTGAAGTTGCTGGATTGGGTGTAGCAATGAGCAATGCGGTGGAGTCGTTAAAGCAAGTCGCAGATTATGTCACACTCAGCAATAACGAGGATGGCGTTAAACATGTGATCGATACGTTTATTTTATCTGTTGAATGAAAAAAAGGCGACTAGTCCGTAGCCGCCAACTTTGTTTATCATATGATATTTTATACCACTTCTGAATCTTCATTAATGAAATGCGCGACTAATGATGACCAAGAGAATAAATAGAACTAAAATAATCCCAGCTGAGCTTGCTCCACCACATGCTGCTACCGCTGCATAAACAGGTGCTGGTTTCACCGGACCGTAATGCATGGGGCTGTAACCCTTCATTTGCGGATAAATAGCTGGTGATGTGTAAGCTGGTGATGTGTAAGCTGGCGCATTGTTTGCCCATACATTTGCCGGCATCTCTGCATTAGCGTGCATCCCCCATGTGGGCATTCCCGGTCCTGAATAAGCTCCAGCAGTGGCGATAGGTGACACATTATTACCGTAACTTGACATTTATCCATCATCTCCTTTTTAGACTCTAAAAGCGGATACAATGCTATTCTATGTCAAATGCGGATAGTCGTTTGTGTGCATGCCTAGTGGGCATTAAATAGATTTAAACCTAATCGTTTCCAGCTGTATGAAGCTGCTTTAAAGCTGCTTCCAGATTTGTAAAGTCGAATACATAACCTTGCGCCAGTAAGACCTGTGGAAGCACACGTTGCCCTTCTAGAACCAAAATAGACATTTCTCCAAAAAGCAGCTTCAAAACAAAGCTAGGTACAGGAAAGAGATGAGGGCGATGCCAAACCATGCTGATGGTTCTACCGAATTGATCCATCGTTACTGGATGAGGTGAAGTTGCATTTACAGCGCCTGATACATGCTCTGTTGCGATGCAATATTCAAACAGACGCACCAAATCCTGCATATGGATCCATGATATCCATTGCGTTCCCTTCCCGACTCTTCCACCCACACCAAAACGATAGGGCATGATCATGCTCGGTAGAGCACCTCCATCCATACCCAATACCAAACCCGTTCTTAATCTCACCACACGCATACCCTTAAAAAGCTCCGTAGCCTTCTCCCACTGCTCCACCACGTCGGATAAAAAGTCTGTTGCATGCGTTATACTTTCCTCTGTAAATGTCTCCATTTCAGAAGTTCCATATATCCCTATTGCTGAGCTATTAATCATTACTTTTGGCTTATTCTGAAGCTTCTCTATGAGCTTTGCGATATGCTGTATCGTTGCTATTCGGGAATCGATAATACGAGTTTTAGCTGCCGCTGTCCAGCGTTGGTTTAAGGTTTCTCCAGCCAAATTAATCCACGCATCCAAATTTTCTAAGGACTGACTATCGCGCTCTAGTTCTTCCCAGGTTATACAGACCACATTTTGCGATGGAGATTTTTTTGTCCGTGAAATTAAGAGTATTTCAACTTGCTGCTTCAACAAATAACGGATTAAATGAGTCCCAATAAAACCACTGCCACCTGAAATTGCAATTTTCATTTCATCTCATCCTCGCACTAGAAAACTACCCATGCAAATGCAATTTACGTTTGGGCAGCTTCCATTTATAGAAAACAGATAACATACGCATGATAATAACTCCTGCGAATAATATTGATAGCTGCAAGGTGCCACTTGCCCAATCGAGACCAATACATAATCCCGCAAATATGGCCCATACCGCATAAATTTCATCACGGAGCACAAGAGGTTTGCGACCTGCCAATATGTCACGGATGATTCCCCCACCAATACCAGTCATCATAGCTGCGACTAACACAGCACTTAGCGGATGACCCATCTGTGTTGCATACAAAGCACCTTGTATCGAAAAAGCTGCAAGACCGATAGAGTCAAAAAACGATTCCCACGCCTTCCACATTTTAATCCAAATGACGGGTAGAAAAAAAGTGATCGTTATGGCAATTAATGCTGTACGCAGCAGAATGCCATGCTCCCAAAGCGTTGTAACAGGCACACCAATTAATAAATTTCGCACAACACCTCCTCCAAAAGCAGTAACTAGGCCTAATACATATACTCCCAATATATCGTACTCTTCTTCCATTGCCACAATTGCCCCGCTTATTGCAAAAGCTATCGTGCCTATAATACTAAATAAATCCCAATCCAACTTGTGCAACCCCTTATCTTGTTGTAGCCATATTTTCTTGTAGCGGCTTCTTATGTTATAGTATCATCATATTACACGATTAAAGCAACATCCAAATGAATTGATCAAAGGGGATTTATCATGAGCGTCCATACAGCTATAACAGCACACTCCAAAAAACAACACGATCATATTGAAGCTTTTCTCCAACTAGACGAGCTTCGTGAGCAAGCAATTGAAAAAGCTGTGCAAAAGGCTATCCACAATGAATCTTTCAGTTTAATAGAGATCAATCAAATCAGCCGCCAAATGAACGAGCATGCACTAAAAGGAATCTCACCCACACGCAAGCTGGTCACCGAGGAAATGATCGAACAGTACGCAGCTCACATAAAAGCTAATCACTAACTCTACGAGAAAAAAGCCATCCTCCGATTTAAGCGAAGGTGGCTCTTTTTCATTATTCAGAAAAATAATCTTTCTCTAAATCTTCTAGCTCCTGCAAGCATTTTTGGGCAAATAGAATTTCATTATGCAAAGCCTTTTTATCCCGTTCTAAAGCCCGAAGTAAGGATTCACGATATTCAGGAACAGCTTGTTTATAAACAGAAATCGTATCGAATGGCATTAAAGCAATTTCTTGATTAGCTAAAGCGCGTCGTTGATGAAAAAAACCGACATGGGCTTGATTCGGATTATGCAGGTCGCCTTGTGTCGGATGTTTAACCACAGCCAATACCTTCACAGCTGCCTTTTTGCCAGAAACCTCGACAACTTCACCAATATATTCACCCGTTTTGTAAGCAGCGATCACATTCTCACCTACAAGGTACATGTAATACCCTCCTTAGAGTTTTCGCAAGAAAACTTGCTTCGTAAGCATTTGCTGAGTTTTCACAAGAAAACTTGCTTCGTAAGCATTTGCTGAGTTTTCGCAAGAAAACTTGCTTCGTAAGCATCTATACTCCATACCCATCAATTACTGCAGTTTCCTCATTCGCATCATCTGTACTTGCTTCAATATCAATCTTTTGTGCAACTGTATCTCTAACCACACCCATAACCAATTGCAGGAGGTAGTTAATATCGCTCTGCGACTGCTGAAATTCACTGACAATCGGAATTTGATCCAATTCATCCTGTAACACAACTATTTCGGCTTCGATCTTATCGACCATCTTCTGATTACGGAAGGATTCAAAAGCAACAATTTCCTTTTGCTTCTTCTTAATCATATTGATTAACCCTTGAACATGTTCATTCGTATTGATTTGTTTTTCCGATTTTTGATAAAACTCCACTTCAGATGAGGTCGTAATTAAATCCGCCAATTCTAAAGCTTTGGCCATAATATCATCACGTACAATTAATTCCGTTGAATTATAATGCTCCATTGTACATTTTTTTTGCTCATGATTGTGTTCACTCATGCTCTACACTCTCCACCTTTGTTTTAGACTGCGTTATGAATCACTTCGTTGACTATCTCACCCTTGATAATCCATGTTTGAGCTTCTGTAACTTTCACCGCTACTTCCTTTCCTATTAGATCTTTAGAACCTATAAAATGCACCAGTTTATTCGTACGTGTTCTACCAGCCAGTACATCCGGATTATTCTTACTCTCACCCTCGACCATGACTTCCACAACCTGACCGCGCAGCTTTTCATTGCTTCGTTTGCTTAATTCGTTCATCGCATTATTCAACCGCTGTAAACGTGCCTTCTTAACTAACTCAGGTATATTATCTTCCATTTCAAAAGCTGGAGTACCGGAACGCGGGGAATAATTGTAAGTAAAGGCAAAATCAAAGCCAATTTCATTTACTAAAGATATCGTTTCAGCGAATTGTTCCTCAGTTTCACCTGGAAAGCCGACAATAATATCCGTTGTCAGCACCACATCCGGAATAGCTTTTTTTATTTTAGCTACAAGTATAATATAATCCTCGCGACTATACTTACGACTCATCCGCTTTAATACTTCCGTACTACCGGATTGAACCGGAAGATGAATATGCTCCATTAAATTACCACGTTTGCTTAATACTTCGATCAAATCGTCATCAAAATCCCTTGGGTGTGAGGTCGTAAAACGCACTCGCGGAATATCAATTTGGCGAATATCATTCATCAGAGTAGCAAAGGTATACGTAAGATCGATAAAATCCTTGCCATACGCATTCACATTCTGTCCAAGCAGCATAATTTCTTTAAAACCTTGTCTGGCTAAATCCCGCACCTCGGCAATAACATCCTCTGGTCTTCTGCTTCGTTCTTTACCACGCGTGTAAGGAACGATACAATACGTACAGAATTTATCGCAGCCGTACATAATATTTACCCAAGCCTTTATACCATCGCGTTTTTTGGGAAGATTCTCGATGATATCGCCTTCTTTGGACCAGACCTCGATAACCATTTCCTTGCACATATAAGCTTCTTCAAGCAAATGCGGCAGGCGATGAATATTGTGCGTACCGAAGATCAAATCCACAAAAGGATGCTTTTGCATAATTCGGCTTACAACCGCTTCCTCCTGCGACATACAACCGCATACACCTAGAATTAAGAATGGATTTTGTAATTTCAACGCCTTAAGATGACCCAGTTCGCCAAAAACTTTATCTTCCGCATTCTCGCGTACAGCGCAGGTGTTTAACAATATGACATCGGCAACAAGCTTATCCTCTGTTCTCTGATAACCCATTGTCTCAAAGATCCCCATCATCGTTTCAGTATCATGCTCGTTCATCTGACAGCCGTAAGTCATGATCTGATAGAATTTTCCCTTACCTAAATTCAGTAATTCTTCTGGTATGGCGAAATCGTAATGAACTTGAATGTCTTCTTTACCCCGTTGCTTCTCATCCCTATAGTTTGGCGCTGAATTTATTTGAATATGACGACCTTTTAAGCGGTAAGTTGTTTTTCCGTCTTCTTGACTTAGTAGCTTAGCATCAGAGAAGTCAAAGTATTTGCTGTAATCCTTAACCTTTTCGGATTTTAAGTCCGGTATATGGGGGTGCTCCTTTGACATGCTTGTAATCACTTCCTTCTACTTGACATATTGCTCTTTCATTTGATTAACTCAATGTAAAATTATAGCACAATTGACACCCGTAAGATACGTGAACATTTTGGCAAATCAACCTGTGTGCTACTCTAAAATTTCGGCATATTCGTCTGTTCTCACGCCAGCCGCATTCGCTTCATCCGTATCGATATGTAAATCTAAAGCAAATTGATCCGAGACTCTCGCTAATACATTTTCCAAGGTCAGGGGACGCTCCCCGTTTAGCTTAACCCGTAACATTTGCTTATCTGTAATTCCCCAAGCCAATGCATCCTTCGTATGAAAATGAATATGGCGTGCAGCAACAATAACACCTTGCTGTAAATCCACTTCGCCTGCGGGTCCGATTACTTTGATCCCCGGTGAACCAGCAATATCTCCTGATGGTCTTAAAGGTGGATGAATCCCTAATGCATAGCTATCTGTACGCGAAATCTCTAACTGAGTATCCCCTCTAGCGGGACCAAGGATGCGAATTTTATCCATTCGGCCTTTCGGTCCCTGAACCGATACGACCTCTTCTGCTGCATATTGATCAGGCTGAGAAAGCGCCTTGAATTCTTTTAACGCGTAGCCATGTCCAAAGAGAATCTCGATATGCTCCTTTGACAAATGTATATGGCGTGCAGAAACCCCAATGTGAATTTTTTTCATCAGTAATAGCCTCCAGAAAATTAATTTGTGATTGCTTCAACTTGTTTGAATGGTACATGATTCTAAGCAACATTTCAAGAAAAAAAGACATATGGCGTGTGCCACATGCCTCATAATAGGCAAGTCTTATTTAAATTCTTCGACAAGCTTGTCAAACTCTTCTGCAGTGATCTTGATGTTCTGACCAGCTAATGCCTCTTGTTTAAAGCCATAAACCATTTCTTCATAGTTCTTTTTCACTTTATCTTGATAAATAAGACCCGTAATCATCCCATTCGTCTCCATCAGTTTAGTCATAGCCATAACACGATTCGATGGGTCGTAATCTGGGAACTCTTCCAAATCGATAATGTTTTCTTTAAACCAATCGTAGGTGTTCACTTTGTTAAAAGTTACACATGGACTGAAAACATTAATTAAGGAAAAGCCTTTGTGATTAAGTCCTTGCTCGATCAAAGAAGTCAATTGCTTCAAGTTACTGGAGAAGGATTGCGCGATAAACGTAGCACCTGCCGAAAGTGCAATCTCCAAAGGCGCTAAAGCTGATTCAATTGATCCACCCGGTGCATTCTTTGGCGTTTTAAATCCTTCTGCACTTCTTGGGGATGGTTGACCTTTAGTTAATCCATAGATCTGGTTATCCATGACGATATATGTGATGTCAATGTTTCTACGGATAGAATGTACAGTGTGACCCATCCCAATCGCAAAGCCATCGCCGTCGCCGCCTGATGCGATTACTGTTAATTCTCGATTAGCCATTTTTAAGCCTTGTGCGATCGGTAACGATCTACCATGAACACCATGAAAGCCGTAAGCATTGATATAACCGGAAATTCGTCCTGAGCATCCAATACCTGATACGATTGCTAAATTTTCAGGCTCAAGTCCTACATTTGCTGCCGCTCTTTGAATTGCTGCCTGCACGGAGAAATCTCCGCAACCGGGACACCAATTGGGTTTTACATTATTTCTAAAGTCTTTTAACGTTGCCATTGGATCAGCTCCTTACATTCTTTATGAATTTCTGCTGGCAAGAACGGATTTCCATCATATTTAAGTAAATTATGAATTTTTTCGCTTGCTCCAACATGCAGCTTGATTAAAGCAGCCAATTGACCTGTTGCATTATTCTCAACCACGATTAATTTCTTAGCTTTACTTGTGTAAGCCTTCAACTGTTCTGCTGGGAATGGGTGTAATAAACGTACTGTTACATGATTTGTTTTGATCCCGTCTGCTTCAAGTCGCGCTCTAGCTTCATCGATTGTCCCACCCGTTGATCCCATGCCAATAATTAAATAATCCGGCTCAGCATAAGGTGCATCTGCTTTAATTGCATTCGTTACTTGCAGATTATTCAGCTTGCTCATACGTTTGTCCATCATTTTCGTACGATTAATCGGGCTTTCCGAAGGACGCCCGTCTTGACCGTGTTCAACACCAGTTACATGATGAATACCATGCTTAGTCCCTGGGAAAACACGTGGCGATTGTCCATTTGCCGTAAATTCATAACGTTTGAACAAAGTATTGGGTTCTTGTTCCTCTGGATTAGCCACGATATTCCCACGATTAATGACGATTTTATTATAATCCAAGCCTTCAGCCGATTGCTTCCCTAAACTAAGCTGTAAATCGGTCATAAGGATAACCGGGCATTGATATATTTCTGCCAAATTAAAGGCTTCAATGGTGTCATAGAAGCATTCTTCGATTGTACTTGGTGCAATAACAATTTTCGGTATTTCACCGTGTGTTCCGTAAATCATCGCATTCACATCACTTTGTTCATGCTTGGTCGGTAAACCAGTTGAAGGTCCTCCACGTTGTGTATCGACAATGACAATAGGTGTTTCAGTCATTCCTGCTAACCCGATCGCTTCCATCATCAAGGATAAACCAGGACCGGCAGAGGCAGTCATCGTACGTACGCCACCATAGTTTGCACCAATAGCCATAGTTATGGCAGCAATTTCATCCTCTGTTTGGATTACCGTACCGCCAAATTTAGGAAGAGCTTTAATTAAATATTCCATAATTTCTGAAGCAGGCGTAATCGGGTAAGCAGGCATAAATCTACAACCTGCTGCAACAGCGCCCAAACCAATAGCATCGTTACCGATCATGAATAACTTTTGGCGCCCGTCTGCAGGCTCCAATTGAAACTGGCTTAATGGTCCTCCAGCTTCCGTTAATACAAATTCAGCGCCACGTGCAACTGCCAACACGTTCTTCTCTACAACAGCAGCACCTTTACGACCAAACTCTTCTTCTACTGCCTTATTAAATACTTCCATCGGCAAGCCGAGCAATGCCCACGAAGCTCCGGAAGCAACCATGTTCTTCATAAGAGATGTACCTAGTTCTTCTGCAATGCCAGTAATCGGAACTGCAAATAAACGAGCCGTGACACCTTCGGGCACAATAGGACTAAATTTAGCATCTGCAACAATGACGCCGTTCTTAGTAAGCTCATGTGCATTCAAATCAATTGTTTCTTGGTCAAATGCAACTAGAATGTCCAAATTATCAGAAATGGCACGAATTGGCTTCGTGCTAATCCGTATTTTATTATTCGTATGCCCGCCTTTGATCCGTGAGGAGAAATGACGATATCCGTACAAGTAATATCCAAGTCGATTCAATGCAGTTGAAAAAATACGATCCGTACTTTCAACACCCTCTCCCTGCTGACCACCAATCTTCCATGACAACTGACTAATCATAATGCCAACTCCTTTAATTTTGAGAGCGTAATCTTTAGTTAAATTTTATGGTTTTTACCGCTAAAACGCAAGGTTTTTCGCCGTTATGAATTATAGCTATTTTAGATGAAAACAATATCAAAAACAGAACAATTAGGCATATAAAAATCTACTTTTGGGATGTAAGGTATTCTGTAAAACCTCGCAGATTTGTGGATTGTTTGATTTCATAAACCAAGGAACAAAGGTCAGACTGATCATCCCACCCTTGGCGATTATAGCTTTGATCTGATCATTCGAGAGTAAATTTCGTGGATGCGAACAAAGCTCAAGTACATTGGAATGCAAGGCAAATATGCGCTCCTTGGACATCTCCATCAATTACCAAAATCCAGTCTCAGCTCGATGCGATATATCTAATAGGATACCCAAAAGATTGCATTCTTTAACAAACTTTTTGCTTTTTGTAGAGAATCCAGCTTTTCGTTCTCCAGAACACCATCTAAATAATATGCAATTCGCAGATTTCGTAGGCTGCCCATTAATCCTTCTATACCTTCTAATGTCAATATTGCACCGATTTTATTCTGACGAATATCATTTAAATTGATCGAAGGATCCATTAGCATTCTACTTAATAGGTCGCAATGTCCATCGATAATTCTCAATCGAAAACACCTTTTTTTAAAATGGTCACAAGGATAAACGGCTTCGCCGTCCTCTTAGGACAAGCGCGTTTGTCCAGAATTATAAGATCAGTGTAATGTGAGACTTATACTTTCTATAATTTAAAAAAACCTGTCTACAAAGTAAACAGGCTTCAGAACTGAAAATGGTATTTAATTACCTGGGTTCTACGATTAATTTAATCGCCGTACGGTCTTCTCCGTCAATGACAATATCCGTAAAGGCAGGAATGCAGATCAAATCGACTCCACTCGGTGCTACAAATCCTCTAGCAATCGCCACGGCCTTCACTGCTTGGTTCAATGCTCCCGCACCAATCGCTTGAAGCTCTGCCGTTCCACGTTCACGTAACACCCCTGCTAGTGCACCTGCTACTGAATTAGGGTTGGATTTCGCTGAAACTTTTAATACTTCCATGAAAAGTACCTCCTCAGGAATGTTGGGAATGTTGGGATTGCCTCAGTACCCATTATTATTCAAGAGGTAAGTATTTAATTCCTGCCTAACAATAAATATAGTCATCTACAGCTCAAGACATGATAAATTCGTCCTCGAACAGTCGAATTAATTGGATGCCTTTACTAAATCCGGTTTGTTCATCAACATCAATCAACACCCCGTGAAAATGCCACTTACCTTCATCCACGACAAATCTCACAGGCAAAGAGGTTCGAAATCTTTGTATTACAGCCTGCTTTTCCATTCCTAATACACCATCTCGTGGACCAACCATACCCACATCCGTCACATAAGCAGTCCCTTGGGGAAGTACACGTTCATCGTGGCTTTGCACATGTGTATGGGTTCCAACCACCACGCTCACCTTACCATCCAAATGCCAGCCCATAGATATTTTCTCCGAGGTAGCTTCCGCATGAAAATCCACCAAAATAAACCGATTCTTATGATCCAATTGCTCGAGAATATAATCTATTGTCTGGAAAGGACAATCCAATGGCGGCAGGAAAGTCCTACCTTGTACATTAATAATCACCAACTCCTTGCCATTGGCTTTTATTGTTGTCCAACCGAGTCCGGGTGTACCTTCCGGGAAATTAGCAGGGCGAACCATACGTCTTTCATCATCGATGAAATCAAATATTTCCTTTTGATCCCATGTATGATTTCCTAAGGTGATACCATGTATACCCATATCAAACATCTCTTTGGCAATTTGCTTCGTAATCCCTCTGCCTGCTGCGGCATTTTCTCCATTGACAATAATCATGGTAGGCTGATGCTTCGCTTTTAGAATTGGCAATACTTCTTTTAATGCTTTTCTTCCTACAGAACCAACAATATCTCCGATAAATAAAATTTTAATGGGTTATGCCTCCTTTTTTATCATTTCACAAATTGAAAAAGTGGCTTATAGAAGCCACTTTTCAAAAGTTCCATATGATTTACATTGGATTAAGTTGTTCTACTTGGCGTATTCAACTGCCCTTGTTTCACGTATAACCGTTACTTTAATGTGTCCCGGATAGTTTAACTCACTCTCAATCGTTTTGGTAATATCACGAGCAAGTCGGAATGCTTCGGTATCATCAATTTTATCAGGTTGCACCATAACACGAATTTCTCTTCCCGCTTGTATCGCGTATGACTTTTCAACACCATCGAAGGATTCACAAATCTCCTCAAGCTTTTCGAGCCTTTTGATGTACGTTTCCAATGTTTCTCTACGCGCACCAGGACGAGCTGCTGATAAAGCATCGGCTGCACCGACAAGCATAGCAATAACCGATGTTGCTTCGCAATCTCCATGATGGGATGCAATACTGTTAATAACCACCGGATGCTCCTTGTACTTCTTACCTAATTCAACGCCGATTTCAACATGAGAGCCTTCGACTTCATGATCTAATGCTTTACCAATGTCATGTAGGAGACCGGCACGCTTCGCCAAAGTGATGTCTTCTCCTAATTCTCCAGCCATGAGACCAGTTAAATAGGCTACTTCCATGGAATGCTTCAACACATTTTGTCCATAGCTTGTACGGAATTTCAGTCTACCCATAATTTTGATTAAATCTGGATGCAAGCCATGTACACCTGTTTCATAGGTTGCCTGTTCTCCATATTCACGGATTCTTTCATCGACTTCTTTACGAGATTTTTCAACCATTTCTTCAATACGTGCCGGATGTATTCGACCATCTGCGACAAGCTTCTCAAGAGAGGTGCGGGCAATCTCACGACGAATCGGATCAAAGCCTGAGAGAATAACAGCTTCAGGGGTATCATCAATAATTAAATCAATCCCTGTTAAAGTTTCAAGTGCTCGGATATTACGACCTTCGCGACCAATAATGCGCCCTTTCATTTCATCATTAGGCAAGGTAACAACAGATACCGTTGTTTCCGCCACATGATCTGCAGCACAGCGTTGAATAGCAAGTGTAATGATTTCACGTGCTTTCTTGTCGCCTTCTTCCTTAGCCTGCAGTTCAATTTCTTTGATCAACTTTGCGGTTTCGTGTCGAACTTCTTGCTCAACGCTTGTTAGAATAATTGCCTTCGCATCTTCTGTGCTTAAACTTGAAATTCGTTCCAATTCCGCAACTTGCGCTTTATAGAGTTGGTCAATTTGCACTTGTGTGTCTTCGATTCTTTTCTCTTTGTTGGTTACTTGCTCTTCTTTACGTTCCAGAGATTCTAATTTTTTATCCAGCGATTCCTCTTTTTGCAACAAACGTCTTTCTTGTCGTTGGATTTCATTACGACGTTCACGAATGTCTTTTTCTGCTTCGGTACGGAGTCTGTGAACTTCGTCTTTCGCCTCCACAACCGTTTCCTTTTTGAGTGATTCCGCTTCTTTTTTAGCGCCTTCCATAATCTGCACGGCGGCCTGTTCTGCACTCGAAATTTTCGCTTCTGCGAGAGATTTGCGGATAAAATACCCAATCCCAGCGCCTAGAAGAAGACCAACAACGAGTGCGACAAAGGCCCAGATGTACTCCATACTGTTCACCTCCTCGTTGATTCTCCAAGGGATTAGCTTGGGTTAAATTCAATTTTTAAACTACTCAAATACTTACATTCAATTACGATAACATTGTTTGGCTTTACATTTGAAATAAATAAAAGTAAAAATTGGCGTTTTTTTTACTTTTACGGAAACATATCTAACCCTTCCTGAATAAAGGGATATGAATCCTGAGCATATACATACTCATAATCATTTTAGCTTTTAATGAAGAAACTTGTCAAGCTATTGTAACGACCACTTATTCTCAACGTTATCGTAAATGTTTCTTTCATAGCTTAATCCCATTAATTATTATCTTGATTAATTCCTATTCTTACATCGGATCCAGTTCATCCATTGGTTCACCTGTCACTCGCTTTATCACAGTATTAACCATAGCACTCGAATACCCTCTACGCAGCATAAAGCTTGCTAATTTATGCTTCCGTTCGAATGGTTCCCCTTTGATGGTTAACCACTTCTTCTTGGCTGTATCGTATGCGGCTTCAAGCTCCGCTTCTTTGTCAACGTTAGCTAAAGCTTCTTGAATATGTTCTTTGGATAAGCCTTTTTGCTGAAGCTCCTGCTGAACCCAGCGTCTGCCTTTTTTCTGTGAGAATAGTCGATGATCTGTCCACATGCTAGCAAATTGCTCATCATCAATAATCTTTTGTTCGAATAGCTTTTGAATCGTGCGTGAAACTGCAGCTTCGGCATGTCCCTTTTCCTTCAGCCTAGCCTCAATTTCCTTATGTGATCTTGGGCGATGGCCGACAAATCGCAAGGCATCCATATATGCCTTGTGATACTCGTCTTCTGTAATAATCTCTTCAATTCTTGCAGCATTTACATACTCACCTTTTAATAAACGATGTTTAACGAGCAGGTCCTCATGCACAGAAAAAGCAAATTGCTCATTGAGAAATATATTATAACGATATCTACTTTTTTTCTGTTTCTCTACCGAGGTAATCCTTACATTAACTTCTTCCTTTTCCACGTTAAAAACTCACCCTTACCTAATTATTATCAGAAACGCACCTCATTGAATTCATAAGGTGCGAACGTTTAATGATTATTCAAAATCCAAATCTTCTACCTCATCTTCAGCAGTTGCAAGGGTCTTTGAGGTGACGGTAATGCTTGCTTCTCTAATTTTCTTCTCAATAACTTCCGTAACCTTAGGATTATCCTTCAAGTATTGCTTAGCATTCTCTCGACCCTGACCCAATCTTTCACCTTCAAAAGAATACCAAGCGCCGCTTTTGTTCACGATATCCATCTCAGTTCCAATATCAATAAGGCTGCCTTCTTTAGAAATACCCTCACCGTACATGATATCCACTTCGGCTTGTTTAAACGGCGGAGCGACTTTGTTCTTCACAACTTTAATTCTTGTCCGGTTGCCTACTACATCGTTTCCTTGCTTAATAGATTCAATCCGACGCACATCCAAACGGATGGTAGAGTAAAACTTGAGAGCTCGTCCACCCGGAGTAACTTCAGGATTTCCAAACATCACGCCGACTTTTTCCCGAAGTTGATTGATGAAAATCGCGATTACTTTTGACTTATTAATGGCTCCCGAAAGCTTTCTTAACGCTTGTGACATTAATCTTGCTTGTAAGCCGACATGTGAATCTCCCATGTCTCCTTCAATTTCCGCTTTAGGCACTAAGGCAGCAACGGAGTCAATGACAATAATATCAACTGCACCGCTGCGCACAAGTGCTTCGGCAATTTCAAGTGCTTGCTCACCTGTATCAGGTTGCGATAACAATAATTCGTCTATGTTGATCCCTAATTTACTCGCATAAGCTGGATCTAATGCGTGCTCCGCATCAATAAATGCAGCTGTTCCACCGTTCTTCTGTACAGAAGCAATTGCGTGTAAAGCAACGGTAGTCTTTCCTGACGATTCAGGTCCGAACACTTCAATAATACGACCGCGTGGAAAACCACCCACTCCTAGTGCAATATCAAGCGCTAATGCTCCACTAGAAATAGCTTCAATCTGCATGTGTGTGGACTCGCCTAGCTTCATTATGGAGCCTTTGCCAAATTGTTTCTCAATATTACGTAAAGCCATTTCTAACGCAGCACGACGATCTGCCAAAAGACTCACTTCCTTCTTTGATTATATTTATATGATAACTTCTTTTTGCCATCTTGCCAAGTGTTTTTTCGAACATACATTCGTTTTTTTTGAGTATTGGCTAATTTGGCTGTGTTTAAACAAAAAAACCGCCACAAAAGATGTTCTCTTTTGTAACGGTTCTTCCGCTAACTATTACAACTAATATATACCATACGAGTCATTTGCGCAATACATTTTTATTATTTTCTGCTCATTCCAAATTCGATTACTCTACAAGCCTTTTCCATAAATGGTATAAAGCTGTTTTCGAGGCTTTAAGTTTAATCAGTTCACGGTTGCCGGTATGCATCACATTCACTACGAGGGTGGGTTGCCCTTGTTGAGCTACTGCAATATAGACTAAACCTACAGGCTTCCCTTCCACTGGATCTGGACCAGCAACACCTGTTATTGAAATCGCATAGTCTGTTTGCAGCATGACAAGCAAATGTTCAGCCAAAGCCTGAGCCGTTTCAGCGCTAACTGCACCTGGTGCATCTTCACCCTCTAGCATGCTAGTGGGTACTTTCAACAATTCATGCTTCACTTGATTGGAATAACAGATAATGCCTCCAAGAAAGCTTGTGGAGCTTCCTGGAATAGAAGTAATCATATCGCTCAGCATACCACCCGTGCAGCTTTCCGCCACTGATAAAGTTGCTTTTTTCGCGTCCAGAAGTTGGTGGACTGCATACTCAATTCCAATATCCTCTTGTGCATAGAGGTACGCTCCCAAACGCTCACGAATAATTTGCTCTGTGGCAGCCATTCGTCGATTAGCTTCTTCCTGCGAATATGCTTTTGTCGCTAAACGAATCGTGACTTCGCCTTCCTTGGCATAAGGAGCAATAGTTGGATCCTGTTGGTTCTTAATCAGATCAATTAATGCATGCTCTAAAGAGGATTCGCCAATACCGCAAAACTTAAGCATCTTGGAATAGAGCGGCATCTCTTCCCCCATCACGGTGCGTAGCCAAGCTTTTGCGTAATTTTCAAACATCGGCTTCATCTCGCGAGGCGGACCTGGTAAAACAACATAATGTGTGCCTTCTACAGTCATTGCATTGCCTACAGCCATACCCGTATCATTCAATAAAGCGTCGCTGCCAGTGATCATTAAAGCTTGTCTAGCATTGCTCGCAATCATGGCTAAACCACGCGACTCATAAAATGCTTTTATATTATCCATCGAATATTCATGCATGATCAATTCCCGATCTAGAAATTCCGCAAGCACATCTTTGGTTAAGTCGTCCAAAGTCGGACCCAAACCACCTGTAAAAATAATCAATTCCGCTCGTTCTTTAGCTAGCGCAATTGCTTGTCTCAATCTAACATCATTGTCTCCTACCACCGTTTGAAAATATACATCTATCCCCATTGCTGCGCATTGTTTCGCAAGAAATTGAGCATTCGTATTAACAATTTGACCCAATAACAGCTCTGTACCTACTGCAATTATCTCAGCTTTCATCTAGATCTCTCTCCTATTGTGAAGTTGTCGAGAAACTTTTCTGCTTCGGATTTAGTTAATTCTTGCCGTCTTCAGATTGGAAGTTAATCACATGTTTGTTTTTGACAAAATAATCAACACCGGAGTACACCGTTATCACAACCGCTGCCCAGCTAGAAATTAAATCAAAACGAATATCGATAAAGTTGAAAGGAAAATTGTTAAGCAGCAAGGCAATAATTGCTGTGATTTGAATACCTGTTTTCCATTTCCCCAGCTTGCTTGCAGCCATAACGATGCCTTCTAAAAGAGCAATTTGTCTTAAACCCGTAACTGCAAATTCTCTGGAAATAATGACAATAACGATCCAAGCGTCAATTTTCCCCAATTCAACTAAATAAATCAGTACGGCAGTTACCAACAATTTATCAGCTAAAGGATCCAACAGCTTTCCCAGATTGGTAACTAACTTACGCTTTCGGGCAATATAGCCGTCTAAGCCATCTGTACTGGCCGCAATGATAAAGACCAATGCAGCCAAGATTTGATTGTAGGTAATCGTAAAATTGTCGATGTGAATATCCGGAAATGTTTTAACCTGGAGGAATACCATAATCACAGGAATAAGCATAATTCTCGCTACAGTGATTTTGTTGGGCAAATTCATACAATGCCCTCCCCTGACAGGTCATATTCGAACGAATGTGTAATTCTGACTTTGGTCATAGAACCAATGGCAGCTGTTTTACTTGTGACAAAAACCTCTCCATCGACTTCTGGAGCATCATATTGAGAACGTCCAATATAAACATCATTCTGTCCATCATAACGTTCGATTAGGATATCTAAATCCTGTCCAATACGATTACCATTACGTGTTTTGGAAATTTCACGTTGAATCTCCATCAAAGTGTTCGCTCGAAATTCTTTGACATCCTCATCCACTTGATCTGGTAAACGTGCTGCCGGTGTATCTTGCTCTTGTGAATATGCAAAAACACCCAATCTGTCAAATTCCATCTCACGTACGAATGTAACCAAGTTTTCAAAATCCACTTCCGTTTCGCCAGGAAAACCGACAATTATCGAAGTCCGCAACGAAACATTGGGAATCCTCGCACGAATTTTAAGAATCAATTCTCGGGAATCACGTTGTCTACCAGGTCGATTCATCCGTTTCAAAATAAGATCCTCACTATGTTGAAGCGGCATATCGACGTATTTGCAAATTTTCGGGTTGGCAGCTATCGTTTCAATCAATTCATCCGTAAAGAAGCCGGGATATGCATAATGCAGGCGTACCCATTCAATGCCTGGAACTTCTGTTACTTTATTCATCAACGTTGGCAGCATAAAAGAATCATACAAATCGGTTCCATAATTGGTCGAATCCTGAGCTATCAAGCTAATTTCCTTCACACCTTGAGAAGCCAATTCTGCCACTTCACGAATAACAGACTCCATACTGCGACTGCGGAATTTACCACGCATGACGGGAATACTACAAAATGTACAGGCATTATCACAGCCTTCAGCAATTTTCACAAAAGCTGTATATCGGGGACCCGAAGAACGGCGCGGCAGCGCTTGTTCATAATTAAATACCGGATTTCCAACCATAATCGGTTTCTTACCTGCTAATGCTTCTTCCACAATATCATTAATATTATGAAAATCACCTGTGCCGACAATACCGTCGATCTCAGGCATTTCCTTCATCAATTCTTCTTTATAGCGTTGGGTTAAGCAACCTGATACAATAAGTGCTTTTAAATTTGCAGTGCGCTTTAAATCCGCCATATCGAGAATCGTATTCACGGATTCTTCTTTGGCGGCATCAATAAAACCGCAAGTGTTGATAATAATAACCGTAGCATCTTCCTTGTTCTCAGCTGTTATATAGCCTTTTTGATGGATTAATCCGGACATGATTTCAGAATCGACTAAATTCTTCTCACACCCTAGTGTAACCACCATTATCTTTTCTGTCATGCTAGATCCTCCAATTAAATGCACCTAATGTGAAACTTATACTTTCTTCAATTATCAAATTGAACGGGCTACAAAGGTTGGGGTAGCCCGTTAACATTACAATTATAATACAACACTATAGGAATTACTACCCGCGAAAATTGTTGAACTGCAGCTCCAATGGCAAATCTGCTTGCTTAACGATTTGCATCACCTTTTGGAGGTCATCGCGATTCTTTCCCGTTACACGGATTTGATCGCCTTGAATTTGACTGGTTACCTTTAATTTGGAGTCTTTAATAAGCACGTTTATTTTTTTAGCATCCTCTTGGCTGATTCCTTGTTTTAACTTAATGCGTTGTCTGACGGTTGTCATTGCAGCTGGTTCTACCTTGCCATGCTCGAGGTTTTTCAAGGAGATCCCACGCTTGGCCATCTTCGATGTCAATATATCCACGACATTCTGCAGTTTAAATTCATCATCTGAGACAAGAACGAGCTCCTCTTTCTCAAGCTTGATGCTGCTTTTACTGTTTTTGAAATCAAATCGGGTATCGATTTCTTTCTCTGCTTGGTTAATGGCATTATTCAGTTCTGCCATATCAATTTTTGAACAAATATCAAACGAGTTTTCCGAACTCATGCGATTCACTTCCTTCTCTACATATTCGTTGCCTTATTATAGCAAGATTAGCTGCATAATAAAAGAAGACGCCCCTTCTACCTGCTCTGGGATGTCTTCAGATCATTCAAAACAGGCGATTAAACAAGCTCAAATTGGAACTTCCTCACATTAGGTAAATCACCAACAGGTATAAGCGCCCCATTAACTTTCACTTCTGCTGCATTGGCTCGGCCCAGCTTTACATATACAGGACGCTCCAAGGTCCATTTTTTCGCACCATTTGTGGTTTTTATCGTACCTGTCTCAATTAATTTTTTACTACTCAATCCGCTCACTTCATCGATTTCATACCAACAATCATCTGAGGCAACACTGATTTGCAGTTCGATTTGTTTCACATTGGAAATTGTATAATAATCAACGCCATTAACACTAGAAACAAGCTTAACCTCTGCAGGAGAATTTAAAACGAAAACCTGTGGTGTTGGAGTATTAGGAATTATGGTAGCTACAGGAGTCGCATTAGGTTCAACCACGTCAACTTCTTTCTTGGTTAACCGCTGGTTCTGTTCATCCGTTTTATAAGTATTGTCCGTTATTTTGCTATTCTTATCTGCAAAATAATAAACCAAAACGATAATTAATACCAAGAATGTAATAAAAACAAGTGTTGTAATTCTTTTGCTCCAACGATCGTTCGTTTTTATTCCTGATCTTTTTCGGTGATTGGGTTCAACTTTAGAATCAACCTCTGAAACAGGAATTACATTGCGGTAAAGCCGAAGTACTTCGTTAGGGTCTAGTCCAACACTTTCTGAATAGCTCTTAATAAAAGCTCGCACATAAAAATTACCAGGCAGTAATTTATAATTACCATCTTCAATGGCTTCTAAATATCTTTTGCGAATTTTAGTCGTTTCTTGCATATCTTCAAGGGATATTCCTTTTTCCAATCTAGCCTTGCGCAGCAACTGCCCCAATTCCGACAAACGGATTACCTCCTGTCATTCTGCTCATTCAATCTAAAACCCTTCATTAAATGATGTTGTAAAGCTATCGTACGAAATCTCCTCATCCGGGGTGTTACGCAATTCAATGATATAATCAAAGGTATTATAGTCGTATTCGGATTCACGAATGAAAATATCCGGGTGTTCAATGACCTTAGTTGATGGCATGTCCATGATTTCCTTTAATAAGAGGTGATGCTTTTCATTAGAACGTAATGTTGAAACAATCCCATCAATAATAAAAATATTATTCGGGTTAAGCTCGTCCTCCGACATTTGATTGCGCACAGTTTGACGCAGCAGAGTTGATGATACAAAGTTCCAACGTTTATTGGAACATACACTTCCGGCGATAATTGACTCCGTTTTGCCAACCCGCGGCATACCGCGCAGACCTACTACTTGATTGCCATCTCTTTTAAATATCTCACCTAGAAAATCAACAAGTAAACCAAGCTCGTCACGTGTAAACCGGAAGGTTTTACGGTCATCCGAGTCACGTTCAATATACCGACCATGCCTAACTGCAAGAATATCCACTAGCTTCGGTGTTCGCAAAGCTGTAATTGTAATATTATCTACCTTGCTTAACATTTTACCCATGATCTCAATAGTTTCATCGTCATCCGTTTGCAGCAGCATACCACGTGTTCGATCTTCTACACCATTAATGGACATGATATTAATCTCGAGCATGCCCATTAATGAAGCAATGTCACCAAGCAGACCCGGACGATTCTTATGTATTCTATACTCCATGTACCATTGTTTCATTGTGTGATCCGGCTCCTATTCAATGACAGACTATTCTACATTATTCTACAACAATTGCATATTTCCTTTAAAATATTAAAAAGTATAAAATTTTAACGTTATGAAGGATTAATCCTTATTTGTTGATCATTGTAATAATGAATGCCCGGATCAAAGCTATTTAATTGAATCACTTTAAGCTGCTCCGCCAAAATTGCATCCCATTGCAAAATGGCTGTTCCTGAGTTGTTCAGATCTATAATGGGGATATTCGACATGGGTATGACTTGGTAGGTTGCTGCATCTACAGAAGAATGAAACACATTGTTAGCTATGATTTGTTGCTGTTGTTGCTGTTGCTGCTGTTTATTCCATTTACTCCATTTATTGGCCACATCCCCGGCATTTAATTGATACATCGCAACATCATCAGGCACACTCGATGGTATGGATTCAGCACGATTTGCATCTGAAAGTATAATCCACCGCTTATTTTTCGTCTGTGTTGCAGACTTAAGTGCAGTTGGAGTCAAATCTTTACCGAGAACAACAATATAGGAATAGGCGTTATTGTTCATTTTCTTGACGAGCAAATCGTCGATGACATTCACTTGTTGTATCCATTCATAGGCAATGAACTCAGATTGCTTCCATGTGTTTAAAGTGTGCGTTATTTGTGCTTCCAGGGATTTGTCTATCGAAGGGGAAGTTAGTAAGAGAATAGCCTTTTTTTGTTGCAAAAGCTCAATAGATGCGGTAGGGATGGGATGACCACAGGCTGATAAAAGGATGATAAGGGACATGAGCAAGATTATTTGTTTTATTTTATGAGGATACATCGACATTTTTCCTTTTTTATTTCAGTATATCACGAACAACAAAGAAAAGCCCCCCTGTGGAGGAGGGCGAGTCAACTTTACTTACTGACTAATTTGACCATCAAACTCGCCATCGTCTTACGCTCTTGCTCATTCCCAATATCCCAAAGTTCTTTTAATATGCGTTCTTCGGGATTTTCCGGATCAATTTTATCCTGAAGAAACTCGCCGATTTGAACGGCAAGCTTAGTCACCATCTCTTCACTCATTCCGGCCGATTCTGCTTGTGTCACACGCTCACCTAAAAATTGTTTCCACTTGTCGAACGATTTTAATACAGTTGCCATTCGTTAACCTCCTCTTTTTGAGCTCATAGCAATAACATTTGTACTATTTGCAATTTAGAGTGAGAATATTCATAAAATTTTATCCAATACACGGGACTTTATGTAAGCCAGCCACCATTAGGACTTATGATTTGACCTGTAATGTAACTTGATTCCGGCAATGCTAAAAAATAAACCAATGATGCAATCTCATCGGGAACGGCAAATCGCCCAGCAGGAATGTCATTCTGCATAGCGACCACCTCCTCAGCAGTAAAATGGCTCATCATGGCCGTATCCACCGCCCCGGGAGCCACTGCATTCACCGTGACATTCGATGGAGCCAATTCCTTGGCTAGGGCTTTCGTAAATGCATTAATACCCCCCTTGGTGGTGGAATAAACCACTTCACAGGAAGCTCCTGAAATTCCCCAAATGGATGAAACATTAATGATTCGCCCATATTTACGTTGGATCATTCTTTCCATAAAAATCTGCGAAGCGAGAAAGGTGCCTTTGAGATTCACATTCATCACATGATCCCATTGCTCCTCGCTCACATCCGCAAGCATGCCAAAATGACTGATCCCAGCATTGTTCACGAGGATATCCGGAAGCATTTCATGTTTGTCCAGCTTTTCTTGCATCCGCATGAGCTGATCTTTACTACGAATATCGGCAGAAATGGTTAATACCTTGGAGCCTTGCACCATACAGCTTCTTGCTACCTCATTAGCTGCCTCATGGGCCTGATTATAATGAATGACTACATTCATCCCCACTGTAGCAAAACGTTGCGCTACAGCAGCACCAATCCCTCTACTGGCTCCCGTAATTAATACGGTTTGTTGCTGAAAGGGAATATTCATGCCTGCCCACTTACGACAAGCGATGCAGCCATTTGCCCCCAATTAAAATGCTTGCGTAGAGATTCATTGATCTGGTCTAAAGTCATTTCTTGATAGACCTGCAGCATCATAAATAAATCACTGCCTCTAAATTGATACTTCGTAAACTCGTTGGCTATCGCTTCTGGTGAATTCAACATGCGCAAAAAACCACCCATTTTCTTCTTGCGACTTCTGATAAAATCTTCCTCTTCAATCCCGGATGCGATAACTTCTCCAAGCAATTGCTTGATACGGGCTAGTAACGCTTCAGGGTCTTTCGTATCCCCGCCAATGATGGAAAATGCATAGTCACGATCACAATTGTACTCATGGCCAAAATTATCCGAAATGAGATTTTCATCATAGAGGAGTTGATAGATCGTTGAGCTAGGACTGAATAAAGCATCCATCATGACCTTCATCAATAGCTCTTGGCGCAGCAATTCCAGACCTCCAACAAGTGGGGGAGCTTCCTTAAACCCGAACAAATATTTAGGCAAGGAAACCGACAGCTTGATTTCTTTAAGCTTAACAGCTACATCCTTAGGCTCATCCTGAAAAATACGGCGAATTTCACCCTGATCTGTATACCCTTTTACCGCTTGATTATCACGTACAAGCTGCATGACCTGCTCGGGATCAATACCACCCACAATGAACAACATCATATTGCTTGGATGATAGAAGGTGTGATAACAGGCATATAACGTTTCCTTGGTGATTTCTTTAATGGAATCAATCGTGCCCGCAATATCAATATGAATCGGATGAGTTTTATACATAGCCTCAATCAGCCCAAAATAAGACCGCCAATCCGGATTATCCTGATACATCGTAATTTCTTGGTTAATGATCCCTTTTTCTTTCTCCACATTCTCATCTGTAAAATAAGGGTTCTGCACAAAATCCAATAACGTGATCAAATTGGCGTTAATTTGCTCCGTCGCCGAGAACAAATAAGCCGTTCGATCAAAGCTTGTAAACGCATTGGCGGATGCACCTTGCGAGGCGAATGTGGCAAAAATATCCCCTGCCGGTTCTTCAAACATCTTATGCTCCAAAAAATGTGCGATTCCATCAGGAACTCTAACTTCCGGTTTACCACTAGCTTGAAAATGATTATCTACAGAGCCGTAGCGCGTGCTAAATGTAGCATATGTTTTTTGAAAGCCGTCTTTTGGCAAAATATAAACCTTCAACCCATTACTTAGCTGTTCGGTGTATAATTTTTCGTTCAAGTGCTCGTAATTCAAAATATCCATCGTTCAATCCCCCTTTTGGTCGCGCAAGAAGTATAGGGTATCCAATTGCACCTTATGGGCAACCTCAGTGAGTTGTTGGCGATCGATCTTGGTTATTGCTTCAATAAGCTCGCTAACGGAACGTTCTACACCAGACAATACACTGTTAAAGTCATACGAGATCATTTCAAAAGCAGAATCGTTAATCTCTCTCAATTGATTAGCCAGCATAGCTTTAGTTTGTGAAAGTTCGAGCTCTGTAATTTCCCCTTGACGCATGGCTTCCAGCTGTTTTTGAATAATAGCCGAAGCTTTCTCGTAATTATCCATTTCAATACCCGACCGAATCGCCAAAATGCCTTTATGACCATCTAAACGCGAGGAAGCATAATAGGCTAAGCTCGCTTTTTCTCTAACATTAATAAATAGCTTTGAATGAGGATATCCTCCCAAAATGCCGTTGTACATCAGCATTGCGCTATATAAATCATCCGCATAGGTTATATGGGTACGTAAGCCCATATTCAGCTTGCCTTGTTTAATATCTAATTTCTCAATCACGGTGTTAACCTGTTTGACATCATGAGATGTAGCTTTCATCTCATAGCTAGTGGATAAGTCTCGTTTTAACTGGATTGCGCTTGTTACATATTCCAATACTTCAGCTAAGCTGGTATTCCCCACAACATAAATATCAATAGGTGCTTGCTGCAGCCAAGTCAAATATTTCTCATACAACGATTCAGCGTTAAGTGGTTGTAAGGCTTCGATGGTGCCCAATGTAAATAAGCGATACGGCTCATCTTTACACATTTCTTGCATGCAGCGCTCCTCTGCATAACGAATTTTATCGTTTATGACAGCTTCAATTTTACGCTGTACAGTGCGTTTTTCAGCTTCCACATACTTCTCCATAAAATGATTATTCTCTAAAGCAGGCTCTGTTATAGCACTGCCTAGAAATTCTATGGCCTGCGCCAATAAAGATGGGCCGCTCTCGTCGATATACCGATCTTCAATGATATCCATCCGAAATTGCACAATTTGATAATCCCCACGTTTAAGTACATCGAAACCAAAGCCAGCTCCGTATAAATCATCCAATTTTTCACGGAATGTCTTCGTTTCTGGATAAGCCTGCGTCCCCCTGCGCAGAACATGAGGGATTAAGGCAATCGGTGTAACCGTATCTTCCGTTAAGGGATTACCAATGTAGACGGCAATTGCAAAAGTTTTAAATTGGTTCGTAGGCAATACATGAAGCCGAATATTATTAATACTGCTTCGTTCAAATGTCGTATTCTTCAAGCTGCTGCCTCCCTTCATTTCACCATTCCATTATATTCCACGATTTAGAAAAGAAGCAACATCAGAAAAAATAGCTTAGATTGCAAAAATATGCTTACCAATGGTTTTAACTTGCTTACGTGTCCAAATCCATTTGGATGTCGCTGTTTTTGGATTGAAATAATAAATGCAGCCATTGGTCGGATCAACACCCCCTAGTGCTTGTTTTACAGCTTTCTTGGCTGATTCGTTTGGGGTCAACCAGATTTGTCCATCTGCAACGGCCGTAAAAGCTCCTGGCTGAAAGATAACACCGGAAACCGTATTGGGAAAGGCAGCATTATTAATTCGGTTTAGAATGACCGCCGCAACAGCCACTTGACCTATATAGGGCTCACCCCTTGATTCACCATATACAGCATTAGCCATTAGCTTCAAATCGTTCTCGGTGACACCAGAAAGAGAACTGGGTGGTAATGGTGCTGTATCCTGCTTAGGTGCACTTGTGGAATTGGCTTGCTGATTATTCTTCCAATTTTCAGTTGGCGCCCATTTCTTGGTAGCTTCCCAAAGTTTTACCTTCGTTTTTGCACCCACAACACCATCTACGGGCAAACCGAATTCGGATTGAAAGTATTTAACCGCTTTTAACGTTTGATAACCATACTGACCATCGACATTGCCTTTAAAAAACCCAAGATACTTCATACGCGCTTGTAGCTCGTATATGTCGTCCCCTTTCGCACCATATTGAAAGGTCCAATCACTAAAGGTTTCTTGAGAAACTTGCGCATGCTTGAATTGATAACCTCCATACAAAACAATAACCAACAATACGGTAATACCAACGAGTCGATTTCTTTGATTTTTTCCCATTTCACTCAACCTTTCTTATAACTGCATGATTATTAGTTTGCAGTTATTATTGGAAAGGAAGATTCGTTCTATGCATAAAAAAACAGCAGGGAATGCTCCCTGCCGTTTTATGAGCTCATACGATTATGATGAAACTGTTCAATGGAGAGTAAGACCTCTCTAGGCTTGCTTCCTTCATAAGGCCCAACTATGCCTTTAGCTTCCATGGAATCAATCAGACGTGCAGCTCTTGTGTAGCCAATTCGCATTCTTCGTTGCAATAAAGAAACGGAGGCCTGCTTGGCTTCAACCACAATTTGGACGGCTTGATAATAAAGGTCATCTTCCACCTCATGCGGTGTATCGTCCTGCTCTTCCAGTTCAGGTACCATTTCCTCCTGATATTGAGCTTCTTCTTGTTTACTTACGAAGTGAACAACGGATTCAACCTCCTCGTCAGATAGAAAGGCTCCCTGAACACGAATCGGTTTAGATGCGCCAACAGGCAGATACAGCATGTCCCCGCGTCCGAGAAGCTTCTCAGCGCCTCCCATATCGAGTATGGTTCGGGAATCGACCATGGAAGATACGCCAAATGCAATCCGTGAAGGAATATTCGCTTTAATAACGCCCGTAATCACATCTACGGATGGTCTTTGTGTCGCAATGATGAGATGAATCCCAGCTGCACGCGCCATCTGTGCTAAACGTGTAATGGCATCCTCTACATCATTAGCTGCTACCATCATCAAATCCGCCAACTCATCGACGATTACCACGATTAACGGGAGTGGCGGCATGGGATTGCCGGGCTGTCCATTCGCAAGTAAATTATTATAGCCTTCAATATTTCGTGTTCCGGTTTTGGAGAAGGCTTCATAACGCTTTTCCATTTCCAGCACGACTTTCTTTAAAGCAAGAGAAGCACGCCGCGGATCCGTAACAACAGGCGCTAATAGATGAGGGATCCCGTTGTACATATTCAACTCAACCATCTTAGGGTCAATCATTAAAAACTTCACTTCATCTGGTTTAGCTTTATACAAGATACTCGTAATAATCCCATTGATACAAACTGATTTCCCTGATCCCGTAGCTCCTGCCACTAATAAATGTGGCATTCTTGCCAGGTTAGCGACAATAGGTTGTCCCGAAATATCACGTCCTAAAGTGATGGATAGCTTAGCTTCCGAATCGCGAAACGCAGAGCTTTCCATTACTTCTCGCATCGTTACAATCGATACTTCCATATTCGGCACCTCAATCCCAATTGCGGACTTGCCTGGAATCGGTGCTTCCATACGGATATCTTTAGCTGCTAGAGCAAGTGCAATATCATCCGTTAAGCTAACGATCCGACTCACCTTTACACCAACATCAGGTTGAATTTCGTAACGGGTAACGGCAGGCCCTATAACAACATCAAGTACCTTTACCTTGACACCGAAGCTCTCTAAAGTTGTTTCCAGCTTTCGCGCGTTGGCTTTATAGTCCAAAGAGCTTCCAGCTTTACTTACCGCTGGCAGAGATAGCAGACTTAGCGAAGGTAGATCATAAGGTTTGACCGGTTTCTTGCCGGTTGTTTCATTAAAAGCAATATCTTCTGCTGCTTCAGCAGTTGCAGCATCTTTTTTAACAATGGGTGTTGGCGTTTCAATGATCGGCTCCAGTTGATCTTGAAAGTTACGAATGTACGGAAGCGGCTCCTCTTGTTCTTCTTCAACATCTGGAATGTCAGACCCCATTATCTTGACTTCTTTAGGCAGCAGCTTAATCAATGGTGCAATCGGATGCTCCGGCTCACTTTCCTTCCCCTCATTGCCCGCTGGGAAAATTTCAAAGAATGCTGGTTTCGGTTTGCCCTTCGTACGTCCCTTGAAATAATTCTCTTCATCGAGCTCATCATCCGTCGGATTATGTACTTTTTGTTTCTTGACTTGTATCATAGGACCTTTGCGAATTGGGCCTTCTTCTTTAGTGATGAACCAGCTTATGATCCGTTGAAGGAAACCAAACTGCATACCACCGGTTAGGTTTCTTAACTTTCCTATTAAATCTACAATAGAAGTATTCGTTACCAGAATAAATCCAATAAAAAGCAGGCTGTATGCAATTAAATTCGATCCAAGATACCCGAACAAAAAATAAAGTGTCGCATATAATAGAGCCCCAATTATTCCGCCACCAACATGCATAGGTAAAATGGCAGCATCTACATCCGGCTCTAATCCATTCTGCATCGTAAACCATGTCGTTCGTATGATATCAGCTGGAACCTTTAAATCTTCGTTGGAATTGATTGAACCGAGCATTGTAATATGGTTTAATGCAACCCAACCAAGTAAACCAAACACAACACCTGTTTTCCATCTGCTCCAGCTTGTAGGCCATGCACGTTTCATCATTACATAAAGTCCGATATATATAAAAATAATCGGGATCACCTTATCGGAAGTTCCGATCAAGAATCGGAACATATAAGTTAATACGCGTGCAACACGGCCTCCACCGGATAAAGCAATAACGGACAAGATCAAGATAATAATTCCGTATAACTCATATCTTAGTGAGGTTTTTGCTGCTGCTTTCTTTTTCTTCTTGGCTTTGGCCAAAATGTTCACCCCCATCTTGACTAGTATAGCATACAATAGGGGGCGATATAAGAGGTTGAAGTACTATACGCATACATGTTTGTCTGTTCTCATTTCAAGTTGCAAAACTAAGCTGATAAAAAAGAATCGTTCCAGGCATATAAGCTGGATTCAAGAAATCGTTTGGTCGAAAACTAAGCAATCGCACAATTTTCACTTGATTTGCTCCCACTTTCTCCACTTGCATCGCTACGCCATTCACCGTCACTTCGATATAATCATTGGTTTGCTGGTCTATTCCTGCGAAGATAACCTCCTGTGGGACAATGGAATAAATCGTCATTGGATGATCCCCTTTCGTTCTTTTTTGTAAGCTTCAATACGGTGATTTAACTCTCGTATAGCATCTGCAACTCCTCCAATCTGGTTAATCAAGCCAAACTTAACCGCATCTCTACCCACGACGGTTGCCCCAATATCGCGAGAAAGCTCCCCTGTCCTGAACATCAATTCCTTTACTTTTTCCTCGGTAATGCTTGAATGAGAAGTAATAAATCGTATGACCCGTTCTTGCATTTTTTCCAAGTATTCAAAGGTCTGAGGAACACCGATAACTAAACCGTTTAAACGTATAGGATGAATCGTCATGGTTGCCGATTCGGCAATAATAGAATATTGGGCAGAAACGGCTATAGGTACACCTATACTATGACCTCCTCCAAGCACAAGCGTAACTGTCGGTTTGGATAAGGAAGCAATCATTTCAGCTATTGCC
Source organism: Paenibacillaceae bacterium (assembly GCA_040904685.1). Classification (GTDB taxonomy): domain Bacteria; phylum Bacillota; class Bacilli; order Paenibacillales; family NBRC-103111; genus Paenibacillus_AC. The sequence continues at coordinate 120,507 of JBBDSZ010000055.1, read as the reverse complement.
AAGCCTGCTTCAACATCCCCTCCAACGGTATTTAAAATAATCAAAACCCCTTCGATACTCGAATTCTGCTCTGCTGCCACCAATTGCGGGATTAGATGCTCGTATTTGGTTGTTTTGTTTTGAGCAGGGAGTATGATATGCCCTTCGATCTGACCTATAATTGTCATACAAATGATATTTGATTCACCCGGGGTGGCTATGACTGTTTGACCTAGCTGCTGAATATTTTCTAGAACAGGATTGCCTAAAGGGGTGTTCGGATCGGTTATTTCAGATGGATTTTCCTGTTTTTTTGGATTTTTTGGTATGGACACCTTAGAAACCTCCTCATATCATTAGCTGATTATCAATTCTATCGTAGTATGGTTTGCCATATCATTCTTATCCGTTTTATTGCAATAAAAAACTCCTCAAGTCATAAAAGACTCAAGGAGATATTTTGACACTATCAGAGTTATGCAGTTATGCGTTAGATCAAACTTCCATGATGATCGGAAGGATCATCGGTCTTCTTTTGGTTTGTTCATACAAGAATCGTCCTAATGCGTCTTTCACATGAGTTTTTAATGAGGCCCATTCATTCACATTCTCGCTCATCAGCTTGTTCAAGGTTGAAGTTACAATACGATTTGCTTCATCCAGTAACCCTTCGGATTCACGTACATATACAAATCCTCGTGAAATAATATCAGGTCCAGAGAGTACCTTGCCTTCTTGTTTACTTAGGGTAACCACGACCACTAGAATACCATCTTGGGATAGTAATTTACGATCACGAAGTACGATATTACCGACATCACCAACACCTAATCCGTCAATCAGAACATTGCCTGCTTGTACTCTGCCTGCTTTACGAGCGACTCCATTTACAATTTCAACGGTTTCCCCGTTATCAACGATGAAGATATCTTCTCTCAGAACGCCAACATCTTCGGCTAAATTGGAATGCAATTTCAACATTCGATATTCACCATGAATCGGCATAAAGTACTTAGGCTTCATCAAGTTAAGCATTAGCTTTAATTCTTCTTGACTACCATGTCCGGATACATGAACGCCAGATACAGAGCCTGGTCCATAAATAACATGTGCGCCTAAACGGAAGAGTTCATCGACAGTTCGTCCAACATATTTTTCATTTCCTGGAATTGGTGTTGCTGCGATAATAACGGTATCTCCTGGCATGATATCCACTTTACGGTGAGTAGCTCTTGCCATCCGAGTCAAAGCAGACATCGGCTCGCCTTGGCTTCCTGTTGATAGAATAACAACACGATCTGAAGCCATCCGATTCACTTCTTCAGGCTCAATCAACATACCCTCTGGAATACGCAAGTAACCAAGCTCGGAAGCAATCGAGACTACATTCACCATACTTCTTCCAATTACGGTTACTTTACGGTTCGTTGCTTCTGCTGCATCAATAACTTGTTGAACCCGATGAATGTTGGATGCAAAGGTAGCTACAACTACACGTTGCTTTGCTTTGGAAAAAATACTTTCAAGCTCAACGCCTACGCTTCTCTCAGATCCCGTAAATCCAGGACGTTCCGCATTCGTACTATCGGATAGAAGTATTAAGACACCCTTAGCACCGATTTCTGCCATGCGATGTAGATCAGCAAAATGACCATTCACAGGTGTTTGATCGAACTTAAAATCTCCTGTATGCACAACATTACCTTCAGGTGTCTCCAAGCAAACCCCTACGCAATCTGGAATACTATGATTGGTTTTGAAGAAAGTAGCTTTTATGGTGCCCAATAGCAATTCTGATTCTGCTGTAATAATATGACGCTTGGTATCACCCAGTAAGTTAGCTTCTTTTAACTTGGATTCAATTAATCCCATGGTCAATCTTGTAGCGTAAATAGGCACATTCAATTGGCGTAATACATAGGGCAAGCCACCGATATGATCTTCATGACCGTGGGTAATCAGAATGGCTCTTACTTTATCCCGGTTATCAAGCAGATAAGTAATATCTGGAATAACAATATCGATTCCTAACATTTCTTCTTCGGGGAATTTCAATCCCGAATCCACGACTACGATATCGTTACCATATTGCACCACATACATATTTTTACCAATCTCGCCCACGCCGCCTAGAGCGAAGATGACCAATTTTTCATTTATTTTCTTTGACAAGACAATACCTCCTAATTTTGAATTGACGACGATCCTCCGATTCGCGCACCTATACTGCTAATTCGCAACATGATGTTTTGTTGCCAGCTAGCCGTTTGAAAGAAACCGCACCATTCTCTTGACCTTATTATACATGAACAAAAACAACAAAAACAAGCTATACTCCTTAAGACTAGATTACCCTTAAAACAAAAAGCAATGCGAATGGACCTTTGTTTGAACCTTTTCCTTTATTTTCCTGGGATTCAAATATCAAAGTTTGATCGTTTCCAGACTATCCATTAATGACTTTAAAAAGTGCTCTTCTTTATCCGTAACATCTACTAATGGCAATCTGACACCACCGACATTCAAGCCTTTAATAATCAATGCATGCTTAATAGGAGCTGGATTTGGCATCCGGAATATCCCTTTAAATACAGGAAATAAATGAGCATGTAGCTGGGTTGCTTTCGCATTCTCCCCCTGCAAGAAATAGGTGATCATTTGCTTTATTTCAGCACCAATAATATGGCTAGCTACGCTTACGATTCCATAGCCACCAATTGCCATAACAGGCAATGTAAGTGAGTCATCTCCACTATAAACTCTAAAATGCTCTGGAGCCTGCATGATAATTTGAGTCATATGATCCAAGTCTGCATGCGCTTCCTTACTTGCAACAATATTCGGAATTTGGGCTAAGCGAACGGTTGTTTCGTAGGAAACTGAAATTCCTGTACGGTGTGGAACATTATAAAGCATAATTGGTAGTTTAGTAGCTGCTGCCACAGCTTTGAAATGCTGATATAGGCCTTCTTGTGACGGGCGGTTATAATATGGCGCGACCAAAAGAATTCCGTCCACACCTATCTTTTCTGCTTGCTGTGTAGCATAAATGGTACTTGCAGTTGCATAACTGCCTGTACCAGCTATGATTTTGCAACGTCCATTCGCACATTTAACAGCAACTTCGAAAAGTCGAAGCTTCTCTTCTTCAGTCAACGTAGGAGATTCGCCTGTTGTTCCACAAATGACAATGCTATCGCTTTTCTGAACCTCGATTAAATAATCAATTAAAACCTCAACCTGCGGCCAATTTACTTGAAGATCTTCACCAAAAGGTGTAACCATTGCTGTCACTAATCTTCCGAAATCCATTTGCAGTCCTCCTTAGGGCTTGCTTTAGCAAGCCTGCATCGTAAGCGTAATCTTGGGCTTGCTTTAGCAAGCCTGCATCGTAAGCGTAATCTTGGGCTTGCTTTAGCAA
>JBBDSZ010000055.1:32486-117007 GCA_040904685.1 Paenibacillaceae bacterium | reverse complement strand
GCCTGCATCATAAGCGTAATCTTGGGCTTGCTTTAGCAAGCCTGCATCGTAAGCGTTTTTACAGATTTAATTTAAATTGAGCATGTAGTGTTCGAACTGCGGAAACCATATCTGCTTCATGAACAAGCACCCATATAGTAGTATGGGAATCCGAAGATTGTAGAATCGTAATATCTGCTGACATCAAAGCTTCAACAACATTCGCCATAATACCTGGCACTTCATTCATGCCACCCCCGATAACTGAAACTTTGGCACAATGGGGAATACATTTAACATGATAACGTAGCGGTTTCAACGCTTTTAAAGCTTGTTCAGTATCACTGTCGAAAACAGTATATATGACACCCATCGGGTTCACATTAATAAAATCGACACTAATTCTATGCTGAGCCATTGCTTTAAACACATGTAGCGAGGTATCATATTGTCCTTCACCACTTAATACAGTCATTTGTGTCAGAGCTGGCACATGTGCAATCCCAGTAACATAGCGATCCAAAACAGAATTGGTTTCTAGCTTTAAGGCTTCCATGCTAGCAACTAAAGTCCCTCTACCCTCCGAGAATGTGGATCGAATCCGTACAGGTAAATTGGCTTGCATAGCGATTTCAACAGCTCGTGGATGTATTACTTTTGCACCATGATACGCCAAATGGCAAATTTCGTTAAAGGTTACATGGGATAACGGTTTGGCATCTTCAACAATACGCGGGTCTGCAGTCAGCACCCCATTCACATCTGTAAAAATGTCAACTATCTCCGCGTGTAAGGCGACACCAAGGGCTGTTGCGGTTGTATCGCTGCCACCTCTACCAAGTGTAGTAAAATCATGATCGATGGTTGCGCCTTGAAACCCGGTAACAATGACTACTTTTTGTTGATTCAACAACGCATAAATTCTTTGAGGATTAATGGAAATAATCTGTGCATTGCCGAATTGATCATTGGTTATAATACCCGCTTGCTCACCGTTTAACACAACGGCCTCGATCTGCTCAGCTTTTAACAAACTACAAAGTGTAACCGCAGCAATGGTTTCGCCACAGCAAAGCAGCATATCTTGTTCCCTCGGAGTAAGCTGGTTACCATTTAAACTAATCCAGTCAAGTAAAGTGTCAGTGGCGTATGGATCGCCCTTCCTTCCCATTGCGGACACAACGATTACAAGATAGTTTGCTTCGACTAAAGCTCGCTTAATATGGTTAATCACATGGACTCTGGCTTCAATGGAAGAAAGGGAGGTGCCACCGAATTTTTGAACTAGAATTCGCATGAACAATCCTCCTATACCAATGCAATGTTCAGATTATTTATTGCTCTAATGCAATATATTCAGCAATTTGCACAGCATTCCAAGCTGCACCTTTTAATAAATTATCAGAAACGATCCACATATTCAAGGCCTGCGGATTGCTTAAATCTCGACGTAAACGGCCAACAAAGGTTTCTAGTTTTCCTACTGCTTCAGACGCTAAGGGATAAACTTGAGCTTCTGGATTGTCCTGAAGAATAATACCAGGTGCATGGGCTAGAATATCTTTAACCTCATCCATATCAAATTCTTCTTTTAATTCGACATAAACCGATTCAGAATGTCCAAAGACAACAGGGATACGAACACAAGTAGCTGTAACCTGCAGCGACTCGTCCCCCATAATTTTCTTTGTTTCTAGGATCATTTTCATCTCTTCATTCGTAAAACCATTATCCAAGAACTTGTCGATTTGCGGAATCGCATTAAAGGCAATTTGGTGCTTCACTGGCAAAGAAGCAACAGGTAAAATCTCCGGTTGAACTTGCTTATCATCGAGAATATCGCGAGATTGCTTAAGCATTTCGTCAATTGCACGAGCCCCTGCTCCAGAAACTGCCTGATAAGTGGACACGATTATCCGTGAAATCCCAAAACGATCATATAAGGGCTTCAATGCAGCCACCATTTGAATTGTGGAACAATTCGGGTTGGCGATAATCCCTTTGTGTTCGTTGATTTTCTCCATATTCACTTCAGGAACAACAAGTGGCGTTTCAGGGTCCATACGATATGCGCTTGTATTATCAATACAAACTGCACCACTTGCAACTGCATGAGGCACAAGCTGCTTACTTACATCGCCGCCAGCGCTAAAAAAGGCAATGTCAATGCCAGCAAAGCTTTCTGGTGTCGCTTCCTCGACTATGATTGCTTTACCTTTAAAATCAATCTTAGTTCCCGCCGAACGTTTAGAAGCAAGAAGCTTTAACTGACTAATCGGGAAATTCCTTTCACTTAATAAGCGAATGATCTGTTGACCCACTGCTCCTGTTATTCCTACTACTGCAACATTAAAAAGCTTCTGGTTCGACATCTTCTGTAACTCTTCCCTTCAATAAAATAATCTATGAAAAATGAAATCTTTCGATAAGCATGGGTTGAAATTGTTTTCCCTGCAGTGCATGTTCACATGTTGGCATAATCAAATCCATACGAGCCACCAATGAATTCGGCTTCGCAACTGGCGCATCTTGCCCATATGGCACAAAATAAATATTCTTGGTATTCAACAGCTTTGCTATATTCGCGGCGTTTAAACCTAAACCATCATTGGTTGAAATTGCTAAAACGAGAGGGCGTTGATTACGCATTTGTGCTTTGGCCGCCATTAATACGGCACTTTCTGTCATGGCATTCGCTAATTTACTGGTTGTATTCCCTGTGCAAGGCGCGATAACGAGGACATCTAATAATTTAGAAGGCCCGAGCGGCTCGGCAGAGACGATTGTAGAAATAATATCATTCCCAGTTATATCTTTCAACTGTTGTTGCCAATGTTCGGATGTACCAAACCGCGTATCCGTTGACATCAAGGTGTGTGAGGCAATTGGAATGACTCTCGCTCCTGCGTCGATAAATCTTTGAATCTGTGGCATGACTTCTTCAAATGTGCAATGCGAGCCTGTTAAAGCAAAACCAACGGTTATTCCCTGCCAATTCATTGTTCATTCCCCCTCGTTTTGAACTGATCCATTAGCAATTGGCTTAGCGTCTTTGCTATGATACGTCCAGCTGTTCGAGGAGCAACTATTCCTGGCAACCCCGGTGCAAGCAAGGCTTTGATCCCCCGTTTTTCCGCAAAACGGAAATCGGTACCTCCTGGCTTGGAAGCAAGATCAATAATTAATGCTCGGTTAGGAATATTGGCAATAATTTGCGCTGTGACTATCATAGACGGAATTGTATTAAAAAGCAAGTCAATATTCGTAACGTGATGGCTTAATTCCGTTGTGTAGAAGGGCTCAAGGCCCATCTCCCAAGCACGTGCGAACTGTTCTGGTTTGTGTACACCCATCTTGATGTGAGCACCTAAAGACTGTAATGTTTTTGCTAAGGTAAATCCTGTCCGCCCTAATCCCAACACCATACATTGTGAGCCGTGGATGGTAAAATCCGTATTTTGGATCGCCATCATTAAAGCCCCTTCTGTAGTTGGTATCGAATTAAAGATTGCCACATCATCTCGATCAAAAAGCTCGATGAGCTCTATTCCCTGATCGCTGCATATTGTTTTCAGGTAATCCTTTGCCATTCCCGTATATACTTTAGCATGCTTCGGTAAAGCAGCAATGTGTTCATCTTTCAGGATTAATTCATTCGTTGAAAAAATTGATTCCACAAAACCTTTTTCATCCGTACCCACAGGAGGCAAAATTATTGCGTCCATCTTTTGCAACACCTCTACGCTTAACGTTGCTTTCATAATTCCGTTAAAAGCATATTGTAGGTTATCAAACCCGATCAATTGTACAGATGCATCCAGCTCTGAAAATTTACGTATAACTTCAAGCTGCCTTGCATCGCCTCCGATTAATGCGATCTGAATTCCCGTTAGCATTCATTTCCCTCCATTAATAGCAGCTTTCGAATACAGTATAGTATGCTTAAGCCTAAGGATGGGTTACTGAGTCTAATTTGAATAGTGGGATGGTGTAAGAATGAGAAAAAGCACTCCTCATCGGAATGCTTAGTGCGATAAAAGTGGTATTGTTTTCACTACTTTCCCGTATGTCCGAAACCACCAGAGCCACGAACTGTATCACTCAATTCCTCAACCGCTTCAAGCTGAATTTGCGGTACGATTTGAAACACCATCTGTGCTATACGTTCATTGCGTTGAATCACAAAAGCTTCTTGGCCATGATTGATTAATAACACTTTAATCTCTCCTCGGTAATCCGCATCAATCGTACCAGGTGAATTTAATGCTGTAATTCCATGCTTCAATGCCAATCCACTGCGTGGGCGAATTTGTGCTTCCAGTTCAGCTGGCATTGCAATAGCGAATCCAGTCGGAACAAGGCATCGTTCACCATGATGAAGCGTAATGGGCTCTGTAACTGCGGCAAACAAATCAAAGCCACTTGCTAAATCGGACATCTTTTGAGGGAGAACGACATCTTCATTTCCGGGTAATCGTTTGATTTCAACATTATAGGACAAGCTGATCCCTCCTAAATTCTTTAATGGCTGCATCACTTTGCCCTACCATCGCCAAGGCAAAAGGATTAGCAAACAATTGCTTGATTAAGGAATCAATCTGCTTCATATCGACAGCTTCAATACGTGCTAAAGTTTCATCCAAAGTATAATGCTTGCCAAGCATAAGCTCATTTTTACCCATTCGGTTCATTCGACTGCTGGTACTCTCCAAGCTTAATATCAAGCTTCCTTTCAGCTGTTCCTTACCCTTGCGCAATTCAGCTTCTGTCATCCCTTTTATGATCATTTCACCAATAATATCTAATGAAACCTTTAACACTTCCTCTGTTTGTTTCGGAGCAGTTCCAGTATAAACCGTGAATAATCCACTGTCCATATAGGAGGAATGATAGGAATACACCGAGTAAGCGAGTCCTCTCTTCTCTCTAATTTCTTGAAATAACCGCGAGCTCATTCCGCCACCAATGGTATTATTCAAAAGAATCATTCCATAAATACGTTCATCCAATACAGAGCAGCCTGGCAAGGATAAACAGATATGATTCTGCTCGGTTTGTTTGGTTTGAAATACAGACTCACCTGCGAATGGCGGCATCGAATAATCAGAGGTTGATCCATGATTAGCAAATTCACCAAAATACTGCTCAATTAACTCCATAATTCGATCGTCAACATTACCCGCTACGCTAATAACTGTATTTTGTATATTATAATGCTCTTTCATGAATTGACGAAGATCCTCCGAAGTTATAGCATTTAAATTCTCTTCAGTCCCCAGAATGGTATAACCCAAGGAATGCTCGCCATAAGATGCTTTTGCTAATAAGTCATGAACCAAATCATCAGGAGTATCATCATACATCGAAATTTCCTCTAAAATAACATTCCGTTCCTTATCTAGCTCCTGTACGTCTAACTGTGAATGAAAGAACATATCCGCTAATACATCGACTGCGATTGGTAAATGCTCATCTAACACTTTCGCATAATAACAGGTATATTCCTTGGTTGTAAATGCATTTACATTTCCACCAATCCCATCGAATACTTCTGCAATATCTTTAGCCGTATATTTATCTGTACCTTTAAAAAGCATATGTTCAATAAAGTGCGAAATCCCATTCTGCACAGTTGATTCATTCCGCGAGCCGATTTTCACCCAAATTCCAAAGGAAACTGAACGACAGGTTGGAATTTGTTCAACTAAGACTCGTAAGCCGTTTGATAATTGATGCTTGTTCATTTAAAGACTCCCCTACCTCATCTATTGAATACTTTGTGTAGCATTAATTCGATCTGACGATAACAATTCACTCACAGTACCCAACACAAAGCCTCGCCTTTTCACTTCTTTTATGATCGATTCAAGGGCCATACTAGAGGACGCTGTAGGATGCATTAAAATCATCGCTCCCGGTTCTAATCGTTTTGTTACTTTAGTTACAATTGTCTCTGGACTTGGATTTGTCCAGTCTAGCGTATCAATAGACCACAAAATCGTTTTTAAATGAAGCTGATGGGCAATTTGAACCGTTTCATCGTCAAAATCACCTGATGGAGGAGCAAAAAGAGTATTTTTTACACCTAATTTGGTTTCAAGCAATAATTGGGTTTTTACAATTTCACTGGTTGCCGAGCCTCGATCAAGCTGGCTCATATTCTTATGCGAGTATGCATGGTTGGACAGCTCATGACCTGCTTTGCCAATTAATTGAGCCGTTTTCACGTGTTTATTTAACCAAGAACCATCAAAGAAAAATGTAGCATGAACGTTCTCTTTATTCAATACCTTTAGTAGAATAGGAATGAATTCATCGCCCCAAGCCACATTTATCAGCAAAGAAACCATAGGCTTTTTCGGGTTGCCTCTGTAAATGGGATAAGCGCCTAATGCTTGCAAATCTACCTTGGGTTTTATTTCTTTATATACGAAACGGATTGGCTGGTCTAGCTTTGCATGTTTATTGAGCTGCCATGTCTTCTGAATATCAACCTCCAAACCATTATAGCCCGGAATGGCTTTCCACACACGATCCACTTTTGCATCAATGGCGGCTATCTTTCTTTGATTTGCTTCCGTTATAATTTTCTTCATCCATGCTTGATCATTAGGCGTTGAAAATGGTGCTTCCAGTGGATCCATGAATATCATGGATGGTTGATTCATTCCTTGTTTAATTTGTAGGATATACGCATCTGCACCCATCATCCCCATGAATCCCCATGTTATTATAACAACGAAACAGCTTGTTGCTAGAATTAGCCAATGCCTTTTAATTCCACTCATAATCTTATCTCCCCATAAACGTCTATGGGACTTTATATGCGGTTCGGGACATGTTTAGACCTTTCAAAGAATGCAAAAAAGAGACAGATCTATGCAAGACATGAGCAACAATACTGTTGTTCATGACCCGCACATATGACTCTTTTCGTTGCAATCTATACGAATAAATCAAGCTATTATGGAGTTAGTACCGCTTTACGTGAAAGATTAACGCGACCTTGCGCATCGATTTCTGTTACCTTTACCGTAATTTTATCACCAACGGATACAACGTCAGAAACGTTAGCTACTCGCTCGGAGGAAAGCTGGGAAACATGCACCAAGCCTTCTTTACCTGGAAGCACTTCTACAAAGGCACCGAATTTCTCGACACGTTTTACTGTACCTAGATAAACTTCACCAACGATTAATTCACGAACAATGCCTTCAATAATCGATCTGGCTTTTTCGATCATTTCTGCATTGGAAGAAGCAATGAAAACCCGACCATCTTGCTCGATGTCGATTTTAACACCCGTTTCTTCAATAATCTTGTTGATTATTTTACCACCTGCTCCGATAACATCACGGATCTTGTCAGGATGAATGTTCATGGATATAATTTTCGGGGCGTATTGGGATAGCTCTTTGTTTGGTACTTGGATACGTTGCAGCATTTTGTTCAGAATAAACATTCTACCAGCTCTTGCTTGTTCTAAGGCATCATTCAGAATCGCACGGTCAATACCGTTGATTTTGATATCCATTTGAATGGCTGTAATGCCTTTCGCTGTTCCAGCAACCTTAAAATCCATATCGCCTAAATGATCCTCTAGTCCTTGGATATCCGTAAGAATCGAGAAAAAGTCGCCTTCTTTAATCAATCCCATGGCTACACCGGCAACAGGTGCTGTAATTGGAACTCCCGCATCCATCATCGCCATTGTGCTTGCACAAATACTTGCTTGTGAGGATGAACCATTGGACTCAAGAACTTCTGAAACCAAACGAATCGCATAAGGGAAATCAACTTCAGAAGGAATGACCATGCCTAAAGCTCTTTCGCCTAATGCACCATGTCCGATTTCTCTACGACCTGGTGGACGTAATGGACGAGCTTCACCTACGCTGAATGGAGGAAAGTTGTAATGATGCATGAAACGTTTGGATTCTTCCAAATCCAAGCCATCTACGCGCTGAACATCACCCAAAGCCCCTAATGTACAGATACTAAGCGCTTGTGTTTGACCACGTGTAAACAAGGCAGAACCATGTGTACGAGGCAGAATACTTACGTCACACTCGATTGGACGAATTTCATTCAAAGCTCGTCCATCTGGACGTATTTTCTCAACTGTAATCAATCGACGTACTTCATCTTTAATAATATCATGCAAGGCTTCGTGCAAATCAGCTGTTTTCTTCGGTGCTTCAGCATAAGTTGTGCTGAAGTGCTCCGCTGTTTCTGCATTAATCACATCAATCGCTTCTTGTCTTTCTAGCTTTTCTTTAATTTTCAAGGCATCGATTAATCGCGCTTCTGCATACCCGCGAACAGCAGCATTGACTTCTGGATCAATTGTTTGCAATTTAACTACCATCTTAGGCTTCCCAACCTCAGCAACAAATTGCTCAATCGCAGCAACAATTTTCTTTACGGCTTCATGACCGAACATAATGGCTTCAAGCATAACTTCTTCCGTCACTTCATGCGCTTCCGCTTCCACCATCATGATCGCGTCCTTAGTACCCGCAACAACCACATAGATTTCGGTTTTTTCATTCTGCTCTACGGAAGGGTTGATGATGTACTCACCATTAATTCTACCTACTATAACACCGGCAACGGGTCCATTAAAGGGAACATCCGAAATAGCCAATGCAGCAGATGTCCCAATCATAGCCGTCATTTCAGGCGAGCATTCTTGGTCTACACTCATCACAATGTCAACAATTTGTACATCATTCCGAAAGCCTTCCGCAAACAAAGGACGAATCGTGCGATCTGTTAAACGACTGGACAGGATTGCTTTTTGTGAAGGTCTACCTTCGCGTTTATTGAAACCACCTGGAATTTTACCTACAGCATACATTCTTTCTTCGTAATTGACTGTTAAAGGGAAAAAATCCAATGGCTTCGCTTCCGTTGATGCCGTAACCGTACATAGTACAGATGTATCTCCGTAACGTGCCATAACAGAACCATTCGCTTGCTTAGCCAGACGGCCTGTCTCTAAAATAAGCGTTCTTCCACCAACTTCAATCTGAATTCGCTTTTCCATATGATTCCTCCTACATTCGTTTGTTTGTTATTGCTTCTACTTCTTCATTGCTATGGATAACAAGCACAATTGAAGATTCCATTCCTATAATACACGAGCATTTTCATGTGCTATAGGAATAGAACTGTCAACAATCTGGCTGTTATCCATTTCATTCACAATACCTTTTACTTCCCTAACAATCAAGAAAAAGCAACCCTGTTGCCCATGCATACGAGCAGCACGGTGAAACAATGGTTGCTTTCCATCCTAAATCATTATCTACGAAGTCCTAGTTTTTCGATTAACGCGCTATAACGTCTAACATCATTATTTTTCAAATAAGTTAGAAGCTTACGACGTTGACCAACCATCTTCAACAGACCACGACGGGAATGATGATCTTTCTTATGCTCACGAAAATGTGTGGTTAAGTTCACAATATTTTCCGTAAGGATAGCCACTTGTACCTCTGGTGATCCCGTATCGGATTCATGAACTCTATGCTCTTGAATCACTTGATTTTTACGTTCTTGTGTAATTGCCATCCTATTCACCTCCTTCAATCTTTATGATCCCCAATAGCCGAGAATTCGTTGGTGATACGAGCATCCAAGCTACGGTTCCAGCAATAAAAATAACGCTCTTCATTGCCAACGAAAATTATACCATAGATGACGGATAGAAGTAAACAAATCTAAATATACATACCTAAGATTCGTTTAGCTTCAGTTACATCCTTTTGAATTTGCTGAATAAGTTCTTGAATTCCGGCGAATTTCTGCTCAGACCGGATGTAGTGAATAAATTCGACCTCAATGATCTCATTATAGATGGTTTGATCAAAATCAAATAAGTGGGCTTCTAAGGTTATTTTAACTTCATCATCTGTGAACGTTGGTTTTGTGCCGATATTCATCACAGCATTGTATTTATGCTCATGAACCTTACAACGTACTGCGTAAACACCATTTTTCGGAATCACATAATCCGCGGAAGGCTCGATATTGGCCGTTGGAAAACCAATCGTTCTCCCTCTTCCGTCACCCGTAACAACTTTCCCCCGTACTCTGTAGGAACGTCCAATTAAATGATTTGCTTCTTCAATAGACCCCTTAAATAGAAATTCGCGGATGTTCGTACTGCTTACCTTCTTACCTAGCAGTTGAAAGGGAGGTATGATTTCCACGAAAAACTTATCAGAACCTAGCTGCTGCAAGCCCTCAGGTGTACCTTTTCCTTCGTGCCCGAAAGTAAAATCAAAACCAACTACAATAGATTTTGCCGCCAATGGAACTAAAACATGCTCGACAAATTCCTCAGGACTGATACGTGCAAATGTCAATGTAAAATGAACCAGATAGACGTATTCAATCCCCATTTTGGCAAATAGCTCCATTTTGTAATCTAGCGGTGTTAGATTTTGTTCGTACTTGGATTGACCCAGTACAACGCGCGGATGCGGATGAAAGGTCATAATCGCTGCTGGCAATCCTAAACGCTTAGCTGTTGCTAAGGTACGTTCTATGACTTCTTGATGTCCCAAATGAATGCCGTCAAAATCACCTAACGCTATCACTTGCTTCACTGTATTAAATTCAATAGATGTTGCGAAAGGGTAGTTTAATTCTATGATTTGCATATCGTTCTCCTACGATCAATTAAATACTTTTTCCGGTGTAAAGCTTTTTTGCTCCGCATGCCAACGAAAGATCCCAAGAAAACGCTCATCTGTCGAATATAGGCGAACAACCTCTTGGTCGAGATAAGTTTCGTTAGGTAAAGAGGTGGGATGTATCGTTTTTCCTTGCACGGCGTGAAGTGCCTCAAGGTCGGATACATGGCATGATGGTAAATGTGTGATAGCCACATCCGTTGGGATCATTCGTAAAGCGACAGCCCCTTGCTTAGCCAGTTCAGATAACTCCTCTAAGGTAAGACAATCTGCTAATAAGATTGATCCTGTAGCGGTTCTAACAAGCTCTGACATAACTGCCGGATAACCTAAGGCTTGTCCAATATCCACACAAAGTGTGCGAATATAAGTCCCTTTGGAGCATTTCACCCGAAATTTAATCTGCGGGTGAGCAAGCTCTAAATCTGCACTCCTGATTTCCAGTTCATATATTTCAACCTTGCGTGGCTGTCGTTCTATGACCTGTCCTTGTCTAGCTAAATCATATAATCGCTGTCCATCTACTTTAATTGCTGAATACATTGGAGGCACTTGATCAATGACACCAAGAAATTTAGCAAAGACTTTCTCAATATCCTGGATAGAGAGATCAACTTGCTCCACTCGCTCGATTACATTTCCCGTCATATCTTCCGTATCAGTTGCCAATCCTATCGTCAACACAGCCTCATACTGTTTGGGCAAATCTTGTATATATTCTACTACACGAGTCGCCCTACCAATACACAAAGGCAACACACCAGTCACTTTGGGATCCAGTGTGCCGGTGTGACCAATTCTACGAATGCCGAGAATGCCTCTGACCTTAGCGACAACATCGTGGGATGTAAAATCCACCGGTTTAATGACCGGTAAAACTCCTTCTAATGTCATCATAGCTTCAGACCCACTTCCTTGACAACCTTAGCTATTATATCTTGAAGCTCTCCAAGTATCGTACAGCCTGCTGCCCGAAAGTGACCTCCACCACCAAATGATTTGGCAATATGGGCAACATCCACAATCCCTGCGGAACGCATGCTTACTTTATACTTATTGGCTTCAACTTGTTTAAATAAAATACCGACTTCCACACCTTCAATGTTACGTGGATAATTGACAAGTCCTTCTAAATCTTCATTGGAGGCCTCGGCCTCGGCAATGTCCTGTAATGTCACGCTGACCCAAGAGATTCGCTTATCCACTGTAAAAGCAAGTGTAGCTAACGTCTTTTGAAGCAGTATGATATGGGAATACGTTAATTTTTCAAGTAACCGGTCAGCTAAATCATTACCATCAACACCTAATTGCAGCATCTCTGCAGCAATTCTCATAACTTTAGGGGTCGTATTCGCGTAACGAAAACCGCCAGTATCTGTTAAAAGACCCGTATAAATAGAATTTCCCAGCTCCGTAGACCAGGTGATTTGAAGTTCAATCGCTAGATCGTACAACACCTCTGCCGTAGCAGCTGCATCTTCCTTAATCAACTGAAATGCTCCGTAATAATCATTGGTACGATGATGATCTATATTCAAAATCTGGGTCATTGGACTAAACAGAGACTTAACCTTACCAATTCGTGAAAAATCCGCGCAATCTACCGAGATCACATGCTCAAACACTTGCTCAGGAGGATTTTTAGCATAATTAATTATACCATCAAAGCCCCATAGAAAGTTAAATTTTCCTGGCGTATTACCTTCGTTGATCATTGTAAACTTTTTATTCAACTGCTTCAGCATCCAGCTTATCGCTAAAGTAGAACTAGCGGCATCTCCATCAGGATCGATGTGAGATACCACTAGAAATTCATCATTGCTTTCAATAAATTGTCTAGCTGCAGCTAATTGTTGCTCATAGGAGATTGCTGAAATTCGACTCATAGCTCATCTTTTCCTTCATTCAGTTTGCTTATAATATGCTCAATTCGGCTTCCATAAGCAATGGATGAATCCAAGATAAAAAACAATTTAGGTACAATCCGCAAGCGGATACGTTTGCCTAATTCAGTACGAATATATCCATTCCCTTTGCCAAGAGCCTTCAAGGTATCTTCTTTTTCTTGATCAGATCCAAGAACGCTAAGATAAACCTTGGCTTCTGAAAGATCATTGGTGATTTCAACACCTGTAACAGTAAGAAATCCAATCCTTGGATCCTTCAGCTCCCCTTGAATAATCATACTTAATTCTTTTTTAATTTGCTCACTCACTCTGCCTGTGCGCACTTTTGCCATTTCAAATCACCTCTCAACGGTTTCCATTACAAATGCTTCTATAATATCCCCATCTTTAAAGTCATTATATCTTTCCAAAGTTATCCCGCACTCATAGCCTTGCGCAACTTCCTTCGCATCGTCTTTATACCGTTTTAAAGAATCAATTTTACCTTCAAATACGACAATTCCACCACGAATTAAACGCACTTCAGCGGTGCGTGTAATTTTACCAGATGTCACCATACATCCAGCAATGGTTCCAACCTTGGTAACTTTAAATGTGCTTCGGATCTCAGCATGGCCAATAATAACCTCTTTATAAATTGGATCAAGCAAGCCCTTCATTGCTGCTTCAATTTCTTCAATTACACTGTAGATGACACGGTGTAAACGAATATCCACTTTCTCTTGATCCGCTGTAGCTTGAACCGCGGAATCTGGACGAACGTTGAAGCCAACAATAATGGCATTCGAGGCTGATGCAAGAATAATATCGGATTCTGTGATTGCGCCTGCACCCATATGGATGATTTTGACACGAGCGCCTTCAACTTCAATTTTCTCTAAGGAGCCCTTAAGTGCTTCAACAGAGCCTTGAACGTCACCTTTAATGATAACGAACAAATCCTTCATTTCGCCCTCTTTGATTTGCTTATAAAGGTCATCCAGTGTTACGCGTGTATTAGCTCCGATCTCTGATTGACGCAATGTAATTGCCCTGCGCTCTGCAATATTTCTTGCTTTACGCTCATCTTCGTAACAGAGGAATGGATCACCTGCTTGTGGCACTTCATTAAGACCTGTAATTTCAACGGGTGTTGAAGGTCCAGCTTCTTTGATTTTCTTGCCCTTGTCATTGACCATGGCACGAACACGCCCGAAACAAACACCTGCGACAAAGCTGTCTCCAACACGTAATGTACCGTTTTGGATTAATACATGGACAACAGGCCCTTTTCCTTTATCCAGCTCAGCCTCAATGACTGTACCTCTTGCACGTTTGTTGGGATTTGCTTTAAGCTCCTGTACTTCAGAAACCAGCAAAATCATTTCCAATAAATGCTCAAGTCCTAAGCGCTGTTTAGCGGATACTTCAACATAGACCGTATCGCCTCCCCATTCTTCGGGAACAAGCTGGTACTCGGTTAATTCTTGTTTAATCCGATCGATATTAGCGCCTGGTTTATCAATTTTATTAATAGCAATCAGAATTGGCACATTAGCTGCTTTCGCATGGTTAATGGCTTCTACGGTTTGTGGCATAACGCCATCATCTGCAGCAACAACAAGAATTGTAAGATCGGTAACCTTAGCTCCCCGAGCACGCATCGTTGTGAAAGCTTCGTGACCAGGTGTATCCAAGAAAGTAATCTTCTTGCCATGAACTTCAATTTGATAGGCACCAATATGCTGAGTAATCCCACCGGCTTCGCCTTCGGAAACACTTGTAAGACGAATGGCGTCCAACAAAGTGGTTTTCCCGTGATCAACATGTCCCATAATGGTTACAACGGGCGGTCTTTCGCTCAAATCTTCGTCTTCATCCTTTTCCAGAATCAACTCAAAATTATCTTCGTCGACAGGAATTTTCAATTCAACTTCAACACCAAATTCAGTAGCAAGTAATTGAATGGTTTCCAAATCCAATTCTTGGTTAATGTTAGCCATTACACCCAGGTGTAGTAATTTCTTGATCACTTCTGATACATCTTTATGCAAGGATTTAGACAATTCACCAACCGTCATCTCACCACGTACGATGATTTTCTTTGGTGTGTTGTCTACTTTTTCTTTATATACGACTGGAGCTTGGTTTCTACCTTTGCCGAAACGATTATTGGAACGGTTTTGTCCGCCTTTATTCGCTCCGCCGCGATTATCATCAAACCGCTTTGTTGGCGGTTTTGCTTTTTTTGCAACGCCATTGCTATCTAAATCCTCATTAATCGAAGGAGGAGCCAATGTTGGCTTGGTTGCTCTAGTTTCATTAAATCTTTGTGAAGGTGCAGAGGATTGCCCGCTGCTACGGTTGGTGCTTGGATCAAATGTACGACGAGAGTTATCCGTACCCTGATTGCGATTGGTATTCAGCGTGTTAGGCGCGCCTGCGCCTTGACCTTGTGGGCGCTGACCTGAAGACGCTGAGCGCTGTGAGCTTGAACTATTGTAACCACCCGTTGCGCCACTTGATCTAGCACTTGAGCTTGATGCGGGTCTATTCTGTCCCTGACCACCAGCAGGTCTACTTTGACCTTGACCTTGGGCTCCAGCAGGTCGATTGCTGTTATAAGGCTGTGAGGGCCGCGATGTATTGCTTTGTCCAGGTGTATAAGGCCTAGCTTGGGAGGATTGCGAATTCGAACGCAATTGATTCCCTTGTGAACTTGAGGTTGTACTTGAAGCTGGACGTACTGGGGCAGATTGCATCGGCTGAACAACCTTAGGTTGCTCCGTTATAGGTGCAACAGCTGGCACAGCCGCCGCTTGAAGTGCTGCTTGTGCTTTTGCAGCTGCTGCCGCAGCCGTTGCTGCTGCTTGTTTGGCTGCATTCTCTGTTGCTGCACGTTTCACTGCAGCATTGGATTTAATATCATGAAAAAACTTTTCAACCGAGGATACAGCATCATTTTCCATAACGCTCATATGGTTGTTTACACCAATGCCCAGCCTTTTTAAAATCGTAATAATCTCTTTGCTACTCATGTTTAAAGATTTCGCATATTCATAAACACGTAGCTTATCTTTATTGTCTTGTTTATCCAAACTACTCCACCTCCGCGGGTTTTACCGAACACTTTATGATCATTTGTGCAAAGCCCGAATCCATAATTGCAATGACTACTCGTTCTGCTTTGCCAATACTGGAACCTAATTCATCACGACTGCCGCTTTCTAAAAGCCGAACATGATAAGAATTGCATTTGTCTCTATATTTTTTCTGTGCATTGCTCGAAGCATCTATTGCTAGGATAACCAATTTAGCTTCTTGCGATCGGATTGCATTCATCACGCCTTCATCGCCCGTTACCAATTTGCCAGCACGCATCGCCAAGCCCAAGTAAGAGAACATTTTATTGTTCGTCATCCGGTATCGCTTCCCTGCTTAATAAATATTCATCTTCGACCCGAATAAAATCCTGAGCAAGCTGTTCATAAATCGACGTGCTTACGCTTTGCTTCAAAGCACGATCAAAGGCTTTGCTTTTTTGCGCAAGCTTAAAGCAAGCTAATTTAGCACACAAATAGGCGCCTCTTCCCGCTTTTTTACCGCTTTGATCAATTTGAATTTCTTCCAGAGGAGTACGTACAACTCGGATCAATTGTTTTTTCGGCTTCATTTCTTGACAGGCAACACATTTTCTTAATGGGATTTTTCTTTGTCTGATCATGGAAAACCACCTACTTTTTCAAAAGACGTTTAATCAATATTTACGGAATCCTGCCGCATCTCATCGGATTGCGTTTTAGGTCTGCCGTATTCCTGCTCAGCCTGTGTCTCACTCTTAATATCAATTTTCCATCCGGTTAACTTTGCAGCTAAACGCGCGTTTTGTCCCTTTATTCCAATAGCCAAAGATAATTGATAATCCGGAACAATCACCCGAGTCATTTTTTCGTTTTCGAATACATTCACTTCGATGACCTTAGAAGGACTCAGTGCATTAGCAACATACTCTTCAACCGACTCCGACCATCGTACGATATCAATTTTTTCTCCACGCAATTCATTGACGATGGTTTGGACACGAACCCCTTTCGGCCCAACACAAGAACCAACAGGATCCACTTCTAAATTACGTGAATGTACGGCAATCTTGGAACGAAACCCAGCCTCGCGCGCAACAGAACGAATTTCAACAACACCATCAAAAATTTCAGGAACCTCCAGCTCAAAAAGACGCTTTAACAGCCCAGGATGTGTACGTGATAAGAAAATTTGCGGACCTTTTGTCGTATTCTCTACTTTAGTAATGTAGGCTTTAATACGTTCTCCATGTTTAAACTTCTCCGTTGGCATGAGCTCATTTAGAGGCAAGACGGCTTCGACTTTACCCAAGTCCACATAAATATTACGTGCATCCTGACGTTGGACAATACCGGTAACGATATCATCTTCTTTCTCAATAAATGCCGTATAGATCAAACCGCGTTCTGCTTCACGGATACGCTGTGTAACCACCTGCTTTGCCGTTTGTGCAGCTATTCGTCCAAAGTCACGTGGAGTCACTTCGATCTCAACAATATCGGCTAATTGAAAATTAGGACTGATGTCGCGTGCTGCTTCAACTGAGATTTCCATTCTCGGATCCAACACTTCCTCAGTAACAGTCTTGCGTGCGTAAACACGAATCAAGCCCGTTAAATTGTTAATATCCACACGTACATTTTGCGCTGTATTAAAATTGCGTTTGTAGCTAGAGATTAAGGCAGCCTCAATAGCTTCAAGTAAGATGGCTTTGCTAATGCCTTTAGTGCTTTCTATTTCGTGCAGCGCGTCAATAAAATCAGTATTCATTTGGTAGGAATTCCCCCTTTCAAAATTAAAAAAGAATTGCTTGCCTTGCACTCGCGATTTTTCCACACTCAATCAAATGCTTCTTCTTACGTGTCTGAATCATTAGCGTTTCCTCATCATAAGACAGCAGCTTTCCCTCAAATTCCTTCAGCCCATCAACCGACTCGTATGTAGTGATAAAGACTTGCTTGTCGATGGACTTCCGATAATCATCTGGTTTTCTTAACGGACGCTCTGCACCAGGTGAAGAAACTTCAAGAAAATATGCTGTCGGAATCGGGTCATTCTCATCTAGCTTCTCACTTAAGAATTCACTTACACGTCCGCAATCATCAATATCTATGCCTTGTTCTTTATCTACATAGACCCGAAGAAACCAATTGCTGCCTTCCTTTAAATATTCAATATCTACCAGTTCAAAGCCATGTTCCTCCATAAAAGGCTGGAGCATGGCTTCAACGATCGATTTGATCTGCGAACTCAATTTAAAACCTCCTTAGAGTTTTGCCTTGGCAAAACTAACTTCGTAAGCATGTGTTGAGTTTTGCCTTGGCAAAACTAACTTCGTAAGCATGTGTTGAGTTTTGCCTTGGCAAAACTAACTTCGTAAGCATAGGCTGAGTTTTCGTAAGAAAACTTTCTTCGTAAGCATGTGTTAATCATTAAAAATTTTTCACTAAGTCTATATCAAAATGTAAAGAGTGGGTTTCCCCACTCTTTAGTCGCGTAATGATATCAACAAGTTTACCAGAACAGATTATACCATAACTAAACTTTGCATACAAGGGTTGCAAAACTTTAAAGAAAATAGCCCGCCTAGAACAAAACCGATGGGCTAAATGATCGTCTTAGACGAACTCTCTGCAGTACCTTCTTTCGCTTCTCTCGCACTGCGTATCACATCGTAAATTTCGGTTACAAATATACCAAGTAGAATGATTATGATCCCGGCAATAATAGGAAATGTAATCGGCTCCCCCCATAGCAACCAGGAAAAAGCAAAAGCGAACATAGATTCAAGCGCAAGAAACAGACCAACATGCGAAGGGTGTGTATACTGCTGAGCCGTAATTTGCACAATGTACGCTAACAAGGTTCCAATCAATAGATCAAAGCTGTAGGCAAACCAGCCGTAAGTCGATAAATTTGTAGGCAACGGTTCTTTCCCGAATGCCAATAAGCAGCTAATTGCACCCACCACAAACAATTGGATCATTACAAAGGAAAGCTGGTCAAAAGCGACTTTCTTTTCATACACCCGATCGACGAAAACAATATGCAAAGCAAAGCAGAGTGCACCAAGTAGAGCCAACAAATCTCCGAAGTTGATACCTGTGAAGCTGCCGCCCCAGCTTATTAGGCATAATCCACCAAATGTCAGAGCTATACCCAATATCGGTCCCCATTTAATCGGTACCCGGTACAACAGATAATAGAGAAACGGAACAAGCACAACTGTCGCCCCGGTAAGTACTCCGGCTTTCCCCGGTGTCGTCAAATCAATGGCATATACTTGCAGCGTGAAAGCCGCCCATAGAGACAGCCCACACCCAAGCCCCAGCATCCAAACATGCTTACTTATTTTCTTGATTTCCTTCCACTTAAATACGGCGATCAGCAAGGCAGCCAGCAAAAATCGTGTGCCTATAAAATAAAGCGGTGTGATTTCTAGCAGTAAATCCTTTGTCAGCACAAAGGTATAGCCCCATCCCAGCGCGATCCCGAGCAATGACAGATCCGCCAAAACTACTTTTTTGTTCTTTAACAAGCTATCTTCCCCTTTATATCGTTACAAGCCGCTCACTTAGAACCGTTCGGCTCCCGATTCGACAACAATACAGGCTAAAATCATGCCGGAGATAACAAACTCTCCTTGTGAGACTTCAATCGTTGCGATATAGCCTGTTACCGTCGAAAACAAATGATGAACGACTCCTTCATCTGTGAAGAGTGAAACAAGGCTTTCTCCCTCCTCAACTCGCCGACCGACTTCAACATAAATGCGTTCAATACGACCAGCAAACGGAGCTACCAAATCAAATCTAAATGCCAATCTTCTCACCTCGCTCTAGCTTTTCCTGAATTTCTTGATACTTTCTGCTGATTGTCGATTGGCTGACTCCCAGTGCCTGAGCGGCTAAAGATGTCGTTTTATACTCATCCATCGCCAATTTAATCAATTGTTCTTCCAATGCTTTCGTGGCGTCCTTCAATGGCATGATCTTAGTAACGATTCGCTGTCCCAGGTTGGTTGCTTTCCCCTTTTTCAACAATGGGATGATTTGATAGGATTCGATTAACTCTTCATCGGTTGTAACGGAGAGACGTTCGATAATATTTTGCAGTTCTCGTACATTCCCAGGCCACGAATACGATTCGAGCACATCCAGTGCATCCTGAGAGAGTTGGTTGTTACGTCCGTATTTTTCATTGAACTTTTGTAAAAAGTGAAGGCATAACAGCGGAATATCCTCAGATCTTTCACGCAACGAAGGGATATGAATCGGAATGACATTTAAGCGATAATACAAGTCTTCGCGGAATGTTCCCTCTTCCACCATCTTATCCAAATCCTTATTCGTAGCCGCAATGATTTGCACATCGACCTCTTCCACGATTGTGCCTCCGACCGGAACAACCTCCCTCTCCTGAAGGACGCGCAGAAGCTTCACTTGAAGATGCAGCGGCATTTCAGCGATTTCATCCAGAAACAAGACTCCTTTGTTGGCCATTTGAAAATAGCCCAGCTTTCCATTGGAATTCGCACCAGTAAAAGCGCCTTTCACGTAACCGAACAGCTCGCTTTCGAGCAGTGATTCAGGAATCGCGCCGCAGTTCATTTTGATGAACGGCTTTGAGCTGCGAGGGCCAAGTTCATATATGGTGCGAGCAAATACTTCCTTTCCCACACCAGACTCGCCGGTTAGAAGAACGGTTGAAGTGACATTGGCTACTTTGCGGATATATTTCATCACTTTTTCAATTTTTTCGCTTCCATAGATCACTGGGCGGGACCCCTGATAATGCTTTTGGTCGCGCAAATGCTCCAATTCTTTCTTGTATTTTTCAGAAATCTTCTTGGTCTGCCAAAGCTCTTCTTTCAACATAACCGTTTCTGTAATATCACGCAGCGCAATGACGATCCGTTCTAAATGACCCAGCTCATCAAACACAGGATTTCCGACGGCAAGCACATTTTTTCCAGAACGGCTTTCTTGAACAACCGAAACCTTGCGGTTGCGCTCCAGAACCATCTTTACAATACCAGAAAAAAATGTACCCTCGTGCGCAAGTTCCATCAAATTGATGCCGATTAACTGCTTCTTGTCAATTTCCCAAAAATCCTGGATCAAACTGCCGCTGTAACGAAGCAGAACGCCATGCTCATTAACAACTAATATCTCGTCATATATGGAAGAAAGAATGGCTTGCATATCTTTATTTAAGTTCTTAACATATTCAAGCTCCATCGCCATATTCTCGATAAACGGCAAATCCTGCAGCACTATAATGACACCCGTCACATTGCCGCGCTTGTTGCGGATCGGCCCGAAATCAGCAAGCACGCTGAATCGATCATTAACAATAATATGGTTGAGTATCGCTTCGCCATGTTCAAACACCCGTTCCAACGGTTCCAGCGCAAGCAATTCGCCAACCCTCATTTTCCGCAGATCTTCTGGTGACATGCGAATCATCCGCAGCACTTCGGAGCTGAAGTTTTCAATCCGGCCGTGTGCATCGGCAATTATGATTCCCATTGGAATGGAATTCAGAAGTGATCGTATCCAGTCAGATCCTGAAGATTGATTGGTCAACAAATGATAAAGGATATCTTCACGCTGCAAATAACCAACATGCTGATCTTTCTCGTCCTGGATCACGACAACTTCCTCGCCAAACACTTTGAAAAAATCAAGCATATCTGCTTCTTGTTGAATACAGGTGATATCTGTTTGAAACGGAAGGGATTTTACCTGCCTGTTCATCCAATCCTGTTTATTAACGAATGGCATCATATCCGTATAACGAATAAAGGCCGTAATATGCCCGCTTTCGTCAGATAGGGTTATGAACACATAGGGTTCATTGTAATGAGACATAATCTCCCATACATCCTGTGCTGACGATTCAAAAGTTACCGTATACGCTTTTCGAGCGAACAATTTAGCAACCATAATTCCTCCTGTATGTTTGAATACATTCATTATAACAGGATTTGAGCGTAATACTTCTTTACTCTTTTGAAACCGTTCAGTTAAAAAGGACGGCGAGAAAATATCTGCCGTCCTTAGACTTTTCTTGTTACTGTTTCACTTCAGACCATATCCGATCATAAATCTTCGTCACATCTCCAAGATCCTGTAAATGCTCACCCTTGGCTACTTCTTCATTTGGCGGATACACTGCAACATCCTCCAACACACTTTTATCCATCAGCTTTTTCGCTTCCACGTTTGGATTCGCATAGGGAAACGCTTTGGATATTTCAGCGCTGATTTCCGGATCTAGGATAAAATTGATAAACACTTCTGCGGTCTTTTTATGTGGCGCACCTTTTGGAATAACAAAGTTATCCTGCCAAATATACATGCCTTCCTCCGGCAAAACCACTAGTATCTTGGGGTTTTCCTTCATGGCAAGCGATGCCTCTGCTCCCCATACCAATCCAATTGAAGCTTCTCCGTTAATCAAAAGTGTCTTCGGACTGTCGCTGTCGTAGGCCTTAATATTTGGAGCCAATTGCTTCAAATCTTGCTTGGCCTGCTCCAATATCTTTTCATCTTTTTCATTCATCGAATGACCGTTCTTTTTTAAAGCGGCACCGATTATTGCCCTTTGGTCATCCAATACAACAATAGAGTTTTTAAATGCCGGGTTCCATAAATCTTTATAACCTTTGATCGGTTCTTTCACTTTATCCGAGTTTACGGCAATGACAGCATCTCCCCACATATACGGAACCGTATACTTATTCCCTGGATCAAACGATAAATTTTTAAATTCATCGCCGATATTTTTAATATTGGGTATACTTGACATGTCGATTTCTTGGAGGAGATTCTGTTTTTTCATAATATCAACCATGTAATCGGTTGAAACAGCCAAGTCGAATCCTGCTGCACCAGCGCTTAATTTCGCCAGCATTTCCTCGTTTGAGGAATAGGTGGTGTAATTCACTTTAACCCCGTACTTCTCTTTAAATTTGTCAAGCACCGATTGCGGCAAGTACTCAGACCAGTTAAACAAATTCAATTCGGTATCAAGCCCATCACTCGTTTGTTGTTTTTTGCTACTACAGCCTGCCAAAATAGTTCCGAATACGAGAGTCAACATAACCCACAAAAGCAATGATTTTTTCATTTTATAAGTCTCCTTTTTTTTGACCGATTCGTTCTGCAAAAATAACTAATGTTAATGTAATAAGCAGCATGATCGTAGAAAGTGCGTTAATTTCAGGCGAAACGCCAAACTTAACCATGGAGAACACTTTAAGCGGCAAAGTTGTACTTCCTGGTCCTGCTGTGAAGAAGCTAATAATCACATCATCGAGCGATAAAGTAAATGCAAGGAGAAAACCCGCTACAACACCCGGCATGATGATGGGAAGTGTTATTCTGACAAATGTTTGCCAACCGTTCGCTCCCAAATCCATAGCAGCTTCTTCAAGCGATTTATCGAATCCTTCCAGCCTTGAACGCACCACCACCACAACAAACGGAATGCTGAAGGTAATATGCGCTATAATCAATGTAAGCAGACCTAAAGAAATATGAAGCTGAGCAAAAAACGCCAACAAAGCGATTCCCATGACAATTTCGGGGATGACGATCGGAATGTAAAGAAGTCCGCTCAAAACATTCTTTAACTTAAAATTGTATTTATGCATACCGACAGCGGCTAAAGTGCCTACGATAGTCGAAACAACGGTGCTCACAACAGCAATAAGCAAACTATTTCTTGTCGCTTCCATTACAGCACTGTTATGAAGCAACTTTCCGTACCAATCGAAAGTAAATCCGGTCCATACCGCATTTAATTTGGATTTGTTAAAGGAGTAAACGATTAAAATGATGATGGGAAGGTATAAAAACGCGTATATGAGCCATGTGAACACAGATGATGTCCAGCGATAAGTTTTAGACACCATCATAACACCTCCTTATCCCGATTATTGCCCGCTAAACGCAAGTAAAGCCCGATAAGCACAAATGTAATGATCATCAAACCGATAGAAGCGGCTGATCCAAAAGGCCAATCTCTTGCAGTTAAAAACTGATTTTTGATCAGGTTTCCGACTAGCATTACTTTGCTTCCACCCATTAAGTCAGGAATAAAGAACAATCCCAAAGCAGGAATAAATACGAGCAGTGACCCCGCAACAATACCAGGCATAGTAAGCGGCAGCGTCACTTTTAAAAAGGAACGCCATGGCTTAGCTCCCAAGTCACTGGCTGCCTCCAAGTAAGAACGATCCAATTTTTCAATTGCTGCATATAACGGAAGCACCATAAAAGGAAATAAGGTGTACACCAAACCAATTTGCACAGCAAAATCGTTATACATCATTACCAAAGGCTTCGCGATTATGCCAAACTTTAGCAGATAAGTGTTGATTACTCCTTCCGTACGCAAAAGGACGATCCAAGCATATGTTCTAACTAAAGAGTTGGTCCAAAATGGCACGATAATGAGCATTAAAAGGAGAGATCGGTATTTTTTAGACGAACGGGTGACAAAATAAGCAAATGGATAACCGAAAACCAAACACATCACTGTGGTAAAAAATGCAATAACGAGCGAATTCCATAAAATCTTTAAATAAAGAGCATCCGCTATTCGTGCATAGTTGCTTAAAGTAAATGTGAACTCGATGCCTCCATATGTTCCTCTAGTAAAGAAACTGACAGCGATAACCAAGCCCAAGGGGATTGCAAGAAACGCCACCATCCAGAATGAAACGGGGGAAAGCATCCACATGGGCCCGTTATCTCTTTTACGAAAAGGATTCATCTTCTCATCACCACCGCATGTTCGGGTGTCCAAGTCATCCATACTTCTTCCATATTTTGTGCTACGAATACATCTCCTGCCGGTTCATTAATTATAATTTTTTTGCCTGTTGTCAAAACAAAAATGGTCTTTACTAATGACCCTGCATAGATACGTTCCGCAATACGTCCCTTTAGAGCCGTTTTACTTTCTTCATCCCAAAGTTTGAGCTTGATTCGCTCCGGTCGGATAGCAACATAGACCGTATCTAAAACTTGAAATTGTTGGTTCTTCGTCAGCATCTCCGCGCCATCAAAATCAAGTAGAACGTTGTCGCCAAGAACTTTTTTCACCTTTCCCTCAAACAAATTTGTTTCACCGACAAAATCAGCGACAAATTTCGTTTGCGGCGTTTCGTAAATTTCATGCGGCGAACCGATCTGTTCCAGCTTTCCTTTGTTCATAACGGCTATCCGGTCTGACATCGTAAGCGCTTCTTCTTGGTCGTGCGTCACATATATAAAGGTAATCCCCAATTTTTGCTGAAGATGCTTTAATTCTAGCTGCATCTGCTTACGAAGCTTTAAATCCAACGCCCCTAACGGTTCATCCAATAAAAGCACCTTTGGGTTGTTCACCAATGCTCTTGCGATGGCTATCCGCTGTTTTTGACCGCCGCTTAGTTGATCGGGATTGCGATTCGCAAGGTTTTCTAGTTGAACCAGCCGCAGAGCATCCATTGCCCGCTCTTTAATGGCACTTTTGGCTACTTTCTTCATCTTTAAACCGAAGGACACGTTTTCGATAACGTTCATGTGTGGAAAAAGGGCATAGCTTTGAAAAACAGTGTTCACATCCCGTTCATACGGTTGTTTGCTTTCTACGTGCTGCCCGTCAAGCAGAATAACTCCGTGCGTAGGCTTCTCAAACCCCGCAATCATGCGAAGAGTTGTTGTTTTCCCACACCCACTCGGACCTAATAAAGTTAAAAATTCCCCACGTCTTATATCAATGGATACGTTTTCAACAACGGTTTGATCATCAAACTTCTTTACGACTTTATCCAACTGGACCATAAAATCCGCCAAATCATATCCCCCCCCTCCTAAAATCACACCATGAATAAAAGTAAGTAAATATTCCAGTTGATAAATTTATATTATGCAAAATTGGGTATCCTATGAATTATTGCATAATACATGAGAAAAATGCGGAAAGAGAGACTCACTTTATACTCCTTCCGCTGTTATCCACTATATATGAACTTGACCGAGTACTTTTTTAAATTCCGCGATTACACGGTCTGCTAATTCGTAGGTGATCGTTAAAGGCGGCTCGATACGGATTGTCTTGGCGTTAATGAGTGTGCCGGCTACGAGTACACCGTTATCAAACAAACCTTTTGATACTTCGTAACCGATTTCATCATTATGGAATTCGATTCCGATCAGCAGTCCTTTACCTCTGATTTCCATAACTTTATCCGCATAGCCTTCAGCAGCTTCGCGAAGCCCCTTCAACATGTAATCGCCAAGCTCAGCCGCCCGCTCAACTAAATTTTCTTCAATCAACACATTGAAAGTAGCAATCGCAGCCGCACATGCGAGTGGATTTCCACCAAATGTCGTCGTATGCATAAACGGATTTGGAAAAAAGCACTTGAACACTTCTTCGGTGGCAATAACGGCACCAGCAGGCATAATACCGCCGCCAAATGCCTTGGCCAGACACATAATATCGGGAACAACGTTGTAGTGTTCGGAGCAAAACATTTTCCCGGTACGTCCCATTCCCGTTTGTACTTCGTCAAAAATGAGCAAAGCTCCGTATTCGTTGCAAAGCTCGCGAACTTGCTGCAAATATCCATCCGGAGGAAGAATAACACCGCCTTCCCCTTGGATTGGTTCCAACAGAACAGCCGCTACCTCTTCACCGACCATCGCGCACACTTCGAACTGTTTGCGCATCATCTCGATATCGCCAAAGTGTACGTGTCGGAAGCCGGGAATCATGGGCAGAAAAGGTTTGCGAAATACACCTTTGGCCGTACCTGACAAGGCACCAAGGCTCTTGCCGTGGAAGGCGCGTGTCGTTGCAATAAACGTTGTTCGGTTTGTGTGCATTTTTGCCAGCTTTAAAGCGGCTTCCACCGTTTCCGTGCCGCTGTTGGCAAAGAACGAATACTTCAAATTGCCAGGAGTAATATCGGCCAGAATTTTCGCTAGCATCGCACGCAACGGATCCAACAAATCCTGGCTATGCAGTGCTTGACGATTCATCTGATTTATAACCGCTTTTTTCACCTTTGGGTGACCATGACCGACGTTATAAATACCGAAACCGCCAAGGCAGTCGATATATTCTTTACCGTTCACATCCATAAAACAGTTGGCGCCGGAATCTTTCCATTCAACTGCCGCAAACTGCCCATCCTTCGTAACCGATTTGCGGTAAGCGAGAAAACCGGGATTTACGTGGTCACGGAAATTATCGACGGTTTGGCGTGTGATCCAAGCTGCCTCTTCCTTGGTAACTTCCTCTTTTTCAATCATACCAAGCACTTTATTCGAATACTCATAGATATCGGTATACTTTTCGGATATCTTTGTTTCTGATTGCGACAGAGAGTTCTTCATCATACATCCTCCTTAGTTTTTAGTGGCTTGCATATAGATTAAGCAAAAATCGTGCCAATCATAAACAATCCATTGAAAACCATCACAGACGATAAAATCATGATGTTTTTATGCAAAAATAGATACTTATGCAAAACTGAATAACTACGATTCACTCTTTGTATGAATAGATCGAGTAACCCATCCACGAGCCAGTGAGGCTTCTGCAAGCTTGCGTACCCCTTCCATATAGGCCGCCATTCTCATATCAACCCCATAATCTTGTGAGGTTTGGTATACTTTATGAAAACTTGCTTCGATTTTCGTTTTTAATTTTTGATTTACATCTTCTTCTGTCCAGTAATAGCCTTGTTTATTCTGAACCCATTCAAAGTAGGAAACGATAACCCCACCAGAGTTAGCCAAAATATCAGGAACCACTAGCACGCCGGATTTTTCTAGAATGGTGGTAGCTCCTGTTGTAGTGGGTCCATTTGCGGCTTCTACGATGATCTTACATTTAAGTTTGGGCGCATTCTCCTCGGTAATTTGACCCCCTAAAGCAGCAGGGACAATGATATCACATTCTTTTTCCAATAACTCTTGGTTGGTAATCGTGTTCTTAAATAAATTCGTGACCGAACCGAAAGAATCGCGACTATCCATTAAGTATGGAATATCCAATCCATTTTCATCATAAATCGCACCGTAAGCGTCTGAAATCCCAACGACCTTAACTCCTTCATCGTAAAGCATTTGTGCCAAATGACTTCCCACATTACCAAACCCTTGAATAATGACCCTCATCTGGTCCAATGGCAGCTTACGTAATTCACTCGCAAGCTTCATTATAAACAATACACCTCTGGATGTTGCGGTTTCCCTGCCTAGGGAGCCTCCAAGCACAAGTGGTTTTCCCGTAATAAAGCCCGGCGAATCATCCTCTCGAATAT
Organism: Paenibacillaceae bacterium; assembly: GCA_040904685.1. GTDB lineage: Bacteria > Bacillota > Bacilli > Paenibacillales > NBRC-103111 > Paenibacillus_AC. The sequence goes on along the minus strand of JBBDSZ010000055.1, from coordinate 89,027 downwards.
GATCATATTCGTCTACCATCCAAGCCATAATCTGTGAATTCGTAAATACATCAGGCGCAGGTATGTCCTTAGAGGGACCGACCAATTGACTTATCGCTCTGACATAACCACGGCTTAACCGCTCCAGCTCACCCATACTCATTGACTTCGGATCACAAATAACTCCGCCTTTTGCTCCCCCATAGGGTAGGTCCGTGATGCCACATTTCAAGCTCATCCAGCCGGAAAGCGCCTTCACCTCGTCGACACTAACCTCTGGATGAAAACGAATTCCACCTTTAGTCGGTCCTACCGCATCATTATGCTGGGAACGATAACCTGTGTAAATTTTTGTAGAACCATCATCCATCCGAACAGGTATTCTTACTTCAAGAAAGCGAATCGGGTCTTTTAATAATTCAAAGACTGATTCGGGATAGTGCATTAATCTAATAGCTTCTTTCAAAAGAGAGTGAAATGCTTCTAGCGGGTTTTCAGTATGCATCCTTTACACCTCGTTAAATTTTTTTGGCGATTTTTATTACCTCTAATTATCACAGCAAGTTCCATGCCAAGATATCTTGAGTCGCCAAAGGAAATGAGAGAAAATCAGACGAATACGATCATTTTTTGACCAGACCATGAGAGATAAACTTCTTCACCTTGATGGAATAGTTCGGTTAAAGCTGAGGATTGGACAACAACAATTTCGACTCCCGAGGCTAATGTAACAATTGTTTTAAATGTAGAACCGACAAATACATGCTCCGTAACTCTGCCTACTAAGCAAGATTGCTCTTCTACAGGGCTTCGACTCATGTTGATTAATTCCGGACGAATAGAAATATATACATTTTCTTGGCTAACCACATCCCGATTTTCGGTAACAACAAATGTCATTCCTTCGACCAGCACTTCCATATCCTTCTCAGCATGCCTGATTATTTTCCCTTGTAAAAGATTGGTTTCCCCAATAAAATCAGCAATAAAACGCGTCTGTGGACGATTATATATTTCGTCAGGCGTAGCAATTTGTTCAACTCGCCCATTATTCATAATCGCCACACGGTCAGACATCGTTAGCGCTTCTTCTTGGTCGTGTGTAACATAAATAAAAGTTATGCCTAATTGCTGCTGTAAATGCTTTAACTCAAACTGCATTTGTTTACGCAGCTTTAAATCAAGTGCGCCAAGCGGCTCATCCAACAATAACACTTTCGGTTTATTCACGATGGCACGTGCCACCGCAACACGTTGCTGTTGGCCTCCTGACATTTGCCACGGCTTCCTGTCTGCATAATCTTGCATTCGCACCATACGCAATGCTTCATTTACCCGACTCTTGATTTCATCCTTCGCTACACCCTTCATTCGCAATCCATAACCAATATTATCTTTCACCGTCATATGCGGAAACAAAGCATAGCTTTGAAAAACGGTATTAACATCGCGTTTGTTCGGCGGTAATCCGGCCACATTTTTACCTTCAAGAATAATCTCCCCTGAGGTAGGGTGTTCAAATCCGGCTATCATCCGAAGTGTTGTTGTTTTTCCACATCCACTAGGTCCAAGTAAGGTGAGGAATTCACCTTTGTAAACATCCAAATCCAGATCGATGACGATATGATTTTCACCAAAAATTTTGTTTACACGTTCTAATTGAATCGTAACTTCTTTCAATTGCCTTATTCCCCTCTCTGATTCAAACGAGTAGAGACGATGATCAATATAAGCGAGCTGATAAAAATTATCGTAGAAATCGCATTTACTTCAGGCGTAATCCCATTGCGGGTCATACCCCAAATTTGCAATGGCAGTGTGGAATAAACACCATTTAGAAAAAATGTAACCGGGATCTCATCCAGTGATAGAGTGAAGGAAAGCAATGATGCCCCAATTAACGCAGTACTAATATTTGGAAGAATAACAAGTCGGAAGGTCTGCATCCGAGTCGCGCCAAGATCGGCAGACGCTTCTTCAATGGAGCGATTCAAACGTTTTAAACGAGCATAAACCTGCGTCATGACAATGGCGATCAAGAAGGTAGCATGACCCAAAACCACTGTAAGCATAGATTGCTTCAAGTTTATCATTTGAAAGAAGCTCAACAGAGCTACACCTGTCAAAATCCCTGGTAAAATCAAAGGCAGCAGTACAATTCGTTCAAAAATCTTTTTCCCGAAAAAGTTAAAGCGATCGAGTGCAAATGCTCCAGGCACACCCAGTAGGACAGCGATAAAAGTACTTATGGAAGCTACCGTGAGTGAATGCTTTAGCGATTCGATCAGTTGCTTATTCTCCGCCATAACGTGATACCATTTAAGTGATAATCCACGCATTGGAAAGCTATTGACGCTGTCTACATTAAAGGAATACAAGACAACCACAAGCAACGGAAGATAAATGAAAGCTAGAACACTAAAAGAAAACAACCCCAAAAGGCTTGTCATGATGTTCCACCTGCGAAATATCAAATTTAATCACCTACTTCCGATCTACTGAAGAGTCTAACGCAGAAAACCGTTTTTCAGCTTTTCCGGTTAATTCAAGAATGATAAGCACAACAATTAAAATGATGATTCCAATGGCTGCCCCATAGGGCCAATTATTCGAGGTCCCAAACTGCTGTTGGACAATATTCGCGATCATCGTACTGCTATTTGGGCCACCAAGGAGCGAAGGCGCTAGGAAATCTCCCATGGATAAAACGAGCGCAAAGGTTCCGCCTGCAATCACACCAGGCAAAGCAAGCGGAAATACGACATTTTTAAAAGTTTGCCAGCGTTTTGCTCCCAAGTCTTTTGAGGCTTCTATGAGATTGCGCGGAATCTGCTCAAGCACCGTATAAATCGGCATCAAGACAAAGGGTGTATATATGTGAACCATCCCGATCACGACTGAAACTTTACTGTATAGAAAAATATCCAATGGATGATCCGTAATGCCGAACCAAATTAGCACAGAATTAAGGATACCGTTGGTCCCCAGGATGATTTTCCACGAGTAAGCTCTTACAATATAACTCACCCAAAGCGGAATAATAACCATCATGTAGATCGTTTGCTTGAATTTCTTCACTTTAAAATTAATATAATACGCCAGTGGAAAGCTTAACAAAATCGTGAAAAAAGTAACCATCAAAGCAAGCCCCATCGTATCCACGAGTACCGAATATGGGGCTTTCCCGCCAGTTGTCACTGTAAAAAATTTCAAATAATTATTAAAATTAAACTGTTTAATCACATCGCCCATTGGGTTCCGTTTCCAGAAGCTATTGGCAAACAAATTAAAGTACGGTAAAAATAAAAATACAAAGAGCCAAATAGCTGGAGGCAGTAAAATCGGAAACAACAAAAGTTTTCTCTTCATTTAATTTGTTTTTATTTCTGTCCAAATTTCATTATACCGCCCACGATCCTTAACGTTTTGCCAGAAGTTTAAATTTGTAAACATTTTGTCCATATCATTGACATACGTCAATTCTTGCAGTTCTTTACTCATAAACCCACTGGCATTCGGGTTCGCAACACTATAATTCGTCACTTCTGCTACAAGGGCTTGCGCTTGTGGGCTGGAAATATAATCGAGGTATAGATCTGCCAATTCACGATGCTTGGTGCCTTTGACGATCATCAAGCGATCGATCCAACCGGTTGCTCCTTCAGCTGGGATTGTCGCTTTCAGATTGCGTCCCTTTGCATTGACTTCTGTTACAGTTAAAGGCCAGCCTACTGCAAGCACGACTTCTTTATTGGCAAATAAATCGTTCAACTCTCCGGCAGTTGCCCAATACTTACGTATTTGCGGCTTCAATTGCACCAATTTATTTTTCGTTGTCTGCAACTGATCTTCTGTCATGTTGTAAAGAGCGGCGGGGTCGGTTTTATCCAGCCCATTCAATTGTCCGACAAGATAAAGGTTGGAAATGTCATCCCATATAGACACTTTTCCTTTGTACTGCGGATCCCAGAAAATACCCCAAGATTTGGGTTCTTCTTTAACAACATCGGCATCATAGATTAAATAATCGGGTCCCCATGTGAATGGTAAACCATATACTTTTCCGTCCTTCTGTACATCTGATAAATTTCTTAGCTTTTCGTTTAATTCATTATAATGGCTAATTTTGGAAATATCGATCGGATCAATTAAATTGGACTGAACAAGCATCGAGGCAACATCTGAAGACGGTGAAATAATATCATAGGTACCACCGCCGCCTGCCTTTAGCTTAGCGACTAATTCATCACTGGAGCCAAAATAGGTTGAATTGACCTTCACACCATATTTATCTTCAAAGCCTTTAATAAATTTTGGATCGGCATAGCCTTCCCAGGTCAGTAAATTTATCGTTTGTCCTTTAAATTTCTCTTTTAAATCAGCAGCTGTTTGGTTATTAGCTGGCGCAGGAGTTGCCGTTTCACTTTTAGTACTGGTACTGGTACTGGTGCTGGTACTGGTACTGGCACCACCGCTGCCGCAAGCCACTAATATTAAAGCTAATACTGCTAAACTGGAAACTGCCGCTATCCATTTTCTTGTCCTTTTCATCCTTTTTCCCCCTTAATTCTACTTTAGTCGTTGTTATACCAGCCAAGCGGTTCAGCTTGCAGGTTCATATTAATCTGTTTGACTTCTGTGTAGGCATCATAACCAAATGTACCTAGCTCTCTGCCGATACCGCTCTGTTTGTATCCGCCCCACGGGGCTTCATTATAGGTTGGATGATACGTATTAATCCAAGTGATCCCTGCTCTTAATTTACGAATGACCCGCATCGCTTTTGCACCATTTTGGGTAAATACCCCGCCTGCTAAACCATATACAGAGTCATTAGCCATTTTGATCGCTTCCGCTTCGTCTTTAAAACGCTGAACGACAAGTACAGGACCAAAAATTTCTTCTTTAACAATTCGCATCTCCGGACGCGTGTTTGTGAAAATAGTCGGCTCTACGAAATTCCCATTGGCTAAGTCACCTTCTGTTATGCGACTGCCTCCCAGCGCAAGGGTAGCTCCCTCTTTTTTCCCAATTTCTATATACTGTAATACCTTTTGCATATGTGCAGACGAAATGAGTGGACCCATTTCGGTCAACTCGTCCTTCCCATTGCCAACCCGCATCTTTTTGGTTCGCTCGATCAAAGCAGCGACGAACTGATCATGGATGGTATCTTCAATAAGCAGTCGGGATCCTGCTGAGCAGACCTGACCTTGGTTCGCAAAAATAGCAAACATTGCGAACTCTACCGCAACATCGATATCCGCATCTGCAAAGACGATGTTCGGTGATTTCCCACCCAGCTCCAACGAAATTTTCTTTAAGTTGCCTGATGCTGCTTGCATAATACTTCTTCCAGTTTGCGTACCGCCGGTAAAAGCAACCTTATCGACCAAATCACTCACTGCCAACTCATGTCCAACAACTTGTCCCGCTCCCAAGACAAGATTGGCTACTCCTGCTGGAAAACCTACTTCTTCGATTAATTCAAACAATTTAATGGCTGTAAGTGGTGTTAATTCCGATGGCTTAAACACGGTTGTGTTTCCCGCTGCTAAGCACGGAGCTAGTTTCCATGCTGCCATTAAGAGCGGATAATTCCATGGGATAATTTGACCGCAAACACCAATCGGTTCACGAACAACCATGGTTACCATCGGGTCGGAAACTTGATAGGTTTGACCCAACGGTTTATTAATCAAACCTGCATAATAACGAAAGCAATTTACAGCGTCACTTACGTCATAGCGACTTTCTCGAATGGGTTTGCCACAATTCTTTGTTTCTAATTCAGCAAATTGTTCTGATCTTTGTTCAACCAAATCAGCAAGCGCATTTAATAAACGCGCGCGCTCGATAGGTGGCGTATCAGCCCAATCCGTCTCATCAAAAACTCTTCTCGCTTCAGCTATCGCACGACGGACATCAACTAGATCACCTTCGGGAACTACGGCAATTACTTGACCTGTTGCCGGATTCAATACTTCACGCAATTTTCCATCTTCCGCCGCTACCCATTGTCCAGCAATATACATCTTCCATGATTCATTAGATGGCATGGTTATTTATTCATCTCCTTCATTGCTTTATGCAGGTTATTAAACGCTTTCATTCCTATATTGTATGATTATCCACAAACAGAGTCTACGGCAGTAAGTGATAAAATTCAGCTTATTTATTATCCTCAAAGGATAAAAGTCGGACAGCTAGCTGCAGGTTAAATTGAATTTCGGAATCATTAAGATCAAATCCACCTAAAGTAATCGCCCGATCCATCCGGTATCGCAAAGTTTTCGGATGAATGTTCAACTTTTCTGCTGCTTGCTTCAGATGAAAACCGCAACGTGCCAACATTAGCACAGTTTCAACCAGCACATCACCGTTTTTAGTGGATTTTAAAGGACCAAACAATTTTTCAATAAATGAAGCCCGTGCATCTTTGTCACCCATCAGAACACGAGGAACTAAAAGTTCTTCATAATAATGAAGTTGCCCTGGAATCAGATGAGGTACTATTGAACGAACCTCAGCATAGCCTTGCTGAACCCCTGAAAACCCTCGATGGAGTAGTCCAATGGCAAAAGAAAGATTGGTTTCAACCAGATATTCCCAGATTTTTTCGGCAGAACACTGTTCGGGCAGAAGGAATGAAATTTGATTCTGGGAAAGGGAAAGCAGTGTCGTAATTTCGAGTTCCTGCAATCGATACCTGAGCTTTTCAGCCAGCCTCTCGCGCTTTAGGACGCCCTCACGTGAAAGTGGAACCCTGGCATCTAAGACAATCATCCCCAAACGATAGCTGGCTTCGGGATCAAATCCGAGAAGCAGTGCTCGCCTTAGTGCCTGTGAGGTTGGCACAAATGAACCTTCTTGCAATGAATCCAAGAAGGAGTTGCCCAATTGAGCTTCAAGCGAAACGAGTGCTCGCTGTTGAGAAATATGCAAAGCCATCACAATCGCCGCATACTCTACCGTTAGAACATCAAGTTCACTTAATGGTTGCTCCATCTCTACAACCCATAACAGTCCTATCAGATCTCGCTTAATGTGAATAGGGCAAACAAATCGAGCCTTTACACCAAATTCAGGCATAGCCGGAATTCTTATCGACCGCACGCTAGTGCGAAGCGTATTCAGATAACCCTTCCGCTCAAGTTGTACAATATTTGCTAGAGAACTGATTTCTTGATGCGGCATAAACTGGTTTGACGGTTTATCACCATCTGCTAAATGATATAAGGCCAATACACGACCTTCCGGATTTTCTATCATCACAACACGACCAATTAACTGACCTAGCGTAGCCGCAATATCTTGTAGGCTTTCAGCTTCAAGTGTGGCTCGCATCAACTCGCGGTGCATGGAATCAAACTGTTCCAGTACCTGGTAATGTTTCGTCAGAATAGCCTTGTGTACTTCTTCTGTAATCGAACTAAACGGAACCCCCCAAGGGATTTCAAGTAACGGAAAATCCATCTCGTCAGCGGCTTGCAGTGCAGCAGGAGGCATACTTTCGTAAAAGTTGGGCACGGCAAGCCCCATGCCAGAGAGCCCCCGCTCAGCCAAATCGTAGATGAGCGCACGCTGCGTTGCTTCCTCGCGCGGCCAAGCATAACCTGTCGTAAGCAAAAAGTCACCTGCTTGTACCCATGGCAGCGGATCAGGCACATCCACAACATGCACCCAGCGAATGTTGCGTTCAAGAGCCAGTGCGCCAGCGACGACTCGAGCCCGTTTTAATGATTTGAGTTTTAATGCATCCACCAACTTCACTTTTTCTCCACTCCTTCTGACCTCCAGATTTCTTTGTCAATCTATCTAGATTTCTACACTCCTAGCATTATTCCTGCTTTTCTTTTCTGCAAACCAATAAAGACTGTCGTAAATACGACAGCCTGAACAGTTTTTAGCGGGATCATAATCCACTACATCAACGCTTCAGTTTAATAACAACCAGCTTTAATTCTGTCATCTCTTCTACGGCATACTTTACGCCTTCACGGCCAATGCCACTTTCTTTCACACCACCGTATGGCATGTTATCAACACGGAACGTCGGAAAGTCGTTAATCATCACGCCGCCAACTTCCAATTCTTCCGCAACTCGCATTGCGGTTGTAATATCATCCGTATAGATTCCAGCCTGCAATCCATATCGGGAATTATTAACCGCTTCAATAGCTTGATCTATCGTTGTAAAAGAAGAGACAGTTACAATAGGCCCGAACACTTCTTGGCATGAAACAGGCTCATCCTCTGGAACATTTGTCAAAATGGTTGCTGGAATCAGACGGGAGGAGGTCGCCTTGCCGCCTGTCACTATTTGCGCACCTCTTGCAGATGCAGACGCCACCCATTGCTCCATCCGTTTAACATCCTTTTCAGAAATCAATGCAGATATATCGGTTGTCTCATCCAGCGGGTTGCCGACTATTAACTTCTCAGCAGCTTCCTTCAGTTTTTTTATAAACTCTTCATACTTGTTTTCATGAACGAGAATACGTTGAATCGAGATACACACCTGACCACTAAAAGAAAATGCTCCTAGAATACAACGCCCGATCAGTTCTTGCGTGAGTTCCACCATATGATCGATAATTAATGCGGAGTTAGAGCCTAATTCGAGTGTAACTCGTTTTAAACCGGCTTTGTTTTTCAAGGCAATGCCAACTTCGGGGCTACCTGTAAAAGTAATCGCAGCTACACGACGATCGGTCACAAGCTTCTCGCCTACAACAGTACCTTTTCCCGGAACAACATTGAGTGCTCCGGCAGGAAGGCCTGCCTCCAGGAAAATCTCCGCCAATACAAGGGCCGATAATGGTGATTGACTCGCTGGTTTTAAAACAACCGTGTTCCCTGCGGCAATCGCCGGACCCACTTTGTGGGCCACTAAATTGAATGGAAAATTAAACGGAGTAATTGCCCCTACCACTCCAATCGGTTTACGCATGGTAAAGGCAATTCGACCTTCACCGCCAGGAGCCGCATCAAGCGGTACCGTTTCGCCATGAATTCGTCTTGCTTCCATAGCGGCGAATTTATAGGTCTGAATCGTACGGGCAATTTCTCCCCTTGCCGTTCTGATCGGCTTCGCCACCTCTAAAGCAAGTATACGAGCTAATTCTTCCTTCCGCTTATCCATCAGATCAGCTACTTTATCCAAAATAGCTGCCCGTTCATGTGCAGGCATCTTGGCCATTTTCACTGCAGCCGCTTTAGCCGCTTGAATCGCTTCATCCGTTTCTAATTCGCTGGCTTGTGCCACTTCAGCTATCAATTCACCAGAAAAAGGAGAATAAAGCTCTGTATATACGCTTGCTTCTTTCCATGCTCCATTAATAAATAAGTGTTTTTTCACTGAACATTCACCCCTTTTGAAATGAAGAAACATGTAGATGTGTTATTGCTTCACCTATAATATCTAAACCTTCTTGCAGTTGTTCGTCTGTAATTACAAGCGGGGTCAGGAAACGAATTACATTACCGTGTATACCCGCACTTAATATAATGACGCCTGATTCGTAGCCCAATTTGGTTAGCTTCGCCACAAATTCTTTTGCAGGTTGCTTGGTTATTGGATCCATGAATTCAATTGCGCACATCGCCCCTAGTCCACGGACTTCTGCGAGGAGAGGAATCGTTTTTTGTAATGCTGAAAAATAATTCCGTATGGTTTCACCAATGATTCGTGATCTCCCGCAGAGATCCTCCCGCTCCATTTTTTCGATTACCGCAAGTGCAGCAACACAGCCTAACGGACTTCCCCCATAAGTGCCTCCAATTTCACCGGGATTTGGAGCATCCATAATCTCTGCTCGTCCGGTAACCGCACTTAGCGGGATTCCAGCCGCTATTGATTTGGACATGGTAATCAAGTCCGGCTCAATATCAAAATGAGTGGAAGCGAACATCTCTCCTGTCCGACCGAATCCCGTCTGAATCTCATCCGCAATAAATAGAATATTGTGTTTCCGGCAAATATCATATATACCTTTCACAAACGATTTTGGAGGCACAATAAATCCGCCTTCGCCTTGCACAGGTTCCATAATCACTGCAGCTAATTCCTCAGGAGAAGCTTCCGTTAATAGAAAGTCTTCGAACTGCTTTACGCAATATTCGGAATATTGCTCCTCTGTCATGCTTTGTGGACGATGAAGCGGATATGGAAATTGGGCTTTATAAATCGCAGGAGCAAATGGCCCCATTTGAAATTTATATGGTTTTACCTTACTTGTTAAAGACATACCCAGCAAGGTGCGCCCATGAAAACCGCGTGTAAACGAAACAATACCTGTTTTCTTCGTGTACTTACGGGCTATTTTTACGGCATTTTCCACTGCTTCAGCACCGCTGTTTAAAAATATCGTTTTTTTCGGAAAATCGCCCGGTGTAATTTGTGCGAGCTTTTCGGCTAAGGCAATATAAGGTTCATACATGGCAACGTGAAAACAAGTGTGAATGTATTGTTCAGCTTGTTTCTGCACTGCTTTTACAACCTCTGGGGGACAATGTCCAACGTTTACCGTGCCAATCCCTCCGGCAAAATCTAAAAAAACATTATCATCCACATCACTTATTAAAGCTCCCAATGCTTTTTGCACAAAGATTGGCGTATTGTTGCCCACGCCGTTTGGGACATACTGAATTCTCTTTTCCATTAACGCTTTGGCTTTGACTCCAGGCAGTTTGGCAACAGATACATATTTCCGTTTAATTTCGTTCATTTCGATCCCCTTCCGCACGAACAAATGATTTATATGTGCATGATTGTTTTTGAATACGGATTTTATACCGTTCGTTCATAACTTCATTGTATAACTAAGAAAGCGAACAATCTACGTCAGTTAGCGATGAAAATTACAAGCTTTATTATCCTCAATGGATAAAAACGAACTCCACCGCGAATATATCAGGAGGGCAAAAGTCAAATAGACCATACAGGAATAATATGGCCGTTGGATGGATTTCCATATGTTGTTATCACAGCTCTTCAATTTCCTAAAATAATGAAAGTTGGTTCGATTCCGGCATTCCGCGAAAGCAACCTAATGCATTTAATAACTCAATAACGGTTTTGGACACCTTAGATTTCTGCTGAAAATCTTCAACGGACAAGAAGTCACCCTGCTCCTTCGCCGCTGCTATTAATTTGGCAGCATTCCCACCCACACCAGGTACGGCAGAAAACGGTGGAATTAGTGCATCCCCTTCGATGATAAACTTTGAAGCCTCGGATTTGTAAATATCGACGGATTTAAAGGTAAGCTTGCGAGCCGTCATCTCTAAGCCCATCTCCAGAATCGAGATCATTGCTTTCTCTTTAGGTAAGGCTTGAAAGCCTTTAGCTTCAATTTCTACAAGCTTTCTTAAAATTGCATCATACCCTTTACAGAATAACTCAACATCAAAATCCTCTGCACGTACAGTAAAATATGTAGCATAATAAGCAATGGGGTGATACACCTTAAAAAAAGCAGTACGAACGGCAGAAATAACATAAGCGGCGGCATGTGCCTTGGGAAACATATATTCAATCTTTTCGCAGGATTCAATATACCAAGCGGGCACCTTATGCTTCTTCATGTCCTCTTTCCATTCCTCTGTTAAGCCCCTCCCCTTACGAACACTTTCCGTAATTTTGAAAGCCAAGCTTGCATCCATATTGGCCTTATAAATCAAATAAAGCATGATGTCATCCCGACAGCCAATAACCGTTTTAATATCACAGGTACCCTTCTTAATTAATTCCTGGGCATTCCCAAGCCATACGCCTGTCCCGTGGGATAATCCGGATATTTGCAATAAATCAGCAAACGAGCTTGGCTTGGTTTCCTGAAGCATCTGGCGGACGAACTTGGTACCCATTTCTGGGACTCCAAAAGTAGCAACTGGCGAACGAATTTGCTCTGGATTCACCCCTATCGCTTCTGTTGAGTGAAAGATACTCATGACATTTTGATCATTCATTGGAATTGTTGTTGGGTCGATACCTGTTAAATCCTGAAGCATACGCATCATCGTCGGATCGTCATGACCTAGTATATCGAGTTTAAGCAGGTTTTCTTCAAAAGCATGATAATCAAAATGAGTTGTTTTCCATTCGGAGCTTTGATCGTCTGCTGGATATTGCACGGGTGTAATATCTTCAATATCCATATAATCCGGAACGACTACAATACCACCAGGATGCTGACCCGTACTCCGCTTTACTCCCGTGCATCCGGAGGCTAATCGATTTATTTCTGCGTTTCGCCAGCTTTTCCCTTTATCTTCCTCATATTTCTTCACATAACCAAAAGCCGTTTTATCTGCAACCGTACCAATTGTCCCCGCGCGAAAAACGTTCTTCTCCCCAAACAGCACCTTCGTATAATTATGGGCTTCCGCTTGATACTCACCGGAAAAGTTCAAATCAATATCGGGTACCTTATCACCCTTAAAGCCAAGGAAGGTTTCAAAAGGGATATCTTGACCTTCTCCTCTTAAATTCTCCCCACAGTTCGGGCATGGTTTGTTAGGTAGATCAAAGCCACTTGGAATGCTGCCATCCGTAAAAAATTCATTAAATTTGCACGAAGCACAAATGTAGTGAGGCGGCAAAGGATTGACTTCCGATATCCCTAGCATAGTAGCCACAAAAGATGAGCCTACCGAACCCCGAGAACCAACCAAATAACCGTCTTCATTTGATTTTTTAACTAACTTCTCTGAGATTAAATAGTTGGCAGAAAAACCGTATTGAATAATCGGCTTTAATTCCTTTTCAAGACGAGCAATCACAATTTCAGGCAAAGGCTCTGCATAAAACGACCCTGCTGTTCTGTAACAGGTTTCACGAATTTCATCATCTGCCCCCTCAAAAATCGGGGAGAACAAACCATTATCGGCCGGGCCGCCTTTTTTAGGAAATAGCGATATTTCTTCAAATTCATCTGCTAGATTAGCGGTATTGGTCACAACAACCTCACGGGCTTTTGATTCACCTAAAAACTGAAACTCTCTTAGCATTTCAACTGTTGTGCGCAAATGGACGTCCGGTTTGTTCTGATCCTTCAAAGGACTGAATCCAGTAATCCCAAATATGGTGATGTCACGGTTTATTTTCTCACGAGGGTTGAGGTAATGGACATTGCCTGTTGCAATTACAGGTTTATTCAAACGAGCCCCCATCTCACAAATTCGCCGAACCGTTAACTCCAGACTCTCTCGACTGCCCACGAAGCCTCGATCCACTAAATGCATGTAGTTGCCAATCGGTTGAATTTCCAACACATCGTAGAATGCAGCAACTTCTTCTGCTTCCTCCAATGACTTATTTAATACAGCTTCAAAAAATTCGCTTTTATCACAGCCTGAAATAATCAGTAATCCTTCTCTTAGCTGAATAAGCTTGCTCTTAGGAATTGTAGCTGTTTTGTTGTAATGCTCCGTATGGGAAATTGAGATCAATTTAAACAAGTTCTTTTTCCCAATGGCGTTTTTGGCATAAATGCAGCAATGAAAAGGGCGTGTATTACGTAAATCGATCCCCGCGTAGTCATTCAAATGGTTCAAATTGCGGATATTGCGTTCTGTCGTTTCTTTGATTAAATGATAGAGTATATGTCCCAATGCTTCCGCATCGGCAATAGCCCTGTGATGGTTGTCTAAGCTAACCTTGAACTTGTCAGCCAATGTGTTCAGACGATGATTCTTCAGGCTGGGGAATAAAAAACGGGCAAGCTCCAACGTATCCAAAACCGGATTGCCGCATTCAGGCATACCTAAGGTTTTGCAATTGGCTTGAATAAAACCCATATCAAACCGTGCATTATGTGCTACTAATACCGACTCCCCAATAAACTCTACGAATTGTGGAAGCACTGTTTCGATCTCAGGGGCATCCTTAACCATATCGTCTGTAATATGTGTCAGTTGTGTTATGTTATAAGGAATGCTCTCATGCGGATTGACAAAGCTCGAGAACTCACCGATGACCTTGCCATCTTGCATCTTCACTCCAGCGATTTCAATGATCCGATTGTTCATTACGGACAAACCTGTTGTTTCAATATCAAAGACAATATAGGTTGTACTCTCTAAATCCAAATCAATCGCGTTCAGTACAATCGGAATGGAGTCGTTCACAACATTAGCTTCTACCCCATATATCACTTTAATGCCATGCTTTTTTCCCGCTTTATTCGCATCTGGAAAAGACTGGACACCACTATGATCCGTAATGGCAATCGCCTTGTGTCCCCAACGAGCAGCCGTTTTAATATAATCACCTACAGGGGTAATCCCGTCCATCGTGCTCATTGTTGTATGTAAATGAAACTCAACTCTTTTGTGTTCCTCTTGATCCATACGATCCGCTGGTGCCACAATTTCATTGATATCATTCGGAATAAGCATCAGCTCAGGCGGTTGGCCAAACCGATCATATTCCACCTTACCGCGAACTTTTATCCATTTACCATTCGTTAATAAATTATATATTTTTATATCTTCTTTTGTCTTGACAAAGGCCTTGATCATCAATGAATCTGTAAAATCTGTCACGTAAAATTGGTAGAGTGTCGTACCCGTTTTCAGTACCTTGACCTCGAGCCCAAAAATCATCCCTTGCAGGGTGACTTTCTTTTCTTCTTCAACTATTTGCTGAATCGGAACGGGAACATCTTTTATTTCATAACCTACCATCAGTTTAATATCGGTATCCGCTGACTTGGCAACCTCCACTTCCTTCTCGATTGCTGAAACCATACTTTGGGTAAATATTTTATCTTCCTGCTCGTTTTGTTGAAATCTTTGCTCTCTTTTCATCTCAGCCTCATTGGACTCCGAAACATTAAAGCGAACTGTAAATTCGCGAGCAAAAAAATCACGGAAATAACGTTGAATCCATAAGTCTGCGCTTTTCTTTTTGACTATCTCTAAGCCGATTTGCTCCAAGATACTTAGGGTAATGGTCTCTCCATTAATATCAAGCTTTGCATCTCTAATATAACCATTGATTGATGGAACTTCCTTTTGAATCCATTCATTGCAATGCAACCAATAGGTCTCAACCAAAGTCGCTCCTGAAACTTCTGCGGCCTCATAATCGATTACAAAATCAATTTCAGCAATATGGGCATATTTTTCACGAATTGTTTTGCAAAAAACACTATAAATGTCAGCTGGGAGCAATTGTTTTTTAGCTAGAGTAAAGGTCCACTGGCGATTGCTGCGACTAACCTCAACACGATCTATATAGCCTTCAGCAAAAAAACCTGTTACAATCTCATTCGAAAACAGGGCTTGTTGGAGTAATAATTCAAAACGTTCACGCTTTTTTATTGTATGGTTCATCTGGATCCTCCTGAACTGCAAAAAATCAAAGGGCAATGGAATCAATCATCCGTTGCCCTTCTCTATTATATACATAAACCCGTTTAATAGGAACGCCCAAAAACAACTGAATGTATAGCAGCTTCTCCACAAACCAGACATTGCGTTTTATGTTCTTCTGGAGAGAACGGTATATTACGACTCGTTGCGCCCGTTTCTTCCTTGACTTGCGCTTCACATGCTGCTGAACCACACCAGCCTGCAAGAATAAAGCCGCGTTTTTTCTCAAGATATTGTGCCATCTCATCCAGTGAATCTACAGAAGTAAAATTCTCGTCTCGGAATTGCTTAGCCTTTTCAAACATTTCTCGTTGGATCTCTTCTAGTATTTGCTGAACCTCTTGTACGAGATTTTCTTGCTTGATAATCCGTTTCTCGCCGCTAACACGTGATACAAGCACCATTTGTCCATTTTCCATATCACGTGGGCCTAGCTCAATACGTAATGGAATCCCGCGCATTTCGTACTCATTAAATTTCCAGCCTGGTGTAACATCCGCGCGATCATCAACCTTCACTCGGATCCCAGCTTGCTTTAATAATGCGTATAATTCGTTTGTCTTGGTTAGCACAAGCTCACGTGATTTAGGAGGTCCAATTGGAATCATCACTACTTGAGTAGGTGCAACTTTAGGAGGAATGACAAGCCCGCGATCATCACCGTGCACCATAATCAGCGAACCAATCAAACGTGTGCTTGTCCCCCATGATGTGGTATGCACAAATTGATGGGTATTCTCACGATCTAAAAATTTAATATCAAATGCAACAGCAAATTTCGTTCCCAAATAATGAGAAGTCCCTGCTTGTACTGCTTTTCCGTCCTTCATCATAGCTTCAATGGAATAAGTATCTATTGCCCCTGCAAATCGCTCTGAAGGTGTTTTTTGCCCGACAATAACAGGGATGGCCAAGAACTCTTCGACGAAATCACGATAAATCTCCAGCATTTGCATCGTTTCTTTCCTTGCATCAGCTTCATTCTCATGGGCTGTATGACCTTCCTGCCATAAAAACTCACTTGTGCGAATAAAAGGAAGTGTGCGTTTTTCCCAACGCACCACATTCGCCCATTGATTAATCAACAAAGGCAGATCGCGGTAGGAATTGATCCATTCAGCATACATATGACCAAACATCGTTTCCGAGGTTGGGCGAATAGCAAGGCGTTCTTCAAGTTTCTCCCCTGCTGCTTCCGTTACCCAAGGCAACTCTGGATTGAAGCCTTCTATATGATCCTTTTCCTTCTGGAAAAAGCTCTCTGGAATAAACAATGGAAAATAAGCGTTACGGTGACCCGTTTCTTTAAACCGCTTGTCCAACTCACTTTGAATATTTTCCCAAATTTCATAGCTTTCCGGCTTAAAAACAATACAGCCCCGAACAGGAGAATAACTCATCAAGTCTGCTTTTTTAATTACATCGAGATACCATTTAGAAAAATCTTCGCTTTGCGGAGTGATTTCTTTAACAAATTGCTTTTCATCTGCCATCTTTACCACCTAATCCCTCTCTATCCCTGCCACTAACCATTAATTAAGCGGAGAATATCATTATATGTGACAACAATCATTAACAGCATTAACATCGCAAATCCAATAAAATGCACCATGCTTTCCCGATTGGGGTCAACCGGTTTGCCTCTAACAGCTTCTATCCCAAGAAACACAAGGCGACTACCATCTAAAGCAGGAAAAGGTAAGAGGTTAAATAAGCCCAAATATAAGCTAAGTATGCCAGACCAAAGAATCATTGGCTTGATCCCCTCATTGGCAATCTTAGAGGTAATTTGAACGGTACCTACGGGTCCATTCAATTCATTCATTTTGAATTGTCCCAAAACTAACTTTTTCAAACCTGTAACAATGCTTTTCGTCCAGTAAACCGTCGTGTCCCAGCTGCCCGTAATCACTTCTTTGGTCGAAGCACTTCGGCTATCAAAGGTAACGGTTATCCCAACTTTTGGACCGCCACTGATGATTGTTGGGGTTACTACTGCTTGCAACTGCTCTTGATTTCTTTCTATAATCCAATTCATCGATTGATTATTGGAATTTTGGATCATACTGATGAATTTTTCACGGTCTGCGTTAATCGCAACATGATTCACTTCTTTGATAATATCACCAGCCTTCAGACCAGCCTTTTCAGCCGGGGATCCTGAAGTAACATCGGCTAGCTTTACATTACTTGCCACACCACTTACGGCAACAAAGAGTACAAATAAAACAAAGGCTAGAATGAAATTCATCAAGGGACCCGCAAAAATCGAAAGCGCTCGTTGGGATACAGATTTGCTGCCAAACTGGCGATCCAGTGGAGCAATTTGCGTTTCTTTGCCTTTGGTAATCATTAAAGCTTGTGGATGTACTTGAAAACGTTCCGTGTCACCCTCGATGTTTAACGTTACGAACAATTCCTTTTCAAGATCGATCTGCTCCACTGTGCCTTGAATGGCAAGCGATCGCTTATCCAATTGATCTGTAAATAGGTGGGTCACTTGATTATCCTTCAACTGAAGGGCAACTCGTTGCCCGGGCTGAATAATGACGATTTCCGGATCTTCACCCGCCATACGAACAAATCCGCCAATAGGCAATAAACGTAATGTATATCGGGTCTCACCTTTAGAATAAGAAAAGATTTTCGGGCCAAAACCAATAGCAAATTCACGAACCAAAATGCCTGCTCTTTTTGCAAAATAATAATGTCCCCACTCATGCAGCGATACCAAAACAAAAAACATGAGTATGATCTGTAAGCCGACTTGGATCGAATGCATATGGAACTCCTCCTGATTCATGAGCATAATCTTAGATTTGCTTATGTTTATGATATAAGATTAACATTATTCATAACAATAATACAAACTAACGATTGCTGATCTCTTGCTCTCTACGTCCATTTAATAGCAGCGGCTTTTTCACGTGCCCAACGATCTGTATCCGAAATTTGCTCCAAATCAGGTAAATGAATAGCAGTATGCAGTTGTATCACTCGCTCAATAATTTCTTCGATTTGGAGGAATGCAATTTCACCCGCCAAAAACCGGGAAACCGCCACTTCATTTGCTGCATTATAAACGGTTGGAACGGTGCCCCCCTGCTTGCCTGCTTCAAATGCCATTCGCAAACAAGGAAAACGTTCATAATCCATCTCCCGAAAATGCAGTGTGCCTATTTCCGCTAATCGAAGTGGCTTCGTTGGTGTCGGGAAGCGATTCGGATAGGTTAAGGCATATTGAATAGGTACGCGCATGTCTGGGTTTCCCAATTGTGCCATAACACTATTGTCGACAAATTCAACCATGGAGTGGATGATGCTTTGGGGATGAAGCATGACCTCTATTTGCTCATAGGGTAGTTGAAATAACCAGTGCGCTTCGATAACCTCAAGCCCTTTGTTTACCATGGTTGCGGAGTCAATCGTAATTTTGGCGCCCATTGCCCAATTGGGATGCTTCAAGGCTTCATCTACGGTTACATCAATCAACTGCTCACGAGTTCGATCTCGGAATGAACCACCCGAAGCCGTTATCACAATTTTTGCTAATTGCGCTCGTGCTTCACCATTCAAGCATTGAAAGATGGCAGAATGCTCACTATCAATTGGAAGTAAGGAAACACCAAGCTTTTTCGCCATTTCTGTAACGATATGTCCTGCTGTTACAAGCGTTTCTTTATTAGCCAATCCAATATTTTTACCTGCTGTAATAGCCGCAAGTGTTGGCTTTAAACCTTGACTTCCTACAAGCGCGGATACAACAAAATCAGCATCTGTCGATGCTGCAATTTCAATCAAACCGACTTCTCCATAAAAAACCTCAGTGTTATCCGTTATGTAAGATTTCAGCTCATCCGCTAATACTTTTGTTGCTACCGACACTTTTTTAGGCTGAAATTGCTTGATTTGCTCCAATAAAAGCATAATATTCGAGCCGGCTGATAAAGCTTCAACCTGATAGCTCTCCCGATCATGAGCTACAACATCTAAGGTCTGTGTACCGATGGAG
The DNA here is from genome assembly GCA_040904685.1 of Paenibacillaceae bacterium. GTDB lineage: Bacteria > Bacillota > Bacilli > Paenibacillales > NBRC-103111 > Paenibacillus_AC. Next base: position 69,655 of record JBBDSZ010000055.1, on the reverse strand, counting down.
CCAGTAGAGCCAAGAATACTAATTCTTTTCATATTGCCTCCTACGGCTTAAATATGCGGTATTAAAGCTATAAAATGAACAAAGGGAAATACGATTAACCAGCTATCGACACGATCCAGTACTCCACCATGACCCGGTAACAGCGTTCCCGTATCCTTAATTCCGTATGTTCTTTTATAAGCAGATTGAATAAAGTCACCTAATTGCCCTATAACAGCAATAACGACACCTAGTATAATGGCATCTACAATTGACAATAAATCGGAATGGGCATATGAGAAAATCAAAGTAACAATAACAGCAAGAATAATCCCACCCGCTGCACCTTCAAACGTCTTCTTCGGACTAATTGCAGGCCATAATAAATGCTTGCCAAACAGTACTCCAGCGAAGTACGCCCCTGAATCTGCGGACCAAATACCAATTAAGACAAGTGAAGTCCAGAATAATCCCTGTGAGTCCAGTAAACGTGTCTCCATAATATAATGAAAGCCTAAGCCTAAATAGACAATCCCAATAAAGATAAGACCTGCTTGATCCAATGGAACCTTATTCTTCGTGACTACCGTTGTAGTTAAGTACAATAACATAAACAACCAGATCATTTTCTCCCATGAAAGTGTTTGTTCAATTCCAAATTGATGCCAGGGTGTTGCAATAATAATGACACTAACTAAACCTAATAGATAAAGCAGTCGATTTTGTTTTAATTTTAACATTCGCATATATTCATCAAAACCAATAACAGCAAGTGCCATGATAAGTGCGGTAAACCAATAGCTTCCAAGGATTAATAAGGCTAGAAAAAAAATGCCTGCGATAAGTCCAGTAACTAAACGCTGCTTCACATTCATTCCTCCATCATAAAAACTTATAGCCCGCCATATCTACGAATTCGTTGCTGGTATTGTTCAATCGCTTCATAAAAATGCTCATTGGAGAAATCCGGCCAATAACAGGAAGTGAAATATAATTCTGTATAAGCGGATTGCCAAAGCATAAAATTACTTAAGCGCTGCTCCCCACTTGTCCGAATCAATAAATCCGGGTCTGTAAGCTCGGCTGTTAGTAAGTAGCTTGAAAACAGGGCTTCATCCACTTGTTCTTGCTGTATTTTACCATTTAGAATATCCGCATTCATCAATTTCATGCCCTCGAGCATTTCCTTGCGACTGCCGTAATTCAAGGCAAAATTAAGAATAAGCCCTGTGTTATGCTTTGTTTTCTCTACGGCTTCATCCAATGCTTCTATTGTGTAATCCGGAAGCCCTTCGCGCCAGCCTATAACCCGAACCTGAACATTTTTGGCGATGAGTTCGTTTAGTTCAAGCGCTAAAAATTGCTGCGGAAGCTTCATCAAATAATCGACCTCATCCCGTGGACGTGACCAATTCTCTGTTGAAAATGCATATAATGTCAAAATTCCGACTCCAATTTCATCAGCGGCGATCGTTATTTTTTTAACTGCCTTCATGCCCGAATGATGGCCTGCAATCCTTGGTAACCCTCTTTTTTTAGCCCAACGACCATTGCCATCCATAATGATTGCAACATGATGAGGCACCTTATGTCCTGAAATTTTAGTCTGTAAGCTCATGGATTTTTTTTTACCAAGCCGTTTTATCCAGTCCATCATCGTGTTTTTACACTTCCATTATTTCTTTTTCTTTGATGCCCAAGGTCTTATCGACTTCGACAATATATTTATCCGTCATTTTCTGAATATCCTCTTGATGTCCTCTTGATTCGTCTTCGGATATCCCGGATTTTTCCAACTTTTTGATTGCATCATTGGCATCGCGGCGAATATTACGAATGGCTACTTTGGCTTCTTCTCCAGAGCGCTTAGTCATTTTCACCAGGTCCATGCGTCTTTCTTCAGTTAGTGCAGGAATACTAATGCGAATGGCAATCCCATCATTAGAAGGATTTAAGCCCAAATCCGATTTCATGATTGCTTTTTCAATTGCCGCCATTGATGACTTATCCCATGGTTGAATGAGCAAGGTACGTGAATCAGGTGTATTGATATTAGCTAGCTGTGTTACTGGGGTTTGAGCACCATAATATTCAACTTGAATCCGATCCAATAGCGCTGATGAGGCTCGCCCCGCACGAAAGGATGCTAATTCCTTTTTCAAGGAAATAATAGCTTTCTCCATACGGTCTTCTAAATCTTTTTTAATAGTTTGTGGCATTAGGATACACTCCCTCGTATTATAGTACCGATTTGTTCACCAAGTACAACACGTCTGATGTTACCTTCTTCAGTAATCGAGAAAACAATTAACGGAATATTGTTATCCATACAAAGTGATGCTGCTGTAGAGTCCATAACTCCCAAATTCTTATTTAGCATATCCATGTAAGTTAAGGTTTCAAATTTGACAGCTGTTGAATCTTTCGAAGGATCTGCGGAGTAGACACCATCCACTTTATTTTTAGCCATAAGAATAACTTCAGCTTCGATTTCTGCTGCACGTAATGCTGCTGTTGTATCTGTAGAGAAGTAAGGATTGCCCGTACCCGCTGCAAAAATGACAACTCTGCCTTTTTCTAGATGTCGCATAGCTCTTCTTCTAATATAAGGCTCCGCAACCTGCTGCATTGTTATCGAGCTTTGTACACGTGTTGGTACGCCCACATTCTCTAATGCATCTTGAAGGGCTAGGGAATTCATCACTGTCGCAAGCATTCCCATGTAATCCGCAGTGGCCCGGTCAATACCTTTAGCACTCCCTGCAATCCCGCGCCAGATATTACCGCCACCGACAACAATCGCGATCTCAATTTTAAGCTCATGTACCTTCTTAACTTGCTCAGCAATGGAAACAATGGTCTGTGAATCAATGCCATATCCCAATTGACCAGCGAGTGCTTCCCCGCTTAATTTCAGTATAATGCGTTTGTATTTGGGTTGTTCCATTTAGTTTCCTCCTAAGAGTTTTCGTTAGAAAACTTACTTCGTAAGCATACTCTATAAGCTTTACTTCGAATGATGCAAAGCTACGTTTTCATGAAAAAAGAAGGAACACAGAGGTGTTCCAACATGGTTTACTAGTTTATCTGTTCGATTGCGCCAAAACTTCTTCAACAAAATTATCTACTTTTTTCTCAAGACCTTCACCTAATTCGAAACGTTGGAAGCGGCGAATGCTAATGTTTTCGCCAATTTTGCTTATTTTTTCATTCAACAACGAAGCAATGGTTTTGTCTGGATCTTTAATAAAGCTTTGCTCCATCAAACAAAATTCTTCATAATACTTCGAAATACGACCATCCACCATTTTCTCAACAATTTTCTCTGGTTTACCTTCATTTAGAGCTTGTGCTCGCAATATTTCACGTTCTTTATCCAAGTCAACTTGAGGTACTTCTTCTCTTCGCACATAACGTGGATTGGAAGCAGAAATTTGCATCGCAATATCTTTAACGAAATCTTTGAATTCATCTGTTTTGGCAACAAAATCGGTTTCACAGTTCACTTCAACTAAAATACCGATTCGTCCGCCTGCATGAATGTAAGAACCTACCGCGCCTTCTGTAGCAATGCGTCCTGCCTTATTAGCAGCGGCAGATAATCCTTTTTCACGCAACAAATCTAAAGCTTTAGTAACATCACCATTTGTTTCGTCTAAAGCTTTTTTACAATCAAGCATACCTGCTCCCGATCTTTCACGAACCTCTTTAACCATAGCTGCTGTTACTGCCATTTATATTTCCTCCTTAGCGTTTTAGTTTCATAAGCAACATTTGAGTTTTTTCAAAAAAAGAGGGCGGTGATAGGTTCTTACACCATCAACCCACCCTTTTTTGTATATTATATGATTAAGCAGTCGTTTGTTCGCCTTGGTGACCTTCAATAATAGCGTCAGCCATTTTTGCTGTTAACAGCTTCACGGCACGAATCGCATCATCATTACCTGGAATAACATAATCGATTTCATCCGGATCACAGTTTGTATCAACGATTCCTACGATGGGGATGCCTAGCTTACGAGCTTCTGCAACTGCAATACGCTCTTTGCGCGGATCAATAATGAACAATGCGCTTGGCAAGCCTTTCATGCCTTTAATTCCGCCTAAAAACTTCTCTAGACGATCTTTTTCTTTACGAAGAATAATAACTTCTTTCTTCGGAAGCACTTCGAATGTTCCATCCATTTCCCATTTTTCCAATTGGTGCAAACGATCAATCCGTTTTTGAATCGTTTGGAAGTTTGTTAAAGTACCGCCCAACCAACGTTGGTTGATATAGAACATTCCACAACGTGCAGCTTCTTCAGCAACTGAATCCTGTGCCTGTTTCTTTGTTCCTACGAACAAAATAGTTCCATTGTCGGCGCCGATGGATTTTACAAAGTTGTAAGCCTCATCAACCTTCTTGACCGTTTTTTGTAGGTCAATGATGTAAATACCATTTCTTTCTGTGAAGATGTAACGATCCATTTTCGGGTTCCAGCGACGCGTTTGGTGACCGAAGTGTACCCCGGCTTCCAATAGCTGCTTCATGGAGATTACTGCCATCTTCTTTCCTCCTCATGTTTTGGTTTTTTGTTTACCTCCGCTGCTCGCATCTCCAACATAAGACTTTCAGAGAAAGCACCCTTAGCTGAATTGAATAGCGTGTGTGATAACACCGTCAATTACTATATCATAATTAACAGTAACGTTGCAAGTTTAATATCGTTAAAATAAAGAGCCTAATCTCGATGAATGGGTGAGAAATGGCTCATTATTTGTGCGTGGTTATTCGGTTGATTATATCCTCATCCTTCTCAGCGGGTAGAAAGGTGTACGTTCCAATCCGGATAATCCGATCAAGCTTTAGATGACTTAATGCATCGTCAAATGCTTTTTGATCTGCAATAATCCCTTCACTGAATAGTAAATTTGCTACTTCAGCTGAGGTCATGCCATTCTCAATTATAACAAGTTTACCAACTGGATTGACCATTGTTGCAACAGGGGTTGGTGTTGCGGGTTTTCCTGTTTTCGCAATTACTGGTGTCGCAACAGCAGTTGAGCTAGGTGTTTGAGGTGTTATCGCAGTTTCCGCCTGTTTAACTGTCTCGACAGGCCTAATTGATGCCACTGGTTTTTTAGAGGGTGAAATAGACGGTGGCAAGGATGCAACAACATTAGAATTCGTTTTATCATCAAGAACTGCAAAGTTCATCAGTTGCAAAAGACCTGCCCCCAAAATTAGGCCTAAACCTAACCCGTACAGGAATCCTTTATTTTTAAACACGATTATGTTCCTCCTGCTTCGCAAGCTGAATAATCAGCTGAACTTCACCTTTGTTCAAGTTTAATTTCTTTGCAATATATTCAATAGCTTTCCCTTGTTCATGTAATAAAAAAAGTTCAGCATAACGTTCCTTCATTTGCATGGGTGAAACATTTACTTTCTCAGGAACTGTTTCAATTTGACTTGTAATAGAAGGCTGTTTATTCTGTTCATGAAGTTTATGAAGCACAATACTTTTAATTTCACTAGATAGATCATAATTTTGTTTTTCCAACTGCTCCATCCTGCTTATAACCCGATTCATTTGCTGTTCATGATCCGCTTTAATTTGGGCAACTGTTTGGAGAAGCTGATTATTCTCTTCCTCAATTTCATTGGCAAAGTGTTCCATTGTATCTTCAATTTCCTTGACCATATTCACGCTGTCATTGGTAACCGATCTAGGGGCGAAAAAGGAAACAACAATACAGACAAGTCCTAGTAAAACAATATACATCCAGGGTTCATTCAATGCGCTCACCTTTTCAAGTTAATCAAATTATAATGAAAGATCAATATGTTTACCTTTAAAGGGATGACCAACGTTATCAATAGTAGGAAGAGCATCTGTATTCCCATCTGTACGAGCCAGCTTTTTTCGGGTTAGCTTATACAATTTGTTTTTCTCGTTTTCTTGATCATCGCGAATGAGATGATTGATTGATTCATCCACTTTACTGCTCTTTTGTCTGGTAGCATCAGCCTTTTTTTCCAAGCTTGCTGCCAGCATAGCTTGATCCATAACAGTCTTATGCATCAACTGATTCTGTTTCATTCCCGTTTCCGAGCTTTTTTGAACGGCGATTTGCATGTCAATGGCTTTAAAACTCATAGGATCACCTCATAGCTTATTTGGTCATCATTACAATATCGCTATCCAATAATCGAAAATACACTTTTGCTATGGGGTCTTTAATAAACTTTGTATACCTTCCTATAACTATTTTTGTTCCACCATACATCATCGAAGCCACTTCAACTCTGGCTTTCTCCGTATCCTCTAACGATTTCTCAATTTCGAGAATACGTTCTTTACCTTGAGATTGTTCTTCTAATGACATCTTTCTCGAATTGGCTAATTTTATTTTCATTGCAACTTTTTCAGGAGTAAGCACTCCAGTTGCAGCCATTAGATCCAGCATGTGAAGCGCTTTATCTGTTTTCTCCAAGTTTTCCATATGTAATTTTAATTGTGTCCTTAGTTGTATCATTTCGTTACGCAACTCTGGAAGCACGCCTACTTCAATAATCGTATTCGTTGCCATAGAGTTACCAATGGTTCTCGCCGCTACCTTCTGCCCCGCTTGCACCATACCACCCACGATGAGCCCTTTAACACCTTGGCAAATGACATCTTTACCTGCACGAATGGTGGAATGCATAATGCTTTGCGAAACAATCACGTCACCACCAGCTTCAACAATTCCTTCCTGGATAAAAGCTGTTTTTACATTTTTAGCTGCTTTAACAAGGCCTTTGTTTTGACCGATGATACCTGCACTAATTTCAATTGAGCCGGCTGCCTCTAACTCAGCGCCTTCTACACTGCCGATAATCCGAATATCTCCCTCTGCTTTAACCTTGAATCCTGTGCGTACATTTCCTCGAATGACAATGGTTCCAACAAAATCAATATTGCCTGTATTGTAATCGACATCCCCATTTACTTCGTATATAGGAAAGACATTAATTTTGTCACGATCTGTTGCCGTAACCATCCCATCTATTGCAGCAAACAAGTAGATTTTGTCCGCATCCATCACTACATTTTTACCTACTTTGAAGCGATCTTCTTTCCCTGCTTTGGCAAATACTACTTCTCCTGTTACAGCCTTGCCATGGATTCCCTCCGTAGCGGGAAATCTTTCTGCTATTAACTCCCCTTTGCGTACGTTATTAATCGATGCCACTTCTTTAAAATCGACTGACCCATCCTCCATTTCCATTGGTTTTTTCCCAACATGTTTCAGCTCATATAAAAATTTAATGTAACCTTGATCTCCCTCAATTGGAGTATCACCTGTTGCTACTATTGTTTTCGAAAGAAGAAATTCTTTCGGATTATTGGCGATGTTAATTAATACGTTCTGGTGGATTCCATAAATAATATAATTTGCTTTAAGTACAGCATCAAGTTGCGCCAATGTACATTTGAAATTCTCATCGCAATTTGTAAAATGAATTGTAGCTGTTAATTTATCATTTGAAACGGAAACATTCACATAAAAATCAATGGGTAATACTTGTTCGTTCATCTTGATTCACTCCCCTATTGCTTTATTACTCATGAAATAGCTGTATTTTCATTCTACCTAACGTTCCTCTTAATCTTAGAATAGCCTTGGAGTGTAATTGTGAGATGCGAGAAGGTGATAACGACATGACTTCAGCAATTTCACTCAAGGAAAGTTCATCAAAGTAAAAAAGTGATATAACAATTCTTTCCTTTTCAGTCAATCGTTCGATGGCTTTAGCCAGGGTATCTTTTAAGAAGAATTCATTGACTTGATACTCTGGATTTCTTGCTTTTTCATCTATGAGAAGCGAAAGTCTAGTTTCGGATTCTTCTTCGCGAATCGGTTCATCGATAGAGCATATAGTTGTAATAGCTACATCCTGCAGCATTTGATGAAATTCTGTTTCAGAAATTTGGAGATATTGGCTAATTTCGACGTCCGTTACGGAACGTAATTGCTTTTGCTCAAGCTTTTGATAAGCGTCTTCTATTTTCTTCGCTTTTTCCCGTACAGATCTAGGTACCCAATCACCTTGTCGAAGTCCGTCAATAATAGCACCACGAATTCGCCAAGAGGCATAAGTTTCGAATTGAAGTCCTCGTTGATAATCGAATTTTTCGATTGCATCAATTAAACCCATTATACCATAACTAACCAAGTCTTCTTTAAATATATTTTTAGGCAAGCCAATAACCAAGCGATTAGATACAAAATCGACTAAGGGAATGTAATGTTCTATTAATGACTTTTTCGCCTCTATTAACGCTTCTTCTTTCCACTGCTTCCACAAATCCATATTAGATAAATGAGATTGCTTTGGAGCAATCATAAACGATCACCATCCTTAATCTTCTGACATATGGCGAAGAGCTTTTACCATTTCCTCTGGATCCAAGACTTGCTTTGAAACAAGTTTCGGTGGGTTGAAAGGTTTAAAATCAAATTCTTCTGTGTCTTTTTCATTCTCCTTATGCATAAGTTGGTGAATCTCGTCCGACTCATCCGGCGTTACTTGATCAAAATGGCTCCCTACATGCGATTCTGTTGGAGTTGCCATGAATAAAGCACCTAAAAACCATCTAAAGATAAAAGCAACCACGAATAGAATAACTCCACTATAAAAACTATGCTTAAGCGTAGTGATGAAAATATTAGTCGAGATAGAGAAAAGGAATGTAAGAATAAAACCAAATAGTCCCAATACTATATTCCATAGAATCGATCCAATCATCGTTTATATTTCCTTAATTCCGTGTTGAACGCTTCGAATAAGCAGCATTCCTGTTTCACAATTGAACTCAATCGTTCTTCCATAACTTCCACCCGTATCTTCAGCTTTTAATGGTATAGCAAATTTTACCAGCATTTCTTTACACGATTCGGCATTTCGTGGTCCAATTCTCATTGTATCGCTTTGATTAGCGAAAGCAAACATTTGGGCTCCACCAGCCATTTTCGCTTCTAACCTTGTTACGTTTGCTCCAAGCGCCTTCATTTTTTCGATCATATCCAGTATAGCTGTGTCTGCATATTTGGCAATATTTAACGTGCCTTCTTTAGCAATGTCAGATGAAGGTAACATGATATGGGCCATGCCTGCGACACGAGCCTTAGCATCATATAAGGTAACACCCACACAAGAACCTAAACCTGTTGTTTTTAAAATCCCCGTCGAATACACAACCTTTAGGTCAGCCATAGCAACTTTTATAAAATTGTCTTGAATCATTGGGGGGATACTCCTAAAGCTGAAAATATTTTTTGAAAGGATTCAGGATCAGGGATTAAGAAAAAATGCCCTTCAATTTCATCCACTCCATCCAAAAATTTGGTATCAATGAAAAGAGCGTGATCCCCCATTTCTCCATATTGCAATAAGCCATAGCTTAATATTGCGCCTGCCATATCTATGGCCAAGGAAGGTACTGTCGGAACCATATATAAGTTTGTGAAATCTGCAAGTGAAGTTAAATAAGAGCCTGCAAGGATATTACCAATTTCATTTAATGCAGATAGCTCCATCTCCGAGTAATTATCTTCATTTACCACTTCGATTCCAATTAAGTTTCTCAGCATTTTTTTAGCGGATTCTAGGCTTAGGATGAAAAAGATATTGCCTGGTGTTTCACCTTCAACTCTTAGAAAGATTGCAATAACAACCTGCTCTGAGCCACCCACGCTATTGGAGATTTCTTCGAATGGAACCATTCTTACGGTTGGCACCAGCATATCTACAGGCTTATTCAACAGTCTTGATAAAGCAGTGGCAGCATGTCCTGCTCCGATATTTCCAACTTCTTTAAGAACATCCATATGAAAATCGGCAAATGGTTTTAGTTCACTCACGTTGTATTACTCCTCCATATGCTCTAATTGAATAATCTCACCTTTATTTAATACTTCACTTAAGTTTAACAATACAAGCAAACGATCTTCTGATACTCTAGCCACGCCACGTAAGTATTTGGCTCTGATACCGCCCACAATTTCAGGTGGGTCATTAATCTCATCAGAGTCGATATCAATCACATCATTGGCAGAATCAACAATTAAACCAACTTCTAAATCATTAACTGCAACTATAATAATTCGCGTATTTTCCGTGTACTCTTTTTGCAGCAAGCCAAAGCGTTCTCTTAGATCAATAATCGGAACAACGATGCCTCTCAGGTTTATAACTCCTTTAATAAAAGAGTGTGTTTTGGGGACTCGGGTAATCGGCTGCATTCTCTCAATTGTTCTAACTTTATCTACTTCAACACCATATTCTTCTGTATCTAATGCAAAAACAATGACTTTAACCTCTTCGCCCATATCATGTACCTCCATAAAGTAAAATAAGTGCTATTTAACCAATGCGTTCGTATCAATTATTAAAGCAACTTGTCCGTCTCCTAAGATCGTAGCGCCAGAAATGGCGACAATATTGGATAAATATTTACCTAAAGTCTTCAAAACGATTTCTTGTTGCCCAATGAATTCGTTCACAATAAGTGCAGCCAGCTTTTCACCCTTTTTAATGACGACAATATCGGTTTCGTTGGATTTTGCAGTAGGGTCGTGAGGTATCTCAAAAAATTTCGTTAAGGAAACCAATGGTATCACGTTATTACGGAAATCAATGAATGAATTGCCATGAATGGTGCGGATTTTATCATTCTGAATAACAGCTGTTTCCACAATAGAATTAAGCGGTATTGCATATTTTTCATTCTCTACACGTAATAACATAGCTGAAATAATCGATAAAGTAAGCGGTAATTGGACAGAGAATTTAGTTCCAGACCCCAACTTCGACTCTATGGCAACGTGTCCACCTAATGAATGTATCTTCGTCTTCACTACATCTAAGCCAACACCTCGACCGGATATATCAGATATTTTATCTGCTGTACTGAATCCGGAGGCAAAAAGCAATTGATATACATCTTCATCTGACATTTTACTAGCTTGATCAGCGGCAACGATCCCGTTTTTTATGGCTGTTTTAAGCACCTTTTCGCGATTAATGCCTCTACCATCTTCTTCGATTTCGATAAATACATGATTCCCGCTATGAAAGGCACGCAAGTGAATCGTTCCTGTCTCTATTTTACCAGCGGCTATGCGGTCTGTAATTGGCTCAACACCGTGATCTACAGCATTCCGCAATAAATGAACGAGTGGATCACCAATTTCATCAATTACCGTTCGATCCAACTCTGTGTCAGCACCAGTGATAACTAAATCGACCTTTTTATCTAAGGATTTGGCAATATCACGAATCATTCTTGGGAAACGATTGAATACGGTATCTACTGGCACCATGCGTAATTTCAGCACAATATTCTGTAAATCACTGCTAACTCGGGAAATGTGCTCTACAGTTTCTATTAAATCATTCCGCAGTATCTCACCAGCAAGTTGCTCCAAACGAACACGATCAATTAATAACTCGCTAAATAGATTCATTAAAGAATCCAAACGCTCAATATCCACACGAATCGTTTTATTGGATACCGGTACATTGGCAGATGATTGCTGCACAAGCGCTTCCTTATGGACGGCTGCATTCGTGTCTGTTTGCGTGCTACTAGGAGCTTTAACTGTACCACCTGTATTGATGTTTTCTCTTCTAACAAGTTTTAAGCTTTCTCTATCAATCGGCACTACGTTTACACTTTCAATTTCCGAAACGTTAGTAATGTTTTTTTCAATGATTTCTTGTGAAACATGAGAAATAAAGTAGACGGAGAATACCTTTTCAAATTTTTCTTGTTCAATTTCTTGAACCGACGGTGTTGATTTGACAACCTCACCATTTCGCTCAAAAACATCAAATACCATATACGCTCTTGCTGCCTTCAATACACAATCATCGCGTACGGCTACTTCTACGTAAAACACTTGGTAACCAGAAGCTAACGCTTGATCCAACACAGAAAATTGAAATTCATCGATTAGGGTAGCAGGGATCGTTTCTTTAGCTACTGCTACTGCTGCAGTTGAAGTCGTTTGTTTGAGGTGATCACCCGCAACAATAGCTTTCAAATTCGTTACAATCGCTGTTACATCAGCTCTCCCTGTTCCACCTTGGACGATATCCTCCACCATGGCTTCTAGCGCATCTGTACCTTTGAATAAACAATCAAAAATCACAGAATCCATTTGCAGCTTTAAATTACGCAATAAATCGAGTACATTCTCCATTTGGTGAGTCAATGAGGCAATATCCTCATAACCCATTGTAGCTGACATCCCTTTTAGAGTATGAGCAGATCGGAAAATATTATGAACGATCGCAATATCATTTGGATTTTGCTCCAAATTCATCAGATTATCATTCAATGCTTGTAAATGCTCTTTTGATTCTTCAATAAACATGGAAAGGTATTGATCTAATTCCAATTGCATACACCTCCGTCAATTTCAATATATGCCGCTATTTCGCAATATCTGCAACCAATTGTTCTGCAATTTTTTGCAGGGGCAAAATATGGTCTACACAATGTAGTTCTACTGCCGACCTTGGCATACCATAAACAATACATGTTTCTTCCGATTCCACAATCGTTGATACTGTACCTGCTATTTTTAAAGCTTGCATTCCTTTGGCTCCATCACTTCCCATTCCTGTCATCAGTACCACAACCTTTTTAAGTTCTGTAAACGGAATTAATGACTCAAACATAATATCTACTGAAGGTCGGTGTCCAGAACGCGGATCTTCCTTCGATGTACGAAGACAATAGTTTTTCTGACTATCTTTATAAATGGTCATATGATAGCCGCCCGGAGCGATATAGGCTGTACTTGCTTCTAAGGGCATGCCATTCTCAGCTTCTACCACACGGATATTCGAAATTGCATCCAACCTATGTGCCAAGGATTTCGTAAAATTCGGTGGCATGTGTTGCACAATAACTATGGGAGCAGGGAACGCTTCAGGTATCATACTTATGACTTGCTGCAAGGCTCTAGGACCACCTGTAGAAGTTCCAAAAGCAACAATTTGATCGAATCCTTTGAGAATCGCACTCTTTTTTTGTGTCGAATTGTGTTTAATCAAACTAGGTTGTACCAAGGTACTCTTCACTTTCGAGTTTACAGCAATATCTAGTTTCTCAAACAACAAATGCTTTACTTTGTGCAAATCCAGAGATATGGAACCCGAAGGCTTCTTTAAAAAATCGATAGCTCCCCACTCCAAGGCTTGAATGGTCTCATTGGCGCCAGCTTTGGTTAAATTGCTAAGCATGATCACTGGAGTAGGTGTTTCTTTCATAATCCATTTTAATGCCTGCAGACCATCCATTTCGGGCATTTCTACATCCATTGTAACAACATCTGGTTTTAACTGCTTTGTTTTTTCAACCGCTTCTCTACCATTTTTTGCTGTAGCGATAACACTATATAGCGGATTTTCTGAGATTAAATCTGTGATGAGCTTTCGCATAAATATAGAATCATCAACAACAAGAACCTGATAGGGTGGCATGACCGATCCCCCTCCTTCATGATGTAAAGAACTGATTGTTAAGATCATTCACTCTACTTTAGCAGTTTGATCATTTTACTTAAAAAACCTTTCACACCTGAAACCTGAGTTTCGACTTCTGTTACATTTAGTCCCATGATATAATGATCTGCTAGCTCTTTAATGCTTCTGGATGCGCTGCTGTTAGGAAAAGCTATCGAAAAAGGAATTTGCCTTTTTACTGCTTTAGAAACGAGATTGTCATCCGGTACATATCCTAAGGTTGGGATATCGATCTGGAGAAATTTTTTGGCAACAAGACTGATTTTATCGGCTGTATATTTGCCTTCTTTATCATCTGTCACCCGATTGATCACCAGTCTAAAAGGAACCTTGAAATCCATGTTATTTACCATCTTGATGATTGCGTAAGCATCTGTAATGGAGGTCGGTTCAGGTGTCGTGACGACAATGGTTTCTTGTGCAGCTAGAATGAATTTAAGCGTTTCCTTGGATAATCCAGCACCTGTATCAAAAATAATAAAATCAACATGACCATTAAGCTGACCCACTTGTTCTGCAAAATAATCCAGTTCTTCTTCTGATAAACGTAACAAATCACTGAATCCAGAACCTCCTGCTATAAACTCTAAATCATGATAGCCTTTATGGATAATCTCCCATATGGTTTTTTCACGCTTTAACAGATGATATAAATTAAACTTCGGGGATATCCCCATTAATACATCAATATTTGCTAAACCAATATCTGCATCAAATACGAGAACTTTGTAGCCTTTGGTTTGAAGAGTCAAAGCAAAATTTAGTGTGAAATTCGACTTTCCGACTCCTCCTTTACCACTTGTAACCGTAATAACCTTTGTTGTTCTTGGTTGTATTTCATTATGAGATTGAACCAAATTTCTTAAGCTTTGTGCCTGATCATTCATCGCTAGCAACCCCCATTATCAAGCCTATGATGGCATCCTCATCAGCGATTGTAATATCGTCTGGGACATTCTGACCATTGGTTACATAGGAAAGCTTTAATGGAAAATCATTCAGAAGATTCACAATCGAGCCATAAGAATCTGTCTCGTCCATTTTAGTAAATAATACTTTATCCAGATTGAATTTAGAAAAGTTATCTGTGATGACCTTCATATCTTTGTATTTCGTGGTTAGGCTTAAAACCAGGAATGTTTCACTTTTCCCTTTATTAATCATCAGAGAATGTAATTCAGATACATACATTTCATTGCGAAAATTACGTCCAGCTGTATCCATAAAAATAACATCGCAATCCTTAAGCTGAAGAAAAGCTTTATTCAAATCCTGTGGTGAGAATACAACCTCTAGAGGAACATTCAATATCGTCGCATATGTTTTTAATTGCTCGACTGCCGCAATCCGATATGTATCAGATGTAATAAAACCAACCTTGCGATGATGCTTCAAAACTTGTTCTGCTGCTATCTTGGCAATGGTAGTCGTTTTCCCAACCCCAGTTGGCCCAACAAAATGTACAACTTTCGTATCAGGAGCTATATGCTTCGATGCATTGGTTTTGATCAGATGCAACAAATATTCTTTAGCAATAGCAAAAGCATTCACTTGCTTTAACTCTTCACCTGAGGTTAGCAATTCTTCTTCCACGCGCTCCAAGGTTTGTTGAACAATGAAAGGATCTACCTCCTGGGCTAATAATTGTTCTTCCAAAGCAGTAAGAATTGGATGGCGCTCCACAACTGAATGCTGTGTGCGTGAGGCAAGCTTACTCATCATTTCTTTCATTAGCCGAATTTCTGAAAGCACTGTGTCCTCATTAGTTATTTCCTTTGGTACTTCTCTCGCGAAATCTCTATGTATATCTTTATCAGCTGCAATAGGCGGTAAATGATTCATGATTACGTCCGGAACATAAGGCAACGGCTCATCAAGAACGGCAACAGAGCTTATCTGATTCAAAATGCTAGCAGCAGAAGCTGGTAAATGTGATGCTTTCACTTCCGGTTTCACAAGTGGTTTTGTTTTTACTGTGCTTACTTGAGCTTGTGTATCTGTTGCTGCAATGACTTCAATTTTCTTTTTGGCAAATAGGCCTAAGAAACCGCCTATGCGGATCTCTTTCGTATTTAGAATTACAGCATCTTTACCTAGATCACTTCGAATTTTCTGCAAGGCGTCAGGCATAGAATCCACGATATACTTTTTCACTCTCATAAATTCACCACCCCCATGCTTTGTATTTCAACGCTTGGTTCCAATTCACTGTAGGATAATACTGGAATATCTTGCATGGTTCGTTCGAGCAATTGTCTTAAGTACATTCGTATCGTGGGTGAAGTGAGAATAACCGGTTGCTGACCTGATTGAATCGCTTTATTCACTTGCTCATTCAATCGATGGTAAATCATTTGTGAAGAAGAAGGATCTAAAGCAAGATAGGAGCCCTGATCGGATTGTTGTACAGCTTCCGCAATTCGTTTTTCCAGAGTTGGACCTACCGTTATGACTTTTAACGATTCTCCTGAAGAAGCATATTGCTGCGTAATCTGACGGGAAAGTGACTGTCTCACATATTCTGTTAAGATCTCCGGATCCTTGGTGTATCCACCATTGTCTGCTAATGTTTCAAGAATGGTTACCAAATCTCGCACAGAAATCTTTTCTCTGAGTAGTTTCGCTAGCACCTTCTGCACATCACCAATCGACAGCATACTTGGAATTAAATCGTCGACAAGCGCAGGATACGATTCTTTGACACTTTCTACCAATGTTTTTGTCTCTTGTCTTCCAACCAGCTCGTGTGCATGTTTTTTAATCACTTCAGTTAAATGCGTTGCCACCACAGAGGGTGGATCAACAACCGTATAGCCAGAGAGCTCGGCACGTTCTTTCATTGCTTCGTCGATCCAGATAGCTGGCAGTCCGAAAGCAGGCTCTGTCGTCTCGATTCCCGAAATGGAATCATCGTCAATTCCAGGACTCATGGCTAAATAGTGATTTAATAATAATTCACCACGCGCTACCATATTTCCTTTAATTTTGATCATATATTCATTCGGTTTTAGTTGAATATTGTCGCGAATTCGAATAACAGGCACAACAACACCAAGTTCTAAGGCACATTGTCGACGAATTAGGATAATGCGATCTAACAAATCCCCTCCTTGCTGGGTATCTGCCAAGGGAATAAGTCCATAGCCAAACTCGAATTCGATTGGATCCACTTGCAGTAAACTAATTACACTTTCTGGACTACGAACTTCTTCAATTTGCTGCTCTTCTTCTTTTTGAACATTCTCCACTTCTTTACGCTGCAATTTCGCTTGCATTCTTCTTGCCGAAATAAAGAGTAATAAAGCAATAGGATATGAAGTAAATATCGAAATCGGTGTGAATGTCCCTAATAAAAGTATCGTACCCGATACGATATATAAAAGCTTTGGATATGAAAAAAGCTGAGAGGATAGGTCAGAAGCCAAATTGCCTTCTGATGCAGATCTTGTCACAATTAAACCAGCAGCTGTAGAGATTAATAACGCGGGTATCTGACTGACCAGTCCATCCCCGATTGTTAGAACGGAGAAGGTCGCACTGGCTTCAGAGAACGACATACCAGCTTGGGTCATCCCAATAATCAATCCACCGATCAAATTGATGATTAGAATAATAATCCCTGCTATCGCATCGCCTTTGACGAATTTACTGGCACCATCCATAGCTCCATAAAAATCGGCTTCTTTTTCAATTTTCCGTCGACGTTCTCTTGCCTGTTGTTCATTGATCAAGCCTGAATTCAAATCCGCGTCAATGCTCATTTGCTTACCGGGCATTGCATCCAATGTAAACCGAGCGCCTACTTCAGCGACGCGTTCCGCACCTTTAGTAATCACAATAAACTGCACAATCACGAGAATTAGAAAAACAACCAGCCCTACGATAATATTCCCTTCTGCAACAAAGGAACCAAAGGTGGCTACGACATTCCCAGCTTCATGCTTTGCCAAGATATTACGGGTTGTAGAGATGTTGAGCGCTAAACGAAATAAAGTGGTAATGAGCAACAAGGAAGGGAAAATTGAGAATTCCAAAGCTTCCTTGGTATTCATGGAGACTAACAGAATGATTAAAGCTAACGTAATATTAATGATGAGAAGAACGTCTAACAACAGAATGGGTATGGGAACTACCATCATTAATACGATACCAATGATACTGATTAAAATGGATATGTCCCGAATTTTCATTGCTCAACGCTCCTCCTTCCCTAAATCTACATTTACTTTTTTCCTTTTATTTTGTAAACATACGCTAGTACTTCTGCAACTGCCTGGAACAAATCTGCTGGAATGGAGTCGCCTAACTCCACTTGATTATACAATGCCCTTGCTAGCGGCTTATTCTCCATCAATACAATGCCGTTATCTTTGGCAATCTCTCTAATCTTGAGCGCAACATAATCCTTACCTTTGGCAATAACCTTCGGCGCTTCCATAGCAGACGCATTATATTTCAATGCAATCGCATAATGCGTTGGATTGGTTATAACCACATCTGCATTGGGAATTTCCTGCATCATACGCTGCATAGCAAGCTTCCGTTGTCTTTCTTTTATCTTGCCTTTGATTAAAGGATCGCCTTCCGATTTCTTATATTCGTCTTTTATATCTTGTTTGGACATTTTCATGCTTTTTTCGTGCTCGTATTTCTGATAAATATAGTCAAAAATGGCAAGCACCATAAGAATGAGTCCTATTGTAATGCCAAGCTTTACAGTAATAGAAGCTACAAAGCTCAACGTATTTTCCAAAGAAAGATGGGACAATTTCAAGATTTGATTGATCTGAGCTGATAAAGTTATGTAGACGACAACACCAACAATGGTCAACTTTAACATCGATTTTAAAAATTCAACGATCGAGCGTAGTCCAAATATTTTTTTTGCTCCAGCGAGTGGATTGATTTTACTGAATTTCATTAAAAGCGGGTCGCCTGTGAACAACAGACCAATTTGCAAATAATTCCCCATTAAGGCGATAAACATCGTAACGAAGAATATTGGCGAAAGTAGAATCAAGCCTTCAACTAGAAGATTTCCGAATAAGACCGTTACGTTAGAAATTGTAATATCGGATTGCAGATAGTCTGTGAAAGTTACATTAAAAATTTTAAAAAATCGTTCTTTCAAGAAACTTCCGAACATAATAAACGATAAAAAGGTAAAAAACAGAATAAAGGCACCAGGCAATTCACTACTTTTGGCAACCTGCCCTTTCTTTCTCGCCTCTTGCCTTCGTTTGGGTGTTGCGGATTCCGTTTTTTCCTGAGCAAACAACTGAAGATCAAGCTGCAGTCTAAAGCTCGGCACGACTCATCCTCCTAAACAAAAAACTAATTACACTAGCTTGCAAGAATCTCCAACAGCTTCTGCATGGTGCCAAACATCAGACTGAATAGCTCAGAATACAGGTTTAGAAAGCTAGAAAATATTAACGTTAATAAGATGAATCCGACTAAAACCTTTAGGGGCATACCAATAACAAAAATATTGAACTGAGGTGCTGTCCTTGCTAAGATCCCTAATCCAACATCGACCAAAAATAAAGCTGCAATCATGGGCGCCGCCATCTGAAAAGCTAATCTAAACACCGTAACGAAGGATTGTAACAAAAACTCCGAAACTTGACCATTATAGATATGAGCAAAAGCGTCGTTGGATAAAGGCACCCAAGTATAGCTATCGACAATAGCATGGATAAAATAATGATCACCATTAAACGTAATAAACAGCAAAACAGCAAGCATGAATTTCAAATTACCGAGAATTGGACTTTGCGTTCCCGTCATAGGATCAATGATATTCGCCATACTAAAGCCCATTTGCATATCGATAAATGAACCGGAAATCTGCACCACTGTAAAAAAAAGATAACCCACAAAACCAAGTAATAAACCAATGACAATTTCTTTCATTAGGGCCACAACGTAAACTCCATCAAAAATCATTGAGCTCTGTTCTATCGTTGAAAATGCGATAAGTGTTACGAAAAACGATAGACCTATTTTAAAATGATTCGGTACATTCTTAGCTGAAAAAACAGGAGCAACGATAAAAAACGCGGTTATTCGACAAAAAATCAACAATAAGTTAGGTAAATACTGTAGAATGTACCCCATCAACTCACACCTAACCGCTAAATTTGTAAAGGTTATTGAGAAGATTATAAGTAAAATCCACTAAAGTGCTTAGAATCCATGGACCAAAGATTAAGATGCTAAAAAGCACAGCTACTATCTTGGGAACAAACGCTAAGGTTTGCTCTTGGATTTGCGTTGTTGCTTGAAATACACTGATAATTAATCCAACAACTAGTGCAATGATCAACATAGGTGCACTAGCCTTTAGAACCGTATATACCGCTTCTCCAGCTAATTTTATGACAAACTCGGAAGTCATGATGGATCTCCTCTTTATTCAAATCAGACTCTAAAGCTTAATAACAAGGATTTAACTACCAAGTACCAGCCATCGACAAGAATAAACAGCAATATTTTGAAAGGTAGGGATATCATGACGGGCGGCAGCATCATCATCCCCATGGCCATTAACGTGCTTGAAATGACCATATCAATTACCAAAAACGGAATAAATATCATAAAGCCCATCTCAAAAGCCCTTTTAAGCTCACCTATTGCAAAAGCAGGAATAAGTGCTGTAAGCGGGGTATCATCAATACCCGTTGGTCTTTCCGCTTTTGAATAATCCAAGAAAAGCTTTAAATCCTTTTCACGCACCTGCGCTCCCATAAAGTGTTTCATCGGTATGGCAGCTTTTTGTAAGGCTACTGTTTGAGTCATTTCACCTTTAAGATAGGGTTGAAATGCCTGTTTATTGATATCACTCAGTGTAGGTGACATCACGAACAATGTCATAAACAAGGCAAGTCCAATCAAAACTTGATTGGGAGGCATTTGTTGAGTTCCCAATGATGTTCGAACAAAACTCAAAACAATGACAATTCTAGTAAAGCTAGTCATTAATACTAGGATTGCAGGGGCAATACTCAAAACTGTTAACATCAGAATAATAGAAATTGTGCTCGAAGTACCTGTTGGGCTAGTAGCTCCAGGTACTCCATTCGTGCTCCCGCCAACATTAATACTTATATTAGGAATCACATTATTACCAGAATTGATGGTCTCATCCACCGCCGCTGTTGCAACAGAAGCTGAAATCATAAACAAAAACAAAGCCAACAACAACCATATTAAAAATTTTCTTTTCATCATTTATCATTCAACCGATCTGATAAGTTATCATTGTGAAATAATTCATCCACACGTTGCTTACGGTTCGAAATTCGTTCCATTTTCTCGTGAAAGACTTGTTGGAATGAAGTAGAGAGATCTTCCTCTTCGATAGGAGTCTGTCCCCTTACCCTTTTCAACCATTTACCTAGGGATTGAAAGGTCGGAAAGTCTTTATTCCCACGAAAGTGCATATGCTCTACAATAAATTCGATTTCCTCTGCATCTTCAATCTTGGATATGAGCTGAACATTATCACCCACACCTACAACAAAAAGCGTATGACCTACTTCGACAACTTGAATCGACTTATTTTGACCGATGGAAACACCGCCGATTAATTTCACAGATCGCCCAGAAATCATGAGTCTATTTTTTTGGGAAATCACTTTTATAATGATAAAAAATAAGGCAATAATCAGAATAAGGCAGAATATAACATAACCTACCATTTTGAGGCTACCACCAAATTGACTAAAATCATTTGCTTTTGAACCCAACTCATCGACCGCTATAAGCATCTGGATTATCCCAAAGTCTTCTTAATCGCTTCAATAACACGATCCGGTTGGAATGGCTTAACAATAAAGTCTTTAGCACCTGCTTGAATAGCATCAATAACCATCGCTTGCTGGCCCATTGCAGAACACATCACGACTTTAGCAAGAGGATCAATTTTTTTAATTTCCTTAAGTGCTGCAATTCCATCCATCTCTGGCATCGTAATATCCATAGTGACCAAATCAGGCTTCACTTCTTTAAACTTCTCTATCGCCTGAGCACCATCATTTGCTTCGCCGCATACTTCATACCCATTTTTCGTTAAAATATCACGGATCATCATTCTCATAAACGCTGCATCGTCTACAACTAAAATTCGGTTAGCCATTCGTAAACAATCCTCCTAAAATATATTTATTGTAACTTTTGAATTCGATCCCACTGATTAATAATATCCGTGACACGAACCCCAAAGTTTTCATCAATTACAACGACTTCTCCTTTAGCGATAAGCTTGTTATTGACAAGAATGTCAACTGGCTCCCCCGCTAGCTTGTCCAATTCAATAATCGAACCTTGCGATAATTCGAGAATGTCTTTAATTATTTTTTGTGTTCTTCCTAATTCAACGGTGACCTTGAGCGGGATGTCTAAAAGCAGACCTAAATTCGTCTCATCTGTCTGCATCCCAGGTCCAGCATTTAAATTATTAAACTGCACAGGCTGAACATTTACATTGCGATTGTTCATCATGTTGCCATATTGCTGCGGTGGTTGTTGATACATGGGCTGTTGGTACATCTGTTGCTGGTTCATCGGTTGCTGATACATCGGCTGCTGTTGCATCGGTTGTTCATACATCGGCTGTTGGTATGCCGGTTGTTCATACATCGGCTGTTGTGCTGCTGGCGCTTCCGGCGGAATTGAATAATCGATCTTTGGCATCTGCTCCGTTATTATTGGTTGCTCATCCATCATTTCACTGCCACCCATTAATATAGAAACCATATCTTTGGCGAAAGGAACCGGTAATAGCTGCATGAGCGTTGAATCAATTAAATCGCCTATAATTAAACGAAAGGATATTTTGATAAAAATATCTTCATGTGGAATTTCTTGTTTACCCTCGCCACCTGCCAAATTAAGAATATTAATACCAGGCGGTGAGATGTTTACAAAGCGGTTAAATATCGTGGACATAGACGTAGCTGACGACCCCATCATCTGGTTCATGGCCTCTTGAACTGCGCTAATATGAATCTCACTTAGCTCGCCAAGTTGTCCAGTGCCATCCCCGCCCATCATTAGATCAGCAATCACCTGGGCATCTCTTGTTTTGATAACAAGTAAATTCGTCCCATGAAAGCCATCCACATAATTCACGTTAACAGCGACGTGTGGAATTGGGAATTCATCTTGTAGCTCTTCGTTTGTAATCATGGATACTTGAGGTGTTGTAATATCAACCTTCTTCCCTAATAAAGTAGAAAGTGCGGTTGCAGCACTACCAAAAGTAATATTGCCAATTTCGCCAAGTGCATCTTGCTCTAACGAAGACAGGTAATTGTCTACCCCAGTGCCTAATGGGCTATCTATGGGTTCATCGGATGATTGCTTTAATAGAGCATCGATTTCCTCTTGAGACAAATAATCTTTATTATTCGTCATCTTCTTCCACCCCTTCACTCACAATTTCATTAATTAGTAGAGCAACTTTTCCTTTTACTACACCAGGACTGCCGATAAACTTTAATTTATCACCGACTTTAACTTCTAAGCCTTCGTTGACTGATTTATCTAAACTGATAACATCTCCAACTGCCAACCCCAGAAATTCTCTTATTGAAATTTGAGAATGACCTAGTTCAGCAATGATAGATAATTTAGCCTTATTCATTCTGCTTTGTAATGCTCCTGATTCTTCATCTGTTTTTGTTTTCTTATGTGTCACAAACATATGATGCACGGATAATCTAGGCATAATTGGCTCAATAACAACATGTGGAATACAAAGATTGATCATTCCGGTCGTATCACCGATTTTGGTACTTAAGGAAATTAAGGCGATCGTATCATTTGCCGACGCGATTTGCATAAATTGCGGATTGGTTTCTAAAGCTTCCAAACTCGGGAAAACATCCGCTACAGTTTTCCAAGCTTCTTGTAAAGTTTCTAATGCCCTGCTAAAAATACGCTCCAAAATAATATTTTCAATCTCGGTTAAAGCGTTAATTTTAGTAGGGGATGCACCCGTTCCTCCTAATAATCGATCCAGCATAGCATAAGCAACATTCGGATGAACCTCGAGAACCATTCTACCTTCTAAGGGATCCGCTTCGAAAATATTCAAAATTGTCATTTTGGGTATAGAGCGAATGAATTCGTCATAAGGCAATTGCTCTACTTGTACCACACTAATTTGCACAAAGGTTCTTAGCTGTGTAGAAAAATAGGTTGTTAATAACCGGGCAAAATTCTCATGTATGCGTGTTAAACTGCGAAGATGATCTTTTGAGAATCTCGTAGCTCTCTTAAAATCGTAAGATCGCACTTTCTTTTGCGTTTCTTCTTTTTTTAGTTCTTCTGCATCCATCTCACCAGATGATAGCGCTGCAAGCAGGGCATCAATCTCATTTTGCGAGAGTACGTCAACCAATAGAGTCACCTCCTTCAATCAGAATAATAAATCCGGTTTTATTGCGTGATAATGTTTGGAATGTTAATTTCAGTTACTTTGCCTTCCTTCATGAATGCATTCATTTTATTCATGAGCATGGCCTTCAATGCATCCTGTCCTTCTGACCCCGTTACTTGCTCAACCGTTAAATCAGCTAACGTTTGATTGATAACGGATTTCACTTTAATTTCTAAATCTGTAAATTCAGTAACCGCCTTTTTATTTTCCATAACAAAAGCGAATCCCACTACAATAATTTTATTTTTAGTGGCGAGATTTGTCGTTATATCTTTCAAAACAACAGTTAATTCTTTTACTTTTGCTGCAGATATTGGTTTAGGTGTGACATTTTTCACCGAACTGGCAGCTACAGTAGCTGGATCTGCTGTGGTGTCTTTTTTCACAATAATATCCCATAAAAAGTAGGTAGCAAAAAGAATCAAGGTAATTACGATAAGCACAGCGATCATAACCGGCATTAATTTCTTGAACACCCTATGATCCCTCCTTTACTTCCAAGCTGTTAATAGTTGCATTTACTAACCCGATACGTTGTAAATAAGTTTCAACTAAGCTTACCACATCAAGTGCCTTCTCGAGAACCATAATTTTTTTACCGGTAATTAGAGTGAGCATGGTATCCGGTGTTTGTTCGATAGATTCGATGAGTAAGGCATTGACTATTAGCTGTTTGTTATTCAAACGTGTAAGAGTAATCATTCGAATCCCTCCATCATGAAAGTGTCGGGGCGGCAGTGAACCACCCCGTTATTTCATGTAAAAATCTTAACGTTTCAAATTAACAATTTCTTGAAGAATTTCGTCGGAAGTCGTAATAATACGCGAATTCGACTGAAAACCACGTTGTGCAATAATCATTTCCGTAAACTCAGAGGTTAAGTCAACATTCGACATTTCCAGCTGTCCAGAAACAATAGCACCTGTACCTAATGTTGCATCATTGGGTACAATAACTTCTAGTGCTGTATTCGCATCTGCGTTAGAATTCGTGCGATATAAATTTCCACCGATTTTTTCCAAACCTCCAGGGTTGGTCACTTTCAAAACACCAATTTGTTGGTCTGTGACTTCAGAGGTTCCATCGGATTTAACGGCAATAATTTTACCATCTTGGCCGATTGTAAATGCAGTTACATCTTCTGCTAGAAGAATAGGCTCGCCTCCTACACCAATAACATGCATACCATCGGAAGTAACTAGGTTACGATTCGCATCAATCGTAAAATTTCCGGCTCTAGTTAAATACGGTGTTGTTTGATCCAAGCTCGCTTTTACTGCGAAGAAGCCGTCTCCATCAATCCGTAAATCGGTGACTACATTGGTTGTTTGAGCACTACCCGGTGTATGAATGGTGTCAATTGCGCCAATTGCAACACCCAAACCGATTTGTTTTGCATTGACACCACCCTGGTTCGCTCCATCAGGTGCTGTAATGCCTCCAACCGTTTGACTCAAAATATCTTTGAACATAACACGACCCATTTTAAAGCCGACAGTATTGACATTGGCAATATTATTGCCGATCACGTCGAGTTTATTTTGAAAGCCGCGCATACCTGAAACGCCAGAATATAGGGATCTTAACATTGATTTAGGTCCTCCTCTTTAAGTATCTTACTTACATTCCCTTACATTTGTGGTTGCTTCGTTCGATCCACAACCTAGGCTTCCAATAGAGGTCCAGCCTTTCATTTTAAGTAACAACTACAGCACTATCAATTTGTGTAAAAACATTATCTTGCATAGAAGAACTGTCCATTGCAGTAACAATTGTGCGGTTTTTGATATTCACAATGAAAGCCATGTCTTTAAACAAGATTAAAGAGTCCTTTGCACCCTTTGCAGCAGCTTTATCTATGGCAGATTCAATTTTGGCCAATTGTTCAGGTTGAAGTTGAATACCACGTTGTTCTAATCTTTGCTCTGCATGATGACTTAAATGCACCATTTTTTGATTAAATATTTGTTGAAACGACAGTCCGTTATGTGAGACTTTATTCAAGTTCGCTTTCGGTTGTCGCAGTGATGCTGGTGTTGCCGTCGTGGGGTAGAGTTGTCCAATTGAAATTTTATCGGCCATTATATTTACTCTGGGTTCGTTACCTTTACGATTTGATCCAGAGAAACCTCCTCTCCTCCAACACTGGCATATTGAATGCCATCTTTATACTTTAATGCATCGACTATGCCGCTACTCACTACTGTATTACCCATGGAGTCGGTCTTCGACCAACTGATTTCTTTACCTATGAATGCTGGGGAAAGCCCCATCGTTTGACGTAATGCTTTCATTTCGGTATTCATATTCGATAGCTGCTCAAGTGAAGTGAATTGCGCCATTTGGGCAATAAATTCTTTATCCTCAAGCGGTTGTGATGGATCTTGATGCTGCAATTGTGTGATCAGAATTTTCAAGAAATCATCTTTACCCAGCGTTTTCGAAGCAGTTGGTGTTGCAGTCTTCGTATTTGTTTCTGCAATAATATTACCGACATTACCAATTGGGGATGCCATAGTTTCACCTCCTGTTAGAACTAGATTGAATTAAGCAGTTACATCAAAGCCATTGCTGTACGCGCTACTTAGCTTGATCATATTCGCCATCTCTGCTGAAAAAGATTCAGGCAAGGAGTCGATATTGCTGTAATTGCTCTTGTCACGCCGTGCGAATTGTTGATTGAATTGCTGCTGTCTCTGCTCTTGGAACAAACTTGATTGTAGGCTGCTGCCCTGAGTAACTTCAAGTCTTTCCACTTGCAAACCTTGTCCTTGCAACGATTGCTTCAGTTGCAATAATTGCCCTTCTAGCATTTCTTTACCTAGTAAGGTTTGTGCGGCGAAATGCGCAACTAGCTGACCATTATGCATCGTAAGCTTCACATTCACTTGACCCAAATTCTCTGGGGACAACGTCAAACGCGCTTCTGAAAAGCCATTCAAAGCGTCCACTTTGAAATTCTTCATGACGAATTGACTCATATCTTGCACAAAGCTTTGAGCCGTCATCGGTTGTGCTGCTTTCACTTGATCCGTTTGCAGCATACGCGTTATATTTTGAAAAGATAACGCATTAGTTGGTGTAAGGTCATCCGCAATGGTTTCAACTTCTGAACCAATTCCCAATTTCATCGCTGCTAACATCATTCGATCAGCCATTCCACTTTTAGCAGATAACGCATCAAGCTGTGAGAATTGCTTATTCCCTTGCAGCAATTGCATTTTAAAAGCTGTATTAGCGCCAGCTTCTTTAGTAATTGAAGCATCTACCGCTGGTGTATCACCAAGAATTGAGTTAACGGCTGCTTGTAAATGAGTTAACGATTCTTTGGATTTACTGCTCGTTTCAGTAAGCAAGCTGCTGTTTAAAACTTTAGTGCTGTTTATTGATACTTTTGGTGAAGCTTGTGCAGCAAGTACAGGGCTAACGATCGCTTGGAAGTCTTCTACTAATTGTTGAAACAACATACTGTCTTTATTTTGACTTAGCGCCGTCATAAATTGATTCACAATCGCTTGAGCTTTCAAAGCTGTTTTCGGTAAAACCTGATCATCGGATGCTTGCAGGGAAACCTCTGAACTTTGAGTTGAGATAGCTGCTGAATCATTTGCATTCATCGACGCTAATAAATCACTTACTTTCGTAAGCCATTGCTGAAAGACACCACTGTCGATCAATTGATTTAATGCATTGGATTGTTGATCTAGATTTTGTAATGCTTTCACAATTAGAGGATCAAGTTCAGTTTCGCCAGCTCCACCTGTTGTAGTCGTTTCGCCTTGAACTGTAAGTAGTGCCATCAACAATGCTGGAGAAAGACCTTGCAGCAAAGCTTCTATTCCAGTTGATTGATCAGCGGGTTGCGTTGAACTGTCTCCGCTTAATGTTTGACTCAATACATCCGTAAAAGATTTGGAAGCCTTCCCAGTTCCTTGTGTGGATTGGGTTGTTGCTTCGCTTGAAGCTGTATTCCCATTAACAGAATTGATTGGAGCTTGCAAGGTAGCCACCGTAGATTGGGCTGTCATATCCATATTTTTTTCACCTCCTCTCAATAGTAGATTTAGAAATTAAGGTGCTAGCTTAGATGTAATGGCTGCTGCTGTTTCTTTGGATAAATCTGCTAGAGCAGTCATTACTTTAGCGCGGCTAGTATTATCCATTGCATTTAATATATCAATTACTTTAGCAGGTGTTATCGATTGCATTTGAAGGAGAACGGTTGCTGCACTCTTCGCTGTCATATTGGCAAAGGTTTTTCCCAAATCATTTCTCGTGATCTGCTGGGAAACGACCGTGCTGTCATTCAATTTAATTCGATCCTGCAATGCAGCAATTTCACGATCCTTGGCACTTACAACATCCTTTAAATAAATAGAGGCTTCTGCAGCTTTGATTGGATCCATTTTTTCCAGAACCTTCACCTGATCGGCTTGCTTCATTTCACTAAGAATCAATACCCTTTCTTGCAAAGTAAGATTTTCAAGGATGGGTGCCGATTTACTAGGATTCATCTTAGCATACATATCTGTGGTTAGCTTTATTTGATTGTGATATTCTTCATCACTCATTGTTTTCGCTTTTAATTGCTCTTCCAAGGCTACACTTTTGGCCTGAAGATCTTTAATCGTTTGATCTTTCTGCAATGTAGCTGCATCTGTAGTTTTCATCGCATTTTCTTGATCAGCGAGCTTTTTCGTTAAGTCCTCAATTTTCTGTTCTTGATTTTTGATTCGTTCTTCAGGTACTGCAATAGCAGGATCTGTCGTTTTCACAATAACTTTTGGTTTTGGAACAATGGCTTCAATAACAGGTATTTTGTTCGCTTGTTTGAGGATACTATTGTAGATATTGGCATCAAACAAAGAGAGTAGTACACCAATACCGATGACTGCAAAAACAATCGGAATGAAAAAGATGTACAAAAACCGTTCAAAACCACTTAGTCCCGATTCTTCCATTTCTGCTTTCAACTGTGTCAGCTCCTCTCTGCTCCTAGAATATTAGAAAGAAAATTTATGTCGTGTTGTCGCCATTTCATCTAAAATTTGCTGTTCCTTCGTACGTTCAATCCCTTCAAACATCATCTTTGCTTTTTCCTTAGCCTTAGACCATACTTTTTCGTCCATCATTTTTTCGGATAAATGCCCTTTTTTGTGAACGACATTTTGCTCTGCACGTTCGACATCTTTAATCTTTTTTGTAATGCGATGATCCAAATGGGTCATATAATTCTGAAATGTGCGGAGTTGTGAAATATTTGCACGAACACCGACAACTGAGGTGAGTTCCGCATGAATTTCACTTTTTTCCGAATGCAAGGAATGTAAGGATTGCTCTGCTTCTTGTAATACAGTCATAGCATGAGAGAGAATCCATTCTGCTTGTGTTTTCTCATTGGCTTTTAAATCGACAATTTTTTGGAGCGGATAGCGAAAACTCATAATCATCATCCTCCCACAAATTCAGTGGTCAATCGCGCTTGCGCTTCATCGTAATTCACTTTTTCATTTGTTTTTTGACGAGTGAAATTCCAAATGCTCTGAATATATTGTAAGGACAGATCAATTTCAGCGTTTGAGCCTTTTTGGTAGGCACCGATATTAATTAAATCCTCAGAATCCTTGTAGACCGAAAGCTGTTTTTTCAAAAATTCAGCCGCATCTCGTTGCTCTTCGGACACAATTTCATTCATGACCCGACTCACACTTGACAAGACATCTATAGCAGGATAATGACCGCGATGTGCCAAATTTCGATCTAATACGATATGTCCGTCCAATATCCCTCTTACTGCGTCGGCTATAGGTTCGTTCATATCATCTCCTTCAACCAAAACCGTGTAAAAGGCGGTAATTGACCCCTTTGGACCTGTGCCCGAGCGTTCTAGCAATTTAGGAAGACCAGCAAATACGGAAGGTGTATACCCCCGAGTTGCGGGTGGTTCACCAACAGCAAGTCCTACTTCACGTTGTGCCATCGCATATCGTGTAACAGAATCCATCATCAGCATAACGTTCAAGCCATGATCACGAAAAAATTCGGCAATGCTTGTCGCGATCATCGCACCTTTAATCCGAATGAGCGCAGGTTGATCTGAGGTTGCAACAATTACAACCGATCTGGCTAAACCTTCGGGGCCTAAATCTCTTTCGATAAAATCCAGCACTTCTCTGCCACGCTCTCCAATTAATGCAATGACGTTGACATCAGCAGAAGTATTACGAGCAACCATCCCAAGCAATGTACTCTTTCCTACACCAGAACCAGCAAAAATACCTACACGTTGACCTTTACCAATCGTCAGTAAACCATCAATACAACGAATACCAACACTTAGCGGTTCACTTACTCTAGGCCGATTCAACGGATTGCTTGGTGCTCTATGCGTTGAATATTGAGTCATTCTAGAAGGTAAGAAGGAACCATCTAAAGGCTGTCCTAAACCATCCAGTACTTTGCCAAGTAATTCATGTCCTACCGCTACTGTAAGCGGCTTTCCCGTAGCGACAACATCACAGCCAGGCCCAATCGAATGCAGCTCACCTAGAGGCATTAGAATCACTCTATTGTTCCGAAAGCCGACAACCTCTGCTTTTAAAGGTTCTTTGGACTTTAGCGGATAGATATGGCATACATCGCCAATGCTTGCATCGGGTCCTTCCGATTCTACCGTAAGTCCAATAACCTGAATTACTTTTCCATTCACACGAACGGGATCCATCTGTTTCAGATGTTCAACATATTTGGCAGCTTGCAGCGATTTACTCATGGTCAAGAGCACTCTCATTTCTTTTGGCAATGAGCTGTAAAGCGTCTTTAATTTCTTTCAATTGGGTATCAATTCTCGCATCTACACTTAAAAAGGGTGAGCGTATGACGCAGCCATGATCAGATACCGTGGCATCAGGCAATATTTGCAACTCTGCCTGAGAATCAATATGTAGCATAAATTCATCCTTGGCATCCTGCATAAATGCAAATTGGTTAGGAGCAACACAGATTGATATCAAGCCTTTTTCTCTTCTACGAGCTAAAATACCTTGGGTATATTCAACCACCCAATCCGGTTCGAGATTTAACTGTCTTTGTATAATCTTCTCCGCTATGGAACAGCTTAACTCGATTAAAAAGGGCTCTGCTTCTTGGATAATATCTTCTTTTAATCCGTAGGCTTGGTTTAACACCGTTTGAGATTCTTGAATCATTTCAGCGTAGGAAGCTCTAACGGACGCTTCAGCTTCTACTAGACCATGCTGATATCCAGCCTCGTATCCGTTGTTCTGCGCTTCTGTAATGTGCTGTTCATCTCCTGCACGGCGTTCCTGCCACCATCGTTCAATGTCTAGCAGGGCTTGATCTTTAATAGATTGAGCCTCTGCCATTGCCTGATTAATTTGTTGCTGTGCTATTTCCTCGGCATCGTTAAGAATTTGTGACTTTATCATTTCTAATTCATGAAGTTCTTCGCTTCTATCCTCGTTTTCCGAATTAACCTCTATTCTCCCTGGTTGAAAAATAGGTGTTTCAATTTGTTTTAATTCGGTTAAAGGAATATAGAAATCCAATTTGATCAGCCTAGACAATGATATCGTCTCCTCCGCCACGTGCGATGATAATTTCACCGGCTTCTTCTAAACGGCGAATCGTAGCAACAATCCGAGTTTGAGCTTCTTCGACATCACGTAATCGTACAGGACCCATGTATTCCATTTCTTCTCTGAATGTTTCAGACATTCGTTTCGACATATTTTTGAAAATGGCTTCACGAACTTCTTCGCTAGCCACTTTGAGAGCGAGCTGTAAGTCAGCATTTTCGATATCTCGAATAATTCGCTGAATGGAACGATTATCCACATTAACAATATCTTCAAAGACAAACATTCTTTTCTTAATTTCTTCGGCCAATTCCGGATCTTGAATTTCAAGAGCATCCAAAATGGTTCTTTCTGTACCACGGTCAACCCCATTTAGAATTTGGACAATGGCTTCGATACCGCCAGCTGAAGTATAATCTTGGGTTACAGTAGCAGATAGCTTCTGTTCCAAGACACGTTCGACCTGACTTACTACTTCTGGCGAAGTACTATCCATCAGCGCAATTCTTTTGGCTACCTCTGCTTGTTTATCCTGAGGCAATGCCGATAAAATAATTGATGATTGCTCAGCTTGCAGATAGGATAAAACCAAAGCGATGGTTTGCGAATTTTCATTTTGAATAAAATTCAGGATTTGAGATGGGTCTGCTTTTCGAGCAAAATCAAACGGTCTAACTTGCAATGTAGCTGTAAGACGATTAATAATATCTAATGCTTTTTGTGAACCCAATGCTTTCTCCAAAATTTCTTTAGCATAAGAAATACCCCCTTGGGAGATATATTCTTGCGCCATGCAAATTTGATGGAATTCAGATAAAATTGATTCCTTCTCAGCAGAATCTACTTTTCTAACATTGGCAATCTCTAACGTTAGTTGCTCGATTTCTTCGTCTCTTAAATGCTTGAAAATTTGTGCAGAAACTTCTGGGCCTAAACTAATGAGAAGTAGCGCAGCTTTTTGTTTACCGGATAACCCTACTTGAACTGCCTTTGCCAACTTTTCTCACCACCTCTACTCATCAACTAACCAAGTTCGCAATAGATTTACAAATTCATCCGGCTTTTTCTTGGCAAGCTGCTCTAATTGTTTACGAACTTGACTATCGTTACCGACTTGATCAAAGTCAAGTGTCGGGAATTCAGCTTTTGAAGCAACAGCCATTTCAGCTAAGGCTTGTGCTTCTGCTGTTTTTCTTCTTCTTGAGAATATGAAGCCAGCAAGTGCAGCCACTATCAAAGCTAATATTCCAATGCCGCTATAAACATATACACTGTTGCTTTTCGATGCGTTAGTTGTTTGAATTTCGGCAAAAGAATGTGCGAATACGTTGACTTTTTTTGCTAATTCCGCATCTGTATATGTTTTACCACTATTCCCAAGGGAAGCACTCACAACACTAAGCAGTATTTTTTGAACATCGTCTTTGACAGGTTGTGTGAGTGATTCTGGCTTATCCTTTTCTGGAGGTTCGATCCCCACACTTACCGATAAATCTGTAACTGTAAAAGGGCTTTTCTTAATTTGATTGGTGATATGGTTGACTTCGTTGTTAACCGTCTTTTGATTCTCTTCTTTGGTCGTTTTCCCCGTATTTCCTGTGCTGCCTGGATATGCCGGTACATCAGTTGATCCTGTGCCTGCAACACCAACATCCGTACCGCCATCGCTTACATAAGAATTCTGAATATCTTGAATACTAATCGCAATGCCTGTATTATCTACCAGATTTACTGGAGTTACTAATTTTTCTTCTGTTGATTGTTCATCAAAGTTTAAATTGGCTACTACCATAGGAATAATTTTCCCTTTACCCATGATTCCGCTAAACATCCGAATGATATTACTTTGAATATCTTGTTCAAAGGCTTTCTTAATCGCAAATTGTGAAGATGCTTCAGTTCCACCATTGGTTAGTGATCCACCCGCTTTGGAATAAGGCAACAGATCTCCGTCTGAATTTCCGATAGTAATATTCTCAATGGGTAAGTTTTTAATACTTTTGGAAACCAAATTGTAAATCGTGTCTACTTTTTGTTGATCTAGACTGTAGCCTTCTTTGAGTTGAACAACAACTGAGGCAGTTGCCTTATCGCTTGTATCTCCTTTAGGGAGAAAAAGTGTTTCCTCTGGCAAATTAATTAAAACCTTAGAGCTTGCGATCGCTCCAATTGAATTAATTAATTGTTGAATCTCGCCTTGCAAAGCATCCAAATGCTTGACTTTAAATTCTTGATCCGTTGTGCCAAAGGTATTGCTTTTTCTAAAGGTTTCATAACCAATCGAAGCATTCTTATTGATTCCTTGGGACTCTACAGCAAGTTGTACCTCCGAAACTTTGCTTCTTGGAACTTGAATACTTTTGTGATCATCACTAAGTTTATACGGTATTCCTGAGTCCTTCA
Organism: Paenibacillaceae bacterium; assembly: GCA_040904685.1. GTDB lineage: Bacteria > Bacillota > Bacilli > Paenibacillales > NBRC-103111 > Paenibacillus_AC. The sequence continues at coordinate 35,660 of JBBDSZ010000055.1, read as the reverse complement.
GATAAGTGGTAATTGCAGCAGCATCATTCGTTTGAAGATCCGTGTATGCTAAGGCATATTCTGTTTTTGACAAGCTGGAAATGACAATGACAATCACTAGAATGAAAATCAAAAAACCGATGCCGATCGAGATCTTTTTATTTCTGCTAAGCTGGTTCCAATACTGTGTCGTTCGATTCCAATACAGGAGTAGATTTTCGTTCACTCTGTCACCCCATCTAAAAACATTGGTTATGATGAATAGATAAATTACATCTGCATTCTCATAACATCTTGATATGCTTCTATTACTTTATTTCGTACTTGTAAAGTTAGCTCTAAGTTCAAAGATGCTTTCTCGGAAGCAATAGTCAATTGATGTACATCTGCTAGATTTCCAGAAATGAACTGCGTATTGAGCTGATCCACTTGTGCCTCTTCATTCGATAAATTAGAAATAGCATTGTTCAAAAAAGAACCGAATTGTTGAGTAAAATCCGTAGCTCCAACTTCTTCAGCCTTGCTTTGGGGCTTTGTAAGCATAGTTAATGGTTTTAATCCAACTTGATCTATCATCATAAATGCCTCCTAATCTATCTTCCTATTTCTAATGCTTTGGTAATCATAGCTTTCGAGGCATTTAAGGCAGTCACATTCGCTTCATAAGAGCGAGTGGCTGAAATCATATCTACCATTTCCTTGAGGATGTCCACATTGGGCATTAATACAAAACCATTCTCATCCGCATCCGGATGATTTGGATTATAAACCTGCTTAAACGGTGCGGAATCATCAAAAATCTTCGTCACTTTAACCCCCTCACCTGTCGAATCTCGCATATTGGTATCTAAAATTTTGGCAAAGGGTGAACTTGATGCTTTCGGTTCCATTGTGACAATCTTGCGTGAGTAAGGCACCCACTTCCCATTTACAAGCTTAGTTCTTGTTGTATCCGCGTTAGCAATATTAGAAGAGATAACATCCATACGTAACCTTTGAGCTGTTAAAGCGGAGGAACTGATGTCAAAGCTATTCGTTAATTTCACCTATTATTTCCCCCCTGATATCGCACTACGCAGCATTTTAAATTCATGATTCACTTGTTGGATTTCAGTATTGTAGGTCAATTGATTCTTCGCCAATTGTGACATTTCAGTGTCCATGTCCACATTATTCAAGTTGTTATTCATAATTGAAGCTTCATCTACGGAAATCTGCGGTGATATTTGCTGTGATGAGCTTCCAAAAGCAAAGTGTCTTGTATCCGTACGGTAACCTTCAAGCGCAGGTAAAGATCCCATTTGTTTCTGAAGGAGGCTTTCAAAGCTTACTTCTGACCTTTTAAAATAAGGGGTATCTACATTAGCAATATTATTCGTGATCGTTCTTTGCCGCATTGTTGCTGCGTCTAATGACTTTTCTAATAGTTGAAAGCTTGGTTTATTAATAGAAAACATAGTTCTCCCTCACTTTAAATTAAATAATGATTATGTATTCATATTCAACAGAGGATAACTAATTCCTTCTTCAATCGGTAATTTTCGCTAAAATATTAGCAATATATGTCGAAATCATTGAATTTTGTAAATAAAGTTAATCATGCATGATCAAAGGTCTGTTTTACAATATGAAAAAAGCCCCATTTTTCGGAAAAACAAGGCTTTAGGCCTAGACATAAAATTTTTCGGATCTGCATTTATAAGATATATTGGCTTAAATCGCGATTTTGTGAAATATCAAAAAGCTTATCTTTGACATATTCCGGTGTGATCGTTAAGTGCTCTAATGTGATTTCAGATGCTTCAAAGGAAAGATCCTCCAGTAGCTTTTCCAGAATGGTATGAAGCCTTCTAGCACCTATGTTCTCCGTATTTTGATTGACCTCCACGGCAATTCGCGCAATTTCTTCGATTGCTGCGGCAGAGAAGTCAATAGCAATCCCTTCTGTTTCTAAAAGCGCAATGTATTGTTTAGTCAGAGCATTTTTCGGTTCTTGCAGTATTCGCACAAAATCTTCATGCGTCAAACTATTCAATTCGACTCGGACAGGGAAACGACCTTGCAATTCCGGAATTAAATCTGATGGCTTGGAGACATGAAAGGCGCCAGCAGCAATAAATAGAATATAATCGGTTTTCACAGGACCATATTTAGTTACCACAGTTGAGCCTTCGACAATCGGTAGAATGTCACGTTGAACACCTTCCCTTGAAACGTCAGGCCCATGCGCTTTTCCTGGACTGGCTACTTTATCGATCTCATCAATAAAGATTATCCCGGATTGCTCCGCACGTTTAATGGACTCCATAACTACTTCATCCTGATCCATTAATCGATTGGCCTCTTCTTGGCTCAATACAGTACGCGCTTCTTTGATAGTCAGCTTGCGTATTTTCTTTTTCTTAGGTAAGATACTGCCAAGCATTTCCTGCATATTAAAGCCCATTTGTTCATTTCCTTGTCCACTCAGCATATCCATCATGGAGGGTGAATTATCTTCGATCTCGATTTCAATCGATTCGGTTTCCAATTCCCCCTTAGCCAAACTTGCTCTTGCTTCTTCACGCTGCGAGAGGATCGAAGGATCGATTCGTTCCTCATCCTGATTATTATCATTTTGGTTATTGAATAACATTTCAAAAGGATTTTTTCGTGCTTTTGGTTGCTCTACATTAGGCACTAATAATGCAATGATCCGTTCGTTTGCGAGCTTTTCTGCTTGATACTTTATTTTATCCGCTTTTTCTGTCTTCACAATGCGCATAGCGGTTTCCACTAAATCACGAATCATTGATTCTACATCACGTCCAACATAACCAACCTCGGTAAATTTTGTTGCTTCCACTTTGATGAACGGAGCATTCACTAATTTGGCCAGTCTCCGCGCAATTTCAGTTTTTCCAACACCTGTGGGTCCAATCATCAGAATATTCTTTGGAATAATTTCATCTCGCATCGTATCAGTTAACAATCCACGGCGATAGCGATTACGCAATGCAACTGCGACAGAACGCTTGGCTTTATTTTGACCGATAATATATTTATCCAGCTCTAGCACAATTTGTTTAGGTGTTAAGGATTGATTCATAGGTTTGCCTCCTTAGAGTTTTCGCCAGAAAACTGGCTTCGTAAGCATAATCAGAGTTTTCGCCAGAAAACTGGCTTCGTAAGCATAATCAGAGTTTTCGCCAGAAA
>JBBDSZ010000055.1:0-32386 GCA_040904685.1 Paenibacillaceae bacterium | reverse complement strand
ACTGGCTTCGTAAGCATTAGCTTATTCAATTTCTTCAACAATGATATTGTGATTGGTAAACACACAAATTTCAGCAGCAGTTTCCAATGAGGCTTTAGCAATTTCCTTAGCCGTCATTTGTGGAGCAAAGCGATGTAATGCTCTGCCAGCTGCCAGCGCAAAGCTTCCACCCGAGCCAATAGCCAGTATGCCATCATCGGGTTCGATGATTTCGCCATTCCCTGAAATGAGCAGCAGACTGGTTGTATCCATCACGAGCATGAGAGCTTCCAACCTACGCAGAACACGGTCTTGCCGCCAATCCTTAGCCAATTCGACAGCAGCACGCTGCAAATTGCCATGATGCTCCTCCAGCTTACCCTCGAATTTTTCAAAGAGAGTTATCGCATCCGCCACCGAACCGGCAAAACCCGCAATGACCTTTCCACGGTGCAGTCGTCTTACTTTCTTCGCACTGCTTTTCATGATCATATTATTGCCAAAAGTAACCTGGCCGTCACCTGCAATTGCCCCTTTACCCTGATGGCGAATCGCAAAAATGGTTGTTGCATGAAATTGTTCCATGGGATCGTCTCCTTCACTAATAAATTTATGCTCGCGGATGCGTCTTATTGTAGATGGTCTGTAAATGATCTTTGGTCACATGGGTGTAGATTTGCGTAGTGGACAAATTCACATGACCTAACAGCTCCTGTACAGTGCGTAAATCCGCTCCCGCTTCTAACATATGTGTGGCAAATGTATGTCTGAAAGTATGCGGGCTGACATGATTTAAAGTCGCTAATTGCCTAATATATTTATCAATGACTCTTCTTATGCTTCGATCCGTTAATCTTCCGCCCGTATAATTTAGAAAAAGTGCAATTTCTTCCTTGCGATGCAGAAGATGCATACGGCTCAGCTGTAAATAAGCTCGAATCGCTTGAATCGCATGCTCTCCTAAGGGTACATAACGCTCCTTCGACCCTTTTCCAAAAACAAGGGCAATGCCATTTTCTAGATCAATGGATGCTAAATCCAATTGTACCAGTTCACTTACCCGCATTCCACTTGCATACAGTGTTTCCAGCAAGGCATGATCACGTAGTCCTAGAGGTGTTGAAGTATCTGGTGCTTCCAGCATCGCTTTCATCTGTTCCATATACATGAATTGCGGGAGCTTCTTATCTTGCTTAGGAGTTTTGATATAGCTGAAAGGACTCACTTTCAGAATCCCTTCTCGTAACAAATAAAGATAAAAAGAGCGCATGGATGAAAGCTTTCTAGCAACACTACGTTTCGCATATTGCTGTTCATTTAATTTAGCCAGATAAGTACGAACATTTAAATAACTCACCTCAAGAAAATCATCAATCTTTTGTTTTTCGATGAATTCGATAAATTGCATGATATCTTTGGAGTAATTTTGCAGAGTGTGCTCCGAGCAATTTTTTTCAGCAAGAAGGTAATGCATAAAGCCTTCAACCAAAAAATCATTTTTCATCTCGCTTTACCCCGTGGGTTGATGCAAAGCTTTTGATCGCTTGAATCGCTCGTTCAGCCAAGGCTTCGTATTTCAGCTTTTTGCTGCGAATCCGTTCTTCTAATGGCGGGAACAGCCCAAAGTTTGCATTCATCGGTTGAAAATGATCGGAGTCTGCTGTTGTGATATAATTCGCCATGCCCCCAAGTGCCGTCTCAGCAGGGAAAAGCAAGCAGTTCAAGCCTTTGGCCAATCTCCCCGCATTAAGCCCTGCAATAAGCCCAGAAGCAGCAGATTCTACATATCCCTCCACTCCAGTCATTTGACCAGCAAAAAACAGCTCTTCCTTGCCCTTGAACTGGTAAGTTGGATGGAGCTTTCTCGGTGAATTAATAAATGTGTTACGGTGCATAACACCATATCGGACAAATTCAGCATTCTCCAAGCCAGGGATCAAGCCAAACACCTTTTTCTGCTCACCCCACTTCAAATGGGTCTGGAACCCGACTAAATTGAATAAAGTACCCGCAGCATTATCCTGCCTTAATTGGACTACAGCAAATGGTAGCTTACCCGTATGTGGATTCATTAATCCAACAGGCTTCATGGGCCCGAATAACACCGTTTGCTTGCCACGGCTTGCCATAATTTCAATCGGCATACAGCCTTCAAAATAAACTTCTTTTTCAAATTCTTTAATGGGCGCTACTTCGGCAGCAATCAGGGCATCATGAAATAAATTGAACTCATCTTCGGTCATTGGACAGTTTAAATAAGCTGCCTCTCCTTTATCATATCGTGACGCGAGGTAGACCTTGCTCATATCAATCGAATCTTTCTCTACGATCGGTGCAGCAGCATCATAAAAATATAAATATTCTTCCCCCATCAACGTTTGCAGCACTGCCGATAAATCAGGTGAAGTTAATGGACCCGATGCCACAACTGCAATCTTTTCGGGTAAGTTTTTCATTTCTTCATTTTTCACTTCAATCAGGGGATGATTACGTAATCGCGAAGTCACCGCACCTGAAAATCCATCACGATCAACAGCCAAGGCACCGCCTGCGGGAACAGCATGCTCATCGGCACATGACATGATCAATGAATCCATTTGCCGCATTTCTTCTTTTAAGACACCAACAGCATTCGTAAGTCCATTGGCACGCAAGGAATTGCTGCACACAAGCTCAGCGAATTGATCCGTGATATGAGCAGGTGTTTTCCGTACAGGTCGCATTTCGTACAAAGTTACAGGCACACCTTGTTTGGCAATCTGCCAAGCTGCTTCACTACCGGCTAAGCCGGCCCCGATTACAGTTACTCTTTGAATATCTGACAATGAAAATCCTCCTTAGAGTTTTGTGTTAACAAAACTTACTTCGTAAGCATTTACTGAGTTTGCTTTAGCAAACTTACTTCGTAAGCATTTACTGAGTTTGCTTTAGCAAACTTGCTTCGTAAGCATTTACTGAGTTTGCTTTAGTCTACAAAGTCAAAACTAAGCTCTCGAAAGAACTTAGTTTGAATGTTAGCTCTATTCACTATTTATTCTGCTGCTTCGTCCAAATCTTCTTCTTTTTCTTCTTTAAAATCACACTCGACACATTTAATATGTGTTCCGTTTTTATTCGTTTTCTGAATAAGCATAGAGCCGCATTGTGGGCATGGTTTATCAACGGGGCGATCCCAGGATACAAAGTCACAGCCGGGATAAAGATCACAGCCAAAAAACACTCTGCCCTTTTTACTACGACGTTCAACGATATGTCCTTCTTTGCATTTGGGACAAGTCACACCAATGTCTTTAATAATCGGCTTCGTATTGCGACAATTTGGAAAGCCGGAGCATGCTAAGAATTTGCCAAAACGACCCATTTTGTAAACCATCGGCATACTGCACTTCTCGCAAAGCTCATCGGATACTTCATCTTTGATTTCAATTTCCTTCATTTCCTCTTCGGCAAACGCCAAACGTTTCTCGAAGGTTTTATAGAAGGTTTCGAGCACCTGCACCCAATTTTCTTTTCCTTCGCCGACATTGTCCAACTCTTCTTCCATTTGCGCTGTAAAAGCAACATCGAGAATTTCCGGGAAAAATTCAATCATCAATTCGATTACCAGCTCACCTAGCTCAGTTGGAATGAATTTCTTTTCCTCTAAAGCCACATACCCACGTTTTTGAACGGTTTCTAAGGTTGGCGCATAGGTACTCGGACGCCCTATACCCATTTCTTCCAAAGCTCGAACCAGCCTAGCCTCGGTATAACGTGGAGGCGGCTGCGTGAAATGTTGCTTTGGTGTAATCTCTGTCTTTTCTACTTTATTGCCTTCCTGAAGCGCTGGCAATAAACGATCTTCATCGGTCGTGCCATCATCATTACCTTCTACATATATCTTCATAAATCCAGGAAATTTCATTTTGGAGCCCACAGAACGGAAGGTTGCATCCCCTACAGCAAAATCAACGGTCATGGTATCTAAGATAGCAGAGGTCATTTGACTGGAAACAAACCGTTCCCATACCAGCTTATATAAACGATGCTGATCCTTAGTCAAAAAGCTTTTCATTTCATCAGGTTCTCTTAATACAGAGCTTGGGCGAATCGCTTCATGGGCTTCTTGGGCATTAACTGCCTTCTTCGAATAAACACGTGGCGTTTCAGGTGCATAGGTAGGACCATATTTCTGAATAATAAATTCTTTGGCCTCATCCTGCGCAATGGGTGAAATCCGTGTGGAATCCGTACGCATATACGTAATTAAACCAACCGTTCCCTCTTTACCAAGGTCGATCCCTTCATATAACTGCTGGGCAACTGACATTGTCTTGGCAGCACGGAAGTTAAGCTTTCTTGCCGCTTCCTGCTGAAGGGTACTTGTAATAAAAGGTGCAGATGGATTCCGTAAGCGTTCCTTCTCCTTAACTTCACTGACAATAAACTCAGCTTTAAGGATAGATTGTAAAATTTTCTGTACTTCATCTTCTGTATGTAATTCTTTTTTATCCTTGTTCATTGCGTGAAACTTGGCTTCAAATGCTGTTGTTCCAGCTAGAAGCTGAGCTGTAATAGACCAATATTCTTCTGAAATGAATTCATTGATCTCATGCTCACGATCGTAAATCATTTTTACAGTTACGGATTGAACACGACCTGCTGAAAGCCCCTTTTTAACCTTTTTCCATAAAAGCGGACTGATTTTATAACCCACCAAACGATCAAGTATTCGTCTGGCTTGCTGGGCATTGACTAAATCAAGATTGATTGGGCGTGGATTCTTAAATGCATCCTTCACAGCTTGTTTCGTAATCTCATTAAAGACGACCCGACAAGCCTCACCTTCTTGTATATCTAGATAATGCGCCAAATGCCATGCAATAGCTTCCCCTTCGCGATCCGGATCGGCTGCAAGATAGACATTCTTCACACGTTTAGCTGCATCTTTAATTTCCTTCAAAATCGATCCTTTACCACGAATGGTAATATATTTGGGTTCAAAGCTGTTCTTCACTTCGACGCCAATCTGACTTTTCGGAAGATCACGAATATGACCCATCGATGCTTTAACAATGAATTTGCTGCCTAAATACTTGCCGATTGTTTTCGCTTTAGCGGGTGATTCCACAATGACTAATGAATCTGCCATAGTGTACCTTCCTCCCTTCGATTGAAAAAATAGTTATAATTGGTTTAACGAATACTATATATAGAACCGGGAAGCTGGTTAATAGCTTTTTTCATTACCAAAGATAACAGAATTGCGTGCAAATGTCCAAAATTAGTTTGTGTTTCTTCTAATATATGGTCAAAGGTTGCTGGTGCTTGGGTTAAAATATTGATAATTAGTTGTTCATCCGCATTGAAAATGTCTTGTGTTTGATCCTTCTTCGCTTTACCATTTACTTCATGATCAATCTCTAAGATATGCCTATATTCCATTAAAATATCCTCGGTACAATCGACTAGCTTAGCACCTCCTTTTTTAATTAAGGAAAGAGCTCCTAAACTTTTGGGAGAATTGATTGGACCTGGTATGGCGAATACATCCCTATTTTCATCCAACGCTTGATCCGCTGTTATCAACGAACCACTTTTTAGAGCAGCTTCGACAACTAATGTACCCAAACTTAAGCTTGCAATGATCCGATTTCGTAATGGAAATAAGCCTGGCTTTGCAGGTGTCCCCAAAGGAAATTCACTTAAGAGCAAGCCTTTATTAGCGATTTCGCGATATAGAGGACCATTTTCTAACGGATAGACCACATTTACTCCACAGCCTAGAACTGCAATTGTGCTTCCTCTTTGTTTAATAGCACCTTCATGCGCACAACTGTCTATCCCTCTAGCAAGACCACTGACTATCGTAAAACCAACACGTGAAAGCGCATCTCCAAACTGAAGTGCTATATTCTTCCCATAAACGGTTGGTATTCGAGTACCCACAATAGCAATTAATGGATTCTGCAGCAATTCAAGATTGCCCTTATAGTAAAGTACCCAGGGTGGCTGTGAGGATTGCTTCAACAATTCAGGATAAGCTTCATCATAAATCGTCAAAATTTGTACACCTTGCTTCTCATAGGCTGTTAGCCTTTCGTTGACATAAGCCTCAGTTAAGTTGTCACAGATGGTTTGGGCTTGTGCGGCTCTTATCTCTAAACGTTCTAAATCTTGTCGCTTTGCTCGAACGACTTCCTTTAAATCGGGATAACACTGCATAATTTTCAAAATCGTTTTCCAGCCGATATCTTTCATCTCATGTAAAGCGAATAAAATAATCCTTGGATTCATCCTGCCCAACTCCTTTTAATTTGAGTCTAGAAAAACAAAAAACCTTTCAAATCCGCTTGGCGGAAATGAAAGGTTGCTTACCTATTCAGGGTTATTTATTTGTGTAAGTCTTTTACTTGACAGTCACACATTTCTCTAACAAACCTTTTGCTTCCAAAACAGCCACTAGGGTTGAACCCATTTCAGAAGGTGTCGCAGCCACTTTAATCCCACAAGCTTCTAATGTAGATATTTTCTCAGCAGCAGTCCCTTTGCCTCCAGAAATGATTGCGCCGGCATGACCCATACGTTTGCCTTCTGGTGCTGTTTTGCCGCCGATAAAGCCTACTACAGGCTTTGTCATGTTGGCTTTAACCCACTCTGCAGCTTCTTCTTCTGCAGTTCCACCAATTTCACCAATCATGATAACTGCATAAGTGTCTGGATCGTCATTAAATCTGCTAAGAATATCGATAAATTCAGAGCCTTTTACAGGATCTCCACCGATACCAACAGCTGAAGATTGCCCAATACCGCGCGTAGTTAATTGATGCACAGCTTCATAAGTCAAGGTTCCACTACGAGAAACAACGCCCACGTGACCCGGTGTGTGAATATAGCCTGGCATGATCCCAATTTTGCACTCGCCTGGTGTGATAACGCCCGGACAGTTAGGCCCGATCAATACGGTACGTTTGCCTTCTAAGTAACGCTTTACTTTAACCATATCTAGAACCGGAATACCTTCCGTAATACAGATAACCAAATCTAAATCTGCATCAATAGCTTCAAGGATCGCATCCGCTGCAAAAGCAGGTGGCACATAAATAACAGAGGCGTTAGCGCCTGTGCCAGCAACTGCATCTGCAACCGTATTAAATACAGGAAGCTTAGCAACTGTACCATTCTCCAATGTGATATCAACAGTTGATCCACCTTTACCCGGTGTCACACCGCCTACCATCTGTGTTCCGTAGTCTAATCCACCTTTGGTATGGAACAAGCCAGTTGCTCCTGTGATCCCTTGTGTGATGACCTTTGTGTTTTTGTTGACTAATATACTCATGAGTTATTTCACACCCTTTATTGGTTTCATTAACTGATTTTTTTGACTTCTTCGACGATTTTTTGAGCGCCATCTGCCATGGAATCTGCGGTAATGATATTAAGCCCAGATTCGTTAAGAATCTTCTTGCCAATGACAACGTTAGTACCTTCCAGACGAACAACCAAAGGACGATCTAAGCCAACTTGCTTCGCGGCTTCAACCACACCATTCGCAATAACGTCGCAACGCATAATACCTCCAAAAATATTTACGAAAATCCCTTTAACCTTCTCATCTGACAAAATGATTTTGAAAGCCTCGGTTACCTTCTCTGTTGTAGCGCCGCCCCCTACGTCTAAAAAGTTTGCGGGGTCTCCACCGTAATGCTTAATAATATCCATTGTGGCCATAGCCAGTCCTGCTCCGTTTACCATACAGCCGATATTACCATCTAAGGCAATATAGCTCAAATCATATTTGGATGCTTCTATTTCTTTCGCATCTTCCTCTTCTAAATCGCGAAGTTCAACGATATCCTTACGACGGTACAAAGCATTGGAATCAAAGTTTAGCTTAGCATCCAAAGCAATAACATCGCCACCGCCTGTAACAACCAACGGATTGATTTCGAGAATTGAACAATCCTTCTCTACGAATGCAGTATATACAGAAAGAATCAGCTTAACTGCTTTATTAATAACTTCGTTAGGTATGTTAAGCGCATAGGCTAGCTTACGTGCTTGGAAAGCTTGTAAACCAATAGCTGGATCGACAATTTCTTTGATAATTTTTTCAGGGCTATGTGCAGCAACCTCTTCAATTTCCATGCCGCCTTCTTCCGAAGCCATCACAACTACTGAACCTGTTCCACGATCCACAACGATACCCAGATAGTATTCCTTTTTAATGTCGCAGCCTTCTTCAATCAACAAACGCTTTACTTCTTTGCCTTCGGGACCTGTTTGGTGTGTGACCAGAATCTTACCCAGGATTTCCCCCGCATATGTACGGACTTCATCCAAGCTCTTCGCAACCTTAACACCGCCTGCTTTACCCCGGCCGCCAGCATGAATCTGTGCTTTAACAACAACAATCTTCGTGCCAAGCTTCTGTGCTGCTTCAACAGCTTCTTCAACGGAAAAGGCAACGATTCCATTCGGAACGTTGACTCCATATTGCTTAAGGACTGCTTTTCCTTGATACTCATGAATGTTCATTGTATAACTTCCTCCTATCAGAATGTCTTTATAGCCCGTGCAAAAAGCAAAATGAATCGTTCTGCTCAATAAACCTATATAATTGTAACATGTTTATCCAACGGTTTCCTTATAAATTATGATTGAATCAACATTTTTTTTCGCTAAAATTGATCTACTTTGTAGATTGATGGAGTTTTTTCTCATTGTCCAGGAAATAACCATTATTCACCTCTTAACTAGTATCCCCGTTGAAATATTTTTTATATAACCAGCAGGAAATCTGCATGAGGAATAGAATATATATCCTAGATGTAATTAAACCTATGTTGGTAAAAGGAAGCACCTTATCCAATAGTTAAACGACTATGGAGGAGTGTGCTTTTTTATGTATGGACAAGTATTCAGCGCATGTGTACAAGGAATCAATGCTCAACTAATCACGGTAGAAGTAGATATTAGTAATGGATTGCCCCAAATAAACTTGGTTGGGCTGCCCGACTCAGCGGTACGTGAATCTATAGAACGGGTAAGAGCGGCAATTAAGAATTGTGGATATTCCTTCCCAATGGAACGAATAACTGTTAATTTAGCACCCGCTGATGTTCGTAAAGAAGGAGCTTCCTTCGATTTAGCTATAGCTTTAGGTATTCTTGTGGCAAGTGGTCAAGTAAAACCTGCGAGCTTGCAAAACACACTCATTATTGGCGAGCTATCACTTGATGGTGCCCTTCGCTCCGTTCCCGGCGTATTATCCATGGTTCATGAGGCCAAGAGACAAGGACTAAGCAACATATTGCTCCCCTACGTTAACGCAGAAGAAGCCTCCTATATAGATGAAACGCACCTTTACCCCCTGTACAATTTAAATGAAATGCGCCAATGCGAAAAAGATTTAATTAATGGAGTTAATTATTTGGATCGTTTACCGTTAAACGATCCACTCCATTCAACCAGTTTTGATGCAAGTTTAAACACCCCAGACTATGCGGACGTCTGCGGGCAGCATCATGCAAAGAGAGCGTTAATGATCACAGCGGCAGGTATGCATAACATCATTCTTATCGGCCCCCCAGGTTCAGGGAAAACGATGCTTGTCCGTCGCCTTCCCTCTATTCTCCCTTACATGCAAGACAATGAAGCCTTAGAAGTTACCAAAATTTATTCTATTGCCAGTCAGTTAAACGAAGCGAAGCAATTCATTCGCGCTCGACCTTTTCGTGCGCCTCATCATACTATATCCGCTGGTGGATTAGTTGGTGGAGGTTCAATACCTAAACCCGGCGAAGTCAGCTTGGCACATCGTGGAGTCTTATTCCTCGATGAGCTGCCCGAGTTTTCAAGAAATGCACTTGAAGTGCTGCGGCAGCCCTTGGAGGATCGTCAGGTTACTATTGCTCGGGCAAGAGCGGTTTACAGCTTCCCGGCTGACTTTATATTCGCCTCTTCCATGAACCCCTGTCCTTGTGGATATTTTGGATCCGTTAGTCCTGCGCATAGCTGTATTTGCAGTCCGCTCAAAATCATGCAATATCGTGCGAAAATTTCCGGACCCTTATTGGATCGGATTGATTTACATGTGGAGGTACCTAGAATGGATTACGCTTCAATTACAATGAAAGAAAATCAATTATCATCAAAACAAATGCTGGACTCGGTATTAATGGCACATCAGAGACAACAAAAACGATATAAGACAAGTGGAATTAGCTTTAACGGAGAACTATCGGGTAGGCAACTTCGTAAATTTTGTTCATTAAAGCCAGAAGCAGAGCAACTGCTGGTTCAAGCTTTCGATGCCTTGGGGCTTAGTGTCAGAGCTCATGATCGCATTCTCAAAATCGCCTTAACCATTGCAGATTTAGAGCAAAAGGATTCCATAGAAAGCCATCATTTAGCTGAAGCTATCCAATATCGTCACTTAGATCGCAAACAAGTTTAAGCAGATTGGACAAATCTAGAAAGCATGCTTTAGGTGATCCAAGCGAATGAATTCACCTTGTAGGTTTAGCTCTACTGAAACTAGATCAAACCTAATTTTGCTATTATGCTTGTGATGCTGATGAAGATACACCTGTGCTGTTTCTCTTACCTTTCTTTGCTTGCGGAAGTCCACCGATTCCTGTGGGCTTCCAAAGCGCCCAGTCATTCTCCGTGTACGTACTTCAACAAAGACTAGAATGTCCACATCCTCTGCGATAATATCTAATTCTCCGCTACGGCAGCGCCAATTTGTTTCAAGATTCACGTAATTCAGGCTATTCAAATACTCAAGAGCTAGCCTTTCACCGTATTCACCTAGCATCTTTCGTGGGTCTAGCTTTTCCTTCTCACTCATAAATGATTAATCATCCCTTTAGCTCGTTGATCAGAACGATAGATAAAGCTGAGTATCTCCGCCACAAGCTGGTATAACTCAGCCGGAATTTCTTGATTCAATTCAAGCTTTGATAACACTTCAACTAAGGAGGCATCCTCCTGTAAGGGAATTCCAAATTCCTTGGCTTTTTGCATAATTCTCTCCGCTACCTCGCCCTTCCCTTTAGCTATGACTATAGGGGCTTGTTGTTTATCAGAAGCATATTTGAGTGCAACTGCCTTTTTAATTTCATTCTTGTTCTCATTCATACTCGCAGATCAACACCTTTGTAAGGCTTTGACGCGTAAGCAGAAGCATTCGGAATACGCGTTGCTTCCTTGGTTAATGATGCTAGTTCTGTTGTCTCTTCTGGAAAAGGTGAGCATTTAAGTGAAAGAAATTGATAACCCACATTTTGCAAGCTTGCTGCAATTTCGTCGCGTGAGGTTTCCAATAGATTCGCCACGAAGTCGTGATCATTATGGACATGTAAGCTAACAATTTTGTTATAGACCTGGACATCCACAAGCGTATCTCCAATGGACTTCATGTGCAAATCAAACACAAGTCGACAGTTATTGGCATCAATTTCGCCACGACTTCCTTTACGTGATTGGATATGCACAGCCGCTGTTTGCTCCCCTTGTTCATTATTCATTGGAATCATCATCGTAATATGGGAGAACATTGATGTTCGATCAGGAGAAAGCAAAAGCTGCTGTCCGGTGATCTGCTGAAGTAATTGCTGGGTACTTTCCTTGAGCGCAGGTGGTGTATCATCCATTGCATTCAATTGCAGCAGCGCTGCTTTTAGTGATTCTGTGACGATTTGCTTGGCTGCTTCTTGGGGGCCGCGATTTCCCTCAGTTGAAAATTCAAGCTCAATCGCTGAACCTTGGTTTGGATGAACAAGTTTATCTAAGTTGGGCGCTTTATCTAAGGCCTTAAATAACTGTTGCTCATGCTCAATACCTAATGATTTTAACCATTTGCCAATCCACTGCGGAGTATTCGCTTGATTGGTCTGTGTTTTTAGTGTCTCTGGATCATTACTTGTCGTAGGTGAACTATGAGCGGCTGTATGAGCTAAAGGAAGCTTTACCGTGTCATTAAGCTCAGATTGAGCTTCTGCTTTTGTTAGACCTGCTTGTGTCGAAGCTTTTGCAGTTACCTCCGTTTGTGAAATAGTTAAACTGCTTTGGGGTTGTTGATTACCCAATATCCCTGTGGAAGTGGCATTCTTTGGCATTTCTGAACCCGTTGTATTCGTAGTAGTTAATGAGTTCCTTGCTTTATCAGCCTGATCTTGCACCGAATTCCCCACATTCGTCCCTGTAGGGGATTTACTGCTGTCCTCATTATTTATCTGTATGGTTTGAAAAGCTTGTCCAGAAATCGTCTGCAATTCATTTAGCAGTGCTTTAATCTGTGTAATTGACTCTGAAACCTGCTGTGATAAAGCCGGATTGGTTAACGCTATATTCAATTGCTGGAATAGCTGCTCCAATTGTTGATTAATAGGTGCCCCGTATACCACTTGCTGCAGTGCACTCACACTCTCCAATATGATCGGCAAGTTATTTCTAACAGCTAATAAAACGGATTGCTGCCATTGCTCCGGTTGAACATTTGCTGGAACTGCTATGAGCACCTTGGCAAATGCTTGTAAGCTCTCTTTACTTAGTGAAATGTTCTCTTGATGCAGGGTTTGAACCATTTGACGATTTGCAGGGGTATCCTTCAATCCCATATTACTCAGTACATCTGCAAGCGATTCATCTGCAATTGGCACGATCGAATTGGCTAGTGGCTTTAAGGTAATCTGACCATTGCCGGTATCAGGTTGAACCTGCAGCATAGCGACCTCACCCTGTTTCAAAGGTGTCTCTAATCGTGCTTTAACCTGTACTCCACCAATATTAACAAGAGCGTCCTGCTCGGATAATAACTGCAGAACCAGCCCTTTGACAATTTGACCAACCTTGAGTTCAAGCGTTTTAGGTTCACCCGGCTGCGCTTCATTCAATAAGCTGCGTAGCAATTGACCTACATTCATCATGGCACCTCCTTAGAGTTTTGCTTTAGCAAAAATGAACTTTGTAAGCATCTACTTAGCATTTAGCAGTTTATTTAAAAATGTTAGACGGTGTAAAGAACTAGGACCATGCTCCAAAATACGTTCGCGATGCAGCTTGGTGGCATAACCTTTATGTAAAGCAATACCGTAAATGGGAAATTGCTTATCCCACTCGATGCACATCCGATCACGAGTGACCTTCGCAATAATCGAGGCAGCCGCAATCGATTGACTTAATGCATCCCCATGAATTATCGCTTCCTGAGGAATTTGGCTATCTACTTTTTCTGCATCAATCAGTAAATAATCAGGCTGAATCACTAATTGCTCTAAAGCTTGTTTCATTGCCAGCCTTGCGGCTTGCTTAATATTAATCCGGTCTACAACCAAACAATCAACAACCCCAACACCAATTGCCAAGGCTTCCTGTCGTATAATGTCATACAGCAAATCACGCTTTTTCTCCGATAGTTTTTTGGAATCATTAATGTCTTCGATTATTAGTTCTTGGGGAAGGATAACTGCTGCTGCAACAACGTCACCAAATAAACATCCACGCCCCACCTCATCAATTCCTGCAATATATTGAATTTGTTTCGCCCAAAGCCTTTGTTCAAACTGAAGCACGCGAACACCTCTTAGCTATATATTTTTTATTGTAGTTCAAATCGACTCTCTACTTCAAGCTTTTCCTCCACAAATGAATCCCGAACAAAAACTAATCAAGGGCTGGGGATGTATAATTACCATACTCAAAAAAGCCACCTTATCTACAAACGACAAAGTGACAGTTACATCTAACATATTAAATTTATCAAGGTGTCTCTAGACTTATACATCCCATTTTACCGGCACGCAATTCACGGAGGATAACCATCGATGTTTTGTCCAAGTCCACTCTTCCACCGCTTTGCATGATTCCTCTTTTACGACCGATCAGCTCCATAATCTTCACTATTTCATTTGGATCGGATAAATCGGCAGGTATAGCTTCAATGCTGTAGCGCTCCATCAAATTACTTTTATAATGCTCGGCTAAATAACGAATGGTAAAGAAAGCAATTTCATCGACATTCAAAAGTTCTTCTTTGATTGCACCCGTAGCAGCTAATCGCAGCCCAACATTCTGATCCTCAAATTTTGGCCAAAGTATACCCGGTGTATCAAGCAATTCCATTGCCGTACCCATTTTGATCCATTGCTGCCCCTTGGTTATACCTGGCCGATCTCCGGTTGCCGCGATTTTTTTGCCTGCTAAGCGATTAGTCAAAGTCGATTTCCCTACATTCGGGATCCCGACAATTAACGCCCGTACGGCACGTGGATTGATACCTTTACGGATTTGGGTTGCAATTTTATCCTTGAATAACACTTTACAGCGTGGAACAATTTCTTTTACCTGATTTCCAGACACCGCATCAATGGGCAATGCGTCCAGTCCGTCCTCTTTGAAATAAGCGACCCAAGCAGCGGTCACTCCCGGGTCGGCCAAATCCGCTTTATTCAAAAGCACCAAACGCGGCTTACCTTTTAGAATCTCGTCAATCATCGGATTACGACTGGATAGCGGAATACGTGCATCCAATAATTCAATTACGACATCGATCAGCTTAAGCTTTTCTTCGATTTGTCGCCGCGCTTTGGTCATATGGCCGGGGAACCATTGAATGGTCATACCTTCACCTCAAAGTCTAATGATGCACAAATTTTATTTGTTTCAGCGGCCAAAAAATGAAATCCGCTCTTCCGACAATTTTAGAATATTCAACGGGACCAATGGCACGACCATCATGACTTTTAGGGCGGTTATCCCCCATTGCGAAAAAGGTGCCTTCGGGAACAGTTAGCTCAGGTTGATCCCAAATGGTAAAATCGGGATCCGCAATGACCTGATCACGAATATAGTCTTCATCCACTTCAGTACCATTGACATAGACCTTATTGTTCTCTACTTTTACTTTTTCACCCGCTAAAGCGATGACCCGTTTAATATAGTCTTTCCCTTCAGGGGCATGAAATACGATAACTTCACCATGCTTAGGCTTGCGAATCGAGTAAATAATCTCATTGACAATTAAACGTTCACCCGTAATGAAATTAGGCTCCATCGAAGGACCGTCGACAATAAACGGCGCAAAGATAAATGTGCGTATCACGACAACCAGTAAGCCAGCAATCACCAAGGCTTTAATCCATTCCCAAACTTCACTTTTTGCACGTACGGGCTGCTCCACAATGTTATCTTGATCCATTCGCTACACCTTCCTTATTTCACATGAAGAATACGAAAAGGAGCTTGCATCCAAGCTCCCCCTCGTTAAAACTATCGAATTTCTTTAATTCTTGCTGCCTTACCGCGAAGTTCGCGTAAGTAGTAAAGTTTAGCACGACGCACTTTGCCGCGACGAGCTACATCGATTTTGTCTATTTTTGGTGAATGTAATGGGAATGTTCTTTCCACGCCAACACCGTACGATATTTTGCGTACTGTAAATGTTTTGCTGATTCCTGTACCGTGGCGTTTAATAACAACACCTTCGAATAACTGAATCCGCTCACGAGTTCCCTCGATAACCTTTACATATACCTTCAATGTATCGCCAGGGCGAAAACTTGGAAGATCTGAACGCAATTGTTCTTGTGTAATCTCTTGAATTAAACTCATTTGGACTTCCTCCTTCCACTCAGGTGTTCTTTCGCCGTCATTGGGTCTCACATAGTTGTAATGCGAAGCGGACCACCAGATTAAACAAAAATTCACAACAGATTTATGTTACCATAGAGACCTACGAAAAACAACTGAAATTTTATTTTGTACTAGAGATCCTGCGGGTTACACTCCCAAGCTTGAATCCATTGTCGTTCTTCTTTTGATAATTCGACCTTGGTCAATAGCTCTGGACGGCGTTGCCAGGTACGACGAAGCGATTGCTTGCGCCGCCAATTCGCTACATTAATATGGTGACCGGAGATCAACACTTCAGGCACTTCCCATTCACGAAATTTAGCTGGACGGGTGTAATGCGGATATTCCAAAAGCCCTGTGCTAAAAGAATCGGTAACTGCGGACATCTCATTGCCAAGTACTCCGGGAAGCAAGCGTGCCACACTGTCTATAATGACCATCGCAGCTAATTCTCCACCTGTTAGCACATAATCGCCAATCGAGATTTCATCCGTAACCAAATGCTCGCGAATTCGCTCATCAAAGCCTTCATAATGCCCACATATAAAAATCAAATGAGCTTCCTGTGCCAATTCCTCGGCTTTCCGCTGCGTATAGGGCTCTCCTTGTGGACACATCAGAATAACACGCGGTTTTTGTGTTTCTACTGAAATTAAAGCTTCTACAGCGGTAAAGATCGGCTCAGCCTTCAGCACCATCCCACCTCCGCCCCCATACGGAGCATCATCGACAGTATGATGTTTATTGTTCGCATAATCGCGAAAATTCACAGCATGTAAGGCAACAATACCTTTCTCCTGCGCTTTGCCAAGGATACTCGCTGTAAAAACGGCATCGAACATATCAGGAAATAGCGTAAGCACATCCATCCGCATCATTCGATCAAGCCTTCCATTATGTAAACTAAAATTTGTTTGGCAGCAACATCAACCTTTAGGACAACATCATCTATGACAGGCAGAAGCACAGGCTTACCCGCAGGTCGAGTAACCACCCACACATCATTAGCCCCAGGCGTTAAAATATCGGTAACGATCCCCAGCGTCTCGCCATCCTCCGTCACGACACTACAGCCAATAATTTCGTGGTAATAGTACTGATCATCCTCAAGCTCAAGCAAAGCGGAAGCAGGGACTTTAATCATCCAGCCTTTATATTTTTCCACTCGATTGATATCATCGAAGCCAACAAATTTCACAATATAAACATTTTTTTGCATACGCCCAGATTCGACTTCAACGGTCATTTCCGTTTTTTTGTCGGGATCGACCATGATCAGTTTGTTGCCTTTTTGAAAACGAGTTTCAGGAAAATCTGTTTGAAGAAGCACCTTCAGCTCACCTTTAATCCCTTGCGTATTCACAATCTTCCCCACATTATACATGGCTTCACTCATGGGTTACCTCCGATTAAAAATTGAGTTGCTATAGTAAAAAGGGCTAGGATTATCCTGCCCTTTTTGTGATGATGTGCGTCTAAGAGACAATTTCCACTGAAACGCGTTTGTTTTCTTTCACTGCTGCAGATGTAACAACGGTGCGAAGCGCTTTAGCAATTCGACCTTGCTTGCCGATCACTTTACCAATATCGGTAGAGTGAACAGACAACTCATAAATCGTCGAATTGGCTTCTTCCACAACATTCACACGCACATCTTCCGGATGATCAACCAACGCCTTCGCGATTACGGTTATTAGATCCTTCATGATAGCCTCCCGAATACGACAGAATTACTTCTGTAGTTTAAGCTCGTGAAATTTGGTCATGATGCCGGCTTTGCTGAATAGACTGCGAACGGTATCAGATGCTTGTGCACCTGTTTGCAACCACTTAAGTGCTTGCTCTTCGTCAATATTAACCGTTGCTGGTTTTGTTAACGGATTATAAGTGCCGATCTCTTGGATAAAACGTCCATCACGCGGAGAACGGGAATCGGAAACGACCAAACGGTAAAATGGAGATTTGTGTGCACCAATGCGTTTTAAACGGATACGAACTGCCATGAATTTTCACCTCCTTAAAATAATAAACCTTATAGCCAAAATCAGCCGAACGGAAATTTCATCCCTTTGCCCATCTTGCCTTTTAAGCCTTTCATGCCTTTGCCACCAGAGCCCATCATGCCTGAGAATTGCTTCATCATCTTACGCATATCGTCAAATTGCTTAATCAAGCGATTGACTTCTTGTACCGACGTTCCGCTGCCTAAAGCTAAACGTTTACGACGGCTTGCATTTAAAATTTCAGGCTTGCGTTTTTCTTGAGTTGTCATCGATTTCACGATGGCCACCGTACGAGCCATTTGTTTATCGTCGACCTTTAAATCCTTAGCGCCTTTGAGCTTGTTCATCCCTGGCATCATATCAAGCAATTGATCCAAGGGTCCCAGCTTCTTCACCTGCTCAAGCTGCTCAAGAAAATCCTCAAAGGTGAATTCATCGTTGCGCATTTTGCGTTCGAGTTCCTTCGCTTGATCGGCATTGATATTCTCCTGCGCTTTTTCAATCAGGGAGAGCATATCGCCCATACCCAGAATCCGTGAAGCCATCCGATCTGGATAAAAAGGCTCCAATGCATCGACTTTCTCACCTGTGGCAACAAACTTAATCGGACAGCCGGTTACTGCTCTGACAGATAAGGCCGCACCACCACGTGTATCACCATCGAGCTTAGTGAGAATAACACCCGTTAACTCTAATTGCTTATTAAAGTTATCGGCTACATTCACAGCGTCTTGACCCGTCATCGCATCGATTACCAACAGAATTTCATCAGGACTCACTTCTTTGCGAATTTGACTCAATTCGTCCATCAACTCTTCATCAATATGGAGGCGACCTGCTGTGTCAATTATGAGATAATCATGACCATTATCTTTGGCATGCTGCAGTCCAGCTTTCGCAATCGCAACAGGACTCACTTGATCGCCTAGTGAAAATACAGGAACTTTGATTTGCTCACCGAGCACCTGCAATTGCTTAATGGCAGCTGGGCGGTAAATATCTCCCGCAACCAACAAGGGACGATGGTTTTGCTTCTGCAGCAGCTTGGCAAGCTTTCCAGTGGTCGTAGTCTTACCTGCGCCCTGTAAACCTACCATCATGATGACCGTTGGCGGTTTATTCGAACGTGCAAGCTTGCTTTGCGTTTCACCCATCAGGGCGGTTAGCTCTTTATTCACAATATCGACCACTAGCATGCCGGGCGTAAAGCTCTTCATCACTTCTTGACCAATTGCTTTTTCTTTAACCTTCGCAACGAAATCTTTCACGACTTTAAAGTTTACGTCGGCTTCCAGTAAGGCTAAACGCACCTCACGCAGCGCTTCATTCACATCATCTTCGGACAGCTTGCCTTTTCCTTTGAGCTTACTGAATACGTTTTGCAAGCGACTTGCTAAACCTTCAAACGCCATAATCGTTCACCTCCGGAGGATAACCGTTAATCTAATATATCGATCTGCTCCAATAGAGCTTTTAGCTGTAACTTTGCTTCTGTCGATATCGCACCTTGGATGGCTGCGACCTGTTCGTTGATTTCTTGTATCATTTGTCCGCGCTGCTGATGCTTCTCCAACAGGTGCAGCTTGCTCTCATAGTCCTCCAGAACAAGCTCAGCACGTTTAATATGCTCGTAAACCGCTTGACGAGTAATATGAAAAAGAGCAGAAATTTCACCAAGTGTATAGTTGTCTTGAAAATAATAACGGGTAAAATTCTGTTGCTTCTCCGTTAATAAGGACTCATAAAAATCGAATAACAAATTGATCCGATTATTCTTCTCTAAAGCTTGGTCCTCTGTCACCGCCCACTCACCTCCCGTAAAGGGAAAACACTTTACAGCAACAACATGCTTTAGTTTACTGAATTCCGCTAACGTTGTCAAGTCTTTTTACTTTACAGTCCACGGGTAAACGGCTACGGCGTCCTCTATTTAATTTAGCGTTCCTACAACTTCCCATTCGCCTAAATGGGATTTCAATATTTACATGGAAATTATGTTGTTAATTTAATCGTTACTCCTCTTTTCTTAGCTTTACATGGAAATACTCCCGTTAATTTAGGCGGAAATCGATAATTTAGCTGAAAACCAAAATTTAGATGGAGTTTTTCCAGTTATTTGCGATTTTCCCGCTTAAAAAGTCAAATTACATGGAGGATTTCCAGCTAATATGTGCAGAAAGACATTCACCCAGTTAAGATCACCCATGAATGAGAGCAACGCCTACTTCTCGCCCCAGAAATTCATACTTTATATTTTATTTCGACTCTGCTTCACTCTCCGCCGTAATCAATCCAGCAAATAACGCATGAACAAACTGCTCGGAATCAAACGGCTGCAAATCGTCCATTTTCTCGCCTAAACCAACAAATTTAACCGGTATCGCCATCTCTTGGCGAATGGCAATGACAATGCCGCCTTTAGCTGTTCCATCCAACTTGGTTAACACAAGACCCGTTAGTCCTGTTTTGTCGCTAAATAGCTTGGCTTGGCTTAAAGCATTCTGTCCTGTAGTTGCATCAAGTACTAATAAAACCTCGTGGGGAGCATCGGGTACTTCACGACGAATGACCCGGTAAATTTTATTCAACTCTTCCATGAGATTGGTCTTATTCTGGAGACGTCCTGCAGTATCGCAAAGCAACACATCGACATTTCTCGTTTTTGCAGCATGCAGCGCATCGAACATGACTGCCGCGGGATCTGCGCCTGCTTGTTGTTTAATCACATCCACGCCTACACGCTTCCCCCACACTTCCAACTGCTCAATCGCACCTGCACGAAACGTATCCCCTGCCGCCAATAGCACTTTTTTACCCTGTTGCTTTAAATGGTGCGCCATTTTGCCAATCGTTGTTGTTTTCCCCACCCCATTGACACCCACGAATAGAATAACTGTAAGCCCACTCTCCGCCATATTCAGCGAAGTCTCAACTTCAGCCGTTTGCAGTAAAGCAACCAGCTTCTCCGATAGAATCGGTTGCAGTGCAGCCGCTTCTTCGATTTTCTGCTTCTTCACTTCTACCCGAAGCTCAGCAATTAACTTCATGACCGTATTCACACCTACGTCTGCACCAATTAAAATTTCTTCCAATTCCTCATAAAATTCTTCATCGATTTTCTTACGGCGTGTGAATAAATCCTCAATGCCTTCAACAAACGCATCACGCGTTTTACTCAAGCCATCTTTGAACTTATTCGTTACCGCTTCTGCTTTTTGTGAAATACTCTCTTTTAGCTTTTTAAAAAAACTCATAAAAATCTCCTTTGGTTTACTGAATCTATTTTATGCTGGTACAAGCTCTTCATCTCGATCTTCCAACCGTACAGAAACAAGCTTGGATACGCCGCCTTCTTCCATAGTAACCCCATAGAGCACATCGGCTTCCTCCATAGTTCCCTTACGATGAGTAACCACAATAAATTGGGTTTCGTGCGAAAACTCACGGAGATATTCAGCAAAGCGCGAAACATTCGCTTCATCCAATGCGGCTTCAACCTCATCCAATACACAAAAAGGTACCGGTTTAATTCTTAAAATGGCAAATAGTAAAGCAATCGCTGTTAGTGCACGTTCACCACCTGAGAGCAGTTGCAGATTTTGCAGCTTCTTGCCTGGAGGCTGTGCAATGATTTCAATCCCTGTATCCAGAGGATGACTGGGCTCGGAGAGAATCAAATCCGCACGTCCCCCGCCGAAAAGCTTCGCAAACACGATCACAAACTGTGTGCGTATGGCTTCAAATGTACTATAAAAGCGCTTGGACATTTCCTCATCCATTTCACGAATCACTTCATACAATGTTGCTTTGGCCTCCATTAAATCACGCTTTTGTTCGCCCAGGAATTCATAACGTTCGCTGATTCTCGTGAACTCTTCAATTGCTCCTAAATTCACTTCACCTAAACTTGTGATCTCACGTTTCAATTCTCTGACTTTATTCTGTGTTAAGATTACATCCTCAGGTAAATCATAACGGGATTTAGCCAGCTCAAAGCTCAGCTCATACTCCTCGGCTAATTTTTTCAAAAGATGATCCAATTCTACATCCAAACGTGTGGATTTTACTTCGGTATGATGGAGATCTTCTTCCACCTTCTTGAGTGCAATTCTTTGCTCTCTCGTTTCATTTTCCGCTAATTCAAGCTTATGCATCCAATCCGCCCGCTCAGCTCGAGTAAAATCCGTTTGCTCGATATAAGCTTGCTTTTTGAGCTTATGGTCGTTCATTTGCTCCAATTGCAGCACCAAATCGGTATTACATGCAGAAATTTCTTCATTCAGCTGCTGAATTTGACGATGATGCCCTTCCAGCTCATCCTGAATCTGACGATAATCCACTTGCATCCGCTGCTGCTGCTCGATCAAGGATTGCTTCTCCTGCGTGCTTGAGGCAGCTTTGACCTTCAGCTCCGTAAGCTGATCTTGCAGCTCTTCCTTGGCCGATTCACTCGCCTTGCGTGCCAGCTCAGCGTCACGAATGGCTTGCTGCAATTCAAGTTCGTGCTGTTCATCTTGCTTTAACGTTTCCTCAGCAGCCAGCTTCTTCCCAGCAAATTGTGCGACTTCTTGACTGAGGACTTCGTTATCCTGCTCAGCTATAAACAGCTGATCCTCCATCGTTTGCGCTTCATTCTCCAAAGGATTGAGCTCAGCAACAAATTGCTGTTCTTCAATCCGTTTCATTTCGCCCTGCTGGCGCAGCAGCTCCATATTCCGATTTTCTTCTACCAACTCAAGCTTCATTTCTTCCGCTTTTTCCAACAATTGCTTCAGTTGTTCCTTGGATTGTACAATTTCTTGTTCCATTTCATCGATTTGACGTTGCCGACCCAATAAGCTTGTTGTTTTCTTATGCTGACTGCCGCCGGTCATCGAGCCTCCTGGATGTACAACATCACCTTCAAGCGTAACAACCCGAAAGCGGTATTGAACTTTAGCTGCTAAATGATTAGCATCTGCTAAAGTCTTAGCAACAACAACATTTCCTAATAAGCTTGAAAAGATCATCTCATATTCAGCATCAAATTTAACCAAATTCACAGCAATACCAACGTAACCCGTTGCACCTTCTATCCCGCGTCGCTCCTGATCGCCTATCGTTCTACCTTTGATTACATCCATAGGCAAGAATGTTGCTCGTCCCAGTTGACGCCTTTTCAAAAAGGCAATCGCATCGCGACCATTGGCTTCATTAGCTACGACAATATTCTGCAAAGCGCCACCTAAAGTCGTTTCAATCGCTAGCTCCACTTCCACAGGAACCTTTACTAACTCAGCAACCGCGCCATGAATCCCTTTCAAGCCTTCTGGACGACGATCCTTCGCCTTCAAAACTTCCTTAACACCCTGTTGAAAGCCGTCATAGTCATTCTGCATTTCACGCATCGTATCACTTCGCGAAACAAGGGCGTCTAACTTCTGCTCCCAACGGCGAATCGTGGCTTGTATTTCTGCAAATAAGCCTTGCTTGGCTTTTATTTGATCCGTCAAAGCTATAAAACGATCGCGAATATCCGAAATTTCTCTAGAAATCTCTGTAAGCTTAAGAGTTAAGCCAGCTTTACGTGAAGCCAGACTTTCTTTCTGTTCCTTCCATTTCTTACGCTCTTCCTCTAAGCGCTCACCCCGACGCCCGATTGTTTCAAGCTGCTGTTCGACATATCGGATTTCATTGCGACTTTGCGCAACCTGATTCAAGGTCTCGAGCAACTCAGACTTGAGCATTTCCTCTGCCTCACTGCTAAGACCGCCAACTACACCAAGCAAACGCTCTTCTTCCAATCTAAGATTAGCATTATGCTCAGCCAATTGGGTACTGACCTGCTCCATCTTCTGCTTGAACGCGTCCAGCTCTAATTGCTTGTCCGCTAAACGTTTGGTTTGCACAGTAATCGTTTGTTCGGACTGAGCTTGATTAGCCGACAAATATTTATGTCGTTCCTTCAATACTTCGCCTTGACCTTCACATTTATCATATTCTTCACTCATTTGCAGCAATAAAGCATGCAGCTTTTCTAATTCCTCGTCTAGCCTTTTCGTTTCCCAACGGTGCTTCTCTAATTGCGCATCATGCTGATTCACAACGGTAGCATACGTCACTTGCTCTATTTGCAGCTTTGCGAGCTTATCGTTCGTTTCTTGCCAAGAGATATGCATTTGCTCAATCTGATGCACGTATAAAGAGATTTCACTATTTTTCAATTCATCTTTCAGTGCTTTAAACCGAAACGCTTTCTCTGATTGATCACGCAAAGGCTCTACCTGATCCTCAAGCTCGGAAACCAAATCATGAATCCGCAGCAGATTCTGCTCGGTATCATACAGTTTTTTCTCCGTTTCCTTCTTGCGCGATTTATATTTGACAATCCCTGAGGCTTCTTCAAAAATACCGCGTCGATCCTCGGATTTCGTACTCAAAATCTCTTCAATCCGACCTTGTCCAATAATCGAATACGCCTCTTTACCGATCCCCGTATCCATGAACAGCTCAGTGATATCTTTCAGCCGGCAGGTTTGTTTATTGATCAGATATTCACTTTCTCCACTGCGATGAACCCGCCTCGTAACCGTCACTTCGCTAAAATCAAGCGGCAGCGCATGATCCTGATTATCCAGCGTTAAGGAGACCTCACCATAATTAACCGCTTTACGCGAATCGCTGCCCGCAAAAATAACATCCTCCATCTTACCCCCGCGCAGAGAACGTGCGCTTTGCTCACCAAGCACCCAGCGAATGCCATCGGAAATGTTGCTCTTACCACTTCCGTTTGGACCCACTACAGCCGTAATCCCCTGAACGAATTCCAATTCTGTTTTATCCGCAAAGGATTTAAAGCCTGTCAATTCAATTCGCTTTAAAAACATCATCTCACCCCATATCTATTGTACCATCCGAATTGGAAAAAGAGCAGATAAACGAACCCCTTACTGGTTCTTCATCTGCTCTCCGCTTTCAGTCATCATAGAACCCTAACATTCATTTTCAGTAAAGCTTGCGCGGCGGCTTGCTGCTCTGCTTCTTTCTTCGAACGACCATTCCCACGACCGAGATAAGCTTCATCCATCAATACCTCGGAGACAAACTCCTTCTCATGGGCAGGACCGCGCTCATCGACAATCTTATACTCAATCACACCAAGACCATGCTGTTGCGTGTGCTCCTGCAGCAATGTTTTGTAATCGATGATTTGCGGCTTGCCCTCACCCGAAATTTTTGGGAATAAGTAGGTATCCAGAAATGCCTTTACAGCTTCAATTCCTTGATCCAAGTAAAGGGCGCCAATGAAAGCTTCAAATACATCAGCAAGCAAAGCTGGACGTGTACGTCCGCCGGTGATTTCTTCGCCTTTACCGAGCAAGACATAATAGCCAAACTCCAGATCCTCGGCGAACAAAACCAAAGAGGGCTCGCATACAATCGATGCCCTCAATTTAGTTAATTCCCCTTCGGAGCGATGAGGATGTATTGCAAATAAATAATGGGAAACCGTCAATTCCAAAACTGCATCTCCCAGAAATTCCAAGCGCTCGTTATCCTTATGGTTAGCCATACGATTCTCGTTCACGTAAGAAGAATGGGTAAAGGCTTGCTTGAGAATTTGCGGATCTCGAAAGGAAATACCGAGCTGCGTTTGAAGCTGCTTTAAATCTCGATTCATGTATTTCACCTAAGCTTCGAATTTTTTCAAAATGATTGTGGCATTATGACCGCCAAAACCGAAGGAGTTTGACATCGCGATATTCACTTCTGCTTTACGCGCTACATTTGGAACATAATCCAAATCACATTCAGCATCTTGATTTTCAAGATTGATCGTTGGCGCAAGCTCACTATGCAGGATTGACAAGCCGCAGATAACTGCTTCAATCCCACCTGCTGCCCCTAACAAATGCCCCGTCATCGATTTAGTCGAGCTGGCAGGCACCTTTTGTGCAGCATCACCAAATGCAGTCTTAATCGCTTTCGTTTCCGCGATATCCCCCGCACCTGTTGAAGTACCGTGCATGTTGATATAGCTAACATCCTGCGGAGCTATCTTCGCATCCTTCATCGCTCTAGCCATACAACGTGCTGCGCCTTCGCCACCTGGTGAGGGCTCATACATATCATACGCATCGGAGCTCATTCCATACCCAATCACTTCAGCGTAGATTCTTGCTCCACGTTTTTGTGCATGCTCGAGAGATTCTAGAATGAGAATTCCTGCTCCCTCGCCCATAACAAACCCATCGCGATCAACATCAAACGGACGACTTGCACGCTCTGGTTCATCATTGCGCTGTGATAATGCACGCATGGCACCAAAGCCACCTAAGCCAGTTGGGCAAATCGGAGCTTCTGCTCCTCCACAAATCATCACATCCGCATCACCGCGTTGAATAATTTTGAAGGAATCCCCAATTGAATTGGTTCCTGTAGCACAAGCAGTTACTGCTGTACTATTCGGACCTTTCGCCCCAGTATATATGGAGATTTGGCCAGAGCCCATATTCGCAATCATCATCGGTATGAAAAATGGACTGAGTCGTTTCGGTCCTTTTTCCAAGAGAATTCTATGCTGCTCTTCCCAAGTGGACAGTCCGCCTATTCCAGAACCCACATAAACCCCAACCCGATCAGGATCTGTGTCTTCCTTTACATTCAAGTTTGCATCCTTCAAAGCAGAAAGACTTGCAACAACAGCAAGCTGAACATATCGATCCATGCGACGAGCCGCTTTTTTCTCAAAATGATCTTCTGGTTTAAAATCTTTAATCTCACTTGCAAAACGTGTTGTGTATTCCGAAACATCAAAGCCTTCTATCATAGAAATACCTGATTTGCCAGATGTAAGATTGTTCCAAAAGGTATTCAGATCATGACCCAACGAGGTCATGACTCCCATACCTGTAATTACAACGCGATGTGTCATTGGTTCACCTCTATATTTACTAGCTTTATTTGCAATAAGGGAAAAGCTTTTCCTACAAAAAAAATGAGGATAAGTCCCGCTTGTGAGAACGGGACTTAATTTCATTACGTATGAGATTTTATATATTCATAAACTTCTCCCACAGTCGTAATCTTCTCAGCATCCTCGTCTGAGATTTCCATATCAAATTCATCTTCCAATTCCATAACCAATTCAACAACATCTAAAGAATCAGCGCCTAAATCATCTTTAAAAGATGCTTCGAGGGTGACTTCAGACTCTTCTACCCCTAGACGATCGATGACAATTCGTTTAACACGTTCCAATTTGTCGGACATCCGGTTCACCTCCTCCATGGTATTATACGAGAATTACTTTCAAATTACCATCCCGATATTTTAAAATCAAAATACTAGAACATTACATGTACATTCCACCATCGATATGCAAGGTTTGGCCTGTCATATAAGAGGCTTCATTCGATGCTAAGAATAGCACCGTTTTGGCAATATCATCGGGCTGACCGAAGCGTGCTAAAGGAATTTGCTGCAAAAGCTGCGCCTTCAATTCGTCTGACAGCTTATCCGTCATATCTGTCGTGATAAACCCTGGAGCAATGGCATTTACCGTAATTCCCCGCGAGGCAAGCTCACGTGCTGCGGACTTTGTCAGCCCAATCACACCAGCTTTGGCAGCCACATAATTAGCCTGACCGGGATTCCCCAACATACCTACAACTGATGAGATATTTATAATGCGTCCTGAACGTTGTTTCATCATCGTGCGAGTAACCGAACGTACGCAATTAAAAACGCCCTTGAGGTTGGTATTGATCACCTCGTCAAACTCTTCATCCTTCATGCGCATAATTAGATTATCCCTTGTTATTCCCGCATTATTCACGAGAATATCCAATTGACCAAACGCTTCCAACGTTTGTTTAACCATCGCATCGACCTCGCTAGAAACGCCAACGTTGGCTTTGATGATCAAAGCTTTACGCCCCAGCGACTCGATATGAGCGGCTACTTCTGCGGCCGCTGCTTCGTTGCCAGCGTAGTTAACGACAACATTGGCTCCCGCTTCGGCCAAGCTAATTGCAATCGCTCTGCCAATGCCTCGTGAACCGCCAGTAACTAGTGCTACTTTCCCTTCTAGCATGTGAATCCCTCCTTAGAGTTTGCCTTTGGCAAACTGGCATCGTAAGCGTCTACTGAGTTTGCCTTTGGCAAACTGGCATCGTAAGCATAAGCTATTGATAAGCCTCTATAGCTTCCTTGCTGTTAATTGCAACGACTCGAACGGTTTTATCGATTTTTTTAATGAGTCCGGTTAAAACGCTGCCTGAGCCAACTTCAATAAACGTGTCAACGCCTTGCGAAATCAGCCATACCACGGTGTCTTCCCAAAGTACAGGTGAGTAAACTTGCTCTACCAAAAGCTCGCGAATTCGCTCTGGACCTTCAACTGGGAGAGCCGTCACATTGGCAATAACCGGGATATTCGGTGGGTAGATTGAGATTTTCTGGAGCTCATCAGCCAATTGACTCGCAGCAGGTTTCATTAAAGAAGAATGAAAGGGACCACTAACCTCAAGTGGAATGACTCGCTTTGCGCCGATTTCTTTGCCTTGCTCGACCACCGCTTGTACACCTTCTTTGGTGCCTGAAACGACAATTTGACCTGGGCTGTTGATGTTAGCCATTTCTACAGAGCCGACTTCCTGACTGATTCGAGCACAAAGCTGAGCCAGTGCCTCTCTTTCTGCACCTAATACAGCTGCCATAGCACCTTGTCCACCAGGAACTGCCTTTTCCATAAATTGACCACGGAGACGAACGATTTTCACTGCATCCGTAAAAGATAGCGCACCTGCCGCGACTAAAGCTGAGTACTCTCCTAAGCTATGTCCCGCCATATAATCAGCTTGAACCCCTTTAGCTTTAAATGCCTCATAAAGTGCAATACTGGTAGCCAGCAGCGCGGGTTGCGTATGATAGGTTTTTTTCAGCTCTTCCTCTGGACCTTGGAAGATCAGCTCCGTTAAGGAGAATCCCAATGCTTCATCTGCGGATTTAAACACTTGCTGCGATTCTGGATTCGCCTGATATACATCCTGCCCCATCCCCACGGCTTGCGAACCCTGACCGGGAAATACAAATGCAATTTTGCCCAAAATGGTTCATTCCTTTCTTGATGTTACCAATTCAATACCGCTGCGCCCCATGTGAGACCACCGCCAAAGCCAACCAAGACGACACAATCCCCTGACTTCACCCGGTTTTCTTCAACAGCTTCAGCCAAAGCAATGGGAATCGATGCGGCGGATACATTACCGTATTTATGCAGGTTGATCATACATTTATCTTCGGTTAAATCCAAACGATTTAACGCTGATTGTATAATCCGAATGTTTGCTTGATGTGGAACCAAAAAGTCAATATCCTGCTTTGTTAACCCTGCTTTAGACAAAGCTTTCTCTGCTGTATTACCCATGATCCGCACGGCAAATTTGAATACTTCCGAACCTGCCATATAGATATAATGACTCTTATCTGAAAGACTTGCTACAGTCGAAGGAATACGTGAACCGCCACCACTTACTTTCAGCAGTTCACCGCCTGTACCATCAGCACCTAGCTCAAAGGATCGGAAGCCGTGTCCTTCTGCTACTGCACCAAGAACAACTGCGCCTGCTCCATCTCCGAACAAAATACAGGTGTTACGGTCCGTATAATCTGTGATTTTGGACAAACACTCTGCTCCAATGACGAGCGCATATTTATAAGTACCCATCGCAATGAAATTTGAAGCATTGGCTAAGCCATAAATAAAGCCAGAGCATGCTGCCGACAGATCAAATGCGGCTGCGTTCTTTGCACCAAGACGCCCTTGTAAGATACAGGCTGTTGCAGGAAAGGACATATCCGGTGTAACCGTAGCTACAATAATCAGCCCTAGTTCATCCGCACGAATACCTGCATTGCGCAAGGCAATTTCTGCCGCGTGAAAAGCCAAATCTGATGTAGCTTGATCGTCACTAACAATTCTGCGTTCTTTCATCCCGGTACGAGAGACAATCCATTCGTCATTGGTATCGACCATTTTCTCTAAATCCTGATTTGTCAGGATTCGCTCAGGGACATACTTGCCTGTTCCAATAATTCCAACAGGAATTAAATTCATTAAACTCCACTCACTTCCCGATGCTGATTTCAGTTGAAATCGCATGAACTAATTTATTTTTTAAGGCATGTCTGGCTAGACGCACACTGCTTTTGACCGCAGTAGCATTAGACGCACCGTGACACTTGATCACCAAGCCATCAACCCCAAGCATCGCTGCTCCGCCATACTCACTTGAATCGGCTTTGCGCTTTAGTCTACGTAAACCTGGTTTTAAGATCATTCCAGCCATTTTGGAAAGAAAGGAACGATTCAACTCCGTGCGAAGCTCGGCAAAAATAACGGAGATGGCACCTTCGAGCGACTTTAACATAATATTCCCAACAAATCCATCACATACGAGAATATCACATTTGCCGTTCAACACATCCAACGCTTCCACATTGCCAATAAAATGAACCGGCGCTTCGGATAATAAAGGAAAAGCCGCTCGCACCAATTCGTTCCCTTTTAATGTCTCCACGCCTACGTTAAGCAAACCCACACGCGGGTTAGCAATACCGTCTACCGTTTTACGATAAACGCTACCCATGATCGCATACTGCAGAAGGTTCTCTGCACTAGCATCCATATTTGCTCCTAAATCTAAACAAAGCACACCATGACCAGTCCCCTGAATGGTTGGAACCATCGGCGCGAAGGCGGGGCGCTCGATCCCTTCAATACGACCCACAATCAGTAATCCTGTGGCCATTAATGCGCCTGAGTTCCCGGCGGAAATCATCGCATCAGCTTGCTTCTCCTTGATCAACCTCCCTGCTACAACCATTGAAGCATTTTTCTTCCGTCGCACAGCCTTGACTGGCTCGTCCTCGGCTTCAATCACATCGTCTGTATGATGAATGGTGATATTAGGCAGCTTTTCTGTCATATACGCTTCAATCTGTACCGAGTCACCCACTAAAATCAATTCAATATCCTTCCATTCCTTTGCAGCCATTACAGCACCTTCGACAATGGCTTGTGGAGCATAATCACCGCCCATGGCGTCAATCGCTATCCGCATGGATGTATCCCCCTTCAGCGCGCAATTCTTTCTTCGAATGGTAAATCATGAAATTCCCTTGGAATACCAATTCGTCGTTCACATATGTAAAAACTTCAACCTTTGCTTTCCCTTTGGTTATGGAGCGGACAAAGGCTTTGGCAACGCATTTTTCAGCAAGTTTAATAGAACGAACAAAACGAATGTCTGCAGATGCGGTTAAAGCAACTTGATCGTTGATCACAGCAACAGCTAACGAATTAGCCTGTGAGAAAACATGATGCCCTCGCGCAATCTTCGTACGTGAAAATACATGCTCCTGTTTAATTTCAAAAATAGAAATCCCGCTCTTATCCAGCTGCAGATCTATCACGTCACCGATCACTTCATGCAATGGCAAGGATCGTACTTGATCATAGGATTTCTCGGCCATGAGCTTAATGCGTTCTCTCAGCTCTGGAATTCCCATTTCCAAGCGATCCAACCGAATCGTTTGAATACTGACTTGTAGTCGTTCCATCAGCTCATCGTCCCTGATAAAAGGGTTATCCTCGATCACCTTGGTCAGCAACTGCTGCCGCTGGCGTTTGGGTAGACGTTCGATGGCAGGTACCACCTTTCCAAATTAGGATCGTGTTTTATTACCAGGTGCTAAAAATAGTATATATAATTCTAAGCAAAATGTGAAGGGATATTCGCAAAAAAATAGCACCCCACCGAAATGAAGTACTACGTCTGCAACTATTGTTTGATAATTTCTCTACCTTTGTATGATCCACAAACTTTACATACACGATGAGCTAACTTCAATTCACCGCATTGATCACATTTAACCATGCCAGGCACAACTAACTTAAAGTGAGTACGACGCTTGTCGCGACGAGTCTTCGATGTTCTTCTTTGAGGTACTGCCACATTCCCCACCCCCTTAACAAATTCAATTACAACTTCTGTTTAAACGTGATTACACTTCGACGATAAACGGTACACCGTCCTTCCGAAGGATAACGGATGCGTTTGCCCAGAAATATAAGATCCGTATAAAGTGAAACGTATACTTTCTTATATTTTGAAGAAGTCAGCTAATCCTGCTAAACGCGGATCCAGCTTATCCTGTTTACAACCACAGGACGTTTCATTGCGGTTCTGACCGCACTCAGGACAAAGTCCCTTGCACGTAGTACTACACAATGGGATGTACGGGAGAGCAAGCGATACAGTCTCTTCCACATAGGGGGTCAACTCTATTTTATCTTCCGAAACCAAATGTGTATTGTCTGATTCATCCAAAGGCATTAGCTCTGCTTTCTGAGTAAAACCTTCGTGAAACGGGATGAATAGCGTCTGCTCGGTTGGATTTAAGCAACGTGAACAGATTAACTCGACAGGCAGGGTTAGTTGCCCTTGTACCTCGGTCATCCCAGAAACGGATTGGGCATCCAGTTCCATAGTAAGCAAACCGTGACCGACTACATCTTGACGCCCTTGCAAAAGTTCGGATACATCATGCTTTTCCGAATAATGCACAGGTTTTGCTTTTGAAGCTAAATCTCGAATACTGATCAACATCATCATCACTCCAAACAAACAAGGTTTATTATAGCTATATTCGCTAGTGTTTGTCAATAAAAGATGTTTCAAACCAGAGCTGACGCATGAAAATGTTTAAAAATCTCTCGAAGTCTGAAACTGGTGTTT
>JBBDSZ010000054.1:0-19430 GCA_040904685.1 Paenibacillaceae bacterium | reverse complement strand
ATTTTAATCTCCTGTATTTCACGCTATTCACGCTTATAACAGAACTTGTCGAACCAGCCCGTTACTTTAACAAACTTTATCCCCATACGCTGTTTTTCAGCGTATCGAAGCAGATCTTAGCCACCACGGAGCACTAACTGCCACCCATACGCTGAAAAACCCACTAACAGCCCGTTACTTTAACAAACTTTATCCCCATACGCTGTTTTTCAGCGTATCGAAGCAGATCTTAGCCACCACGGAGCACTAACTGCCACCCATACGCTGAAAGACCCACTAACAGCGCGTTACTTTAACAAACTTCATCCCCATACATTGTTTTTCAGCGTATCGAAGCAGAATCTAGCCATCACAGAGCACTAACTGCTACTCATACGCTGAAAAACCCACTAACAGCTCGTTACTTTAACAAACTTTATCCCCTTACGCTGTTTTCAGTGTCACAGAAAAAAAGTGGGTTAGTTTGTTGTTGTGTTGTTTTTAGGCTTGCAGCAAGTGAGTTTCATTTTTAGACTGTGACAAAATATAGCAGTGTTGTCGCGCTTATGTTTAGCTCTGCGATACGGAATTACTCATTCCGTTATATAATGCTTTCCAAGCTGGGGCAGCCTGCTGTAAGCTTTTATTTTGGCTGATTAATGGGTTAGGTGCTGAGGTGGCAGTATTGCCTGAAGTATCGCTAATTTTGTTAAGTGAAGCAGTACTTGTTGTGATTGTCTTAGGCTCGGGTTTTTCGTTATGACGACGTTGTTTGGCTTTGACTTTTTCTCGGCGTTTTTTGGACATGTGAGATTCAAGCTCCTGTCTGTTCCTCGTTTAGTTTTCGATCCATTCTCGGCGCAAGCTGAATAATTCTTTCAAGTCCGTGTTAGACATTTCGGTAATCCAGCTTTCGCTGCCGCTGACGATCTGGTCATTCAGGCTTTGTTTCTTCTCGATCATGTCATCGATTCGTTCTTCGATGGTGCCGAGTGTTATGAATTTATGTACCTGTACATCAAGGGTTTGTCCAATCCGAAAGGCACGGTCGGTAGCTTGATTCTCCACTGCGGGATTCCACCAGCGGTCGAAATGGAAGACGTGGTTGGCAGCGGTCAGGTTCAAGCCGGTACCTCCAGCTTTGAGCGAAAGTAAGAAGATATTGAATGGCTTGCCCTTGAGTGCTTCGTTATTAGGCTCTTGAAATTGCGCGATCATGGTATCTCGTTTGGCTTTGGGTACGCCGCCATGCAGAAATTGGATATTCTCCTCTAGCTGCTGCGTTAAGTAAGTTTGCAGGTAATTTCCCATTTCCACGTATTGGGTGAAAATGAGACATCGATCCCCCTCGGAACGCAGTTCTTGAATCATTTCGAGTAGACGTGACAGTTTATGGGAACGTATAGCCGTATCCGGTACTTCAAAGGCTTCTGATTTTAAGAATAAAGCGGGATGGTTGCAAATTTGTTTAAGCTTGGTTAAGGTGGCAAGGATTAACCCGCGCCGTTCCATCATGCTCAATTGATCTATTTTCTTGAATACATCCTGCACGACATGTTCATATAAAGCGCCTTGTTCTTTGGTGAGTGAGACATAGGTTTTCATTTCATTCTTATCGGGCAGATCCAGCTGGATCGCAGGATCTTTCTTTAAGCGCCGCAATAGGAAGGGTTGGACGAGCTTCTGCACCTGCTGGATTTGCTTGGCATCGCCTGTCCGTTCGATAATGTTGACATACTTGCGGCGAAATTCGTTGAGGTTGCTCAAGTAGCCTGGATTGATGAAATCAAAGATGGACCAAAGCTCGGTTAATCGATTTTCGATTGGCGTTCCGGTGAGAGCTATGCGCTGCTCTGCCTGCAAGCCGCGAATCGCTGTTGCTTGCTTGGTATAGTTGTTCTTGATGTTCTGTGCTTCGTCCAGACAGAGAGAGCTCCAATGGATGGTGGTCAACTCAGCTTCATCCATGTATGAAAGCGCGTAGGAGGTAATGACGACATCGGCGTCAGTCAGCGATGCTTCAAACGTCTCACCCTTCGCTCGCGTTGAACCGTAATGCAGATGAACCTTCAGGGTTGGAGCAAATCGTTCGAGCTCCTTCTGCCAATTGCCAATGACTGAGGTCGGGCAAATCAATAAAGCAGCCGTCGTCAACAGTCCTGTTTCTTTTAACTGCAGGATATACGCGATCCATTGGATTGTTTTTCCTAATCCCATATCATCGGCTAAACAACCGCCGAGTCCGAAACGGCGAAGGAATAACAGCCACGATGTACCTTCCAGCTGGTATTTACGCAAGATGCCGTTTAATCCGAGCGGAGCATCAATGACATTCAATGTAGTCGGTTGTTCGAGTTGTTGCAGCATGAAGCGGAGGTGCTCATTTAGCTCAATTTCAAATCGCGGTGCGACAAGTGCTTCACCTTTGAGGTTTATAGCGTTGTCTTCTTCGGCGAAACCAGTTGCTTCATCACCCCCCAGTAAATGCAGTTCAAGCACATCGCGAAAGGATAAGCCTTTGTTCTTGTACACGTGTTTCATATTCTGTTGAATTTGCTGCAAGGTGACTGGATCGAGCATGATCCATTTGCCACGCAGTTGAACCAGCCGTTGCTTGGTCTTAAAGAGTTCTTGAAATTCTGCTTCGCCTAAATCAAGGTCGCCCACTGCTAACCGCCAATCGAATTGGACGATTTGATTCAAGCCTACCAGGGATTGTTTAGCAGATCCTACAGATGATTTAAGCTTCGCACGCAAGCGCGGCTTCGTTCTGCGGACTTGCTCCCACCAGGCAGGCAATAGTATCGTATGGCCCGCTTCGATTAAACGCAAGCTTTGATCGGTTAAGAAGTCCCAGGCTTGATCGTGAGTTAATGTACGCATGATCCACTCTGGCTGCTCAGAATCTGCTAGTTCAGGCACTTCGTTAAGCCACTTGCTATTCATTTTGTGAATGCGTTTATAGACATGCTCTTCCCAGCCCGCAGGAAAGCTTCCGTCTAAGGGAAAGCCATCCACTGTACAGGTGATATAATGCTCAGGGTTAGATTGATCCTGCAGCATGATCTGTAATCGCCAATTCATATCCTCCTCATTCGGTTCAGCCAATTGAAGCCGTGTATGGAATGGAACGGTATCCTGCTTCCAGCCAACCATTTGCAAGAATTCGTCTTCATCCGGGCATAGTCGCGCTAGTGCATGGATATCCGTATTTCGTTTTTTATTGAGCAGAATAGGGTAGGCTGACGCAAGCTCTTTATATAACTCGTGTAATACGGGGCTCTTGGCAATCCATTGTTCGATGGCAAGATTAAACAAAACATTTACATTCGCCAATCCAAAAAGCTCACCATGCTGAGCCCATTGTTGACAGATGAGTTCGTAGGCAGCAGCAGCAGGCTCATCCAAATGGAGCTTCCAGCCCATTGTGCCTGTCAACCAGCGGCTATAATCCGGCATGTAGTTGCCTTGCTGTACAGCGATTCTCATGATAGCGGCTGCTTGTTGCAGAACTTGTAGAGGTTCGCTCCAGTTAATACGGGCGTGATGCAAGGGTGTTGGCTCTGCCCAATAGTCGAATAGGGTATCGACAGGCAGATAGACAACGTTTTTCTTCTCCCAATGGCCTAGCTCCAATTGATGTCCATAGAAAGAGGCCGTGTGATGGCTGAATAGCTTTATTTTTAATTCGAAGGCTGTGCAGGTTGATCCATTCTTGTGTTCTCCCCAAATGAATATTCCCTTTTTGTCACTCCATTGGCCTTGAATGGTTAGGGCAGCTTGTGCAATCATGGTTGTTTAAGTCCTTTCAGCATTTCCTCTTGCAAAGCGCTCAAACGTGAATAATTGCTTACAATCCAGCTGTAATAACGCTCCCAGTGCTCTGGCTGCTTGAGCTTTTTGTAGATGAAATTGATTTTTTTCATCGCTTTAATGGCATCTTTATAGGCATCGCGATTTTTGCGAGAAATGAAGAATTCAACAGCCTGGTGATGGTAGGGCAGCAATAGCTCGGCTTGCTTCGCTTCTATTTTGCGAGTAATGCCTGGAGGAAGCTTAGAGAGTGACATGTTATAAGTTAGCATGAAGTCGATCAAGGTCGCATAGCTTTCCTTTTGAATCAAACGATTGATGTAATAGGCAGAACTGCCCGGCAAAAAATCAGAAATGACTTGCTGCAAAGCTTCTTCAGATAGATGCTGTGGAACAAGCGGTGTCCAATAATCCAAATACTGTTCAATCACATGCTGCGAGGCATTCGTAAGATGTGATTTATACCAGAGAAGCCAATTAAGCAGCCGGGTAGGTTCTTTTCTCTGACTTAGTTCAGCTAAATATAAATCGATATCATAACGCTCCAGCTTCACGCCGCTAGCTTCAAGGCAATGCATGGCCGGAGTGTCGTTACCCTCGATGTACCAATGGTAAGCAAGTGCTAGATTTGTTGCTTTCTGTTGGTTTTTGGATAATTTAAGTTGTTTCAGAGCTTTAAGCAGTCTTGACTTCTCATTCGCTGTTTCAATAGGCGATTTTAATAAAATATTCCAAATAATCCGGTAAAAATAATCCCAATCAATCCATGTCGGTTCTTGCGGAAATGCAATTTCACTTAATAACATTGCAGTTTGTTCTCTATGCTGTGGTGTCAGACGGGATGAATCCGCATTGTTTAGCTTCTCTAATTGAGCGTCTAATCGTTGATAGCAGTCCTGAATAGCATCTTTTAGGCCAAGGTTATAGGATGAACGGTTATTTGGAGTATGGCTTCCATGTTCCTCTAGCTTCTGCAGCTGAAAGAGACAACCGTGCAGCATGAAAAAGTATTGCATTAAATTCGACCAATCCTGACATAACGCACTAAGCTGCTTGGTTATACGATACATCATTGTGTTGTAATCCGTGAACCCATTGGTAGACGGAAATTGCCTAAACTTAGCGTGAAAATAACTATGCCACACGGCTACACTATCGGTGCTCTGAATACTTGCGGACTTTGGTTCTTCAGGTTTACTTGCTGGCAGAGCAATTTCTTGCGGCTTCGTCTGACCTTGCCCAACCCGTTCACTAGCTTTTCTCACAATGATCTCGGGCCGGAAGCCTTGATAGGCGTACGCAGCAAAATAAACTGCAATTATATGCGAACAGATTTCTTTACTTCTGCAGGTGCAAGCACTATTGCCCAAGAGGTGTATATTCAACTGGGCTTCATAAGTATCTGTATCTCGTACTTTAGCGGCAACAACATGGGTGTGTTTCATATCCATCGTGATGACTGCTTGCTGTTGATAAAGAGCTAAGCCTTTTTGCAGTAGGGACAATTCTATGAATTTAATTGATCTTTCATGAAGTGCATACAAGGCTTCGGCAATTTCTTTAGAACGAATCATGGGGAGGCTCCTGTGGGTTTAGTTAGTGCCGACAATATCTTACTATTATAAATAAAATCATAGGCGTATTGCAAAAGTTCAGTTCTTTTTATTTATTTTGCTGAAAAAATTCTAAAAACATTAACCAGATTACAGAATGCTGTCAATATATATAGTGTAGGATTGACTATTATTGCAATATATCGCGAGCTACGAAGCATACGAACGGGGCGACAATATCGTGGTCGGTGGATCTCGCTAGCGTTAAAGTGACTAGCAGATCCGGTGTGGTTACACGTCAATTAGATGGCAATAAAACCGTAACCTTGACCGCAACC
The DNA here is from genome assembly GCA_040904685.1 of Paenibacillaceae bacterium. Lineage (GTDB taxonomy): Bacteria > Bacillota > Bacilli > Paenibacillales > NBRC-103111 > Paenibacillus_AC. The sequence goes on along the minus strand of JBBDSZ010000054.1, from coordinate 13,747 downwards.
ATTGTTAAGAATAAGACAAAAAACACAAGACACAAGACTTTACGGTTACAGTAATGCGATCCGATTTAGGCTATGTGAAACTTGATAAAGAAGCATTAGAAATTACTTATGCTAATAATGAAACCAAACTAAGCGTAACGAAAAACATCATACTACCGATCAGTGGTTCGAATGGGACAACGATTTCTTGGACCTCTAATAATCAGACAGTCATTAGCAACACAGGTGTGGTAACAACTCTCGGGAATAAGGATTCGAAGGTGACACTGACGGCAACGATTAAGAAAAACGCGGCAACGGAACGAAAAATATTTATTTTAACAGTATCGCAATGATGTAACTCGGAAAGACTCCGACAATACAGTCGTTCAATCGATAGCAACCTTAACGAGAAATGGAGTTTCGGATACGAAGCCATTTAATCTGACAGTGCCGCAGACCTAGGAGGGTGCTGTAGCAATGGCAAACACAACCTTGCCAGTTGGATTATCTGGTGGAGACAGCGACCTCTTAAATGTCATCAAAAAGTTAACGTTCCCTTTAATTGGAACTAACGGAACAACGATAAGTTGACATTCTAGTCTTAGTAATGTTATCAATGCTTCCGGTAGCGTGACTAGACAAGCTAATGGAGATGCGGATGTAACTTTAACGGCAACGATCAAGAAAAAGGATGGAATACTAGAATATACTGAGAATAAACAGTTTCAGGTAAAAGTACTGCAGTCCGATGCTGGCACTATAGCAGCTGCAAACGCGGCATTAGTAGTGGGCTAGTGGGTCTGACAGTGCTTCATCTGTAACACAAGATGTCATATTGACCAGCAGCGGTGCAAACGGTACATCGATTGTCTGGAGTTCAAGCAATGCAGCAGTTGTCAGCGAAAGTGGTATTGTAACGCCGTATAAAGGCAAAGCCACAATCGTTTAATACGAGAGTGGCTTTTATACAGAACGCCCATTTTCCAAGATAACTGCACCAATGACAATCCCCCCCCATATTATAAATTTGACTGTATCCCTTTACCTGTAACCCATATTAATCCCGAGCAAGGAGGGGTGACACATTGAAGGGTAGCGACCATAAAAGCAAATTCTTACTAACACATCGCGAACGCGAAGTATTCGAACTCCTGGTACAAGACAAGACGACTAAGGATATCGCGCAGTTATTATTTATTAGTGAAAAGACAGTGCGAAATCACATTTCCAATGTCATGCAGAAGCTAAACGTAAAAGGTCGTTCGCAAGCAGTTGTCGAGCTAATCAAGCTTGGGGAGCTGAAAATTTGAATCCATCCAAAGAAAAACGGTTTCGCCGTCCTTTTAGGATGAGCGCGGTTATCCAGAAATATAAGATTAGTGTAATGCGAAACTTATACTTTCTTATATTTACAAATAAACCTTCTTTCGATTTTGCTATTTAAGGCAGTCGGAGGAAGGTTTTTTTTGAAGTTAGAAAGCTACGATCATGGCGCATAGTCCTCCTCTAAATGAGCTGACCTACAGAAAATGAGCATTATCCTTGGTTCATAATTATTACGTTACAGTCTGGGAAAAGCATTAGAAATTCGTTTCTAGTGTTCTTTTTGTTGATAGAATATTTGAAATTATTGAAGGTATTTACTATAATATATAGTTAGGTTGCATTACTGCGAATGGAGAGTACAATATGAGGTTTTCGAAGCTTAAAGGGTTGATTATTCGTAAGTCTATTATTTTATTTCCACTGCTTATGCTGCTCAAAGGCTATTTAGCTTGGTTTATAGTATTTGAGAACGGATCTTCTTGGACAACTATGCTAAAGGAAGTTCCTTTTGTTCTTCTCGTATTTTGTTTGATAGAATGGTTTGCGACTAAACGTAAGCTGTCTATTTATTTGGCTGTGAATCTAGTATTCACAGGAATCTTCTTTGCTGTGATTATGTATTATAAATATTACGGGGTCATTGTAACCTACCAAGCTCTTCAGCAAGTGAACCAAGTTACGGCTGTGAGTAATAGTGTATTCTCGTTGATGGATCCTTACTTTTTGTTCATATTTACGGACATTATTGTCCTGGCGATTGTAATGCTTCGTCGTAAGTATGCCATGGACTGGAAGCAAGCGGTTGGAAGAAGAGAGAAACGGAAGCTTGTTGCTCTGCTGTTTGGCTTCTCTGCGCTGCTATGTTTTTTTAATATATTGCCCAATCGTGCTAGTATGAATGATATTGTCAAAGCCGAGGAGATGGGCATTCTTAATTATGAAGCTTATACGTTATTTGCGCGAGATAAGGAAGAATGGATACCTTTGGATCAGATTACGCAAGCATCGATTGATCAGCTTAAAGATATTCAGAAGCCTACTACTACAGTATTATCTGGTGCGGCAAAAGGTAAGAATGTGATCATCATTCAACTGGAGTCGTTTCAAAACTTTCTCATTAATCTGCATGTTGATGGCAAGGAAATTACACCGGTAATGAACAGCCTAATGAGGGAGAACTTCTATTTTCCCCATTTCTATCAGCAGGTTGGACAAGGAAACACATCGGATGCAGAGTTTGTTGTCAATACTTCATTCTACATCCCTCCAAAGGGTGCTGCTACACAAACGTATACAGGCAAACAGCTTCCGGGTTTGCCTAAGTTATTAAAGGAAAACAGCTATAATACGGCAACCTTTCATACGAATGTAGTGGAGTTTTGGAACCGTGGTGAGCTTTATCAAGCTCTGGGATTTGATCATTATTATGACCAGGCGTTTTTTGGTGAGGAAGATAAGGTGTTTTTTGGGGCTTCGGATGAAGTGCTTTATGCCAAATCTGCTGCAGAATTGGAGCAAATGGATCAGAAGGGAAATCCATTCTATGCACAGGTCATTTCCATGTCAGCCCATCATCCGTTTACGATTCCTGAGGATAAATATCAAATGACATTACCTGAGCGTTATGAAGGAAATTTCGTAGGGGATTACATTCGTGCGCAGAATTATGCGGATTATGCGTTAGGCAAGTTCATTGCTGATTTAAAGATAAGGGGCATTTGGGATCATAGCTTGATTATTATCTATGGTGATCATGTTGGGTTGCCCGTAACTTCACTTAATCGCGCTGAAAAAACGTTGATGGAAGAGATTTATGGACGTGAGTATGGCTATAATGAGATGGTGAATATCCCCTTGATTATTGCTTCACCAGGGGTAACTTATCCGGCTGAATTCAAGCAGCTTGGCGGTCAAGTTGATATCTTGCCCACAATAGCAAATATGTTGGGTATTTCATTAGCGCAGCATGTTCATTTTGGACAGGATATTCTGAATCAAGTGAAAAATAATTTACTACCGGAGCAGTATTACTTGCCGAAGGGTTCCTTTGTGAACAGCAGCGAACTGTTCATGTCGGGCAGCGGCTTTGGGGATGGCAAGCATTATCCGATTTCAGGGGATGGTTCCAAGCCTTCGGAAGCGACTGAAAGTGAATTTGAACGTGCACTGAAGCTGCTTCATTACTCGAATAGTTATGTGAGCCAGCTACCGGATCGGGAGAAGCAAGTGGATTAGTAGTGATAACACAGGAGAGCAGAATGGGGATGAATGGGATCAATAAGCCGCAAAATACTAAAGATTTTGTTGAACGTCATGAGGAATACCGCAGCTTGGTGGAAAATGCCCATGATGCCATGTTTCGAATCAATGACAAGGGTGAGGTTTTATTTGCCAATACGACATTCTGCAGTCAGGTTGGGTTAGAGAAAGCGGCCGTGATGGGTCGTTCAATTTGCTCATTCTTGTATCTAGAGACTGCTGTAAGTCGGTGGAAACTGGCGCTTCAACAGCTGCTGGAGCACAAAGTTACACAGGTTTTCCCAATTGCCATGCAGCTGCATGATGGTAAGCTTTGCACCTTCGAATGCAGCTTAACACCTATCCCCCATAAGTCTGGAGCTATTAAAGTTATAATTGGAATCACACATGATATTTCGGCTTTTATGGAATTGGAAAAGGAAATTGAATTGCTTTCTTTTTATGATACTCTAACTAAATTGCCGAATCGCCGATTTTTTTTACAAAAGTTAGAGCAAGTTAGTAATGACAAGTCTACTAAAGAAGTAAGATTAGCGGTCTTGTTTTTTGATCTGGATAACTTTAAGAAAATTAATGATTCCTTGGGGCATACTTTAGGTGATGCGGTGTTAAAGGAATTCGTTGCCCACATACAAAGCATTCTCCCCCTAAGTGGCTTCGCTGCTAGACTAGGCGGTAATCGGTTTGCGATGTATCTTGTATATTCACAACAGGAACTATTGCTAGAAGCATGTATTCTGAAAATACAGATGGCAGCTGCACAGTTAATGATTAATCAAGAGATGAATGTTCAGGTAACGGTAAGCATTGGGATCGCCATCTTTCCTGATCACGGTTTGACAGCGGAAATGATGGTCAAGCACGCTGATATTGCATTGAATCAGGCCAAGGCTGCTGGTAGAAATACATATTGCTATTACGATCCAAAGATGAGTGAAATGGCAGTGCTTCGCGTTGAACTGGAGCAGTCATTTAAAAGAGCGCTGCTGGAGAATGAATTTGAATTGTATTATCAGCCCCAGCAGGATATTGCAACAAATGGCATTCGCGGTGTCGAAGCGTTACTTCGTTGGAATCATCCTTCAAAAGGGCTTATTAGTCCTGCGGATTTTATCCCGATTGCGGAGCAGACGGGTTTTATTGTTGAGCTTGGCGAATGGGTTATTCGCAAAGCCTGTCAGTTTATTGTCCGCATGACTAAAAGTGGGTTTACTCCATTTAAGGTATGTGTGAATATATCAGCGATTCAATTAGCTAAATATGATTTTGTTGATATGGTTTTTGGATGCTTAGCCGATACAGGTGCAAGATGGGATATGCTGGAATTGGAGATCACCGAAACGATGTTGATCGGTTCATTGGATTCGTGTATAACATCGTTGCTGCTTCTCAAGGAAAGTGGAATCCACATTGCATTAGATGATTTTGGGACGGGTTATTCCTCCTTGAATTATCTGCGCAAGCTGCCCATCAATCATTTGAAAATCGATAAATCCTTCGTTCAAGACGTTGTTGGTCATGCAGAAGAACAGGAAATTTTCAATTCAATTGTGGATCTCGTTCATAAGCTAAAGCTTACGGTCACCGCGGAAGGGGTCGAAACGGAGGAACAGTTAGATTTTGTAAAACATGTCCATTGTGATTATCTGCAAGGTTATTATTATTGTAAGCCAATTCCTGAAGAAGAAGTGGTTTTATTCTTGAAGCAAAAAAGGGTACAATAAATTTGTGGTTTGTGACCTCATAGGGGGTCATGTATAGAAGGAGCAAAATCGATGACCGCATGGTATGAACAAAGCTTTGGACATGATTATTTAGTAGTTTATAAACATAGAGATATGCAAGGTGCTCAGGCGGAAGTGCAGAAGATGGTTCATTGGCTCCATCTTCAGCCAGGTGCAGAGATCTTTGATTTATGCTGTGGAATGGGCAGACATTCGCTTACATTAGCGGATTATGGTTTTGAAGTAACGGGTATGGATCTATCGGAAGTTCTACTCGCTGAGGCAAAACGGTTAGATTCAGAAGGTAGAGTGAGCTGGTTACTTGGGGATATGCGAGAAATCCCGCTGGAGAAGCACTTTGATGCTATCGTTAATCTCTTTACTTCTTTTGGTTATTTTACAGATGAGGTGGAGAATGAGAAGGTCCTGCATGAAATCAGCCGTCTACTTAAAGCTGAGGGCAAGTTTATTATTGATTTCCTAAATCCTGCTTATGTGGAAGCCCATTTTGTGCCGCATTCACAGAGACATGAGGGGGAGCTTGAAATTGAAGAGAATCGTACCATCGAAGACGGTTATGTGCGCAAACTCATTACCATTCGCGAGGAGGTGCAGGAAGAACGTCAATATTTGGAGCAAGTGAGAATGTATCGTTTGGCTGACTTTAAACGCATGTTATCTGCCGCAGGATTAGTGATCGAACATGTTTATGGCCAATACGATGGTGCGGCTTATGTCGAATTAGAGTCACCGCGGCTTATTATTTTAGGGAGCAAGGGGGGGACGAATCATCATGAAACCCAATGATCAGGAAAATCCACCTACCCTTATTCAGGTTAAAGCTCCTTTGCCATTTCCATTACGATGGGTCAATAGTTATATCATTCGCGGCCAAGCAGGATTGACAATCTTAGACCCAGGTTTGCATACTGTGGAAACGGAACGAGTTTGGGAAGAAACCTTCGATCAATATGGCTTTCAATTCTCGGATGTAGAGCAGATTGTCTTGACCCATCATCATCCTGATCATTATGGGATGGCAGGCTGGTTTCAAGGGCGATCAGGAGGCGTGCCGGTTTGGATTTCAGAGGTTGGCTACAAGCAAGCTCAGCGACTATGGGGTGATGATCTACCCATGTCAGAGGAAATCGCCGCCTTGTTTATTCGACATGGGATGGATCAAACAATGGTAGAGCAGCAGTTGGTCCCACACATGAAAAGTTTTGTCGAATGGGTTTCACCTCATCCGCTTGTTTCGTTTATTGCTTTAGATCAGCCCTTTCGGATGGGGAATCAACTATATAAGCCGATTGTTACTTCGGGTCATGCGGATGGACACATTTGCTTCTATGAGGAGTCAAGCAAGGAAATGTTCTGTGGGGATCATGTTCTACCCCAGATTTCACCAAACGTCAGCTATATTCCAGGTGCGGATGAGAACCCTTTGCTCTCCTTTATGACGAGTTTAAATGAGATCAACCAGTATGAGGTAGTTAGAGCCTATCCGGGACATCGGGAACCGTTCGCAAGCTTTAATCGGCGCGTAGTGGAGCTGCTTGCACATCATGAGGATAGGCTTGAAAAGATGGTCGCTTGTTTGCAGGAGCCCAAGCATGCCTTTCAGCTTTGCTTGGAGTTTTTTGGAGAGCGGCTGCCGATTCATCAATTGCGTTTTGCCATGGGGGAAACGTTGGCACACGTGATATATTTGCAGAAAGCCGATAGAATTGTCGAAGTGGAGCGCGAAGGCGTTTGTTATTATCGCATAAAATAGCCTGATTTTGGAGTAACGCATAGGAGCATATTCAAAGCATTTCCCCAAGCAATGGAAAGGGGGGGGTGTTTTTTTGTATTGTATGGAAAAATAGTAGTTATAAAATAGGGGATGGCTCGTATACATGATAATAAATTCAATCGTTACAAGGAGGAATTGGGATGAATCGTGAATACAGACAAGTTCATTGGATTGGTAGGGTAATGGTTATAGGTCTCATAGTTGTACTGGCATCTGGATGCTCGCTCTTTAAATCTAAGGGTGAAAGTCAGGCGATCGACCCGCCTCCGATTAATGCCAATTTGGCAGATGAAACGGGAACGGTGATTAGCGATAGTGCGATATTGGACACAACGGGTGCAGACGAAGCAATCACTTCAGAAACAAGCAGCAAGGCAGGAACAGCGCCAATCACCTTATATTTTAAAGATGCGAATGGTTATGTAGCTCCGATCTCGATGGATTTGCCGAATAAAGAGCAAATAGCGAAAGAATCCTTGGAGTATCTTGTAGAGGATGGACCTGCTAATGCTTATCTGCCAGCAGGATTTACCGCACTTTTACCTAAAGGAACACAGGTTAAAGGGATTAATATTATTCCCGATCAGAAGCTGGCAATCGTTGATTTCTCAGAATCCTTTGCAAGCTATAACGCTCAGGATGAACGTAAAATTATGGAGGCTGTGGTCTGGACATTAACGGGATTCCCCACCATTGATCAGGTGCAGTTTCGCTTGGAAGGAAAGTCACTGAGTGAAATGCCGGTTGACAGCACTCCATTGGGTGAACCGCTTAGTCGTGCGATGGGAATTAATTTGGAAGTTGCTCCCGGTGTCAATGTGGGTCAAGCCACGCCAGTTACCTTGTATTTCCACAATGAAACAAGTACGCAATTCGAATATTTTGTGCCGGTTACCCGCATGATCAATCGGACGGAACAGCGAAATGCTGCTGTTATGGAACAATTGGTGCAAGGACCATTGGTGAATAATGGACTTACAGCAACACTAACCGCAGCTACAAAAGTTTCAACCATTCAGCAATCAGAGGACAACCAGCTGGTTACAGTAGATCTGAAGGAAGAATCTGCGGACACCAGCGAAGCTATAACACCAGAAGCATTGGAAGCGATTGTGCTCTCGCTTACCCAAAGCTCTGGCGCAGCGATGGTGCAATTTACAGTAAATGGTGAGAAGAAAGTACTAGCCCAAGACAGTCAGAATTATAGCAAGCCGGTTAGTGCGCCAACTCATGTGAATCCATTGAAATTATAATCCTGCCATACATGTAGGGGAGCTTGTTGCTTTGAGCAATTTGCTCTCCTTTCACTGCAGGGATGCTTTTTGTCTATAGCTTTGGTACAATGGGTTACACGATTGTAAGATTGTGAAGGCAGCATACTTAGGAGGCTTACAAGCATGAGGGTGGATGGAAGACAGAATGATCAATTACGACAGATTAAAATCACGACAAATTACATTAAACATGCGGAAGGCTCTGTTTTTATTGAAGTGGGCGAAACAAAGGTGATTTGCACGGCTTCTATTGAGGAACGGGTTCCACCCTTTATGAAGAATCAAGGAAAAGGTTGGGTAACGGCGGAATATTCGATGCTTCCTCGTTCAACACAGGTTCGTAATCAACGTGAAGCCACTAAAGGTAAGCTTGGTGGGAGAACAATGGAAATCCAGCGGTTAATCGGACGTGCCTTACGTTCTGTAATTAAACCCGAATGGCTTGGAGAAAGAACCATAACTTTGGATTGTGATGTGATTCAAGCAGATGGCGGCACACGTACGACTTCAATTACAGGTGCTTTTGTGGCTATGGCGATGGCTATGAATAAATTATACGAAGCAAAAATGATCACAAAATTCCCGATCACTGATTTTCTGGCATCGGTTAGTGTCGGCGTTGTTCAGGAGCAAACGATGCTTGATCTTTGTTATATAGAGGATTCCAAAGCTAAAGTTGATATGAATATAGTCATGACAGGGCAAGGCAAATTTGTTGAAGTGCAAGGGACAGGTGAAGAAGCCCCCTTCACGAGAGACGAATTGAATGCACTTTTACTATCTGCAGAAGCGGGAATTCATCAAATGATTGCCATTCAAAAAGAAGCCTTGGGCGCAATATGCCATAAAATTGGGGCAAATGAGCATGTTGCCAAATCCTAATGTAATCGTGATTGCCACGCGAAACGCAGGGAAAGTCAAGGAATTTGCAACTCTTTTTAAGGAGCGGCAGCTTGAGGTTCGCAGCCTCGCAGATTATGCGGACATTCCTTCTGTGGAGGAGGATGAACTGACGTTTGGAGCCAATGCGCTTAAAAAAGCAAAGACGCTTGCGTTGCTCCTTGGTGTCTCCGTTCTTGCTGACGATTCCGGACTATGTGTGGATGCACTCGGTGGTGCACCGGGTGTGTGGTCTGCGAGATTCGCTGGAGAACACGCGACAGATGCGGATAATAATGCAAAGCTTGTGCTTGAACTACAGGGTATCAATCTGCCCCGCGCTTCAAATTTAACAGTGGATATAGTCGGATATTCAGCTCAATTCGTCTGTGCGTTAGCATTATACAATCCCCTCCATCATGAGGTTATTCAGGTCGAAGAAGCTTGCGAAGGCTTAATCATTCTTGAGGCAAGAGGTACTGAAGGCTTTGGTTATGATCCTTTATTTTATTTGCCAGATTTCGGACTTACGATGGCAGAGCTTGCAACGGACAAAAAAAACCAAATCAGTCATCGTGGTAAAGCACTGCGAGTTATGCTGCAGCGGATGGAAGAGTTATAAAGCCACTGAAGCCCAACCAATTAAAGATTTTGTGCGGCGCTGTTTCGCTGATTTGCGGTTTTTGGGAGGGTATAAGGGGAGTTGGATCGGTTAATAGGACTTTTTTGTATGCAGACGGAAGCGAATTCGTTATTTCTACATCTGCTCCTTTCGGAACGAGTGGGAATAAAGTTAGAATATCTTCATTAGAGACACGAACGCAGCCTAAGGATTTATTCGCAGCAATCGAAGTTGAATCGAAGGTTCCATGAATGGCATATTTCCCCATGGAGAGACCGGCCTGGCCATAGACATTCGGATGTTTGCCGAGCGGATTCATCACCCGATCTTGAATGGTAAAGGAACCATCTGGTGTTCGATTCTCCTTCCCTGCGCCAATCGACATACTGGCAAGCACAACTGAGCCTGAGACAAGCATTAAGGTGTGATCATCTTTTGAAATCAGGAGTTTTATGGGAGAGTATGGGGCTTGCAGTGCTGTTGGCTCATTAGTAATATTGGGAAAAAATTTACTTGAGAGACTGGCTGCTAGAGGATGGTAAACCCATCCCCCTTTACCGTCAAATTGCTGGACAACTTGATTGCTGCCCGATTGAGCTTCGTTTGGAATAAAGCTTAAATAATTGTTAGGGTATTCACTGGCAAGACTTTCTATATGAGCGGGAGGCGTTGTGTTCTCCTTTAAATAAGCTGCCAAAGCTGTTCTGACAAGATTGGAAGCTGCCAGGGTTATTGCGGGAACAGTTGAATTAGCTGGTTGAGATTGAATGGCTGGGCGAGCTGCTTTACTTTGATATTGAATTTTAACGGCTTGGTCAACTGAGGCGTTATATTGTGCGATGACAAAGGCTGTATTTTTTAACGACTCGCTAATCAAAGGGGTTATTGTCCCCTGTAAGGAAGCGTCATGGGTTATGATTCCATAGAGTTGAATATTATGGTTAGGGCTCGCCTTTCCCATTTCATAAGCTTTTCGATATAGCTTGCTTTCGACTTTATCTCTAGCATCACTTTCTGGTATATAAATGACATAGGGGGTATCAACCGTTTCGTAAACAACCTCCATGCCTACCTTGTCATCGACAATGGACGACACAACTGCGCGGACGGAATCCAAATTAAATAGGAGCAGCAAGAGGGCCAGATTAAATAAAAGCAGGATAAAAAGCGATGTTTTACTAATTGTGAGCTTTGAGGTCACCGGAACTAATGGAGTTGATGGAGCCACTGGGGCTTTGGGAGCAACAGTGCTTGATGGAATGGGTTTTTGAATTCTCCGAATGCTATCCTTTGCTTTGGCGTAAAAAGCGGATTGTTTATCTTTTGCAGCTTCCTGGTAATGGAATAGCGCCTTCGTGGTATTGTCTTCTTTTTCATATTTCTGTGCGAGCATGTAATGAGCTTCGGGGGATTTAGGATCGGCGTAATGTAGAATTTTCTCAAAATAGCGCGGATCTGTCCGATTCAAATATAAATTTTTATGAAGACGGATTAAATTTGACTTTAAATGATTGTTAAAGCGAGCTTCAGGTTGAGGCCCTTCTCCTTCTTCATTGATATGTTCCAAAATAGATCCCTCCTTTTTTGTTACATAATGTATCACTATTCAATACTACGATACGAATTGTATCTAGTCAAGCAACAAAAAATATCTATCCAGCAAAAAAAACGCACCTCGCTGCTAATAAAAGCCAGATGATGTGCGCTCTTTAAATAATCTAATTCAATGGATAGAATATCAGGTCAATTGGAAATGCAGAGCCTGCAGGAGGGGTGAATTCCAGATCAAAGCTATCTTCGGTGCCTGTGGTTCGAGCTAAAATCTGCACGCTTTGAAATGCGCTGATGACTCCTGAGGCGGGTGCCATCATGAACTGGCCATCAATAACAAAAGGTCCCTTGAAGGGTCCGCCTTTGGCTACAAGCATAACGGCCATTTTACGAGGCTTGTCAGCATGAATGGTATAGATCGTCCCGTAATTCCCCATATCCACGACTTCCATTTGACGCTGGGGATCGAAGCCCTTTACATAGATATCTTCCTTGCCATCCCCGATGGTTAAGCGCGAGGGCTCATTAAAGCTTGTGAGATCCAGATCCCAGCGTTTATCCGCACTAGGGAAGGTTCCACGAATATGGCCATTAAATTCAAGGTATTTAAAGGTATCAAATGGATTGACAGGCGGTGTACTTGCTAAGCTCGCTACGAATGCAACTTGCAGTTGTCCATCCGTTTCCACATCATAGAATAAATTGACGCCTTGATCGGGATAGAGATCCGGCATTTGCACATAGACAGCTGTTTGACCTGCGGGAATAATTAGAGGTGCTGTTGTCATAGACTTATGAAGCAAGAAATCCACAGAGGCAACATGACCGATCAAATTAGCATAAACCGAAGGGGTTACCTCACCCTTATTTGAAGTTCTTAAAGTAATAGGTTGATCCGATAGATTTCTCACTTGAATGTTGAAACGGATTTTATCCTTAGTTCCATTAATATGATCTGCGTATAATCGGGCTTTGCCATTGATCGTATCTTGGTAGAGAATCCCCGTTTCATTAAATGTTTCTGGGCTATCGCTGACGAGTAAGGTTCGAGATGAATCGACAGTGACTAACTTCGGGATATAGGGAATATTCGTAAAATGGTTCCAGATCCAATTCCAATCAGTCTTGAATGCTGTGCCAACCGCTTGGTTATACACGGGATATTGTTCTTCTGTTAACAAGAACGTATCTTCAATAATCAGGTTTTTTGTAAAGAGTACACTCGCGTTGCCTGCTTTATCGAACACCCTGAGCGAAATGGGATAGGAGCCTGGCATGAAAAAGACATCTTGTTTTCCAGTCCATTCATAGCGTAAACCCTCTGCATCTGGATCATAACTCAAGTCTACATATCGAATGGTTTCACCGAGAAGATAGGAGGACTTTCCAAAAGTAAATTTGGCTACTGGAGATGAGTTTTTTAATGAATCTACAACAATAACGGGTGTTTGGATCAGCTCTAGAGTGAAGAGTTTATTTGTTGGATTAAAGGTTTGTTTCGTTCCTGTTTGATCTGCAAACCAAGCTAGATTTACCATCAGTTTACCCTTTGAAACAAATGCGATATTTGTTAAAGGGATGACAATACCTTGGATCTCAATTATTTTCTTGTCCAGATTAAATTGAATCGTCGACTTGGGTGTTTTCCATTCGATCAGCCTTAATTTCGCATTCCAGGTTAGAGTCATGTTTAGATAGCTTGCGATACTTTTGGCGGGAATAAATACTTTTCCTTGGGAAAGCACTGCCGGTGTATCCATGACTAAGGTTTTCTTATTGACCATAACGTAGGGGGTATCAAGCTTTGCAGCGATTTGTATCGATGTGTTTGCATCGGCACGGGTACTTGATGATAGCGGTAAAGTAAATAATAGGGCGAAGATAAGTAAAATGCATAATCTCTGTTTGGCGTCCATTTCTCAGATGCTCCTTATTTTTCTGATATTTTCCATATGTCTCTTAGACTCCTAAACTAGCAAAAAAGTTTCATTAAGCGCGGAAAAAAAGAAAAAGCTGCTAGAGCGGTGGATTGTTCAAACGTGCGAAGCTGCAAGCTGCCGCTTACGGGGACATAATGCGATAACAACATGCTTATTCTCGAGCTAAAGACCTCATACATAGCTTTGTTTGTTTTGTCTGTAGACACCGGGAGTTAAACCAACCTGCTTGCGAAACAGCCGGATAAAATAATTGTAATCTGCATGCCAACCTGTTCGGCAATCATCGAAACCGTGTTAGAGGTCGCATGTTTCGCGGGCAAAGGGACAAAAGCAATTCATCTCTTTCAACTCAAAAGAAAATAACGAAATAATTTCGCTTTTAGATACATCTTTTT
>JBBDSZ010000053.1:0-84881 GCA_040904685.1 Paenibacillaceae bacterium | reverse complement strand
AAGTTATAGACAGGCAATACCGTCAGCAATTGGGCTTATTAATTCAGCGGAAACAGTATAGGAATGAAAGAAATATTGATATTAAAAGCCAAGAAATTTATAGCCCAATGCAATTGAATAACTATTATAAATATGTTCATAGCGTAGATTTACATTTGAATAAAGCTATCTCCAATCGAAAATATGCGGTGACCTGGCTTTATGTTTTAATGCACTTAATTGATGCTTGGAGACATTCAGATATCATTAAGCTCCCACCAATTCCAATTGAGGTCACTGGCATAGCTACCTTTGAGCAATTGTTAACAACGAAGTTATCCGCAGAGAAAGCTTTACTCCTTGTAGATCAAGTAGCATCTCGGATTGAAAGAATGTACGTTTCAAAAACAGGTGCGATGTCGCATTTTTTAGTAAATAAGGATATGCAAATTCCTGCAGCAACCGTATTAATAATCGCAGAATTACATCGTAGAAAAACAAATGATGAATACTTAATCCGCTTTTCTAAAAGCAACCGGGGTGCTTTTAATCAATCTTCGAGCCTTTTCTTCAAAGAACGTCCAGATCTAGAAACCTTTAAAAGTTTAAAGATGAATCGGACGCTCCTTACTTATTTTTTTCACAGTGTCGCAGAAATTGAAGGTAACGCTGATATTGCCTATGAATTAGCTCAACGCCTAAGAGCACATAAAGAATTAGATACAACAGCAACCTACATTCAGGCAACTAATAGCGACGGAAGTCTTGATAAAGTTTCGATTAACCTATTTAATCGGGGACATTTTGGATGGCTATATCATTTCATGATACATGCCCTTTTCCAAATTGAAATTAATAAGTTAACAATGGAGCAACAAACGATATTAATACAGGAGTTTCGTTCAAAATATACGCCAGGAAATTTAGAAGGTATGGCCTATTTTTTAAAATCACAACATGATGAAAAAGTATCTCTTGCACTTAAAATAGCAAACATGCCGAAATCAGAGATCCAAACTACTTTAAATAAAGTTTTCCGTGGTGAGATGCCCGCAAAAATTCAACATGCCCAATGTTTAGTTTATCCAAATTGTAGCAGCCCGACAGCCTCGACCTGTTTAACTTGTTCTAACATAATACCGAAGACTTTTTTAATGATTAGTATCATAGAAGAAATAAATAAACGGGTAGATTCAATTAATAATCTTACTCAATTTGGGTCTCTATTGAGAGATACTAGTATACTTTGGAGGTTGCTTGACATTCTTACACAGGCGAAAATTGAATTTGGACTGGAGTATATAAATCAATATTTAGATTTAAAAACCCTCGAAAAAAAATTAGTTGAAATAGAACATAAAATGCTTTTCACAAGTGAGGATACCCATGATAAAAAGTGAAAAAATTATTAACTTATCTAAAAACAGATCTGTTATTTCCACAGGGAAAATCACTTTCAATCAAACGGAAAACCAAAAAAATGAAATTCATTTTAATAATCTTCAGGCAAAAGGAATCATTATTCAAGGTCAATATCATGACAGGAATTGGATCATGAAAAATGGAAACTATGATTGTACATTTATCTTTGATCTTGATATGTACGTAGATATTCAACATGCTCTAAAATGTTGGGTGGTTTTGAAAAAAGCAAATGGTTATGTTACAAGTAATACGCTTGTAGATTTCAATAAACTTAAACAAATTGTCTTTCTAACAGAAGGATTTAAATTAGAAAAATTAAACCTACTTGAAGAATTTATTCATCAAGCTACAAAACATGTCAGATTATCTGTAGCAGATGCAGTCATAGATTTTTTAAATTATTACATTCTTCCTATAAGAGATAGTTATATCGATGCTTGCCTCCCTTTTACTGGTCGAATTACATCAATTAGAAGTTTGCCACCCTATCAGGACATTTTACTTTTTAACGAGGTTATCGAGCGATTTTCTAACGAATGCTCATTTGATGAAAAGGTAAAATTCTATCCTGTTTTGTTATGGTGGAAGATAACGAAGATTATTCCTTTAAGACCCTCAGAGTTTCGCTCTATTAGGCGTGATGCTCTTTCAATAACACCTGAAGGTGCATACAACTTAAAAGTACCTCGAAAAAAGGAGAAGAGGAAAAACCTCAAAGAAATTGAAATTACGGATACGTTACAAATTAACTACGAGACCTACATTATGATAAAAGAATACCTAAGCATGACAGAACATCATCCATCATCGCCATATTTGTTATCCTATTGGTCCTATTATTATTCTTTAAATGATGGAAGAAATAATTTTAAATATAAGAAGAATACAGACTATTTAGAGGGCCCTCAATTCAGATTATTGCTTTCTTACTTTTATGCCGAGATAGTTAAAGGAAAATATGGTTATAGTGATTTAATACAAGTATCTCCCGGGGATACGAGACATTTTGCGTTTTGTAACATGATGCTTCAAGGGTTTAACATGCTAAGTATCGCCCGTATGGGTGGGCATAGGAGCTTACATTCACAAATGCATTACCATAGTCACTTGGATTATTACGCTCAATCATTTGTTTACGTTCTTTCTAAAACATACAAAATGAAAAAATTCAATGAGTCTTCTCGTGATCCATCATTTAATTCTAGTAATATATTTGCGAAAGCACAAATTTATGTGAAATCAGATTTTCAAGAGACATACGAAGTAGAATATGGCTATTGCACGTATCACCCTTCAAAATGCCTTGTAGGTGATTGCCGATATTGTGAACACTTTTTCATCCCTAAAGATCGACTAAATGAAGCCACTGATTGGTTAACCGATAGCTCTGAAAGGTTAAAACACAGAATTTCAGAACAATTGGAATTAATGAAACGAATCAGTATGGATATGTCGTATAATTTTCAAACCTTTGAATTCCAAAATTCCGGGCAAGAGAATCTCCTAAATAAAGCGAATGAATTGAACAGACTCATTCGGCAAAAAGCCATAGTAGATTCATTCTTTGAGGAGGTGCTCAATTGAAAGATAAAACAACAAATGATAGAGGTCGTCCTCAAACTTACACTGATAAAGAGTTGAAAGATTTACTTTTAAAATGTGTTACACAGGTTCCCGGTAAAGCAATAAACCCTTTACAACTCGAAAAAATAACTGGGATTAAGCGACACGTCTGGTCTCGTCGTATGAAAGGTGAAATTACTCGAATTAATGCTCCACTAGACATGGATTACGGGAGCAAAGATGGTGACCTTCCACTACCAAATGTAGTTGAATTGGTCGAACGATACTGGAATAATAAAAAAAAACTGATAGAGTCATTATTGCATGTTAATGAGCTTATTCAATCATCCTATGAACAATCATTGCATTACTTTTCCAAAGAAAAAGAATATAATAGTTGTAAGCATGTTGTGGATTCTCAGAAAGAAACAATAAAGGAGCTTGAAAAAAAAGCTGCATATTTCGAGAAAAAATACCTTGAAGTTTCCGTTAAGGGGACCTACTCGACATTTAGGGAAGAGGAAGGATTAAAAAACATAATACAGATATCCTCTAGTTCAAGAAAGGCAGCTATGAGTACGGATTTTAAAAATAATTTCAAAACTCTATTTGAAGATTAACGTAATGATACGGTGATTCGAGGAGGCAGTTAAAATGTGCGGAAGGTACACTGTGACAGTTACAATTGATGAATTATTGTTAAGATATGCAACGGACATTAAGAGCCCCTTTCACACACCAAGATATAATATTGCCCCAACTCAAATCGTTCCTGCAGTAGTAAACAAAGATGGTCGAAACCAGATTGTTGACTTTAAATGGGGATTAATTCCACCATGGGCAAAGGACGAAAAGATCGCGTATAAAACATTTAATGCGCGAGCAGAAACACTTGAAGAAAAACCATCTTTTCGGAGTTCGATTAAATATAAACGTTGTTTAATTATTGCAGATTCCTTTTACGAATGGAAGAATATTGGCATAGATAAGCAACCTATGCGAATACAACTTATAAATGAAAAAGTCTTCAGTTTTGCGGGTCTACATGAAACTTGGAGTAGGCCAGGAGGTGAGGTTATCCAATCATGTTGTATAATAACCACAACTTCGAACGAGTTAATGAAAGACATCCATGATCGAATGCCAGTTATACTACGTCGAGAAGATGAACTTTTATGGCTAAATCAGGATTTAAAAGAACCAGAGAAGCTCCGCCATTTATTGGTTCCATATGATTCTAAAAAAATGTACGCATATCCTGTTTCGAATCGAGTAGGAAATGTAAGAAATAATGATGAGAACTTGATTCAAAAGGAAGTCTGATGGAGAGAGAGCATTGAGTTAGCACTTTAATATTGTCTTTTCATGTTGACAATGCAAGAAAGATTACAAACAACTCCTATGACGATTTTATATATCCTTTGAACCAAATCATTGATGGAATTAAAGTGGCAGTCACCAGCGGCAGCTTTGTACCCTAAATAAAGTCCTAGACTGCCGCTACTTTTATTGAGCTATTGTTTCCCGCCAGTAGTCGATACCACAAAGACTAGCCTTCGATTACTGAGAATGACGAATATGTTTAACGACAAATATGCTAATTAGGTTATATACCACCTCCTTGACATTTATTTGGTGTTACTGTATAAATATAAATATCTTTAAATACCAGATCAACCCATATTGAATATTAATGAACGAGATAGTAATTCAAGACTGAGAGTCACAGCGAGCCGGAATGGGTGAGATCCGGTACAGACGTCTTGAACGAAGCGGACTCGGGAAATGGTCTTCCGAAACAGTATGTAGGAAGATCCGGCAAATGCCGTTATCTGATGAGTGGTTAAAATCAATTGATTTGATTTAACACTTAGAGTGGTACCACGGGAACTTTTATAGCTCTCGTCTCTTATTGAGACGGGGGCTTTTTGTTTTTCACACATTAGAGGAGGAATATTCATGATAAGTAATTTACTAAGCAATGAAATAAAGCAGGAAGTAGAACTTCTATTAATTAATTATGGAGTGAATTACGACGATTTAACTGACATCAACATTAATCATCCAATTCATATAGAACATGGTGATTATAGTACGAATATTGCCATGCTATTAGCAAAAATCTTAAAGAAATCACCCATTCAAATCGCCATGGAATTACAACAAAACTTTGAACAACGAAAAATCATTGGTGGATTGTTTTATAAAATCGTTGTGGCACAACCGGGATTCATTAACTTTTTTGTGAATTGGCAGGTGTGGGCCACAAGAAAATTCGAGCCTCCAAAGGCATCTAAATCTAAGATCTTAATTGAGCATACCTCCATAAATCCAAATAAATCAGCTCATATCGGACATCTAAGGAACTCTTGTATTGGAGATGCATTAGCTCAAATGTTGGCTTTGGCGGGAAACAATATTGAGGTCCACAACTATATTGATGATCTTGGTAATCAATTAGCTGATACTGTTGTAGGAATCCTTAACACACATACAGATCAATCCTATGTTCGTTTTGGTGATTATTGTTGGGAAACATATGCCGAAGTAAACAAATTATACAAGGTTAACCCAATCCTGCAAGAACAGCGTACGAAAATGTTACATGCGTTAGAAGAAGGTCATTCTAATATGGCATGGATCGGTTCCTTAGTTGCCGAAAGAATCGTACGTGAACAAATAGAGGAAATGAAGCAATTCGGAATTAACTATAATGTACTTGTTTGGGAAAGCAACATCGTTAGAGAAGGTTTATGGGATTCTACTTTTAAATTATTGCAGCAAACTAATGTGTTTCATAAAGTTACAGAAGGGAAATTTATTGGTTGTTGGGTATTAAAACATACCGAAGAGCAAACTGATTCCAAAGATGAATTAGATTTCAATGCAGATAAAGTATTGGTCAGATCGAATGGGATACTCACTTATACAGCAAAAGATATAGCTTATCATTTGTGGAAATTTGGTCTAATCGACAAAGACTTTACCTATAAGAAATTCGTGGGCCATGTTTGGTCAACTCACCCGCAAGGTATTAAAAAGCCCATCGGGAATGCCAATATTGTTATTAACGTCATCGATCAAAGACAAGAATATCCTCAAGCAATGGTAAAGCAAGCCCTTGATGCACTTGGTTATCAAGAACAGGCTAACAATTTAAAGCATGTGAGTTATGGAGTTGTATCCTTAAGCCCGGAAACAGCACTAGGAATAGGTGTAGATACATCAGATGGCAAAAAGTCATATCCCATGTCGGGACGTCAAGGAATCGGTATCAAAGTATCCGATTTATTGGATCGTATGGAGCAAATTATTGATCAAAAACGCAAAAGAAAAAATGGGCTTTCAAGCAGATCTATTGCCGCGGCTGCTATTCGGTACTATCTCTTAAAGTATCATTTGCAAACGGAGGTTGTTTTTGATTTAGAACAGGCAACAGAAATTTCCGGGAACTCTGGCGTCTATTTACTTTATTCATTTGCCAGAGCAAATAGTATTCTGGATAAATCCCTAAAAACACCTCATTTAACCAATGAATCCTTTACTAAGTCCATAGAACTTGAACCACAAGAGTATATTTTATTAAGACAGATTGCATATTGGCATGAGACCTTTCAATTGGCAGTAAAACAACTTGCACCTAATTTGATCTGCGGATATGCCTTTGAACTTGCTACATTGTTTAATAACTTTTATAGCTCTTGCCCAATCTTAAAAGCAACCGAAAACAAACTTGAACTTCGCTTGTGGCTTACTAAATTGTTTAAAGAAACTCTTCAAGAAGCACTTCAAGTACTTGGATTACCAACACCTAAGCGGATGTAATAATTTGCGGATGTAAAAAAGCAGAGGATTCCCTTCTTCTGCTTTTTTAAACCAAATAAACTAACCTGTGTTGGTATAATAATACCTAAAATGAACTAGTAGGAAAAAATATGGAAGTTATAATTGTTTATTTCAAAGAAAAGTCCCTCTTACACTGGTCCTTTTATCCGTGTAACTTACACTATTCTGGACTAATAATTATTTCCATAAGTAATTAATATATCTTTAGTCAGACGATGAATTAACTGTATTTCTTCAATTTCTCGATGTTTTAGTAGTGATTTGTGTATCTCTAATAGTTTTTCCTTTTCCAATTTTTCATTTTTAGCTTCTAATTCACCAAAATGAATCCAATCACTTGGTGAAAGATCTAAAGCAGTCATAATTTTTTCTAAAGTTTCCAGAGAAATATTTCTATCTCCTCTTTCAACTCCGCCAATATAAGAGTGTTGTAGTTGAGCTCGCTCGCCAAGTTCTTCTTGAGTAATTCCTTTAATTTTTCTCAAATTCCTAATTTTTTCACCTATTAAATTCACCAATAAAGACAATTCTATCACCTCTCTATTAGAGTAGGTAAGCCTGAATATGTCTTAAAGATCAATATACTATAAATTCCATTGAATTTAGAACTTATAAGTTCTATATTTAAAATACATAACTTTTAATACTTCAGGAGGTCTCACAATGGATTCATTGACAAATCAAGCAGTAATTGAAAATGTTTTACAATGTAAAATGCGCGGAAAGGTTGCTTATCAAAGTTATCTCCCAGCTTCAGTTGCATTAAATTTAACATATGTAAAACCATATGATCATCCATCTATAAAAGGTTATCAAAGACCGGTTGATTCCAAAAGATGCAATGACTTTGCAGTTTATTTATCGAAAGGTGAGAATTCTCTCTTCACACCTATTTTATTAAATGCTGGTGACAACTGGGAGTTTAGTTCTTACGATAAAACAAGACCATCTTTTGGACGGCTATTCTGTAAAGGAAAGGCTTCACTTATGGATGGACAGCATAGATTAGGGGGAATAAGAAGATATGTGCAAGAAACTAATTCAGACATAAACGTGCCCTTTTTGGCATTTCATTGTCTGGATGCAGACGAAGAAATACAATTATTCGATACGATTAATACGAAAGCCAAAGGCATTGGTCCCTCTCTAAGTAAATTTCTTAGACGGGATTCAGATGATATAAGTTGGGTTGCTACGGAGCTTCTAGTACGTCAGGACAGTCCTTTTTACCATATTGGTAGCATTATTGGAAAGCGCAACAAAGGACGTCATATAACCCTTCAAAACCTCTACAGAATGTTGCATTTATTAACGAAGGATCCAAAGATAACAAATTTAAATAAACAGGAAAAATTATCATTAGCATTGACGTTTTACAATTCAATTAAAGAAAATTTGCATAAAGAATGGCTTGACTATAGTGAATATCGAATTACCCATATTGTATGCCTGGACGCTCTCTCGATGGCAGGTTCAAGAGTAATATCAAAAAACATGAAAGAAACCAGTATTAAGGCGGATTATAATTCAATACCTGCCTTTGTAAAATGTATTAAAGAATTAAATTGGTCAACAAGTGGCCCACTAAAATATGTAAAAGGTATGGGTGGTTCTAAAAAGTTGGCAGCAGAGCTAGAAGCCCTTAGCATTTTTTAGAATCGTTTCTCGATCAAATACCTTATTAGAGGGTTTTTTCATAAATTGATTATTGGTAATTTTAAGGAACCAAATAAATTAATTTGTTCTGTTTTTCAACTATTTATAAAAGTGATATTGATTCAAGAACTTCTTTAAAGTCCATTGTTCCGGAAATAAATTTTTCTTTCATAGAAACAATCTCTTCCGAAGAAGGAATTCCAACAACGACAATTTTACAATCATAACCCAGGTCTGATAATAAAATATTTAAATTATCAATTATGTGTTCTCTAATAATTGATTTTGCTGATTCAATCATGATTTTTTTATATATCTGATAAAATTTGGTTTTTTGATCTGTTGAACGCATGTCCCATCCTAAATAGCTTGTCAATTTGTGAATATGGATTTCTGTTTTTTTAGCATACAATAAAAAATCAAATACAGAACTGTTAAAATGTAACTGAATATTATTAACCCAAAATTTTGGTCCGAGCCTATCAATTTTTTTTATCTTAAGTAGAGTTTTTTTATAACCATTTGTGCCTTTTAGAGTTTTTGGAAAATTCAATAACCAAATATTGTTATTGCGGATAAAATTAATTCGTTTACCATGTAACTGCCAATCTGCTCGTGGTACTATTTGAACATAATAGCGAAATGCACGAAAAAGTCGCTTAGAAGTAAAGGATACTAAATACTTTTGATTCGGGTCATCGTCATCAATCGCTATTTCAAAATGACATTTGCCATTATAAACTAAACTACCTGCGATATTTTCAACAGCATCACATATTGTACTTTTCAAATCATAATGATCATAATTGCAAAGTGAACGTAAAAGCTTTTTTATATAAGGAATGTTATCAATATTTCCAATTATATCAATAGAGAAATTAGGGTGGTATTGGCTGTTCCCTCCAATTGGCAGAACGGCTAAGTGCAGATCCTCCAATAACATATGTAGAGATAAATTATTATTATCTCGTTTTGTATCTAAGCTAGGGAATCTTTTTAATGACTTAGCAGAATAATTCATTCTCATAGCGTTCATTCCAATCTCTTGAATTAGGTATTTTGATCGTAAAAATCGATTTCTGATTTAATTATCTTTTCTATGGCTGAAAAATTTCTTCCTCTGCTCACTTCAAATGATTTGATTTCTTTATATTCATGCAGGTAATAATAAATAAAGACTCCAATTCCATCCCTAAAATTATGAAAGCTACTATATTCTCCTTTTGCCAAAATCCGTAAAAGAACACTTGAATGAAGGACTAAGATTCTTGGTGTAAATCTATTCTCTGAATAAATCTCTCTTTTAGGGATATGACTTAAATGTGCTTCTATATACTGTCTCCATGAAAATCTCAATGTACTGCGATGAGCAATTTCAAATGCTTGTTCTGTAATTTTAATAGCGGTAGTGAAAAGTTCAACAGTTTTTAAAAGATCGTGATCTTCTAGATACTTATCCCACATCTCTTGAATTACTTTCCACCAATTTTCATCTTCATAATATTCTGACATTATTTTTGCATAGCCACTTATTTCAAGCAGATCAAGAAGAGGAGCGAAGGCAATCTTCATTTCCTGTATTGTTTGCCAGTCACTCTTTCGAACTTCAGGTTTTAATTTACCAAACATTGACAAACAACCTACAAAAAAGCCTTTATAAATATTTCTAAATTCTTCAATTTTATTTTGGTGAAAACAATTAATTAATTCCTCCGCACAGATATTCAAGAATTGTCCACTGAAATCTGGAAATTTATCACTTAAAGGATTAAAATTAAGCCATGCTCCATAACCTGACATCTTGCTAATTAGTTCATCTTTTGCTTAATCCTCTTTGTATTTATTTCATCAATGATAATTTCGGGCCATGACATTTCAGCTATTCGTCTATTGGAATACAAATAATTCCATTTGTTTATAATTTGATTAATGTGGGACTCAACCTTATGCCAATATTCCCATTCACGACTCATAATAGCACATGAAAGGAGTGGGCGATTCAATGCATCTGTACTTTGAATCCATCTTTTAAAAAGTTCCGCACATTTAATAACAAGACTTTCTATTCCTTCCTTTAATTTCCCTGAATAAACTTGCGATATCAATTCTAATCTATACCACGGAGGACTTATTAACTGCCCTTCAATAGAATATTCAAATTGAAGATATTCGCGGAGCCATTCTAATCGTGGGAGTAGAAACGTTGGAAAGTTTTGATTAAAAAGATCACTTTTACTGTTCCATTTAACTCTACTTAATTTGTTATCTATCTCTTGAATTGAGTTAGTATTTAAAAAGTCCACAAATTTTAAGAAACTTTCTATAATCATCAATGAAATATGATCCATTATACCTAGGAGCATGATGTTTTCGTCTTCAAAAACGAATTCTTCTGCTTTAGTTATTTCTTTTAAAATAATCTCCATAACCTTATCAATTTGATCAATAGCTCTTGTAAGATCACTTTCAAATGCAACTTCATAGATATAATGTTTTAAATAATAAAGAATCTTAGTTACATTTTCATATTCGGATTTTTGCAAGTTTAATTTCAAACATTCGTAAATAGCTTCAAGTGCTATATTTTCGACCCAAAAACGATCATAGTCAACTTCTGGCTGCAAATCACCTCGTATCCTAAGCGCCATAGTAACATTGTGATCACTACTTCGATACCATTCTTTTCGACGATATTTCATCTCGTACCAATCACTCTTATAAGGTATTTTCTTTTTGGTTTGTTCATAATTTGTTAAAAACACAATGAACTTTTGAATTAACTGTAGGTAAGGTCTCCCCGACAAATGTATTTCCTTTGAAGTGATATTTGCTAATGTACAAAGCAGTTCAAAGTTTGATTTAGCTTGTTCCCTGGAGTGTTTTTGAAATGAGGAATCATCCCATTGGAACCCATCTGCTTTAACTCTTTGTAAATTTCTGTTTATCTCATAAAGCACAGGTATCGACAAGGTAGATGGATCGAAGAGATGGAAGGTTCTTTGTCCTAGTCGTATAAATCCAATAATTCCAATTCCAGCTAGTATACAAATAAGAGGCACTGCAATATGTATTCGTGGGAACCCTAAAGCTCTGAGAGAAATGAAGCAAAAGCTGATGAAAGTTGTAAATACCAAGAAACGCATATATACATATCCGATTCTTTCTTTCGCAAGAAGATTTCTAACTTCATTAGGCACTTTCGAATAAATAGTACTTCCAATAGCACTAACACCAGCGTAGTATAAACCAATAAATACTCCTCCTATAGCCCCCACTGAGGCAAATAGATTGCCGTATAGACCGTCTTCAGGAATATTAATATTTAGGTATACATAAAGTGGATCAAAAGAATGATCTAACCATTGAAGCCCAATTGAAAATAACATTGCAAGTAGTAATTGTATGCTCGCCAAACTTATTAAACTAATCAAAGTATATGTACTATCTTTTTCTTCTCGTAATCCAAACCTAATGCGATAAGATATAGTCTCTGATTTGAAAATTGTTTTTATTAATAAATTACGTAATTTCCAAAATGTATATCTTTGTGCAAATAAAAGAAACCACGAAGTTTTCATTGTTACCCCCAACATATAACAATAATATGTTTTTAATTATTTTATACATTTATCCCCAATTAAACGAGGGACGTTTGTTAAGAAGTCCGCTTTGCTGCGGCTTCTTTTTCATTAATTGAAACTACCATATAATTTATTTTTATCCTCTGTAGTGCAGCGCTGATCTTGTTATCATGAGAGTAAAAGGATATCAGGAAAATCACTTTATTTAATAGTACCCATCCAACGACCGTCCTTATTAAATAGCACAAAACCTCCATCGCTGTCAGGAATCATGTATTGAACCCAATGGTTATTAGTATCAAAAATCACATATCCTTTATCGTTGTTTTCAGTAGCGTACTTGACGAATTTTGATTTTTTATCATAAAAAAGCTTTATACTTTCATTAGCATCAATAATATACTCATTTGATTGCATATCCAAGCTGTATACATGATAACCATTAAATGAGGGATTATAAATAGGATTGATGTCTTTATTATAAACAGGATTGATGTTGTGATTATAAACAGGGTTGATGTTTTTATTATAAACAGGATTGATGTTGTGATTATAAACAGGATTGATATTCTTATTATAAACAGGATTAATATTGTGATTATAAACCGGATTGATGTTATGGTTATAAACTGGATTGATATTGTGATTATAAACCGGATTGATGTTATGATTATAAACCGGATTGATGTTATGGTTATAAATAGGATTCATTGTAACTATTTTATTAGTCAAATTATCCCGATGAACAAAATCTAAAAGAGCAAAAACTTCATTACCATCATTATCCACTTGGATCGAAAAAAATACCCTCATACCATGAAGTTTATAGACATAGATATTTTTTTCCACAAGTTTGGATTTTAAAAGTACCGATGTATCCCCGTTTTGAATAGAGTTAATAAAGCTATTAAGATTATTAAGAAATATTAAATTGTCTTTATACAATGTCAATTTATTAATTAATTCATTTGAAATCAAAGTTTTCATTTTATCAGTTCCTCTAATTGTGACTGTATCTCAACCAGTTCGGTTGAATTTAACCCTTGACTAATTAAATCTTCATAACGAGACATCATAGCAGGTAATGATCTGCTTCTTATGTATGCCCTGCAGTAGTCTTGATCTAGAAATATCTTGACGTTTTTTTCTTCAACATATATATATCTGTTATAAATATATAAGATGAAAATGTATACCAATAAGGTATAAAATGAAGCAGTTTTAAAAAACATCAACCATAATAGAGCTCCATTTACAGTAATCTCAGTAACAAATGTACCGCAAAGGATACCAGAGACAATAACTGATAGGACGAACATTATGGTTTTTCCTACAGGCGTTAAAAGCCATTTTTTGACTCTCTCTATCATCAATAACCAACCTTTTCGACAAAATTTGCCAGATGAGTTATCTATTCGATAATCCTTCTTAAATTCCTTTATTCTTGTGCAAAACTTTGCGATTGTTCAACTATTTTAAAATAATAGCAAAAAGTGGACAGAATATTAACTCAACGGAAACGGGTAAATCGTGGTTGGCGAAAGTTGGAAATTGTTTATCGAGTAACGCATCAGATTTCTGTTAAATGGGGACGAATGTGATTGTTAATTAAATGCCAACGGAACACATTAGTTTTATTTGTGTTATAGTCGGGCAGTTTAAACTTATATTCAAGATCCAAACTGTTGCGGTTCCAAATACACGAAAAAAAGAAATAGCGTTTATCATTCATTCTAAGAGTCATCATACGTTTGAAGGCTCTTAATTCAAAAAATTATTAATAATCTATGCCATGGTAGAGCTACTTTAAAAACTGTGCATAATTAGCGCCTATTTGCACAATTTTAATTATGCGCAATTTAATTTCACAGAAAAATGCTCACTATATAACGAATTAATTAATGTTTTTAATTTTGCACACAATAATTTATATAGATACACTGAACCGAACGAATTGATGACAGAAATCCATGACCGGATGCCGGTTATCCTGAGGGTTGAGGATGAAAAAAATTGGTTGGATAAAGAGCAAAAGATTGCGGATTTGCAAGCTTTGCTCCGCCCCTTTCCTGCGGAAGGCATGTTTGCTTATCCCGTTTCCAAGCTAGTCGGCAATGTAAAGAATGATAGTTCGGCGTGTATTGAAGCTTTGCAAGTATAAAGTACAAGAATCGGGCATCCAGTTGAATTAAACGCCGCTCTCACCCGAATTTTGTTCTGGAGATGGGCCATACCGCGAGAATACTAGCCTGCCTAAAGACTCTTGGCGCTTTCTGCTTCAGACAATAAGCCTTCACCATATCCCCTTGGACAGACCTAACTTCAATCAAACGCTGGGTGATCTGATTATGCTTATCCACATAAATGATTTCCACAATCTGTCCGGCATATTTCTCAAGCATGCCGCCCACCTCCGAATTTAAACGTTATAGCTATGCGTTTAGAACAAGTGTTCTACACTATTATATTCATAATATCGAACATACATTCTAATTTCAAGAGGAATTTTTTGTTTATTTACAACACTTCAAATTCTACACTCTGCAACCTGTGGGTAATCCTGAATCGTTTTCGCGTGTGAAATTACCTTCATTGTAATCGCCCCGTTTCTAGCGGAAATATGGATCACATTATGCGGATCATGGCGTTTGCCCATCAGCTTGCACTTTTTGCGGACTTCCTTCGATTCAAATCATGATTCCGGTGTTCTTAACTATAATTTCCAGCAACAGCGAAAACGTGCGCGTTCTCCATCCATCTACACTACTAACGGGCATTCATTGTTGTCCATGAGTTGTAATGATAGTCAGACCTATAGCGTGTTCCCAAAAAACTTGTTACTGTTATGAAATTAAACTAGTTAATAGCTACATCGTTGCAATTCGCCATCGAATGTCAACGGGATAGCTTTGTTATAATTGATTTTTACGGAGTACTACCCTGTCATTGAGGTACCCTTTGCGGACGAGATAGAACTCTCTGCCAGATCTTTAACCCGCCTTTGGATTTCATAATCCGCCATACTAAAAGCAGCAGCGAAAAAAACAGATAACCTATGCGAATATTCGCGCGACAGGAGAGTTCAGTTGAAAACTCCGGATGATTGTATTGCGGCTGGATCGATAACTTCGGCTTCGCCTGTAAATGCACATATTGAAAAATATAACCAAACGCCGTCGACTTTACAGCCCACAACATTCCTGTAGCCAAAGCGGTTTCCGCAGCATCGCCAATCCCAAGGCGTGTATCCCAACGGAACTCGCTGCACTTCACGTGCATAAGTGTGTGACGAAGCCAAACGGTAAAGTCCATCAAATGTGCCAATAAATGTTTTCCCCAATGGTAGATATCTGAAATACGCTCTGGTGTAAACTGCTGTTTTTGCTTGTGCTGATTTTCATTTTTCGGTAAACGCATTGATCGCCTAATCTTGACAATAATGCCGCGAAATACCCCACGATATTCAACTAAAGGGATGTCCATTCGATAGGTGATCAGCCCACCAAGCATTTTGAAATGAACAAAAAAGTAATCATTATCCTTCACGCGCGAGAAAAACAATTGAATGTGCAAATGACTCAAGCCAATCCATACCACTACAATCACAACAAATAAAACCAGCCCTAACCAAATCATGATTCACAGGTCTCCCCTCAAAATCCGTACACAAAAAAACTCCGCTGATGGCATAAAATATCTGCCATATTATACGAAGTTAGTATGCGTCAATTGTTGGGAATAAATACGTGATTAGGAAGCTTCATTATTATCGCTGCTAGATTAAATTATTTCTTCATCTCTAGCTTGATCTTCAGCTTCAGTCTCATCTTCTGCTTCATCATCACCGATATCATCAAAAGTCAGTTGCCCATCAAGCCTGGCAAAGAGCATGCGGGTTTCCTGTTCCAAATTCACATCATTCTCAAACGTAGATGCCTCCGGAAGCTCACCCAATCCGCTCAAGCCGAAATACTCCATAAACTGCTTCGTAGTTCCATACAGAATCGGTCTTCCCGGTTGATCCGCCCGACCAACCTCTTCGATTAATTCTTTGGCGACCAGATTATGCAGCGCACGATCCGCGCGAACCCCGCGAATTTCTTCAATTTCCACTCGGGTAATCGGTTGTCTATACGCCACAATCGCCAGCGTTTCTAAAGCCGATTGAGAGAGTGAGGATCGTGACGGGGAATAAGCTAGACGTTCAAAATAAACCGCGTGTATCGGCAAAGATGTCATTTGGAAAAAACCCGCCAGCTCGACAATCTGCACCCCTCTACCCGCTTTTTGAAAATCCTTGCTAAGCTGCCTAACCGCATCTAGCACGGTTGCAATATCTTCCTCCAGAATCTCAGCCAATTGCTTGGCATCGATGCCTTCGTCCCCGGACACGAACAACAAACCTTCAATAATTGACTTCATCTGCTTTAAATTCACCGACGATTTCATCCTCTCTAGCCTGTATAACAATATCATCAAACAATTTATGCTGGTAGCAAACAATCACTTTCATTTTCATTAATTCGAGCATGGCCAGAAAAGTGACAACAATGTCCTCACGGGTCACTTCAGCGTCAAACAATTTGGAGAATAGCACCTTGCCGCCTCTTGATTGCAACAAAAGAATCAATTCTTTAATCCGTTCTTTCACCGAAATTTCATCACGCTTGATCTTCGTCACTACATTTCGTGAAACTACGCGACGCAGGACCTTTTGAAACGCAATCATCAAATCACTAGGAAAAAGACCTTTGACGGGATTTTCCTGAATAACCCGTTGATAAGGCGTTAAGTCCAAGGGTTCGCGTGTGTAGATCAAGCTGCGTTCCAGCTCTTTTTCCCGCAAATGATCGGCAATCCCTTTGAATTTACGGTACTCGAGCAATTGACGAACCAGTTCTGCACGCGGATCCTCACCTTCCTCGTCATAATCGCCATCAAGATCGGTCATTGGCGGCGGCTTCGGCAGCAGCATTTTGCTTTTGATATACAATAGTGTTGCCGCCATAACCAAAAATTCACTGGTCACGTTCAGCTCCATCTCCTGCATCTCGCCCAAATAGGCCATGTATTGATCCGTAATCACTTTGATCGGAATATTGTAAATATCCACTTCCGACTTATCAATCAGATGAAGCAATAAATCCAAGGGGCCTTCAAAAGACTCCAGCTTGTAAGTAACTTTCAAAGGTGATCCCCCTAGCTTGTTTAAAAGTAGAACTCCAGTGCGTAATGAATGTGCCTTCCAGACATACCCATTACTCCCCTACGTCTCCTATAAACAGACCCTTAAAGTCTGCTTACGCCTTCAATTGCTTAACCAAATTAGCCATTTCAATGGCAGCCGTTGCAGCTTCCCAGCCTTTGTTGCCGGCTTTGGTGCCTGCGCGTTCAATGGCTTGCTCGATGGAATCTGTTGTTAGGACGCCGAAGATTGTCGGAATGCCTGTCTTTAAGTTGATTGCCGATACACCTTTAGCCACTTCGCTGCACACATAGTCAAAATGCGGCGTTGATCCACGTATTACCGCGCCCAATGTAATGACTGCATCGTATTTACCGCTTTCCGCCATTTTTTGCGCGATTAAAGCGATTTCGAATGCGCCGGGAACCCAGGCGACTTCAACATCCTCTTCACCTGCTCCATGGCGTTTCAAAGCATCCAAGGCGCCGGATAAAAGCTTGCCTGTAATAAATTCGTTGAAACGTCCTACCACGATACCATACTTCGCTTGCTCCGATACTAAATGGCCTTCATAAACTTTTGTCATATTGTAAAATCCCCTTCCACTACTTCAGCAAATTTGAGCAAATGGCCCATTTTATTTTTTTTCGTTTGCAAATATTCCAGGTTATCCTTGTTAGCGATGATTTGGATTGGCATGCGTTCCACCACTTCCAGACCGTAGCCTTCGATCCCTTTGATTTTCTTCGGATTATTCGTTAACAGCTTCATCTGATGGATGCCAAGATCCTTCAAAATTTGCGCACCTATTCCATAATCGCGTAAATCTGCAGCAAAGCCAAGTTTATTATTCGCCTCAACCGTATCCAATCCCTGCTCCTGCAGCACATAAGCCTTCAATTTATTCACAAGACCGATGCCGCGACCCTCCTGGCGCATATAAAGCAACACGCCTGAGCCTGCTTCGCCAATTTGCTTTAGTGCCGCTTCCAGCTGCGGACCGCAATCACAGCGCCGGGAGTGAAACACATCACCCGTGAGGCATTCCGAGTGAACACGCACCAAAACCGGCTTGCTTGTATCGAGCTTACCTTTAACCAGTGCAACATGCTCCTTTTGATCCACTTCGTTGGAGTAAACAATAGCATTGAAAACACCATACTCCGTAGGAAGCTTCGTTTCCACCTCACGTTTCACCAGTTTTTCTTTCTCATTGCGGTAGTGGATCAGATTCTCAATCGTGATGATCTTTAAGTTGTGAAGCTCAGCCAGCTCTAATAGATCTGGTACTCTAGCCATCGTTCCGTCTTCCTTAACTACTTCACAAATGACTGCAGCTGGAAACGAGCCGCACATTCTTGCCAAATCAACTGCCGCCTCGGTATGACCCGCACGTCGCAAAACACCGCCTTTTTTGGCAACCAAGGGAAACATATGCCCTGGACGCCGAAACTCCTGCGCTTTAGCTTTGGGATCTATTAACGCTTGTACGGTTCGGGAACGTTCATGTGCGGAAATCCCCGTTGTTGTTGCCATATGATCGACCGAGATCGTAAATGCTGTCCCGTGATAATCGGTATTTTGTGCAACCATCGGGGGTAAGTCAAGCTGCTGAGCACGCTCTTCCGTGATAGGAACGCAGACCAAGCCACGGCCTATTGTAATCATAAAGTTGATCACTTCCGGTGTCGCTTTATCCGCCAAAGCGATAAAATCACCTTCATTCTCCCGATCCTCGTCATCGACGACAATGATCACCTTGCCCAGCATTAAATCTACAATAGCTTCCTCAATTAAATTAAACTTCTGCTCTCCCATGACGTCACTCCTATCCAATATCTTAATGTGTTGCTTCAGTTAAAGCCATTTTCGATTAAGTACGCTTGGGTAATACCTGTTTTCTTACTAGGGCTACCCGGGGCAGATCCCTGAGATTGCAGCAATCGCTCCACATACTTGCCCAGTACGTCGCATTCAATATTGATTGAAGCACCTGCATGCTTATCATTGAGGATCGTTTGGGCAAGTGTATGAGGAATGATCGAAACGGTAAACGTTCCTGCCGCCGTACTCACAACAGTTAAGCTAATCCCATCTAAGGTGATCGAACCATGAGGAATGATATATCTGAGAATAGCTAAATCGTCAGGTTCAATCGTAAAGGCTACCGCATTCTGATCTATCGTTCTCGTGACAATCCGACCTGGAGCATCAACATGCCCCTGCACAATATGCCCACCAAATCGTCCTCGCGCCGACATCGCTCTCTCCAAATTCACGCGATCACCATGCTGCAGCTTCTGCAAATTTGTATGCTTGAACGTCTCCGGCATCACATCCACAGTAAAGGAAGTTGTGTCAAAAGCAATCACCGTCAAGCAAACCCCATTGACTGCAATGCTGTCCCCCAAATGAATATCCGTGAGAATCTGTTTGGCCTGGACACTCAGAATCATCGCTTGTCCCTGCCTGCTTATCGAGCGCATGGTTCCAATTTCTTCAATAATTCCTGTAAACATTAGCTTCCACCGCCTTCATATTGCGGATAACCGATGACACACCAGTCAGATCCGAATTGCTCCAGCTTCAGCCGATCCAGCCAGACTGCCTCGCTCATTTTCGCAAAGCCGTCAAACGAGAAGTTAGAGGGTGCGCCGTCTCCGCCAATGATTTTGCCAGCATAGAAAAGATAGCACTTATCGATCAGCTTCTGCGCAAGCATCGCACCGTTCAACCGCCCGCCACCTTCTAGCAGAATAGAGCCAATCTCCTGCGCAGCCAGTTGCTTCATTGCTTCAGGCAAATCCACTCGCGGTCCAGCGCCAGCTTTAATGATCTCAGCCCCAGCTTCGAGCAGCTTCTCGATTTTCTCCACCGATGCTTGCTCGGTCGTGACAATAATCGTACGTCCAGTCTGCTGTAACGCGCTTGCATTTGGTGGAGTCCGCAGCTTAGAATCAATGAAAATTCGAATCGGATCTAAGGCAGCCACGGAAAGTCTTGTCGTCAATTTCGGATTGTCCACAACCACCGTTTCCACCCCGACCATAATCGCTTGATGCTGATGGCGCAGCGTATGCACATAAGCCCGAGACTGCTCATTCGTAATCCACTGGCTGTCTCCGGTTTTGCTAGCAATCTTCCCGTCTAACGTACTAGCCGTTTTCAAAGTCACAAAAGGCAGCCGTGTTGTAATGAATTTGTTGAATTTCTCATTCAGATCAATTGCTTCGTGCTCGAGAACACCGAGAGTGACTTCAACCCCATGCTCGCGAAGTCGCGCTATACCTGTTCCCGCTACGCGTGGATTAGGGTCCATGCAAGCAACCACAACTCGCTTCACTTTCTCCGCAATAAGTCGATCACAGCAAGGCGGCGTACGTCCGTGGTGACTGCACGGCTCCAAAGTGACATATGCGGTGCTGCCAGCTGCATTCACCCCAGCCATATCCAATGCATGCACTTCCGCATGCGCGGTTCCCATCTTAAGATGAGCCCCCATCCCGACAACCGCGCCCTCTTTCACAATGACACACCCTACCATCGGGTTTACACCGGTTTGTCCAGTAGCCCCATGCGCCAGCTGCAAAGCAATCCGCATATAAAATTCATCATTGATTAAATCCAAGCAAGCTCACCTCATCTGTAAGAGCAAAGAATTATGAAGCCTAAAAACAAAAAACACCCCAACATTTTTTGTCAGGGCGGCAAAATAAACTATTCAAATCAAACTAAAATAGACTGGCTTCCGCTGCCAATTTTTCAGCCTAACGCTCTAGAGAACTCTCGCGTCAATCGCATGTGAAAAAAAGTACATGGGTCGTCAAACACATTAAATTTGAAATGCTCCTTCTCTCATCCAGACTATACTGTCGGTCTTGGATTTACACCAAGTCCACCGGTCATTGAAGGATCCATGCGAATGGTCTCCATATAAACGGGTCGCGGACTTACTTGAAGGGTAAAGCTAGCCAACAAGATCACCGCCGGTAGGGAATTGCGCCCTGCCCTGAAGGAATGTATTTAGTTTTTAAAATAAGATTAGTTATTGATGTTTGTCTGAAATTTTATCATTTGAAGGTTAAAAATGCAAGAATTATTCAGACATTTCATATTCCGCAACGTGTAGCTCTACCTGTAAATTTGCCAAATGGGAAGTAAAATCTGCATCCAACGCCTGATTTGTAATGCAAGCATGAAGGTTTGAGAGCTGCGCGATACTGAATAGGGATGCCTTGCCAACCTTTGTGTGATCAAATACAGCAATCGTTTGCAAGGATCTTTCCATAAGCATTTTTGCGATAAAGGCTTCGGATTCAGAAAAAGTAGTTATCCCTTGGGCAACTGTAATGCCATCCACACCTAAAAACATTTTTCCAATATTTAATCCTTCGACTGTTTTCTCAGCTAAAGGCCCGCAAAGCTCAAAGCTATTGCGTCGCATCACGCCGCCGGTAAGCACAACTTGAATATCATCCCCCTCAGACAATTCCATAGCGATGTTAACGGCATTCGTTACGACTGTAATATTTTTACGAAGCTTAATTGCTTTAGCAATAAGGAATGTTGTTGTCCCTCCAGTCAGACCGACAACGTCCCTCTCATCAATTAAATTAGCTGCCTTTGC
Organism: Paenibacillaceae bacterium; assembly: GCA_040904685.1. Taxonomy (GTDB): domain Bacteria; phylum Bacillota; class Bacilli; order Paenibacillales; family NBRC-103111; genus Paenibacillus_AC. The sequence goes on along the minus strand of JBBDSZ010000053.1, from coordinate 63,019 downwards.
GGCTATCGCTTCTTTTTCTAGCCATAATAATTGTTTTTTCTCTTGGAAAGGTACTTCTCTACTCACAGAAAACCCTTCAAGCTGAGCTCCACCTAAACTTCGGATAATACCTATATGTTTCAACTCATCCAGATCCCTGCGGGCTGTTGCTTCAGAGCAGCCAAACTTCTCAATAATTTCATAAATGGTTACTTTTCCTTGGCGTTTAAGTAAATTCATGATGTTTTTCCGTCGTTTCTCGCCTTTAGAAAGCTCTAGACTTTTCATGGAAATTCTCCCCGATACTCTAAATTATTTACGTTCACCATCCTAGATCAATGAAATTATATATCATTTTTTTGTGTATCTCAATCAATTCTCGTTACATGCGTCTCCTTTAGAAAATGCAAATAATGATCCTTTTTTACATTTCCCGCTTCTTCCGACATTGCATTCGCTGTGCCGGCCGCTGCAGCCATCATAAGACATTCCTCGATAGCAACACCTCTTTCTAACCCGATAGCAAACCCCGCCATATATGAATCCCCACAACCAACTGGATTAACAACCTCTATGGCAGGTGTATGCACCCGATATATGTGTCCTTTATTGCCAACAATAGAACCTTTAGCTCCTAACGAAACGGCAACACAATCAATCCCTTGTTCCATAATTCCTCTTACACTGTGCAACAACTCTGCTTCTGTACTGATTTCTTGTCCCGTAATTGCTTTCAATTCATCTTCGTTTGGCTTAATCATAAAGGGCTTGGCCTTCAAACCTTCCTTAAGCGCTTCGCCGCTAGTATCAAGAATCGCGAGCGCACCCTCTTGCTGGCTGATGTCTATTAAGGTTTTATAAAAATGCACTGGCACACCGGGAGGTAAGCTTCCAGAAAGGACAACAACCTTTGATTGCCTTGCTTCATTTTTGAACACCTCTAAAAATTCCGAAATCTGAGGCCCCTCAATAAAGGGACCCGTTTCGAGAATTTCAGTAGATGTTTTCTTTTCATTTTCGATAATATTCAAATTTATTCTTGATTCCCCTGAGACCTCAATAAATTCATGCCGCAGCGATTGAAGGTTCAAAGCAGATCGAATATAATGTCCGTTATCCCCACCAGCAAATCCGATAATTAAACTTTCGTAGCCCAATTGCTGGATAACACGTGCCACATTGATTCCCTTACCGCCTGCAACTGCGTGCATCGTCTTTACACGCGATACTTGCCCTATTTTAAAGCTTTCCAGATAATATGTTTTATCAATTGCTGCATTTAAAGTAACCGTTGTAATCATGTGGAGACCTTCGCTTTACCCGCACTTCCGCAAAGGATCATTTTCTGTTTGGCCGCTTCCCTTAGAGCTGTTTTTGCTGGTATCATATATTTACGCGGATCGTTTTCATCCGGATTGTTATGGAATACATGCTTGATTGCATCACTGAAAATGATTCGTAATTCTGTAGCAATGTTCATTTTCGACATACCTAACGAAACTGCTCGACGCACCTGATCCTCCGGAATTCCGGAGCCACCATGTAAAACCAGGGGTATGGAAACCAGATTCGCAATTTTTTGTATCCGGTTGAAGTCAATGTTCGGATCACCTTTATAGATTCCGTGTGCTGTCCCCACTGCGGGAGCCAGTGTAGAAACACCGGTAAGCTCCACAAACAATTTACACTCTTGCGGATCCGCCATCAATGCTTCATGCTCCGCTACAACAATATCGTCCTCTACTCCGCCAACTTTACCTAATTCCGCTTCGACGTTGATCCCGATTGCTTTAGCTATTTCGACGACTTTTAACGTACGAGCTACATTATCTTGAAAAGCGTACATTGAAGCGTCGATCATAATCGATGTATAACCGGCGCGTATACATTGAAGGCTTAAATCAAAGTCCGTACAGTGATCCAAATGTAAAGCTATGGGAACCGAACTGCGATTAGCCGCAACCGTAGCGGCTGCAGCAATATAATCCGCGCCCAAATGCTTCACAGTGCCCATTGTTGATTGTAGAATAAGTGGAGATTGCATTTCTTCTGCAGCTTCTACAACAGCTTGCATCATTTCCAGTGTGTGAACATTAAAAGCGGCTATACAAAATTTTCCTTCCCTTGCTGCTGTGAGCATGGGGGTTGATGAAACCAATGGCATATAAATTCCTCCAATTTTTCATTGGACAAGAAGCGTCCTGTAGTCAATGTTGCAGATTCGATTCGTTGGGTTGTTTCATTCGCTGCAATGCGTTTAACGCACTTCCAATCACACCTGCATAATCAATATGGGTGGCAACCGAAATTTTAATTCGCTTTAAATATTCTGGATGCACCCGCTTTAGACTTCATTTCTTAACGGAGCAAGAAGTCGCTCACCGGCAAAAGCTACGCCCCCTCCAATGACATCGGGACTTAGCAATGGTATTGCGGAAGCCAAACCTTTGGCCAACAATTCGCCAGTTTTTTTAAAAACTTGTTGCGAAACAGAATCATTTATTTTGGAAGCCCGACCCCTGATCTTTGGTATTATATTTTGACGACTTGTGATAAATTACGCGGATGATCCGGATCAACACCTAGCTTAAGCGCTGTATAATAGCCCAAGTATTGAATGGCTGGTAAATACAAGGTCGCTCGCGCATCATCGCATAATTCACGACCTCCGATTTCGAATACCAAATCAGCAAACTGTGTATCCGTTCCCGCTTGAGAAACGATTAATAATATAAAGGCGCCATATGCTTTCATTTCCTCAGCAACTTTTAATTCATAGGCTCGCGCTTGTTCCGAGACAAATAAACAGACAAGTGTATCTTGATCAACAATCGATTTAGGACCATGCCTAAACTCCAAGGTACCGTAGCTTTCTGTCCAAACATAAGACATTTCTTTCATTTTCAAGCATCCTTCTTGCGCAAGTCCGTAATAAGAGCCCATACCCAAATAAATATATTTATTAAAAGTGCTGTGTTGCGTTAGACTCTTCATTACGTTGTCGGAATTTCGCACAACTTGATTAGTTAAGTCCGAGACATTCACTAAATCCGTTTTCAGCTTTTCATCCGCAGCAACAAACGAAATGGCATACTGCATAAGAAAGGTCATACTGCTAAATGACTTTGTCATAACCGTACTTTCTTCTTTGCCTAAAGGTGAAACGATACACTCACAAATTTGCGCCATCGTACTGGATTCATAACAAGTGATGCCGCATATCGTCCAATTCGCCATAGTTTTGACTGACTCTAAAGCAAGAATGACTTCGCTTGATTCTCCTGAACGAGAAACGCCAACTAACAATGTTCTTTTACTAGAAATAGCAGCATTCTCGCAGAATAAATATATTTCAGATGAAGGATAAGCCGACGCTGCTTTATCCAACCATTTGCGATAAGTTGACGCCATTGTAAGGGCTTGATAATACGAAGAGCCCGATCCGATAAAAATAACCTCATCAAACTGCTCGTTTCCAATGTATTTCTGAATCCATGCCGCTAAATTCTGATCATCACGCATGGTTCCCCTAATTGCTTATGCTTGTGATGAAATCTCCGGATACGTCAATTTGCCGTAATCACTCAAATTTTCCACTCTCCTTTTGTTATATTGTAATTTTAATTCATATTTATGATTTATTCAATACTTTTTATGACTATAAAAATCGTTTTTTATTAGTGCATAAGCAAAAAGCGTGATCTGCTCAATCACAGATCACGCTTTTTTGAAACTACATTTAATCCGTTACCGCACCGAACGATGCCGAGGAAACTTGTCTGGCATACTTGGCCAATACACCATTTTACAGTACATTTATTCATGCTCTGAAACACCTTCTGCTTATTTGACCATAAGCTAATAACTAGGAGGGATCTTATGCCAGTTTACCGTATCATCGTTGATCTGAAATCTCGACAGCTGCATCTATTGGATCATGACTTCGTCATCCATTCTTATCCGGTGGCCATAGGCCGTATCGCTTTGCAAACACCTAATGGTGAATTCCTCGTAATCAATAAAGTGCCTTATCCTGGTGGGCCTTTTGGTGCTTTTTGGATAGGACTTTCCAAGCCTCATTATGGCATTCACGGTACGAATGATCCATCATCCATTGGCAAAATGGTTTCCCACGGCTGTATTAGAATGTACAACCATGATGTGCTTGAACTTTCTAAATTTGTTTCTATTGGCACTCGGGTGACGATTCGCTAACTGTTTCTGGTCAAGGAGCGTATCTTTGAATGGCTAAGCCTAAGGCTTCAGCTCTTTTTATTGCGTCCTCTGAAAATTTATTTCGTTTGTACTTCTTCTCAAACTCCTCTTTTGTTAAAGGGATCATTTGAAAATCTTTATTCTGATAGATCCATGTTTTAAGTCCCCAATCGACATGAATAGTCCGACCGGTCACTTTTACCACCTTACCGATTTCAGTCACAACCTGCGATGCCCCAACTGTCTTTACACATAATTTATTAACCGCGGATTGATTCATATAAACTCCCTTTCATCGAAAGCCTTAATTTCTTTAAAACGCCTGCTCTAGCCTTTTTGCATTATCGCAAAGGCAGAGCTGGCGTTTACTAATTATGATCGTTTATCTCAGCTCATTGCGAATAAACAGATAGACAATGGAGCCCAAAAACGGAAAGAAAAATACAGCTATTAAAACAAGAAGTGCTATATCCCGACGACCTGTTCTTCTTGATGCGTCTTTGAAAGCCCATATACATATGACGATATGAAGAATGAAAAAGAATAAGGAAATGAATACAAACATCGCGATAATTGCCAACATCTTCTACCTCCTGGTTTTTAGAGTGATTATGTGCTAGCCTTCGATCATCCCCAGATATCTTACCATTTTCCCATTCGTTTCCACAAGCATGATGGCCCCTTGTCTTTCCGGCTGTTTATATATCAAGACAGGAAAGAGATAACTGAGGGAAAGAGATAATGATCAAAAGGAATACGAAAACACTACTTTCATCGTTACAAGTACTAACCTTGTTGAAGTAATCAGTTTACAGAAAAACAAAAAAGCAGGAAGCTTTCTCCTGCTTTTCATCTCTTCAATATTAAGCTACTTCTACAACTTCAACAGTTTCCATAATATCTCTGCCTTTGAATTGATCCACGAATTCCATACCTTCTAATACTTTGCCAAACACGGTATGCTGACCATCCAAATGTGGCTGTGGGTTGTAGCAAATGTAGAATTGGCTGCCACCTGTATTACGGCCCGCATGTGCCATTGCCAAAGTTCCACGTTCATGCTTGTTTGGGTTGATCTCGCAATTGATTTGGTAGCCAGGACCACCAGTGCCGCTACCCGTTGGACAGCCACCTTGCGCCATAAAGCCTGGAATGACACGATGGAAAACCAAGCCGTTGTAAAAGCCTTCGTTCGCTAACTTTTCAAAGTTTGCTACGGTATTCGGTGCATCCTTTTCAAAAAGCTCAATTTTGATTTCTCCGCCATTCGCCAATTTAATATTTGCTTGTTTCATGGGTAAACCTCCTATTGTTTTTAGTTTGATTGGGTTACACTTTGGAACCTTGCTTTTGCATTCTTGCGGGTATGATATCATTACCAATAATGTTACCGAATGATTCACGCTTAACCACTAGATCTGCTTGCCCGTCTTTCACGAACACTACGGCAGGCTTACGAATTCGGTTATAGTTGCTTGCCATCGCATAATTATACGCCCCAGTGCAAGAAATAGCCAATAAATCGCCCGTATTTACCTTCGGCAGCTCGATATCCTTGATCAGCATATCTCCGCTTTCGCAGCATTTGCCCGCTACGGAAACTAGCTCCCTATTCGCTTCGCCAGCGCGGTTAGCCAAGACAGCTTCATAACGCGAGCCATATAAAGCAAAACGCGGATTATCGGTCATCCCGCCATCAACGGCTACATATTTGCGTACGCCTGGGATATCCTTGGATGTTCCGAGGGTATAGAGCGTTGTACCCGCATCCCCTACAATACTGCGGCCTGGTTCAACCCAAATCTCAGGAATGGGATAATCGTGCTTGCCAAAAAAGTCGATGATACCTTCGGTAATGGCTTTAACATATTCAGCAACTGGCAAAGGTGTATCGCCCTCTACATAACGTATGCCAAAGCCTCCACCCAAATTAACCACTTTAAAAGTAACATTAAGCTCTGAGCGAACCTGAGTTGCGAAGCCGATCATTTTTTCAACGGCCATTTTAAAGCCTTCTACTTCAAAAATATTCGAGCCAATGTGGGAATGAATCCCAAGGATCTCGAGATTGGATAGCTTCGATGCCTCATTGATGGCATGGTAAGCTGCACCATTACCTAGATCAAAGCCAAACTTAGAATCCGTTTGTCCAGTGGAGATAAATTCATGCGTATGCGCTTCGACACCAGGCGTGATGCGCAGTAAAATTTTTACCTTTTGCTTCTTTTCAGCAGCTACCGCATTTAACATATGCAATTCGATAAAATTATCAACGACGAAACAGCCGATTCTAGCATCAATCGCCATTTCCATTTCTTGAATCGATTTGTTATTCCCGTGAAAATGAATGCGTTCAACTGGAAATCCAGCTTCGATCGCTGTGTACAATTCACCATCTGAAACGACGTCTAATGACATGCCTTCTTCTTCCGCAATTCGACACATGGCCATTACACAAAAAGCTTTACTAGCATAAGCTACTTGAAATTTCAAACCAGATGCGGTGAATGCTTGAACAAACTCGCGACATCTTTGGCGTACTAAAGCCTCGTCCACTATGTAAAGTGGTGTACCAAATTGTGAGGCTAAATCGCTTGTATCACAGCCACCGATTTGTAAATGACCTTGATCATTCACTTGACTTGTACCATGTAGAAACATTCCGTGATTCCTCTCCCCTATAAACCTTCAATATGAATATGACATTAACAGTATATATAAAGTAACATATCAGCACCAATATGACAATAATATGGGTACCCTCGATTCTTATTCCTGCTCTGTGTTATCCATTATCTAAATTTCTAAATTCCATTAAAGAGAAGATAACAGAGATAAATAGGAAGAAAGAATACAGAGTACCACAAACTATGCCGTATATTCCAAAAGAATGACCAAGAAAGTCGCTAGCGCCGATTGCTGCCGCACAACCGAACAGCCCAACCCAAATTAATTTACTGTCTTTCTGTTGAGCTTGATCACTAACGGAACGCATCTTACGGAACAAGAGAACAGCGAAAATAGTACAAAAGAAAATAATGTGAATGCAAAAAGTAAGAGGTGCCATCGCATAATTATTAGCCCAAACAACCTCATCCACATTCTTAAATGCAACCAATGCCACTAATGTTACCAGGATTCCTGTCAAAACGTTGATTGGCTTGTAGTTTTTAGATTTTGTAAACGAAGCCAATCCAATCAGTATAGCAAGATAAAGAATGCTATATTTGATAATCAAATTAGGTAACCAAAACGAAAAGATCACTAAATCAACACGATCCAAAAAATCTGTAATATGTATTTGTTTAACCAGTACCCAACCTAAATAAATAATTCTCGAGGAGGAGGTAGCGCCAAAGACTGAAATGACAAGAAATGTCCATACGGTTAAAATAAAGCTGGAAACGATAATGCCACTCTTGCAAGAGACGTAAAGGCCTCTTGGATTTTTCATATTGTTTAAAAATGCACCCAATGCAATAATATCCCCGAATCCTCCTATACCCAACACCCCACCTTTGATCAAGGATGACGAACCCTTAGTTAAAATGGGCTGAATTTCTGTCAGATCAATTTCATTTAGAAGGATAAAAGGAGTAATTAAACCTAAAATAAAAAAAATAGGAAAAAATAAAGAAGACGCTCTCGCCAACACCTCAATGGATCCTCTTGCGAAGAAAATGATTAAACCAATCGTTAACAAAAGAATAAATTCAATCGGGGTTCTAATGAGCATGGTTGAATTGAAAAAATCGGCATGAATTCGTAAATTGATCACCAGATCATAGAAAAGATAACCAATTAAGAGCAAGTTCAGAACCCCACCTACCCATTTACCACAAATACTTTTCGAAATTTCAAATAAGTTTTCGCCTGGAAACTGCCGCATGAGTCTAAAAAGCAAAAATACAACAATGATACTGTAAACTAATGGAAAAAAGAATGTTATCCATGCATCCTGTTGAGATACACTAGCCAAAGCCATAGGTAAACTAAGCTGGTTCGACACCGATATAATCGTACAAACCAAAATCATGAACTCATAGTTGCTTATAAAGATTTTCTTATCCATGATCCTTCACCCCCAAAATCGCCATAGTATAATGAACCATAAGATTAAACAGCCCGTGCAATGGTAATGATAATTTTTTTTGCTGTACATACACTAAGAATATCCCAATGTTTAATAAGACCAATCCGATAAAAATGATTTTATCGAACCTGCCTTTTGCTAACCGCCAATTCATCCCAATGGCAAAGGCTAAAATGCATAAGATAAGAAGGATAAACCCAATTCGCATATTCACTCCTCCTTTGTTGCTAAATTCGCTCGAATCATGCCGACTCGAGATATATTGGCGTTAACCGAAACATGAAATTTGCATTTGGTAAGTAGATCTGGCCATTTGGGCTCCCATTCGGATTCCCACTTTTTCGGATAGGATCTGTTTAGATATTGCCCAAAACCTACCACATCACTCTGCTTATTTTGTAATATCTCAATCAGTTGTTGAATATCCAAGCTCACTTTCTGCTCCAATTGCTTTTCAATTTTTGGTAAAGCATTGAATGTGTCGCTTTCAGCTTCGATTCCAAGAATATTTACTTCCATATTTATCTTTAAGTCAAAATGAATATCATTACCTTTAACATAAGGCTTTATTCTCGAGGTGGCCTTACTGATTTCAAAAGAAACGACTCCAGTATCCGTGTTTAACAATACCGTTAACGGCTTAAACTTCCCTTTTAATAGTCGCATCCCGTAAGCTTGCTCCCCTTGAATGACCCCGACTTGTTTACCGTCTCTTGTCAACACAAACCCACTTGCAAGAATTTCTTCTGACATCTCACCACTTGCTGTCGATTTCTTTAATTCCAAGTAGGGCAATAAAGCTTCTGTGCCGACTTTATTAATATCCGAAATGACATCCTTGACTGATGTGCGGATCGTCGCATTCGACTGAAGCAATTCTCGCATTTGTTCGACAGGGAAGCGCTCCAATTTTTCATTGGCACTTAAATAATCTGCCGCCTTTCCTTTAGTTACAGCGATAAAGGTAGATAGACGGCTCTCGGGTGCTCGCGCGGTGATATCCAAAATCGGAATAATCCCATCCTTTATGGCATCCTCCCCAATTAATAGGACGCGACGATGGCCTAAAAATAGTGTTCGGGACATCCGTAGCTGCAATTTTGTTAACCCCTCAATTCCTCTCACCGTCATAATGGTATAGGGTTTTCCCCCGCCTTTTCCTCCTCCTCCTCCTCCTCCTCCACCTCCACCTCCAGCATTTCCTCCTAGATTTCCAGGCAAAGGGATCAAAACGCTGATTTTAATACCCTTCTCATCCTTATCAATTGCGGTACCTAATACAAAGGCAACATCGTTTATTTCTTTACGGTCCCAGCATCCGCTCACCATTAAACTGATTATTAAGAATGGAAGAATACTTTTAAGGAGTTTTTTTATCATCGGACTGATCATTTGCTCCCCCTAATCTGACTTCATTAGTAAGATTTAAGAAAGCAGGACGTTTTTTCATCTTCCACCAAGGAGCCCTTACCCCAATATCTTTGAAATCAGAAACAGCTAACGGAGCTATTGGCGACAAATAAGGAACACCGAAAGAACGAAGTCCTGCCATATGTCCAATAATAAGCATCATCCCTACAACAATGCCTAACAATCCAAAAATGGAAGCGAGCAGCATTAATGGAAACCGCAGCATACGAACAGAAATTGCCGCACTGTATCGAGGAAGAGAAAACGATGCTATCCCCGTGATTGAAACGACGATAACCATTGATGCGGAAACAATTCCAGCTTGTACAGCGGCTTGACCGACAACCAATGCGCCAAGAATACTCACCGTTTGACCGATCGCTTTAGGGAGCCGAATACCCGCTTCCCTCAATGCTTCAAAGGCGACTTCCATAATCAGAGCCTCGACTACTGCTGGAAACGGTATAAACTCCCTAGATGCAGCAATACTCAAAAGCAAGCTGGTTGGAATCATTTCAGGATGAAAGGTAGATACTGCAATAAAAAATGCCGGGGTCAATAGAGATATAAACAATAAAAACAATCTTAAGATACGAAGAAGTGAGCTAATATAGAAACGTTCATAGTAATCTTCACTAGCTTGAATCCATTGCCAAAATACAATAGGCGCTAGCAGCACAAAGGGAGTTCCATCCACCAAAATGGCAACTCTTCCTTCAAGTAGAGCAGCGGCAACTGTATCTGGACGCTCGGTATTTTGCAATTGCGGAAACGGCGAATATCCATTGTCCTGAATAAGCTCTTCTATGTACCCGCTCTCTAATATGCCGTCAATTTTTATTTTTTCAATCCTTGATATGACCTCCTTTACCAAACTCGGATCCACAAGACCTTCAATATAAGAAACGACAACATTGGTATTTGTTTCTCTCCCTAAAACAAATGGCTTCATTTTCAACCTGGGGGATTTAATCTTCTTGCGGATTAATGCCGTATTGGTTCGGATCTGTTCGTTGAAGCCTTCTCTCGGGCCACGCACTAAGGCTTCCGTTTCCGGTTCTGATACGGTACGATGCTCTACTTCACGTAAGCCCAAGCTAACAGCAAGCTTATTCTTATCCACCAGAAGGATACAATCTCCAGAAAGTATATGGGATAATAAATCACCAAAGTTTTCAACGGTTGTGATTTGCGATACCGGAAGCATCGTTTTTTGAATTTCTTCCATGTACTCTTCTTTGCCTTCTAACATCATTAAAGCTTTCATTACCAAGTCGACAGAATCACTTTTTGTTATACCATCTATGTAACAAAGTAGTGCCGTTGGTCCCTTCTCAATTTGAAATTCACGAATAACCAAATCTGAACTATCCTTAAATATATCTGCAATTCTATTTTTATTGTCTTCAATATTCGAGTGAATGGAAATGTCCATATAATTTTCTATATAGTTTTGCTCGACTTTTTGAGCATTATTTTGCTTTTGCTGAGGAATGGAGCTATTATTTGATTTCAGTTTTTTTATCCACTTGGAGAACATGTTTAAACACCTTCCTTCTGATGAGGAATTATTCTATTATTAGCTCCAATCATTTTTTCTATACGGTCTATTGCCTAAACAATGGTTAGGTTCATTGACTCCAGATTTAGTAAATAAGCCATTCGAATAGGGAGCCAATCACTTTTCCCAAGATCATCGCAGTTAGTAGCCACATCATATAACCATCCATACCCATGCGTTTAGCCATAATTGGTAATACATTAATAACTTCGGTTAAAGCTGCTGCCAGCATACCAATGAAACAACCTGCCATAAGACCCACATATCCTGCCACTATTGGCGCAAGTTTGAACTTCAAGTTGAAGAAATCTGCCGTACTCCATACCATGACTCCTGTAACAACAGCACCCTCATACAAATGAATCGAGTTATATGATTTAGAGAGCTGCACCAGTCTTGGGATAATATCCAACACAACCAAAAAAGCAACAAAACCCCCACCGACAGCAAGCCCCCCAGCAAGCCCGATAATCACTTCCGCGAATGCAACCGAAACTTCAGACAGTTGACTCATCATCCCTATCCCTCATTTTTTGCTTGTGGATTTTTCCATATTCTTCAGTTATGACATAACGATTCGTGCTTTCCTGATACAGAAACATTTCCACTTCTAATGGGCTTGGTTCCTCACTGAATTTCTTTTTAAAAACATGATTGAAGAATAGAACCATTCCCAACCCGATGCCAATTGAATAAGGAATTTGGAGAAAATATGGATGCTCCAGTCGTTTGCCTGTGAGAAGCTCATAAATTCTTTGATGAACTTCTAACATACTGACATCCGCGTGAAAATTCAGAATCGTCAATCCGGAGCCGACAAAGAGCAGTAGCCAGACTAATGCGAGAATAATGAAATGTGGTCGAGTTTTCACACTTTTGATTTCAATTAAGACATGCGGCTCCCCAAAGCCTTCAATTTGTATGACAGGAAAAACCTGATGAATACTGCGAATGACCATCAGCATATCGATCAGGATCAGATTCCCGTCCTGTGGTTTCGGGTAGCTTATGACATGTGACTGAAGCTTCTGTTCTACGTCCGGATCCGAAAGTAAATCCGCAATATGACGCAATAAGATCGGCTGGCCTTTATCTATGCTTACACGTTTTCGAAAACGTATATACAGGATCGGAATCGATTGATCTGCCATGAACAACCCCTCTTCCAAATAAGGTGTAATCCACCATAGTATGCAAAAAATAAAAGACCCATAGTCATGAAGACTACTGGTCTTTTATTTCCAATTGGCGAATTCCGCCTTAGTTAAGCCATAATGGATTTCATCATAATATTGTCCATCTGTATAAATCATATTCCTTAAGCGCCCTTCTTGGACAAATCCTAAGCACCAACCGAATCATTTCCTTGGCATAAGCATGTCCCCAATGCTCTTGTGCCACTGCAATTCCATACTTAAAGGTGCCGTTTTTCCGTTCACAGGCAAATGTATCAATCGTACCGACGCTTATCCTTCCAGATTCTCCGTAACCCAGCGGAAAGCATCACCGAATCGCTGCTGCATTTCTTTCTCGATAAAAGCTCTTGTGCGATCCCGGTTTCCTGGAAAATGAATCGCATCGATATTCTTATCGAACTCATCATCCAAGCCTTCAAAAAAATCAATATCTTTCGCTTCTAAGGCGCGCAGCCTCACTTGCTTTCCCTTTCAAATTAACACACATCCTGTAAGATACATACTCGAAAATCTTTACGCTCAACCGATTTTTCTTTCTAATGTACGAATGGAAATCATGTGTTCGGCAATAATTTCACGAATCGATTTCTGTTCTTCGGTCAACTGATTCAATCTAATTCTTGTTTCCTCACGGAATTCGGTTAAGCTAGCTGTTTGTTCAAGAATAATATCTACTTTTTCAGACAAAGTCATATAATTGGTTTCAAGTGTAGAGACAGCTCGCTTAAGTTTTGTTACAACTATCTTCAGTTCCGCTACGTCTGTCTTCAGTTCGGCTACGTCTGTCTTCAGTTCCGCTACGTCTTTTTCAATCGTAGTCACTTTTTGGAGCAGTAATTCCAAAATTTCACGATCAGTCATAATAAATCCAACCTTCCGAATTAAAATGGTGTTACTAGTATAACATGTTTGTTCTGTCTTGGGAGATAAAATTCATCGTATGCTAAATGTAATTAGAACATATGTTCTATTTGATAATATGATAGCATATAATTGTTATGAAAGCCAGTAAAATTTCTCCATTTGCAAGTTTTTTATTTTCCCCGAAAAAGTTCAGTGCTTTTAAAAATCAAAAAAAACCAGACCGCTCTATTGAGCAATCTGGTTTTTTATCGATAGTAATATTTTCTTCTCCAACCGGGAGACCTGGACTTGAGAAATACCCAGTCTGTTGGCAACCTCTGACTGTGTTTGATCACGATAATAACGCAAGTAAACAATCAATCGCTCTCGTTCGGATAAAGTACCAATCGCTTCGTTTAAGGCAAGCTTTTCAAACCACTTTTCCTGAGATTCATCGGCAATTTGATCCATTAAAGTGATCGGATCGCCATCATTCTCAAAAACGGTCTCATGAATCGAAGATGGCGGCTTGCTTGCATCCTGAGCGAAAACCACTTCCTCCACAGTAATCTGCAGTGCTTCTGCTACTTCATGGATAGTTGGGTTGCGACCGTTATTTTTAGATAGCTCATCCTTCATTTTCCTCACTTTGTTGGCAAGCTCTTTTAAGGATCGACTCACTTTTAAAGTACCGTCATCCCGCAGAAAACGTTGAATTTCACCAATAATCATGGGGACAGCATAGGTTGAAAATTTAACATCATAGGACAAATCGAACTTATCCACCGATTTCAATAAACCGATACAGCCAATTTGGAATAGATCCTCTGCCTCGTAGCCGCGGTTTAAAAAACGTTGAACCACGGACCAAACTAAGCGTATATTGCAATTGACCAATGTATCTCGGGCAACGTTATCGCCAGATTGACTTAGGGCGATCAATCGTTTAACTTCCGCATCGTCGAGATAGTGATGAGCGGCGTGCTTCAAATGGACATCCATAACATCAGACCCCTAGTTATACAACGCTTTTTTGGATTCTATTCGTTTCGTCATTTTAACGATGGTCCCTTTGCCAACGCCCGAGACAATCTCGATTTCATCCATGAAATTTTCCATAATCGTAAAACCCATCCCAGAGCGTTCCAGTTCCGGCTTAGAAGTAAAAAGAGGTTGTCGTGCTAGCTCTAGGTCTGCGATACCTGCACCGGTATCACCTACAGTAATTGTAACTTTCTCCCCGATGATTTCTGCTGAAATGGAGATCGTTTCATTGGGAGCATTGTCATACCCATGGATAATCGCATTGGTAACTGCTTCGGAAACCACTGTTTTGATATCCGTTAACTCATTCATTGTCGGATCCAATTGGGCAATAAAAGCAGCCACAGCTACACGAGCAAAGCCTTCGTTCTCGGAACGACTGGCAAACTGAAGTGCCATGAAATTACGTGCTTCCTTTTTTCTCATGAGACGACCTCCAAGCTCGAGATCGCTTGCCGCTCGTTTTTGTGAATGGCTAATATCTTAAACAGGCCCGACATTTCAAACAACCGATGGATCGCAGGGCTGATATCGCAGACAACCATTTTGCCGCCTTTGGCCGTGATCTGTTTGTACCTGCCCAGAATAACCCCCAAGCCAGAGCTATCCATGAAATTCAGATCCTTTAAACTTAGAATAATGTGTGTGATTTGCTCGTGTTGAATGGCATGTTCCATCCTAACCTTAACGGCTTCGGCGGTATGATGATCGAGCTCTCCCTTAAGACGAACGATCAACGTTTTGCGATTGGACTCCAATTCAATTTGAAGACTCATATCTGTTCACTCCTCCCCAACTGCAATGCCAATCGAAGTGGTCCGTAAGCTAGCTCCTCCAATAACTTACTAACGTAATTATCGATCCTTATTGTCAGCCTTCATGAACATTCATTTCTACAATTAAGTGGTGATTCCTGCACGAGTGACAAAACTAGAAAAAATCGGCTAAAAGTAGAAGAAAAGCGACATAACCTGCTAGAGTGTAAGCTCATCTTTCGAGCTTATCCAACAAAAAATAAATGAGAAACGGTACGCTTCATTAATACCCACCAATTGGCTTTCTTAATCTGAACAGGGGATTCCACTGGAAACTCCTTTAAAATTTGACCGCCCTTATAGACGACTATTTTGCCAATGGATTGACCCACTTCGATTGGAGCCTTTATTTTAGGCTGTAGCTGTAGTTCATGACGAATATCTGTGCTCGCTTCCCCTTTTTTCAATAAAATGCTATATGGGTGCTTGGCTGTAAGTGGTACTGTTGAAGTCTTGCCTTTGTTTACCTTAAAACTTCCCAGACTATCTCCGGTTTTAATCAATGGAAAGCTCATATATTGGGAAAAAGCGTAATCAAACAACTTTGAAACTTCGGCATTCCGTGTTTTCGTGTCAGGCTCACCCAACACGACGGCGATGACTCTTAAACCATCCCTCTTGGCAGTTGCAGATAAACAAAACTTGGCTTCCACTGTAAAGCCCGTTTTCAATCCGTCAGCTCCTGTATAAAACCGTACTAACTTATTCGTGTTCACCAACCAGAATGGTTTAGCGGAATCTTTACGCAAATAATCTTGATAAACACCGGTAAATTCGGTGATTTCGGAATGCTGCAGCAGCTCCCGCGACATAATCGCAATATCATGGGCACTGGAATAATGATCTGCAGCAGGAAGACCGTTACAATTCACAAAGTGAGTATGATTCATCCCTAATTGCTTTGCACGATCATTCATCATCTGCACAAAAACCTCTTCAGAGCCAGCAAGCTTCTCTGCCATAGCTACGGAAGCGTCATTGCCTGATGCCATTGCTATACCTTTCAACATTTCCTTGACGGTCATTTCCTCCCCTGGCTCAAGAAAAATTTGCGAACCGCCCATGGAAGCAGCGTATTCACTCGTACGAACCTTATCTTCCATTTTGATTTTACCCTGATCAATCGCTTCCATAATGAGTAACATTGTCATAATCTTGGTAATACTTGCTGGTGGCAGCTTTTCATCTCCATTTTTCTCTTGAATGACTGTGCCTGTATCCACTTCCATCAATATGGCTGACTTGGCTGAAGGTGTAAGGTCAACCGTTGCTATCTTTTTTTCCTCAGCTGAAGCAATGGAGAGGACGAATAAAAGCACCATCTGTAAACATAGCATACCAACCCCAAACTTTTTCCACTTTAATTTGAACATAACCATGAAACCCTCCTTAGATAATTACCAGTATCAAAAACATTAATTGGTCATTATTAACAGTGTTGACGAATTTACAGAAAAATATTCCAACTAAAACGGAAAGGTATAAACCAGCAAGCAATGGGAGCTCCAGTGAAGATAAAAGATATTATCCAAGAAAAACAACTCTAAAAGAATTTGGCCATGTAGCGGAAACTTAAACTGCTAGAAAAAAAGCTGCCTCAAGGTCTATTCGACGGTTGAGGCAGCCTTTTCATTGGTTTACAGTTGGTGAATCCCGTGACCTAAAGCCGATTCAGCAGCCTCGCCTACCATCTCGCCTAAGGTTGGATGTGCATGAATGGTTAAGGCGATATCCTCGAGCGTAGCTCCCATCTCAATAGCTAGTCCAAGCTCTGCAATAAGTGTAGAAGCATCCTCGCCTACGATTTGAGCACCAAGCACAAAGCCTGTCTTCTCATCCGAAATGAGCTTCACAAAGCCCTCTGCAGCTTGAAGTGACAACGCACGACCATTCGCACCAAAAGGAAATTTGCCTGTTTTCACCGCAAAACCTTTTTGCTTAGCTTCGGTTTCACTAAAGCCTACACTTGCAATCTCTGGATCGGAGAAGACAACAGCAGGTATAGCTTTATAATCGATTAAGCTGGCATGACCCGCAATTGCTTCAGCCGCAACCTTAGCTTCATAAGACGCTTTGTGTGCCAACGCAGGGCCAGCGACGATATCACCGATAGCAAAGATGTTAGGTAAATTCGTGCGGCATTGCCCATCAATTTCAACCAGACCGCGCTCGGACAATTTTACGCCAATTAAATCCAATCCCAGATCACCATCCGTATTGGGACGACGCCCGACTGTCACTAATACATAATCTGCCGTCACTTTTTTCTCTTCACCTTTGACTTTATAGACAACTGTTACATTTTTATCTGTCGATTCTGCTGATACAGCTTGAGCCTCGGTATTGATTTCAACCTTCAGCTTCTCCAGATTACGTTGCACCAGCTTGGTAATATCCGGCTCGAAGCCAGGAAGTATTCCGGCAGTCCCTTCAATAATCGTAACCTTTGTCCCAAATTTCGCATACATTTGACCAAGTTCGATCCCGATATAACCGCCACCAATCACAACCATGCTCTCAGGAATCGTTTCAAGGGAGAGAGCTTCCGTAGAGGATAGAATGCGCCCACCAAAAGGGAATGCTTTCAGTTCAATTGGACGTGAACCCGTTGCTATAATGCAATGCTTAAATTTATAACGTGGTGACTCGTTATCATTGAACACTCGAGCCTCTTGTTCGTTAATGAACATCACTTCGCCTTGAAACGTTTGAATTTTATTGCCTTTTAATAGTGAGCTTACACCACCAGTCAGCTTTTTAACAATCGATGCCTTCCACTGCTGAACCTTATTAAAATCTACTTTTACCTCTGTGGTTTCAATGCCAATAGCAGAAGCCTTACCGATGGCTTCGTATTGATGTGCTGCTGAAATAAGTGCTTTAGAAGGGATACAGCCACGATTAAGACATACCCCACCGACTTCACCTTTATCAACGATCAATACGCTTTGTCCCAATTGTGCAGCGCGAATGGCGGCTACATAACCACCTGGACCCGCTCCAATCACTAACAAATCAATATCCAATGAAGCATCTCCTACAACCATAACTTACACCTCCATTAAAAATTGCTCAGGATCAGCCAACAGCCGCTTCATTTCATTTAAGAACTTTTGTGCAGTAGCACCGTCAATGATGCGATGATCAAAGCTGAGCGACAATGCCATCATATGGGCAGGAATAATTTGACCTTCACTAACAATAGGCTTTTCAGTAATACGACCTGTACCAAGAATAGCAACTTCAGGATAGTTAATTACAGGTGTAAAGAACATCCCACCGGCAGAACCAATATTCGTTATTGTCATCGTACTTCCCTTTAATTCATGCCGAGCAAGCTTGCCTGATCTTCCACGTTCAGCCAAGTCTTTAATTGCTGCAGCTAGACTCCAGAGGTTTTTACGATCTGCTTCCACAATAACGGGCACAATCAAACCATTATCTGTATCCGTTGCGATACCAATATCGAAATATTTCTTGTAGATAATTTCACTCTGCACTTCATCAATTTCTGCATTCAGCACAGGATAATGACGAGCTGCCGCAATCAATGCTTTGATAATAAATGGCAAATAAGTAATCTTAATGCCATTCTTCTCAGCAGTTGGTTTCATGCGCTCACGAAAAGCAACAAGAGCGGAAACATTCACTTCATCCATCAAGGTTACGTGTGGAATGGTGTATACAGATTTAACCATCGCATTAGCAACAAGCTTACGAATCCCTTTAAATGGAACACGTTCCACTTGATTTGCTGATGCTTCTTGTGGAGCTGTTGTACTTTTGACAACGGGTTCATTTAAACTTACAGTTGCTGCCGCATGAGCTTCAGTTGTTTTTGGAATTGCAGAAGTCGTTTCACCCTTTGGCTTACCAGCCGCATTACCAAGCACATCCTCGCGTGTGATACGCCCGTTCTTGCCACTAGCAATGATCTCAGCTAAAGTAATCCCATTCTCTCGCGCTAACTTCCGCACGCTTGGTGTAGCTAAAACTCCTTGAGATGATTTAGCTTGTTCTGTCGATTTAGCTTGTTCTGTAGATTTAGCTGGCTCATCTTTCTTATCCGCTTCTGTTGTCGCTTCGGTTGTCGCTTCGGTTGTGACATCACCTGCCACTTCAATCGTAGCAATCACCTCACCCACATGACAAACCTGGCCTTCCTTCACTTTCACTTCAATTACTTTACCATCTACTGGCGAGGCAACCTCAACGACCGTTTTATCGTTCTGTACGTCCATAAACAACGAATCATCAGTGACTTCGTCACCAGCTTTCACGTGCAATTTAACAATTTCGCCTTCATGTATACCTTCACCTAACTCTGGAAATTTATATTCATATATCGCCACTGTGCTAACCTCCTTAGAGTTTTCGTAAGAAAACTTGCATCGTAAGCATAAACTGAGTTTTCGTAAGAAAACTTGCATCGTAAGCATAAACTGAGTTTTTTTAGAAATCCAAAACTTGATTCAATCCAGTTATAATCCGAGACACGTTAGGTAGCCAATCATCTTCAATCATTCCAAAGGGGAAGACGGTATCCGGACCCGCAACACGAATCACAGGCGCTTCTAAATACAAAATGGCTTTTTCATTAATTTGCGCAATAAGTTCTGGTGCGACACCTGCCATTCGTTGCGCTTCTTGTACGATGATCACACGGTTGGTTTTCTTAATCGAAACCACGATCGTTTCCATATCTAAGGGCTGCAAGGTGCGCAGGTCAATCACTTCAACCTTGGTTCCTTTTTGCTTCTCGATTTCCTCCGCTGCTTTCAATGAGGTTTGAACCATCGCTCCATATGTCAGGATCGTTACATCCGTGCCTTCACGAACGACCTTGGCTTTACCCAATGGGATCGTATATTCACCTTCAGGCACTTCACCGCGGAAAGAACGATACAAATTCATATGCTCCATAAAAAATACAGGATCGTTATCACGAATTGCAGATATTAATAATCCCTTAGCATCATAAGGATTAGAAGGAATAACGACCTTAATCCCCGGAGTCTGCATAAATAAACCTTCCAAGGAATCTGTATGAAGCTCAGCAGCTTTAACGCCGCCGCCGAATGGTGTACGAATCGTAATAGGTGCATTGTATTTACCGCCGGAACGGTATCTTAAACGTGCTGCTTGCACACATATTTGGTCCATCGCTTCATAAACAAAACCAACAAATTGAATTTCAATAATCGGGCGATAGCCTTGAATGCTCAAACCAACAGCCAAGCCTGCGATAGCAGATTCAGCCAGAGGTGTATCAAATACACGCTCCTCGCCAAATTCCTTTTGCAAACCTTCCGTTGAACGGAATACACCACCCACATGCCCAACATCTTCGCCAAAGAGAATCACCTCAGGGTCTCGTCCTAATTCCACACGCATCGCATCTTGAATCGCTTGAATCATTGTCAATTGTGCCATGATTTTTGTTCCTCCATGTGCGATGGTGTCTGCTCAAACATACTGTCGATTAATCCTGCAACCGTCATTTTCGGCGTATCCTCTGCTTTTTTAATATGCTCTAAAACAGTCGCTTTTGCTTCCTCTTTAACCCGAGTTTCATCCGCTTCCGTCCATAATCCTTTTGTCGTTAAAAAGCTGCGAAAACGTGTAATGGGATCCTTGATATGCCATTCGCTTTCTTCTTCTTTCGTCCGATACTTGCTGGGATCATCTGCCATGGAATGAGGCTTAAAGCGATAGGTTAAAGCTTCAATTAAGGTTGCTCCTCCTCCATTACGAGCTATCTCTGCTGCTTCCGAAACAGCTTGATAAACCGCCAGAACGTCCATCCCA
The DNA here is from genome assembly GCA_040904685.1 of Paenibacillaceae bacterium. GTDB lineage: Bacteria > Bacillota > Bacilli > Paenibacillales > NBRC-103111 > Paenibacillus_AC. The sequence goes on along the minus strand of JBBDSZ010000053.1, from coordinate 42,055 downwards.
TCCACTTGGACACCACGAATCCCAGCAGCAACAGCTTTATGCGCAATAGAAATTGCTCCTGTCTGCTTACTGAAAGGTGTAGAAATAGCATACCCATTATTTTGCACAAAATAAATCACCGGAAGCTTAAAAGCCCCGGCAAAATTCATACCTTCATAGAAGTCGCCCTCTGAAGATCCACCGTCGCCTGTATAAGCAATGGCAATATTATTTTTCCCCCGCTTCTTCATCCCCATTGCAACTCCAGTTGCATGTAAAATCTGTGCCCCGATAATAATTTGCGGCATCAGCACGTGCACATCATCTGGAACTTGACCGCCGTGCTGATGACCTCGGGAATATAGAAATGCTTGATATAAGGGCAGACCATGCCAAACGATTTGCGGAATGTCACGATAACCCGGACAGATAAAATCCTCCCGCTGCAATGCGAACTCACTGCCAATCATGCTGGCTTCCTGTCCCGATACCGGCGCATAAAAGCCAAGTCTTCCTTGTCGCCCAAGATTTACCGCTCGCTCATCCCAAACGCGGGTGAAGACCATGCGACGCATCAATTCGACAAGCTGTTCATCACTTAATTGGAACAGCAATTGCTTTGCAAGTAGTTCACCCTTCTCCGAAAGGATTCGAAAGGGAATTACGGGAGCAGTCTGAACTTTACCGTCTGAGAACGTTGTAGCTGTAGCTGCGGCTAGATCTGTATTGGTTTCCATTTCTACCTTTGACATCTCAACACCTCTATTGTGTTTTTGAATTACCTAATCTGATTTTACCTTATTATTAACATAAATCACAAAAGATATTGAAAATCTTTCTCATTTAGACATAGTCTTTACTTATTAGATGGATCTGTCGATCGCATAACGCTTTTTTAATTGATACATGACAGCGCGAATTTGATCCTCTGGAAATAAAGTCATTTTCATATGCTCAATTTCCGCTTTTGTTTCAGGTACAATTACAGAATCGAGCTTTTTCATGCAATTGATAAAAGCTTGTGAGGATGGAACACCACTTAAACTCTGCAGACTACCCATTCGTTGCGTATCGACGATTGGAAACTGAATTGCCGTCTCTCCATTAGAAGCCATTTCATAAAAGGAACGTACCAATTCCGCCCGCTTAATTCCAGTATTTTCTACATTTACAAAAGCTTGAACAACAAATCCATGGGCTTGACGCCTTTGTGAAATACCACAAAATTTTATGTCATTTATGCTCAAATCGTATTCTCCAGGACAATAACCACCTGCAATTTCACCAACTCGAATAGCGGAAGTCCAAGATACAAGAGATTGACGAAGAAGCCGGATCATCATTTCAAAATCATCACGAAAGTTTAAAGAACGGTAGGGCATTGGCATAACAAGAGAAATATTGACTACACCCGAGTCTAAAGGTACAGCGGCCCCACCCGAATTTCGCACGGCAACGATATATCCTTGTGCTTCTAGCCAGTCAATCGCTTGTTCAATACGAGGAAGCTGACGATCTCTTAAGCCGAGTACAAATGCTTTAGGATGCTGCCAAATATGGATAAAATTCTTACTATTATTCGTTAATTGACGACACATCCATTCATCCCATGCATACGGAAAAAGGATATCTTTGGCTAACTCTAGCCCAGCGGATTCTGCCAGATTGTATTGAATAGAATGTACAGTTGCATGCACGCTCATTAACACCTACTTCATCTATTTGTCATAATTTCTTAAGGTTCCATTAATGTTTGTCAAGTATACTGAACTGGTAAGATGCAATATTTACTAGAGTATTACGCTAAAGTATATATGAAAATAAGGTAACTTATCCAGGAGGTTGCACATTATGAAAGTGATTATTGCTTTTCGCGGCAACGAGATCCCAGTCTACTTAGAAAAAGCTCAGCATAAAAAAGCTGTCCATAAACTTGCAGAAATATTACAGCAAAAGCTGCTACATAGCAAGCGTTTGGTGCGGAAATTTCTCGATTCATTAGACAGCATTGAAATTATCGGCGGCGACGCGATTCTTTATTCGAAGAATGGTGTAGACACTTTGGCCTTATCACTCTATTAATCTTCTTATTGAAGAAGCCATAACATAGTAGTTGCTCCCGCCTCAGGGTCGCTCTATTATGTTATGGCTTTTTTGTGCATTGTCATTTTTTCGATTTCTTACAGCCTATAGGAAAGTGAAACAAGTTAAACTTCCCGTACAAAAGCCTTAACCAAGCCAATAAACATCGGCTTAGTCCGCTCCGCAGTCGCCATCACCTGTTCATGCGTTAAAGGCGAGAGTTCTGCACCAATAGCCATGTCTGTGATACAGGAAATGCCCAGAACCTGCAACCCGCAGTGCTTTGCCGCGACAACCTCACCGACAGTTGACATCCCAACAGCGTCACCACCAAGGTTAGCCAGCATGGTTAACTCAGCAGGAGTCATATATGCCGGACCGCTAATGCCTGCATAAACTCCTTCTTGAAGCTTTAATGGCTTGCCAAGCCCATCTCTAACCTCTTGGGCCACTGTGTGTGCCAGCTCCCGATAACTGCGACTATAGGCTTCTGACATGTCGGGAAACCGCAAACCCAACTCATCGTAGTTTGAACCAATCAATGGATTGTCACCAGTCCTATTGAGGTGATCACAGAGAAGCATCAGATCCCCTGCTTTAAAAGCTCGATTCATTCCGCCAGCAGCATTGGTAATAACAAGCGCATTAACACCCAACTGCTTCATCACGTAAACCGGAAGTGTTACTTGGCGCATCGTATAGCCTTCGTAGTAATGGAAGCGCCCTTGCATCGCTATGACACATTTCCCTTCCAAATCGCCAATCACAAAACGTCCTGCATGTCCAGCAACGGTGGAGACTGGGAAATAGGGTACCTCGCTATAGGAAACCATTACGGGATTCGTGATTTGCTCAGCCAGATCTCCTAGTCCCGATCCAAGAATAAGTGCAATTTGAGGCTTACGATCAGCTAATTTAGCTTTCAGGAAAGCAGCTGCTTCAAGAATTTGTTCTAAGTAATTCAAATGGTTAGCCTCCTGGCTCTAAATTAAAGGAATTATCGCTAATAATAATTGAAGGAATTTTGGTTTCACTCTTTCCCCTGTTTCCATAACTTCTTCATGGGACAGTGGCTGATCAAGAATGCCAGCGGCCATATTCGTTACACAGGAAAAGCCCAATACTTCAATACCGCAATGGCGAGCTACAGTTACTTCTGAGACGGTAGACATTCCAACAGTATCTGCACCAAGCAGTCGCACCATGCGAATTTCTGCTGGCGTTTCAAAGGAAGGACCTAACAGTCCAATATACACACCCTCCTGAAGCTTTAAAGCTTGCTTAGCTGCTACCTCATGGGCTAGCTTGCGCAGCTTGCGGCTGTAGGCTTCCGACATATCTGGAAAACGCACACCCAGATTCTCATCATTGGGTCCAATAAGCGGACTGCGACTGGTCATATTAATATGATCACTTATGACCATTAAATCGCCGACCTCATACGATTTGTTCACCCCGCCAGCAGCATTAGTCACGATTAGCGTTTGAATACCTAATGCTTTCATCACACGTACCGGAAATGTGACTTCTTCCGCTGAGTAGCCTTCATACATATGAAAGCGACCTTTCATGAGAACAACGTTTTTGCCTCCTACTTTACCTAGTACTAGCTCTCCGGCATGTCCAAAAACAGTGGATACCGGAAAATGTGGGATATTTGAATAAGGGAGAACAACGGCTTCTTCGATTAGCTCGGCTAGAACACCTAAGCCTGAGCCAAGAATTAAGCCAAGCTCTGGTTTTACTTTTGCTTGACTGGCAATATAATTGCGAGCCTCTTCTATTTTTAAGGCAATTGTACTGTTCATTTGATTATTCCTCTCTTTATTCAAGTTGTTGTAAAAAGCTTTTCCCTTGCCCTCCGGCTTCCACCCCGAAATTATCGGCAATGGTAGCACCTAAATCTGCAAATGTCGCCCGTATTCCTAGACTAGCTGGCGCTTTAAAAGCTGGGTTCCAGACCAATAAAGGCACGTATTCCCGGGTATGGTCGGTTCCTGCATGTATGGGATCGTTGCCATGATCTGCAGTGAGGATCAACAAATCTTCATTACCAATTTGTGCCATCAATTCAGGCAAGCTTTGATCAAATTCGCCTAGCGCCTTCGCATATCCTACCGGATCACGGCGGTGACCATATAAGGAATCAAACTCCACAAGGTTTGTGAAGCATAACCCTTTGAACGGTTTGCTCATAACCTCGATCGTTTGTTTCATCCCATCTGCGTTGCTAACGGTATGTAGGGATTCCGTAACGCCTTCACCTGTAAAAATATCATTAATTTTCCCCACAGCAATACAGTCCAACTGAGCATCCTGCAGCCGATTCATTACCGTAGGTGCTGGAGGCTTGACCGCATAATCATGCCGATTCGTTGTGCGCTTGAAAGCTCCAGGCATACCCAGATAAGGTCGTGCAATAACTCTTCCAGCCGCAAACTCAGGTTGCAGCGTTAAACGACGTGCAACCTCACATGCGCGGTATAGTTCATCTAAGGGAATGATCTCTTCGTGCGCTGCTAATTGAAATACACTATCTGCAGATGTGTAGACGATCCATTCACCAGTTTTCATTTGGCGCTCGCCCAACTCGTCGAGTATCTCTGTACCTGATGCAGGTTTATTGCCAATCACCTTACGTCCCGTCTCGCGCTCGAACTGCTCGATTAAGGCTGGAGGAAATCCATTGGGATAGGTTTGAAACGGGATCTCTACCTTCAGTCCCATCAGCTCCCAATGCCCCGTCATTGTATCTTTGCCAACAGAAACCTCTGCCATCTTGCCATAATAAGCAGTAGGGGACTCTGTCGGCGGGATTTGTTCTAGCGGTGTGATATTCCCTAAACCCCATTTTTGCAAATTGGGCAAGCTTAGATCGTGAACGGTTTGGGCGATATGCCCAATAGTATGCGCACCTTCATCCCCAAACTGAGGAGCATCAGGCAGTTCTCCAATGCCTACACTATCCAATACAACCAAACAAATCCTTTGAAATTTCATCGTATCCCACCTATTCTAATTTGGCCCTAGGGTGCGTGCGGTTATAAACCTCTTTCATTTGTGTTTTGCTGACATGCGTGTATATCTGCGTAGTTGAGATATCAGCATGTCCCAGCATTTCTTGAACAGCACGTAAATCCGCGCCGTTGTCCAATAAATGTGTTGCGAAAGAATGCCTTAAGGTATGCGGTGTAATCTCTTTAAGAATATGCGCTTTGCGACCGTATTTCTTAATAATCTTCCAAAACCCTTGTCGGGTAAGGCGTGTTCCTAAATGATTGATAAACAAAGCATCATCGTGCTTGGATTCTCTCAGCAATTGATGACGCATGGATTGAATGTAATTATGCAGCCATTTCGCAGCGATCCGACCTAGCGGGATAATCCGTTCCTTAGAGCCCTTACCCATACAACGTACAAAGCCCATCCCCAAATTCACATGTCCTGCATTTAAGTTAACCAGCTCTGAAACTCGAATTCCAGTTGCATAAAGTAATTCTAGCATTGCTTTATCCCGCATGCCATACGGCGTACTTGTCTCAGGTGCTTCTAATAGGGTTTCCACCTCTTGAATCGACAATACCTTCGGCAGTCTCATCGCCAAACGCGGCGATTCCATATTTAATGACGGATCAAGCTCCAAGATCCGTTCCCGCACCAAGAATTGATAAAAGGAACGAATCGACACCATGCTTCTGGTTACGGAAGAAGAAGCTCGACCTAACTTTTTAAGCTGCAACAAATAATTTTGAATCGTTAGCTTCTTCGTATCCTGCAATTGGCTGATTCCATTTTTCTTAACAAAGTCAATATATTGCGTTAAATCGCGTTCATAGGATTCAAGCGTATTCTGTGCCAAACCTTTTTCTACCGATAAATATTGAATAAAGATTAATAACTGCTGTTCCATGGCAATCGAACCCTTCGTATATCTTGGAATTCTTAATAAGCATTCAACACGAAGCTTGTAAAATCCTGCTTTATTCACCCATCCAATAAAACAGCGCCAAGCGATCTTTAATCGACTGCTGTTGTTCGAGGATCACTTCTTGCTGAAAGACCTTCAATGAATGGCCAGTCGGTATTCGATACTTCTGTATGGGATCAATCCACCTCGTGATAAAATGCATCGTGTAATAGAATACGATCGTTAAAACTAGAAGCTGTACCAAAAACTTCATTCGTCGTTTAAACTTTCGTAAAGATAAGACCATATGCACACCCCTTTTTTTCCTTTAGGTGAGTATATGTTCTGCTTGTACGTTTTACGCCTCGGCAGCTAGCATCTTGCACCTTCTTGCATACAATGAGGATAATATGAAAGATAGAGGTGAGATCATTGAACGATTTAAAACAGTCCATTCAAACCTTAATGCAGACCCCATCTGCTAAAAGCAATCTGACCAATCAAAGCAACGCTAAATTCTCACGTAAATTAATCGTTTTACGAACGCATGCCGCCTATAAACAATGCTTACAGCATTGCAAAAGCTTAGGAATCCGCCCCGTCAAAACGATAAAAAGCATGCATGCTGTTCTTTTGCACGTTCATCCAAGAGCAGATATCGCTCCATTGAAACACCATGCTTTGGTGCGCAGAGTTGAATCCGATCACCCAATCAAGCTGCATACCACTAATAAAAAGGCATCTACCCGCATTTCATCTTGCGCTTCCATTGATTCAGCCGAAATCATCCCTTGGGGTATCGCACGTGTAAAAGCACCTAAAGTCTGGGAAAAAATGGAGGGCAGTCCTGTGCGTGTTGCTGTTCTTGATACGGGAATCGCCAAACACCCAGACTTACATGTCGTAAAATCCTTCAACACGATAAGCAAGAAACGTGTTGTCGACTTAAATGGACACGGTACGCACGTCGCAGGTACGATTGCAGCCTTGCGGAATCGGTTTGGTGTTATCGGTGTAGCACCAAAGGCAAAGCTTTATGCTGTTAAAGCATTCAACTCCAGCGGCACGGCCTTTACCTCTGACATTATTCAAGGCATCGATTGGTGTATTCGCAACAAAATGCAGGTGATCAATATGAGCTTTGGTTTAACCGAATACAGCGCATCATTGCAGCAAATCATTCGTCAAGCGAATCGTCGAGGCATCGTTATGGTTGCTTCTTGTGGAAATAGCGGTAAATCTAGCGGTACCATTGACTATCCTGCGCGTTTTGCCGAAACAATCGCCGTAGCTGCTACATCGGAGAATAACCAAATTGCGAATTTCAGCAGCTATGGGGCAGGAATTAACCTTGCAGCTCCGGGTGTGAATATTTGCTCCACCTATTTAAACAAATCCTATACCAAGCTAAGCGGCACTTCGATGGCAGCTCCCCATGTTACAGGCACAGTAGCACTGCTACTTAGTCGCAGGCCCCACCTGTCCCCTGCTGCAATTAAACAATGCTTACAGAAGACAGCTCAATATCTCCCAATCTTTACACGCAAAGAACAAGGAAACGGTTTGATCAACGCAACCAAAGCTGTTTTAGCAACAAGCTCCCTCAGGCTCCAAGAGTAAACGGGCACACCGCTCTTCCATAGGTAGAAGGAGGCGTTTGCCCAGAAATATAAGATCCGTTTCATATGAAACTTATACTTTCTTATCTTCCAAAACTAAAAGCACCTGTTAAGCGCAGTTAGCGTCTTAACAGGTGCTTCATATCGTATTAGATTAGATTGCATTCAGCCTGAGTGGGCTCCTTTACCATTGCAGCGATGACATATGCCTTGAAAATCAAGACGATGGTCAACGACGGTGAAATTAAATTGCTCTTCCGCTTTCTCTTCTAAGGGTCCGAGCCAATCCTCCAATATTTCGTCCATGGCGCCGCATTGTATACAAATCAGATGATGATGGTGATGGCGCGTGCTGCCGTTGCGCAAGTCGTAACGAGCCACACCGTCGCCGAAATTTATCTTCTCCACAACATGAAGTTCGCTCAGAAGTTCAAGGGTTCTATAAACGGTAGCCAAACCAATTTCAGGCGCTTTGTCTTTCACAAGCATGAAAACATCTTCTGCGCTTAAGTGGTCTTCTTCATTTTCGAGCAATACACGAACAGTCGCTTCCCGCTGATGAGTCAGCTTATAACCTTGTGATTGCAGTTGATGCTTGATTTTCTCAATCCGCTCTTCCATTCTCCTCCCCTTACCCTCCCGAACAAACATCTTTCTTCCTATTATAGGGGGAAAAGTCGAACAAAGTCAAACCAATTGCTAACGAATTCCTTTACTTATTGATCAATATCGGCGTAACCCACTGCATAATCAAAGGCGATAATAACGCTTCATAAAGGGAGACTATAAGCAAAATAAGTAATAAAGATAATGCAGTAACGATAAATCGCTGAAAAGACACAGGTAATCTCATTTGCTGATTCAAAAAACGAGTTTTAAGCAAGTGTAAACCAAACGCAATTGAGGTCACACTGCAAATAAGCAAGGAGGGAATGACAAGCAAATTTTGTGGAACTACGGATACTAGGGCGAATAACATCCCTTTCCAAGCGTACTCCCCCACCATAAACCCAACGCTAAACCCAATTAGAATCCCCTTCAAGAAGTCCATAAATAAAATAAACGGTAATCCTACCACCGATATGCCCAAAACACAAATGAGAGCCAGCCATTTTATATGAAGCATTAGAGAATGCCAAAACGAATGCTGTTTATCCCACTCCATCCCCAAATCCACCGTTTGAAAAAAATTGCCTAAATGACGACTCAATTCTTGCTTCTGCTCCAAGGTTAGTGCCTGTACAATGAAGATACCAAATATTACCCCTGTTATAAATAAAACCGCCACATATACGTACAACGGCATATGTTCCTTCATATATCTCTGCATGGCATGCGATAAATCCGACATAGACCGCTACCCCTCTCTTGTCCGCATACAACAAGATATGAGTGAAAGTGAAATTGTATGTTCCTTTAATCGGGCTGAATTCTACCGTACCGTCCACCGCCGCCAACGTCGACTTTAAGTATGCCTTCCCTAGCTTTTAGAATACTCTCCGCAATTTCAATGCCTACGATCGGGATCAGATCTGCCAAAGCTGCTTGATGAAGCACTTTCATCTCTGTGCCGAAATGCCCAAGTAATTGTTCCAACCTTTTTTCACCAAGTCCAGGAATGAATTCAAGTGGTATTTGATTGTGATAAGGTGGACGGTGCGGCATAATCAGGGGAGATTCACGATCTGCGAGCGCAATAATGCGATCCATAACTCCGCGAACAATTCGACGACTGCCACAGTTCAGACATTGAGAGATTGATATTTGCACTTCATCTAAAACAGCGTCACATTGAGCACAGAAGGTACGATGGTATTTACCCAGCTGTGGATTCAAGCCGTAATTACCGAGAATAGCACGCCCTTCTTGAAATGCCAAAGCCTTAACCAGCTCCTGAAAGCTTGGCTCAACCATCCGCATTTGATTATATTCCCGTCCAATTTTCTGGAGTGAATGTGCATCTGAGTTTGTAACAAAGGCCAATTCATCTAACTCAGATAAATAGCTTGCCATGTAAGTATCCGAGCTTAAACCTAGCTCCACCGCAGCAAGTCCATTCAGATCCAGCATATCCGCTATCCACCTGGAACCACTGCCGTATACACTTTTGTAAGGTGTAAAGATATGAGCTGGAATCATAATGCCGCCACGGCTCAAAACCTCTTGCTGCAGCTCGCGTGAAGTTACATATATACGCTGCGAGCTCAGCTCAATATTTTTCATATAACCACTCATCCATTTGGTAAACTGCTGCATGCTCGTTAGATTCGGTAAGTAAGCCAATAAATGAGTCGGGCCGCAGCCATCATCTCTGACTTCAATTTCACTTCCCAGAATGATCGTAGCATCCCGGTATTGAATCCCTCCACCGGCAAGCTCCACCATTTCGCCATTATGCAAATAAGCCATAATCTCCTCCTGAACGGAGGGGGCATGACAATCAATAATACCGATCATATCGATACCTTTACGTGTGGCTGCTTCATGAGCGATATTATAAAAGGTTAAATTACGCGAGCCTGAAATTTTAACTGGCTTCCCCGATTCCGTGCGACCGATATGAATATGCAGATCCACAAAGTAGTTTTTCATCTTAGAACGAGCCTGTAAGCTTATAGATCCGCCAAGCGTATACAGCGGCTATAGTCTTAGCATCACTGATCCGTTTTTCCACAATATATTGCTGTGCTTGTTCAAGGGTGATCGCTTCACATTCCAAAAACTCATCTTCATCGAGATTAATCTGGCCTTTGACTAAATTCTCGGCTACATAGAAATGTATCAATTCATCCGCAAAACCGGGTGAAGTGTAATAAGAGCAAATTAGACGAAGTTCGTCACAATGATAACCTGTCTCTTCCTCAAGCTCTCGTCCAGCGGCTTCCAATGGATCTTCTCCGGGCTCAAGCTTACCGGCAGGTATTTCCACTTGGGTTTTCCCTAAAGGCTTGCGATATTGCTCCACTACCAGCATTTTATCATCGAGTAAGGCAAGTACACAGACAGCACCCGGATGACGAATGATTTCTCGTGTTGTTATTTGACCATTGGGCAGCTCCACATGATCCACTTGTAAGGAAATTATTTTACCTTGAAAAATCATTTCCGTTTTTATTGTTTTTTCAAGGAATTTATGATTATGATCTGAATTTAGCATTCGAATGCTCCTTTAATTTAGTATAAATTGTTCCTCAATATCATATCCTTCTAGTAAAAGGATGACAAAGGAAAGGTGGCTCTTTGAATGAAAAGTTATTATACTCAACAACAACTCTGTCTAGTCGGTAAAGCTTGGGAGGTACGGTATTACTTACATAAGTTAGTCGCAAATTCCCCAAAATTGGGACAAACCCTTGTCTCTCTTTTAAATGAAAGAGGGATTCCCGCTTCAACGCATCCAAAGCATCCACCACATACATTCCATCCATTTACGCTTGTTTCATCAAGGGAAGAGTAATAATTACGGTTGTTTCAATCCCCATTGTACTGATCACCTCAATGTCACCTTGATGATTCCGTACAATGTTCAGCGATGTAGTTAATCCCAAACCCGTCCCCGTTTCCTTCTGGGTGAAAAAGGGATCAAAGATTTTCCGTATCTGCTCTGGTGAAATCCCGTCCCCATGATCGAGTACGATAATTTCCACATGCTGCTCTTTCTCAATCATTTGGATTTCAATTTGACTGCCTGCAGCTGAAGCTTCAATTGCATTTTTAATTACATTCATAAATACCTGCTTCATTTGCTTGGCATCCATTTCAATACAAAGTTCTTTATCCAGCGAGTTAAAAATAATTTCAATATTGTACAGAGATGCTTCACTAGTCATAAACTCTACAGTCGTTTTTAAAATTGTGAATAAGTTGGTGCTTTCGTATTTAATGGTTTGTGGTTTGGCAAGCATTAAAAACTCACTCACCAACTCATTGATCCGTTTAACTTCAGGATGCATTAAGGCAAGATAGTTTTTGCTTGTTTCTTGTTCTATCTCTGTTCTTAACATAAGCTGGATAAATCCATCAATTACGGTTAATGGATTGCGGATTTCATGCGCGATTCCTGCAGCCAATTGACCCAATACAGCTAGCTTCTCCATGGCGAAGATATGGTCAGCTTCCTCCATCTGTGATTCCAGTTGGCGAACTGCGGAAAGGTCAGTAATGATTAACATACATTTCATATCCAATGGATCATTTGCATTTAATATTTGTTTAAAGTCCAATTGAACAGTAAAGTTATTCAGATTTGTTTCACAAGAAAGCTGAACTAAATATTTATTCTTCTTTACAAGATTGCTCTCGGCAAAAAAGGCATGTAGCTGCAGTTCTAGCTTGGTCTGTTGTAACGGTTGATTCGGGTAAAGCAATTTGTGGATGAAACGTCCTTCCAAATTTCTTGAAAAGAAACGTACACAGGCAAGGCTAAACTCTTTTTGGATTATCAAATCAAGCCCGAAGGATAGAAAACCCTGGTCTGAATTATCCATAAGACTCTGAATCGCTCTTGTACGTGCTGCAACCATTTGTTCCTGCTGCTGCAGCTTCTCTTCTTGTTTCTTGCTCCGCATGCGCATATAAATTATTATGCTAGCAATTTCAAATACAACATAGCCGACATAAGCCCACCAACGCTGCCAAACAGCCGGTATAATTTCCAGCTCTATTGTTTTCTCAACCGCGTTCCAAACGCCATCGCTATTAGTGGCTTTGATGTGTAATACATAATGTCCACCCTTCAAATTCATATAACTAGCGTATCTTCGGTTTAGCGAATAAACCCAATCCTTATCAAAACCATCCAATTTATAAGTATATTGAATACGTGCTGTGTTTCGATAATCTAAAGCTGCAAACTCAAATGAAAAAAAATTTTCTTTGTACGAGAGCCGGATGGTCTTTAAATCCGATAAAGGTTTGTCAAACAAACGCGGTTGATCAAATACCTTGAAGGATTGAATGACAACAGGTGGCTTAAATTCACTATTACGCAAAAGCTCTGGACGAATCCAATTAAATCCGTTATTCCCACCGAATAGAATGTCGCCTGCTTTGGTTTTAAGGTAGGATCTAGATAGAAATGAATTGCTTTGTAAACCGTCTGACTGATCGTAATTATGGAATTCCATCGTTTTTAGATCCAATTTGGATATACCATTTGACGTAGAAAGCCAAAGATTATTCATATTGTCTTCAACTATACCCCATATTAAATGATTCGGTAATCCTTCTTTCTCCGTAAACAATTCAAAATTGTCAGTTAACGGATTAAATTTCTCTAGACCGCCTTTTGTCCCTACCCAAATGAACCCTTGTTTATCCTCAAGGAGTGTAGAAACGCTATTACTCGCCAGATTATTCGAATAGCTCGGATAAATTGGATAATGTTTAAAACGATTTGCAATGGGTTCATATTGATAGAGTCCCGAATCCAGAGTTCCAAACCAGATAACACCATTTTTGTCTTGAAGCACAGCAGAAAAACGCGAATGATCAAATTGTATTTCATAATTATCGACTGAGCTTGCTGGGAACTTATAAATCTTTCTCTTTTTCATATCCAATATGTATAAACCATTAAAGGTAGCAATCCATAATTCGTTTTTATCCTTTTGAGAAATTTTTATTACTTCATTAAACATTTTCAACTCTGGATGATCCACTCTCACATCATTAAACCGCGTGAATGTTTTAGTATCCTTGCTAAACCGATTTAGTTTGATTCTTAAGCAGTCTATCGAAGCTGTTATCTGCAGAAACGATAGCTCCAAACGCAAAAAAAGCAACTAGACTAAGGAAACAAATAAAAGTGAGTTGTCGTAGCTGATTTCTCATGATGGTTGAAGCTCCCCTTCATTCCTTGATATCATATCATTCCTCGAGCAGGAATGAGGTAGGCTAATTATACCACCTGTAACACTTAAAAAAGCCTGAATCCGAATTTCAGAGCAGGCTTTTGATTTTTGGCTATTAATTTTAGTTTGATGCTGCCACTTTTTGAATAAGCGCCACAACCACTTGTGTAGTTCTGACCAACTCACTTACGGGCATTTGCTCCTTAGTGGTATGAATATGCTGATAGCCTACCGCTAAATTAGCTGTTGGGACACCCATTCCATTAAAGATGTTTGCGTCGCTTCCACCACCAGAATGAAAGGTGTGAGGCGTTAAGCCCATTTCACTCAATACATCGATCGCCAGCTTGACAACGGGTGAATCGTCCGCATGCAAATAAGCTGGATAGATGATTTCACTGGCAAATTCCATCCGTGCGCCCATTTCCTCCGCTGCAGCTGTACATGCTGCCCGCATAGATTCCACTTGCTTTGCAAGCTTTTCGTTTACAATACTTCTAGCCTCAGCAGTTAATACCACTTTTTCGCAGACGATGTTGGTTTCCCCACCACCAACGAAGCTGCCGATATTGGCTGTCGTTTCTTTATCGATTCGTCCTAATGACATTTTGGCAATGGCACGACTTGCAGTTGTAATCGCACTGACACCATCCTCTGGATTGACACCTGCATGTGCAGCTTTACCCCAAAATGTGATTTCTATCTTTGACTGTGCTGGTGCGGCGACTGCGATATCTCCAACCTGACCATTCGAATCTAACGCATATCCAAACTTGGCTTTCATCCACTTAGCATCCATTGCTCTTGCACCGTGTAAGCCCGCTTCTTCACCAGCAGTAATAATAAACTGCACATTGCCATGCTCAAGCTTCTGCTCCTTTAACACCTGAATGGCTTCAATCATCGCGGCAATGCCTGCTTTATCGTCACTGCCCAGAATCGTTGTGCCGTCACTGCGAATCAAGCCGTCATCATCCAATCTCGGCTTGATTCCTTTACCCGGCATAACCGTATCCATATGACATGTGAAAAAGATGGTAGGTGCATGTGATACTCCTGGCGTTGCAGCTAAGTTACAAATTAAGTTGCCTGCTGCATGACCTGTTTTCGCTGCGGTATCATCTTCTACAACATCAAATCCCAACTGGGTAAACTTGCTTTTCAGCACCTTGCTTATCGCCAATTCATCCCGCGTTTCACTATCCACTTGCACGAGCTCCATAAATTCAGCAATCAGACGTTCCTTGTTAATCATGCTCTTTCCTCCATTCCACTAAATAGGTTACAATAGAATTAATGCTTGTCATGTTTTTGAAAATATACGTAAAAGGAGTTGACTGACTTGCGAAAAAGAAATGGCTTCAAGATCGTCGTTTATATCATGTTGTTTGCCATGGTGCTCTCCACCTTAGTGATGAGCTTAAGCTTCTTAATGCAGTAAAATCGTTAAAGTGACTTTAACATAAGTTTTGATATTAGTACAACTTCGTTTCCAAGGTGTAGCTCTCCAGGTTTTCCTTCACCCGCTGCAAAAACCTGCCGCAGATGACTCCATCTAATATACGATGATCCAAAGATAGACACAAATTAACCATAGAACGTACGGCGATCATATCTTGAATGACAACGGGTCTTTTAACAATAGATTCAAAAGTTAGGATTGCCGCTTGTGGGTAATTGATGATTGGATGCGACAGAATTGAGCCAAAGGAACCGGTATTGTTAATGGTAAACGTGCCGCCTTCGCTATCTCCTAAGGTTAATTTACCACTTCTTGCTTTCCTTGTAACCTGATCGATTTCTTTGGCCAAGCCGGCAATGTTCTTCTGATCCGCTTTTTTAATGACAGGTACGGTTAGTGAATCTTCCGTTCCAACGGCGAGTGAAATATTAATATCCCGTTTAACAACAATTTTATCCACACCCCAGAATGAATTCATAATGGGATAATCTTTAATTGCATTCACTACAGCTTTCATTAAAAAAGCAAGATAGGTAAGATTGATCCCTTCATTGCGATTAAAATCTTCCTTCAGCTTATTACGCAATGCGACCAAGTTTGTCATATCGACCTCAATCATCATCCAACCATGGGGAATCTCGGTAACGCTTTGACGCATGTTTCTCGCAATTGCACTGCGCATCGGCGTTAAATTAATATAATATTCATCTTTACGTTCATTTTGCGAATCGATTTCACCGCCAGGCACATGAATATTTTCCGATAAATGTAATCCTGTAGAACGCAGAGGCGTAACTTTTTTTTCTGACTGCTCTCTAGCTGAACTCTCTGCCCCCTTGTTAGGAGCCGTAACCAAATTCGTCTTAAGAGGCCCGCCCTCAGCAATGTATTGTTCAACATCTTTTCGTGTAATTCTTCCGCCAAGTCCCGTTCCAACAATTTGCTGTACATCAACGCCTTGATCTGTAGCTAAGTTTAGAACCGCCGGTGAAAACCGCCCGCGCATGGACAGGTCACCCGTCAACACGGCTGCTCTCACTTCGTTTACTGCAGTACTATGACTTGTTTCCGAAGCTGGAGCGGTGCCTACAGCTTTTTCCAGCACATGACTTGGCTCTTCTACCAAGCAAATCGCTTCCCCGACCATGGCTGTATCACCTTCTGCTACTAATATCGCCGTAATTGTTCCTTCTACAGGTGATGGCATTTCCACGTTTACTTTTTCTGTTAAGAGCTCACATATAATATCATATTCACGGACATAATCACCTGGTTTAACCATCCACTTGCCCACTGTTGCCGAAACCAAGGTTTCTGCTAAATGAGGAACTGTAATTTCTGTTGTTTTTGGCTTCGTTTCTTCCACCATTCCACCCCACATTTTCAGACTCTATAACAACGCTAGCTTGCGCATCGCTTCCATGACTTTATCCGGGTTCAGCAAATAAAATTTCTCGAGTGTAGGACTCATGCCTACAGCAGGTACGTCCGGTGCACAAAGTCGCATGATCGGTGAATCCAATTGAAAAAACAGCTCTTCGGCAATAATCGCGGATACCTCTGCGCCTACACCACCTGTTTTATTGTCTTCATGTACAATCAAAACCTTGCCTGTTTTAGCAACAGCCTCAAGTATGGCCGTTGTATCCAATGGCTGCAAGGTTCGTAAATCAAGGACATGCGCACTAATACCTTCCATTGCTAACTCTTCGGCAGCTTTCAAACAATAATGTACGGTCATTCCATAAGAAATGACTGTAATATCCGTACCCACTCGTTTCACATCGGCTTTACCAATAGGTACAATATAATCTTCATCAGGTACTTCGCTTGAAATCGATAAATAACATTTCTTATGCTCGAAGAAAAGCACAGGATCTTCATCACGTATAGCCGCTCTCATTAAACCTTTAGCATCATAAGGTGTTGATGGAGCAACCAGCTTGAGGCCTGGCGTGCCAAAAAAAACAGATTCCGGACATTGCGAATGATAAAGAGCCCCACCGCCAGTCGCACCGTAGGGTGCGCGAATGACAATCGGACAATTCCAATCACCATTGGAACGGTATCTGATCTTAGCCGCTTCGCTAATAATCTGATTTGTTGCCGGGAATATGAAATCAGCAAATTGGATTTCAGCAATAGGACGCATCCCCTGCATGGCCGCACCTATCGAAACGCCAACAATGGCAGATTCGGCTAAAGGGGTATCCAGCACACGTGCTGGGCCAAACAAATCTCGTAAGCCCTTGGTTGTATTATTCACTCCGCCTTTACCCACATCTTCCCCAAGCACGAAGACATTCGAATCGCGGTGCATCTCTTCTTCCATGGCTGAGCGTATCGCTTCTAAATAGGTAATAACCGCCATATCCGTTAAGCCTCCACTTCATTATCGGCATAAACATGCAGCAATACATCCTCTGGATGAGGAAAAGGGGATTTATCTGCATAATGGGTTGCTTCATTGATTTCAAGAGCAAGCTGCTCCATTAATTCTCGATCATTATCTTCTGACCAAATCCCACAATTCAACAAATATTGCTTGTATTTGGGAATGCCGTCTTCTTTTTTATGAAGCTCAACTTCTTCTTGCGTCCGGTACAACATATCATTATCTGCTGTAGAGTGGGGCGAGATCCGATACATCATTGCTTCAATCAACGTAGGCCCTTCGCCCTTTACTGCACGTTCCCGCGCTTGCTTAACCACCCGATACACCTCAAGAGCATCGTTGCCGTCTACACGAATACCGGGAAAGCCATAACCTATCGCACGCTCATGAATGTTTCCTGCAACCTGCTGGTTGAGCGGCACTGAAATTGCATATTGATTATTCTCGCACATGAGGATAACAGGGAGCTTATGTACTCCGGCAAAATTACAACCTTCATGAAAATCTCCTTGATTACTGGAGCCTTCGCCAAAGGTGACGAAAGAAACACTCTCTTGCTTTTGCATTTTTGCTGCTAAAGCAAAGCCAACGGCATGGGGGACTTGTGTAGTCACAGGACTAGAACCTGTAACAATCCGCAGCTTCTTATAACCAAAATGCCCTGGCATTTGCCGACCGCCGCTATTTGGATCCTCTGCCTTCAAAAAGACGGAAAGCATCAGTTCGCGTAATGTCATACCTACAGATAGTACAAAACCATAGTCTCGGTAATAAGGAAAAAAGTAGTCTTGTTCATGATTCAAAGCAAACGCAGCTGCGACCTGCGCCGTTTCTTGACCGATACCCGAAACATGAAAAGCAATTTTCCCGGAACGCTGCAATAAAAAACCTCGTTCATCAAACTTGCGAGCACGCATCATACAACGATACATATCCACAGCCTGTGCATCCGTAAGTCCCAGCATTTGGTGTTTGGTTAATTGTCCGATAGACATGGAGTCAGCCTCCTACAAAGTATACTCATCCTACAATTTATTACCTGATCCTAAGACTTGACGCTATATATTTTATTATAAATCGTTTGATTTCAGATGGCAACCGTTTTAAGTAAAATAGACTTAAATATCGATTACTAGTATGATAGGGAATATCACATAATAAAAGGGATGTTTGAAATGAACGATACCGTCAAACGATTTATCGCTGTATTGCTATTAGTCATACCCGGTGTCACTGCAACCTATGGTTTTCTTGCGATGAAAGAAGCTTTCTTCGCTCAATTTGGAGCTCCCGAGACCAACCCGCACGTGCTTTGGGGCAAAATGATCCTTGGCTTTTTCCTTTTTGCAATTGGTGTTGCTTTTATAGGGGGTTGGATTTTTTTCAGAGATCGCAAACGGAACTATCTGTCTTCTCGCTTTAAACCTAAGCGCAAAAGGTCTTAATCTAGTTTAAACCTTAGCTCGCCCCGATATTCCCGCGGTGATAAATTGCTTCTCTGTACTAAACGGCCAAACCCAGGAGCGGAGAAGCTTAGCATGGCGGTGACTCATCCATTTGTCTATACGATCTGGCTCACGCCCTTGGTTTAGTTGTCCATAAAATGATTTCATGCCAAGTAGACTCCATCCTTATAAAAAACCACTTCGCATTAAAGTGGTTTTGATTGTTGAACCTATAGCATTAGTTAAACAAATGCAAGTAACTACCCAGACCTGCTTTTTCCATATCTGCCTTAGGAACGAAACGCAAAGCCGCAGAGTTGATGCAATAACGTAATCCACCCGTTTGAACAGGACCATCATCAAACACATGACCTAGATGTGAATCGGAATCTTTACTGCGTACCTCTACGCGTTTCATCCCATGTGAACGGTCATCTTTTTCCTCCACAGTCTCGGCAACAAGTGGTTTCGTAAAACTTGGCCAGCCACAGCCAGAGTCGAACTTATCTAATGAAGTGAATAAAGGCACACCAGAAACGATATCCACATAAATTCCCGCTTGCTTATGATCCCAAAACTCATTATGAAAAGCGGGCTCTGTAGCGTTATTTTGAGTGACTTCATATTGGGTTTTAGTAAGCTTCTTCTTGAGGATTTCTTTATCTTTTTCTGGATTCCAATGACTTGCTATAAAACGATCACGTCCTGAGCCATGACGATAAGCTTTGTAATGTTCGGTATTCTTCTTATGATAGTCTTGATGATACTCTTCTGCCGGGTAAAAAGTGACTGCCGCCAGAATAGGGGTCACAATCGGTTGACTGAACCTGCCACTTGCAGCTATTGCCTTTTTTGAAGCTTCCGCTGCTTCTCTTTGCGCTTCACTGTGGTAATAAATCGCAGTCTCATACGATTCGCCCCGATCAAAAAACTGCCCGCCTGCGTCCGTTGGATCTACACTAGCCCAATATTGTTCAAGCAACCTTGTGTAAGGAAAAATCGCAGGGTCAAACATGATCTGTACAGCTTCTTTATGCCCTGTTGTTTCAGAGCACACTTCTTTATAGGTTGGGTTTACTTTGTGACCACCCGTATAGCCTGAAACGACTTTTATTATGCCTGGAAGCTCATCAAATGGTGAAACCATACACCAAAAACAACCCCCAGCGAATGTTGCTAATTCTTGACTCATATTTAATCACTCCCTTCTTTGTCAGTATATCACAACCCCATATTCAATCCAATTTGTTGAAACCAGTTTGTGTACGACACAATTAGTCTTTCAATCACAAAAAATAGGCCCCTCAAATAATAATGAAGGGCTTCATACATTCACTTGTATATCTCCGGTTCCTTTTGTTCTTTTTTACGATACAGCTTTGGACTTGCGCTTACATTCTTGTTTTATACAGTTTTTGAATGATCCCGTGAAATCAAGCCGATGGTCAGTAACCTGAAAGCCAAATTCTTGCTCAATCCGTTTTTCTAGCTCTTGCAGCCAATCGTCCTTGATCTCTTTCACCAAGCCGCAATCCCTACAGATCAAATGATGATGCATATGAGCATTGTTATCGTCCCGCAGATCGAATCGTGCTACTCCATCGCCAAAATTCATCTTTTCCAAGATATGAAGCTCACTCAGTAATTCCAATGTACGATAAACCGTTGCTAACCCAATCTCCGGAAACTTTCCTTTAACGAGCATAAACACTTCTTCCGCACTTAAATGGTCATTCTCGTTCTCAAGCAATACCTGCAATGTGACCTCTCGCTGAGAAGTAAGCTTATAGCCTTTGGCTGTTAATTGTCGGTTGATTTTGTCAATTTGCTCCAATATATTCATGGTAAATAGACACCTCCCGAATATAAAAAATTATGCATTTAGAATAATTACATTCTAAGTTTAGCGCAATAATTTAAAATAAGCAAAGATGTAAATCACAGAACAAAAAAATCCATTGTTATTTTATTAAATTACGTTACGACTCATTAATCATTGAAATATCATAAATTTTTAACACTGCAAAACTCCTCCATTCAAATACATGCGATCGCCCCGCTTATGCTTTGATAAATACCGTTTTAATTGAAGTAAAGAATTCAATGGCTGCTTGCCCTTGCTCACGGGAATGAGAACTGGATTGTTTCATTCCACCAAATGGGGCTTGCAATTCCACGCCTGCAGATTCGTAATTAATCCGCACAAGACCCGCTTCCATATCCTTAATAAAGGAAAGCATATTGCCAATATCTTTGGTGAAAATGGATGCACTTAAGCCAAATTTAACATCATTTGCTATATTTATTGCTTCCTCTAAGGTATCTACTTTAATCAAAGCGAGTACAGGACCAAAAATCTCTTCCTGAGCAATGACCATATTCGTTTTCACATCCTCAAAGAGGGTAGGCTGCACATAAAAACCATGTTCGAGTCCTTTGCCTTCCACTCTGTTTCCGCCAAAGAGAAGGGTTGCTCCATCTTTATGACCTTTTTCGATATAAGAAAGAACCGTATCCAATTGATTTTGACTCGCACAGGGTCCCATCCAGGTATCCCCTTGCATCCCATTACCAACCTTTAACTCTCTGACTTTAGCAAGTAGTTTGGCTTTGAATGAATCATATACTGCACTCTGAACAATTACACGGCTTGTTGCTGTGCACTTTTGACCTGTAGAACGAAGACCACCGCTTATCGTGGCATCAACCGCAAGATCGAGGTCAGCATCTGCTGCTACAATTACAGGGTTTTTCCCTCCCATTTCGAGCTGATACTTCGCTCCACGGGCTAAAGCACCTTGACCAACCAATTTTCCTACTGTATCCGAACCAGTAAATGTAATTCCGTGAATACCGGGATGATCAATAATCCCTTGTCCAATCACAGATCCATTTCCTGTAACTAGGTTTACTACACCTGCTGGAATTCCGGCCTCATGCATACACTCTATTACCTTAGCTGCAGTAACCCCCGTCTCCTGGGCAGGCTTCAGGATGACTGTATTCCCATAAATGAGCGCAGGTGCCATTTTCCAAATGGGAATAGCGACCGGAAAGTTCCAAGGGGTAATGACACCAACCACACCGATTGGGGTACGAGTAGTAAACATGAGCGCTTCACTATCAGAAGCAGGAATAACATCCCCTATTTTACGCATCCCTTCTCCTGCGTAATATCGGAGAATAGCCACACCACGAGCCGTTTCTCCCTTGGCCTCAGCAAAGGTTTTGCCCATTTCTACTGTCATTGATTCAGCGACTTCATCCAAATGTTTTTCTAAAACATTGGCCATTTTATAAAGGTATTCTCCTCTAGCAATGCCTGATAGCTTTCTCCATTTCACCAGCGCCAATGTTGCTGCTTCAACTGCAAGATCCAAATCTTCTTTACTTGATTTCTGTAAATATCCGACAATTTCATTTTGATTAGCAGGATTGACGCTGGCATCTACTTTACCCGTAGAAGCTGATACCCATTCCCCATTAATATAGTTAAGATACGTTTTTACTTCTGCTGTTATCGTCATCTTTTCATCCGCCTTTTCTTTATTTACGTTCTTTGCTTAAAGCGATGGATACCGATATGACATATCCATCCTCCCTTTTACTTAAACAGATTCTTGAGGAATACTGCACCTTCGGCAGCAAGTATATCCTGACTTTCCGCCAGAGGTCTCCAGATCGAGGCTGCTTTTGCAATCTCCTTGGCCGCCGGAGTAAACGATTCAATCACGGCTGCCCCATTGTAATCAATTTCCTTTAAAGCATCTCTTATTCCCGACCAATCGATGTGGCCAGTACCAGGAGTTCCCCTGTCGTTCTCACAGGCATGCAAATGACACAACATGCCATTCCCAAGTTTTCTTATCGTATCCGGTATGTTTTTTTCTTCAATATTGCTGTGAAAGGTATCCAAATGTATTTTGTAAACGGGGCTGCCTACTTCTTTGATCAGCTCAACAGCCTGATCTACCAGGTTTATCATATCTGTTTCAAACCGGTTAAGCGGCTCCACTCCGATTGTAACCCCACAATCAGCGGCAATTACGCTGATCTCCCTCAGGTTTTTAACACACCATTCCCGTTCCCGCTTTTTTTGCTCCTGCGAAACCATCCTTGTCTTTCCAACCGCTGAATAGACCGGCCCCGCAAAAATATTGCTGCCTAAATATTCAGCCATTTGAACACATTGGATGATATAATCTTTTCCTATTTTCCTTAAATTTTCATCCTCATCCGATATGTCGCGCTGAGGTCCAAAGGCGCCACAAAGAGTAACTGACAAACCTGTATCGTTTAGTATCTGCTTTAATTTGGGTAAATCAATTAATTCCGGATCGTCTACCGGTATCTCAACGAGATCAAAGCCCATTTCCTTGATTTTATAGAGCAGATTAAATGTCTCTGATCTGAAAGGCGAAACCCAAACCCAGGTATTTACTCCAATTTTCATTTGAATCAACCTCTTTTAATATTCATTTTAAAGATTCCTTCGAGTTATAGCTTCTCGAATTCAGGGATATTTACCCTTACAGCACCATTTATAGCAGATTCATGTGCGCAGATACCTGCTCCGGTATAATACGCTGAGGTAACGGCGTCAATTGCCGAGTCTCTTCCTGCGATAATGGAATCGATAAATTCCTTGACCAGGTGTGGGTGTGAACCTCCATGTCCTGCTCCCTGCACAAATGAAACATGATTCGGATCATCGATAAGTTCCCTTTTGGTAAAGGAGGCTATCTCCTTAGGAAGTAAATAATCGGTATCCGGAACTTTAATCCTGCTTGCACTTTCTCCGCCCGCAAATATAGCTGCGCCCTCATCTTCAATCTGATCCCATTCGAAAGCCATTTTGTCACCATAAATATCAAAGCTTTCCCTGTATTGCCTTACGGTCTCAAATAACGATCGCGTGGCCTCTGCAACAACATTCGAATTTTTAAGTTTAAATGTCGCTGTTTCTACGGCAAACGGCGACCCGTATCTTTGTGCAAGATCCTCACTGATTAAACCGGAGCCATGGCATACCACATATTCCGGCATCGAATCCGTTATACTTAGCAACGGCGCTATTGCATGGGTTCCATAGTGCATGGGTGGAAATCCCAGCCAATATTCAGGCCACCCCTCAAGTCCCATATTCTGCATATGTGAACCTCTAACAAATTGGATCTTTCCAAGCTTTCCGCTGGTTACCAATTCTTTGGCATACAGGTACTCTCTTGTATAAAGGGCCGTTTCCATCATCATATATACCTTCTTGGCTTTGTTCTTGGCTTTTACAAGTGCTTGTAATTCTTCCAGAGTTGTTGCCATCGGCACAGTACATGCCGTATGCTTACCAGCCTCCAGCGCAGCGATGGATTGTTTAGCATGTTCCAAAATCGGTGTCACAATATGAATCGCATCGATATCATCGCGTTTCAAGAGCTCATTAAAGTCCGTAAAGCGTAAATTTGCTTCGATATTGAATTTGTCGCCAATTTCGCTCACGGTTTTACTATTTCTGGCGCAAATCGCCACCTTTTCGACATACGGATACTGCTGGTAGATCGGGATAAATTCTTTGCCAAAGCCTAGTCCTACGATAGCTACAGTGACTTTTTTGACATCTTTCATTGTATTACACCCTTTCTTTTTAAAATGGGACAGATCAAATTGTAAAATTCGTCTGCCCCTGATGTTGTTTAACTCATCCATCCGTTATTCTGTTATTCAAATAGGTCGATGTCTACATGCTCATTCATCTGTTTTTTGGGTTTTTTTGTTGAATCTTGCTTGCAAAAAATCAAAATCACAGCCCTTGTCTGCCTGCATAACATGCTGCTGGAATAACCAGCCGTAGCCCCTGGAATAGTCTCGAGCTGAATCTATACTTAGCAACTGACGCCTTTTCTCCAATTCATCATCCGATACCAGCAAATTCAGCGTGCGGTTTGGAACGTCCAAACGAATGCGATCGCCGTTTTGAACCAGCGCCAACGGTCCACCTACTGCAGCTTCAGGCGCAACATGAAGCACGACCGCCCCCCCTGCAGTACCACTCATACGACAATCGGAGATACGTACCATATCGCGAACTCCTTGAGCAAGCAGCTTTTTGGGAATGGGCAGCGCTCCTGCTTCCGGCATTCCGGGCGCTCCAACCGGACCCGCATTTTGCAAAACGAGAATGTCGTTTGGTCCAACATCTAAATCCTCTTGATCTATCCTTTGTTCTAAATCGTCAATAGAATGAAACACCACAGCCCTTCCTTCATGAGTTAATAACCTCTTCGTTGCAGCCTTGGGTTTGATTACGGCGCCATTGGGAGCAAGATTGCCAAAGAGAACAGCAATTCCTCCGTCTGGATACAAGGGTTGATCAAGCGGGTAAATGATTTCCTGATAAGGAATTCTGGTTCTTTTTACATCATTCAGATTATTCTTTAAAGTTTCACCGGTTACGGTTAAACATTCGGTATGCAGCAATTCTTCTAATTCTTTCATGACAACAGGAATGCCGCCAGCTTTAAACAAATCTTCCATCTGATACTTCCCGGACGGGCGAAGGTTTGCAAGAAATGGCGTTTCTCGGCTTAATTTGTCGTATAACTGAAGGGGAATTTCGATACCCAGACGCCCTGCAATTGCTGTTATATGAATCAATGCATTGGTAGAACCCCCAGTAGCCATAATGACTCGAATTGCATTCTCAAACGCTTCGTAGGTCATAATCTTAGAAGGGGTGAGATTCTGCTTTACCAATTCTACAATTCTTTTTCCCGATTCCTTAGCCAGCTGTTTTCGCAAATTATGTGTCGCCGGAATTGCGGCACCTCCAGGCAGCATCATTCCCAATGCCTCGGCACAAGTCGCCATCGTACTGGCGCTTCCCATCACCATGCAGTGACCGTCGCTAGGCGCAAGCCTTTGATTAATTTGCTCCAATGCTTCATCGTCGATTTCCTCTGCGCGGTGCTCTTGCCAAAAAAAACGACAATCTGTGCAAGCACCAAGGGTACGACCTTCATATTCTCCATTCAACATGGGGCCGCCCGTAACCATAATCGACGGGATATTCGCGCTGGCTGCACCCATTAATTGTGCTGGTGTTGTTTTATCACAGCCGCAAAGCAGCACAACACCATCCAGAGGCTGAGCTCTAATCATCTCTTCGGTATCCATAGCAGCCAAGTTGCGAAAGAGCATAGAGGTTGGGCTTAAATATATCTCTCCCAAGGAGATGGTCGGAAACTCCAAAGGGATTCCACCCGCCATGAGCACCCCTCGCTTTATAGCTTCTACAAGGGGACCAAAATGGGCATGGCACCGATTCACTTCACTTTCTGTATTACAAATGCCTATGATAGGTTTTTTCAAATCTTCCGGGTCAAAACCGAGATTTCGTGAAAAAGCTCTGCGAATAAAATGAGAGAATCCCTCATCTCCATAAGACGTAGCGCCCATAGGTTGCATCCTCCTTATGATGTTTAATGCTGTTCCATGAAGTAATACTGCTGCTTCCAACCGAGCACTTCTTTAATTTTGGCATTCGATAAAAAGCTAGTCCGTTCTGGCAGTTGCTGGCAATATTTAGCTAGCTCAGGCATATAGGTACGGATCAATTGTTCACTTGGAATATCAGTGGAAGTATCGTCGGCAGCCAAAATTAACGCTTGCGCACCTAGGCCTTCCTTCTCCACCGCCAATCGACAAGCAACCGCCATATCTCTAACATCAATGTAGCTCCAAAGGATACGAATCCGTTCTTCCGGAGTTGCAAAGGTTTCTCTCACCTTCGGATAATCCTTGGGTTCCAGGATATTGCCTAAACGGAAAGAAATGACCTGCATACCTGATCTTCTGTGGAAGGCTTCACCTGTTATTTCATTCACCATCTTGGACAATCCGTAGCTATCTTCCGAGAGCTGCGGATGGCTTTCATCAATGGGGAGCACATTTGGAGCAAAAAACTTGTTTGCAAAAACAATCCCGTAAGAAGATTCGCTAGAAGCGAGCACTACTTTTCGAATATTTAAATTGGCAGCGGCCTCTAAGATGTTATACGTGTTCATTACATTATTCCGAAAAGTAACGTCGTTCGGAAATGTAAAGGCTTGCGGAATTGCGGCAAAGTGAATGACCGCCTCTACCTGTTTTCTGTCCCTTACACTATATTGCGATAAAGCATTATGGACCTGACCCAAATCATTCAAATCCACAATTTGTGTTGGGCATAACGGTTCTTCCGGCAGCTTCCAATCCAAATTCAATACCTCGTACCCTTGCTCTACAAGCTCTTTCACAATCCATTTTCCAGCTTTCCCGCTTCCACCCGTCACAACAATTCTTTTTTTATTCATAGCTCGCACCTTTTCCTTCTGATTTAATTTCGCCATATCCATTATCTATCTTACAGGCTCATTTCCAAGATCGCTTTAACATCCTGCTTATCTAATACCTTAAAGGATCCGAATGATCCGAAAAGGACGGCTTCCTCCGCCATGCGATCAAAATGCTCCGAATGGATGCTAAATTGCGCTAATCTTGCTTGCGCCCCAATGCGATTAAAAAAGGCGCGTGTTGCCTCGATCCCAGCCAAAGCAACTTCTTCTTGCGATTTTCCATGGGAGTCTACATTCCAAACACGCGTCGCAAATTGGGCAAACCGATCTAAGCGTTCCTTATAAACATATTTCATCCAATTCGGGAAAATGATCGCCAAGCCAGCTCCATGGGGAATATCATAGATGGCGCTCACTTCATGCTCCATGACATGACATGCCCAATCATTCTGCATACCGACACTGATCAAGCCTCCGTTGAGTGCCATCGTTCCACTCCACATCAAGTTCGCTCGGGCCGTGTAATTTTCCGGGTGCTCTAAAGCAATCTCAGCATTTTCAATGACGGTTTGCAGAATGGATTCACAAAGACGCTCCTGCAGCGGTGTATCTTCGGTTCTGCTGAAGTACTGCTCGAACACGTGTGACATCATATCCACAATCCCATTTACGGTCTGATCCCTTGGCACCGAATACGTCAAAGTCGGATCTAAGATGGAAAAACGAGGGAAGGTATATAAGCTGCCAAATGACCTTTTCTGTTTTTCTTCCCAGTTGCTCACTACAGTGTTGCCGTTCATCTCTGAGCCGGTTGCGGAGAGAGTCAAAATCGTTCCAAGCGGGAGTGCTTCAAGAGCATCTTCAGCCGTCGCTTTTTCAATAAAAAAGTCCCAGACATCGCCATGATAATGAACACCTACAGCAATTGCCTTTGCCGCATCAATTACACTGCCGCCTCCAACGGCCAGAATAAATTCAACTCCGTTTTGGCGACAAAGCTCAATTCCTCTCTTAACCGTTGTTAATCTTGGATTAGCCTCTACGCCAGAAAGCTCATATATTATTTTTCCGCCAATCTCATTTAACTGCGTAATGACCCTGTCATAAATGCCGTTTCGTTTTATACTGCCGCCTCCGTAGACCAACATTATTTTTTGGCCGAAAGGCTTCATTTGTACCCCTAGTTTATCTATCGCACCATCACCAAATAGAATTTTTGTGGGATTTTGAAATTCAAATGTATTCATGTAAAAATCTCCTGTTCGAATTGAGAAATTGAAATTTCTATGGTTCAGACCTAAGCCATCCTTATCCAAACCAGCATTTCTCCTGGTGTTCGATTTGCCCACATGCTGTATGGGATAGCCTTGATTGCTACGGACTTTGAGAGACTATCAAACGGTCGATAAAGAATATCTTCCCAATTGTTGTCACTTGAACGCTGCGCAGTTCCGCGAATGACCATAATCCCGCCAAATAATTCTTTATCAAATTCCGCAGTCAATTGAACATCTTTAGAAATTGTAATATCGGGAAGATTGCTGCCGTTATCCACTTCCTCAAGACAATAAACGACAGGACCTCGTTGAATTGCGAGCTTTCCTGCATTTTCACGCACATGAGGATTAGATTGGATGACTTCGACTGGCATCGGAAACACGAGCTCAATCGTATCCCGATTATTCCATGCTCTGTTCAATATAGCATATCCTTTATTGACAACAACTGCTAAATCAACGGTTTGACCGTTAATCTTTACTTCGGGATTTCTGCACCAGTCCGGAATACGCAAAGACATAGCAAATTCAGTTGGCTCTTCAGTTGAAATCGTAATCGCTACATGGTCTTTCACCGGATATTCTGTGACAATGTCAAGCTTAACTTGATTGCTCCCGATAAGCATCTCCGTCTGATTGGCAATATAGAGATGAACACAAACGCCTTGTTCGTTCTGCGTATAAATATAGCTGCCAATTGAAGTAATCAAGCGGGCAATATTCGGCGGACAACAAGCGCAACCGAACCACTTCACTCTTTGCGGTTTAACATGATGCAAATCATAGCGATTTCCCACAGCTTCCGGATAGACTTCAAGCGGATTTACGTAAAAATATTGGGTTCCATCCAACGAAATTCCGCTTAAGGCTCCATTATATAAAGTACGCTCCATGATATCCGCATATTTGCGATCTACATCAATTCGCAGCATTCTTTGTGCCCACATAATCAAACCGATGGAGGCGCATGTTTCGGTATAAGCCGTATCGTTAGGCAAATCATAATCAAATGTAAACCGTTCTGCATGTCCTTGCGAACCAAGTCCACCTGTAATGTACATGCGACGGGTAGTTACATTATGCCACAGGACTTTTAAAGCATTTAATAATGTTTCATCCCCGCTTTCAAGTGCCAAATCCGCCATTGCAGAATATAGATACATCGCGCGTACGGAATGACCCTCCGCTGTTTCCTGCTCTCTCACCGGCGCATGGGCTTGATGGTAATCTAATTTAAACCACTTCGTTTTTTCCGTACCCCCAAAGGTCGGTTCGCTTTCCAAAAAACTAGGCTGCTTGCTGCCACGCTCGTCAATAAAATATTGGCTGAGTTTTAGATATTTCTCTTCTCCGGTCACATGATAAAGTTTAACAAGCGCAAGTTCAATCTCTTCATGACCTGGGTAAGTATGCATCTTATCTTCTTCCGGCCCCATAATTGAGTCGATATAATCAACATAGCGCGACATAATCTCCACTAAATGACGCTTTCCAGTTGCTTGCAAATATGCTACCGCAGCTTCAATCATATGACCCGCACAATAGAGTTCATGTCCAAAGGAAAAGTCCTTCCAACGCTCAAGAGGTTTGGCAACAGTGAAAAATGTATTGACATACCCATCAGCCTTCTGTGCCCTAGCGATTAGCTCAACAACCGAGTCTATCACCCTTTCCAAATCCTCATTCGGATGCGTGACTAAGCTATAACTTGCCGCCTCAATCCACTTGGCTACATCACTATCTTGAAATACCATCCCCTGGAATTCCCCATCAGACTCTTCTGCTGCTATCCGGAAATTTTCGATCGCATGACTCGGTTCAGCTTGCGGAATTTGATCGTTTAGCGCCGCCCATTGATAAGGAATCACTTTTTCTGAAATTAACTTAACGCGATCAGCCCAGAACGAATCCTGAATGTGTACTTTTTTCAAATCAAGCAAATTATACTTTGCTAATTTTCCCATGATGTACCTCTTTCTTATTTTATAATTTGAATACAGATACCGTTTCATCCTTTGATTCCCGTCATGGCAATACCTTCAACTAAATGTCTTTGCGCAAAAAGAAACAATATTAAAGAAGGAATCACAACAATCGTCACTGCTGCCATCATATAATTCCATTGCGACCCATAAGCCCCTTGAAATAAGGTTAAGCCTAACATTAAAGTGTACTTTTTCTCGGATGAAATATAGAGCATAGGAGCTAAATAGTCATTCCAATTGGCCAAAAATGTAAACAATCCAACAACAATCATCACTTGTTTACTTAAGGGCAAAGTCACTTTCGCATAAACCTTTAAATGACCTGCACCGTCCATATAAGCCGCTTCATCCAATTCTTTAGGAATGGTCATAAAAAATTGCCTTAAAAGAAAGATATTAAAAAGACCGCCACCAAAGAATGCTGGAATAATTAGAGGCGCGAATGTATTAGTCAATCCAAGATAAGTCCAACCGATAAAGTGAGGAATCATCACAACAGCAAATGGAAGCATCAACGCCGTCATTAAGAAACCGAAAACCTTATCTCGTCCCGGCCAAATAATCCTGGTGAAACCATAAGCGCATAACGAGCTTGATAAAAGAACACCGATTATGTTAGATACAGTAATTATTGTCGTATTCACAAAGAATTTCCCAAAAGGCTGTGAGGATAAAGCCTCAGTAAAGTTGGAAAGTTTAAAATGATTCGGTATAAATGTTGGAACTGCCTGAAATATCTCATCTGTGCCAACAAGAGCTGTTCTAACCATCCAGTAAAAGGGGAATAAGCAAATGATAGACCCTACTATTAAAAGAAAATAAATTGCTATTTTGTTCAACGATTTTTGTCTTTTCATTTTTTCGATTCATCTCCTTCACTGTGTACCCAAGAACCGGAAAGTTTGAAAAACAATGCCGTAATCAACAAAGTAACAATAAGTAAAATCATGGCCGAAGCACTTGCCGCACCCATTTTTGAGAAACGGAAAGCGTTTTGGAAAACATACAAAACATATAATAAACTTGCATTGTCAGGGCCGCCCATCATTGCTCCTCCGCTGCCTGAATTTCCAGATGACATAATAAACGGTTGAACAAAGGTTTGGATGCTATTGATAAATCCAATCACTGTATTAAAGAAAATAATCGGTGAACTCATTGGAATCATCACATAAATCATTTTATGCCAGCTGTTTCCGCCATCGACTTCCAATGCCTCATACAAATGAGCGGGAATCGTCTGTAAGCCTGCAAGAAAAATAACAATTGTACTCCCACTGAGCCAAAGACTAAATAGAATTAAAGTCGGTAACACAGATGTATCAGATGCTAACCAGGATGAAGTTGGTAGACCTACAGAACGGAGCAAATAATTGGCAACACCAAAATCAGGTTGCAGGATCCACATCCATATGATGGAGGCAGATGCAATGGGAATGATTACAGGCAAATAAAATACGCCTCTAAAAAATCCGCGAAACTTAATCCGTTGATTCAACAAAACGGCAATCAAAAAAGAGAAAACAATACATAAAGGAACACTTATAAACACGTAATAAAACGTTGCTTTAATGGCCGGATAAAAGAAAAAATCCCTGCCGGTAAACATATCTTTATAATTTAATAACCCAACAAACTTAGTGCTTTGCGCTCCAATCGAGAAGTCGGTAAAGCTTAAAATGATGGATGTAATTAACGGACCCAAAATAAATATCGCATATCCCAATAGTACAGGCGAAGTAAAAAGCAAGCCGATGTATAAGTTCTTCATACGCTTCTTCTTTTTTTTAGAAGCCATTGATGCTGCATTCATCTTTTCGATGTACTCCATATCGCAGCCTCTTCCATCTTTATTTTTATTTTGACGAAAGCCAGGAATATGTCCCGGCTTTCATCAAGAGCATTTCTATTATTCTGCGTCGTATCTTCCTTGAATATCTGGTTTAATCAAGGTTGCAACCTCATCTAAAGCATCCTTTGCCGTTTTCTTCCCTAACCATACCGCATCAAGTGAAGAAAGTGTCACAGAAACTACTTTCGCTTGGTTTTTCAGGTAATAAGAAGAATCGGGTACCCCATTATTCAATACTTGATTCATCATCGCATCTTTAAATCCAGGTGGATGCGCTGCAGGATTTGCGTCAACCCATTTCGCAATCAAAGCTGGATCCGTATACCACGATTTTAAAGTTGGCATCCATAATCCGCTAGAGTACAGTTCAATTGCACCAGCCGGGTCTGACATCCATTTAAACAGCATCCAAGCTTCCTCAGGGTGCTTTGAATCTTTAAATAATACGGTTGCTCCACTAATTGCTACTGTAAGACTCTTCTTCAATTTCGGTAGAACAGCAAGATCATAATTTACTTTTGCATTGCCAAGATCCAGGTTCATCCATTGACCGCCAATTGCCATGGCAGCTATTCCTGATTGCAAAGCAACGTTCATTGCCGGCAAAGACTTAGCGGCAAGCGGTGAAGGCGCTACGTGGTAAACATTAATAAGGTCCGCCAACTTTTGAATGGCTTCAACGCTCTCAGGTGAATTCAGCGTAAAGTCCTTACCGTCTTTAGATAGCCAATCGCCGCCATTACTATATACGAAGTTGTCTATTGGCCCCGCCCAAGTTTCAAAGGTTACACCATACTGTTTAATATTTTTGGGATCAAAACCAGGATCCATAGCCGTCTTTCCATTTTTATCAATGGTTAATTTCTTTGCTACTTCAACAAATTGATCCCATGTCCATGCATTCTCAGCTTTTGTTGGAGGTGTGGGCACACCTGCTTTTTCCATCAAATCTTTGCGATAAAATAATCCGAAAGCTTCCCCTGCTGTACTAATACCCCAAGCATTATCCGGACTTTGCTTGTACCAAATGTAATCCAAATAATTTTCTTTTTTCACTTCAGGATCTTTAGCAAGCATATCAAACAAATTAACAAACTTGCCTTGCTTCGCCCAAGTATCCCCGAGGTCTGATGTCATATATCCCGTATCTGGAATGTCATTTCCCGCTGCCATTGCAGTTAATTTCGTATTATAATCTGAATTTGGGATTTGAACATCTTCTACTGTAATCCAAGGATATTTTTCTGTAAATTTCTTTGTTGCCCCTTCAATGGCTTTCTTTTCATCCGGGCTTCCCCAGTAAGTAAACTTTAATTTCACGGGTTCTTTCTTTACAGCATCATTTGTTGCGTCCTTAGTTGTTTGTGCAGGCTCCGGTGTCTTCTCACTTGTTTTTTTGTCGCTTTTGCTGCTGCTGCAAGCAGACAGAACTAAGCTAAATACAAGCATTAAGCTAATCAACCAACTTAAACTCTTCGACCCTTTTTTCATTTTTATGGACCTCCCTAAAGTTTTTGTGAAAGCGCCATCACTCTCTACAATTCAAAGTATAGTCTAAACTTTCGCCCTAAAAATGATATTCTTTTTGTTTTATAGTAGTATTTTTGGTTAAATAATAGAAAGAAAAAGGGTTCAGTCCCGTGGTAATTCAATTGTTACTTTCGTTCCAACATTTACTGTGGATTCAATTCGGACTCCATATGCGTCGCCATAAATAATCGAAATTCGCTTATTGACATTGTACATTCCCACAGAGTTTTGCGTAGGTTGCAATAGTTTTTCCAGTAGTGCGTGTTCGATTCCTTTACCGTTATCTTCAATACAAAAAAAGCGGGTATCTCCCTTCAACCAGCAAGTAATCCTCAAAATCCCCCCTTGTTTAAATGAATCAAAGGCATGGACGAAAACATTCTCGACAAAGGGTTGCATAAAAAACTTAGGTACGCCATAACTATATAATTGAGGATCGATATCGTACTCAACATGAAATTTACCCTCAAATCTTTTCGTCATAATGAAAATATAGGCCTTTAAATAATCAAAATCCTGCTTAAACGTAACCAGTTCTTTTTGGGATTTTACCGTGTATTTCAACATGGACGATAAGCTAACGATCATTTCGCTGATTTCGTCTTGACCATTTTCAACTGAAATTAAATTGATGAGATTCAGTGTATTATACATAAAATGAGGATCCAACTGTAAATTTAACGCGGTAATTTCAGCTTCTTTTTCTTTAATAGTAATTTCGTAATTTTCTTCAATCAGCCTTTGTATTTTTCCATTCATTTCATTAAACTTTTGAATTAAGACCTTTACTTCTCCGCTGCCATCCTCAACAATATTCACATTAAAATTGCCTTCTCCTGTTTTTTTGATCGCCCTTAATAGTCTTTGCAAAGGTTTTGTAATTCTGCCTGTAACAAAAAAAGAGATAAAAATGGAAACGACAATTAAGATGAAAGCCATAAAGACAATATAGGATTTCATTGTCAGAAGAATTTCACCTAATAAACTCGCTGGGGGAATGACAACAACTGACATCCAACCTGTCACCTTGGACGAATCATAACAAACAATCATCTCTTTACCATCAATGTTAACAATCCCCGTTCCGCTTTGTTTGTTCATAAGCTCCTTTAACCACGGAAATGGATTATTTTTAGCAAGTTCATCTTGATTCTGGTGTGAAATCAATTTGCCTTCTTTACTTACGACTAGATAATAGCTGCCATCGATTAAGATACTATTACGAAAAGCCTTTTGAAAAAATTCCTCTTTAAAGTTAATAATAAGCACAGGCTTTTCAATGTCCTTATCCAAGGTATTATATATATTGCCGTCGAAATAAGAGCCATTGATCAGTTGTACGGCGGAAAACAAATAACGGTAATCGATATTCACATCCTTCATATAATCCAATTTAAACATGCTTGAAAACTCATAGGTCGGTATCCAGCGAAGCTTCCCGTCACTTTCCAATGCACTATTGTACAATTGGGTTTTGGTGAACTCACCGGCAGGGATGAAATTTTTGGTTGGAGTAGTAAGCGATGATGACGGACCAAAGGTGTAATAACTGGTAGCCAGCTGAGAAGAATAAATATCTTGCGAATGAGAAAAGTATTTGTTCATCACAACGGAAATTTTATTATCCAATAGTTTGATATTATAGTCATCGGTTGGCTGAACAGTAGAGAAAATGTTATATAAATCGCGATCAACCGTAAACGACAATATATTTTCGGTTACTTGAGATAATTGGGTATCGATAATCTGATTATTTTTTTTAACCAATTCATACACATTTTTCTGTACAATATCCGATACGACATTGCTGCTGATGGTATAATACTTTATGCCAAAAATACCAAGTGGAATCGTGATCAACACAATGTAAGTAATAACTAATCTTGTTCGCAGACCCATGTTCTTTAATCTAAAAAGCATCCGTTTCATTATCAAATCCCCCTCATACATTTCCTTTCAAATGTCTATATTTATTAGGTGACATTCCCAGTTCTCTTTTGAACACACGAATAAAGTAACCCGCATCCTTATATCCTACTTTCATTGCAATCTCAGACATTTTACAATTCGTATTTAAAAGGAGCTCAAGCGCTTTTTGCACTCTAACTTTGATCACAAATTCAGATAGACCTGTACCTGCATAGGTTTTAAACAAGTTGCTAAAATACGATGAATTAAAATGATATTTTTGTGCTAATGTATCTAAGGAAATATCCTCTGGATAATGCGCTTCGATATACTTTTGGCATTGCTGAATAATCAGACTATTTTTATCTTCACGATCATGAGAAAAATCTATAATTTGGTACAACATTTTCTTCGCCCAATGACGTAATTCTCGATAATCCTCACATTGAACCAAATTCAATCTTATTTCAGTTACCCATTGATTATAAAGCTGCTCTGTTACTAAATGTTTCACTGCTTTAACCTGATTAAGCAGAACATGGATCAGTTCCTCTTTAATTTGTTGCGGTTGCATAGTAAAAAAGGCATTGGTAAGATCGAAATAATCATTAATAATTTGGAAAACGGTTTCAATTTCGGATTTCCGAATAGCATCCTTTAGTTCTTCGTCCTTTTGATTCAGATCATATGGTTTGCCTTCAAAACTCACTTCAGAGTACATAATTACCTTTCCTAATCCATAATAAAACTTTCTGCCCAAAGAAATGATTGCTTGTTCGCAATAAGTCTTGGCCTCGAGGAAAATATTATCGGATACTTTACTTATACCTAAGGTTAAGTCTAAGTTAAACTCTATTTTTACAGTTGATATCAATCTATCTAAGCATGTGATCATTTCATTAGTTTGTCTCAAAGAACCTTGCTGTAAGTTTAGAATTGTGATAATCTTGTTTCGGCTGCCTTCCATGTTAAAAGAGAGCGACTGACCGATTGCTCTTGTATATTCTCTCATTAAATTTTGAATTCTCTGCATCCTATCTTCGATCACTTCATTTGAATGGTCTACCATACACTGCTCGAATTTACTGATCTCCGTTACGATTACAATTCCTGATCCTTTCTGTTTAAAAGCACGCTCTAATTCATTTAATTCTGTAACGTTTATTAACCCTCTGATTTGTTTATTTAATAAAGAAGTCAAATATACTGGAAAAGTATCATCTAGTTTCTTCGCCAAGCTTTCTTTTTCCGATCTTTCGTTTTGTTCTTGCCTCAGGGATTCTTCGACTCTAGATAAAAGCCTTTCAATATCCGCCTTACCCACCGGTTTTACAACATAATCGAAAATGCCTAATTTTATTGCTTTTTGAGCATATTCAAATTCCCCATAACCGCTCAACAAAATAATTTTGATTTTATTCTTATCATGATGAAGAGCTTCAATTAATTCCATCCCGTTCATGTTCGGCATTCGGATATCTGTGATCACTATATCCACGGCGTTTTCCGCGATAAATTCCAATGCCATTTTGCCATCATACGCCTCAGAAATGGTATTCTCCGGTCTTAATTGTCGAATAATATTCGCCAAAGCTTTTAGTTGTCTGGGTTCATCTTCTACGATCAATATGTGGTACATCGCTTTTCCCGCCTTTCTGTCGTAGTCTTTCAGCATGCAGATGAAGCCTACAACAAAATATACCTCACACTATGTTTTTAGACAAGCTAAGCTTCATTGGAAATGGTTCCCGCTTATAACGCAGCGGGCGCACGTAGAATAAAGCCTACACGGCAAAGCTGCAAAGTGCTTGGTAACACATAAGATATTACGACACTAAACTGTCTATAAGCATGTGTTCGTACAAAAAAACCTCCACCGCAGAATGGGAGAGGTTAGATTTAATAATGAATTGTCACAGAATTATGTAATCTATTTTAAAGTGATTGGGTTATTTCGTTGAGCTGTTCAGACGATGCTGCGACATTGCTGGTAGAGGAGCCGATCTCTTCAATGACATGGACAAGGTTCTTCATTTCGAGTTCGACCTTCTGAATTTCTTGCATGCTGCTATCCATGGATGCAATGATGTCGTTAAAGGCCGAAGTGGTCGATTGGGACTTACGATCGCTTTCCGTAATGAGGTCTTGCACTCCTTTAATAGATTTCATTACTCTCTTGGAGTAATCACCGGACATTTTGGTCAGTTGATTGATTTTTTCCACTGTTCCCTGGGTATCATTAGCCAGCTTCTGCACTTCTTAGGCAACTACAGAGAAACCCCTGCCGTTTTCGCCTGCTCGTGCAGCCTCTATGGAGGCGTTTAGGGAGAGCAGCTTGGTTTGTTCGGCTATCTCTCGAACGGTAATCACAATATTACTTATTTGATGAGAGGAGTCGATCAGATGCTGAACCGCCTCATCCATATGTAGTGTGCTGTCTTGGATATTGTGGATAATATCGGATAATTCGAGAATGGACTGTTGACCATTTGTGGCGAGTTCAGCTGTTTCTTTGGACTTGGAGACGGTGTGCGTGAAGGAATAATTCACTTCACTGCTGGTGGCGACCAGTTCCTCTACGGAGGCGTTAGTTTGCTCTGAGAGAACGGCCAATTCTTCGCTTAATTTGGATATTTTGCTCTTTAGCTCGTCTTTGACGGCTCGGTATTGGTTTTGCTTTTCGAGCAGGTTTTCAGTCTCATACGCTTCAAGGACAATTTGCTGTTCCAGGTTGAGGATCTTGGTGGTGGCATTGGAAAACTTCAAGGCTTCCTCACGGTTTTGGATTGTTTGATTGATGACCGTAAGGCATGCATGTTGAAGATTCTGGAATGCTCCCATATACCATTTCGGCTCGAGACCAATTCGATGATGAATTTGGGCGATGCGCAGTCTCTTGTCAATATATTGCTGGTCGATCGTGCCATTGAACGTTTCTATGACATGATTCGACAACGTTTGCTTAAGCCGCTCCAATGTGCTGTTGTTTTGTATGATCGATTTTAAGTGTGGGACATTCGTTACCGATGAATAAAATGCGTCTACAATTTCCGTGATGTGTTCGTGGATTAATGGTTTCATTGCTTTAATTAATTGTAAGTCCTGCTCGGTAAAATTAATCATATGGATCTGCTCCGACAGCTCGGAGGTCAGGTTGGTTGCGAACGTGACGTTCTCTCGCTCGGCTTTCTCCATCCATTTAGATTTCTTCCTCTGATTTCGTTTGTCGGCAAAAAAAATACTTAGGGAAAATATTCGTTTAGAGATGTTGAAACAACTCCCATCGTTGTATTTATCATTGAGACAATCTAATTCTATAATTATTAGTATAGCAACTAATTATTAACTAGTCTATAAACAAATTATTAACTGTGTGTTAGTAACTTCATATTCATCTGAAACTGCAAATTGGAAAAGCATTTGAATCGTACGAATGAAAATCAAGTAACAGGATAAACTATATCAAAATCCTTAGAATACTTACTTTGTGGGGACAAAATATGAATCGAAAGAAATCTTCCCTTCCGTTTCGAGCCGTTGCAATTGTTTTACTGATTTTGAGTACGACTGGAGGAATCGGCTCCCTCCCTACTTATGCCGACCCATCGCTGCCGATTGTGACTAATCAAGGAACCTTTTCTATCGAAGTTTACCCCCTACATCACCAGCTTGTTGTACGGGTACAAGGACAGAAATTCAAGACTTATACCGTCGCCGTCGGAAATCCATCTACCCCCACACCTGTAGGGGAATACCAGATTATATACAAAGGGAAAGATTGGGGATCCTCCTATGGCCCTCGCTGGCTCGGATTAAACGTCCCATGGGGAATTTACGGCATTCACGGTACGAACAAGCCATATTCCATCGGACAGCATCTGAGTCACGGTTGCATCCGTATGCGCAACAACGATGTCACTGAGTTATTCGAAATGATTCCACTCGGAACAAAAGTAACGATTTACGGGCATGTATTGGGGGATCTGAGTCATGAGCCGAGGGATTTGGCAGAAGGTGATGTCGGAGGAGACGTGCAATTGATCCAGTCCCGTTTAAAGAGCGCTGGTTACTTCAAGGGAATATGTAACGGCAAGTTTCGCTCGAATACAACCACGGCTGTAAAACAATTTCAACGTGACCATCATTTGGCGCAGAACGGTGTCGTCTCGATAAAGGTATATAATGAATTGGGATTGTTGGAGTGATGAAAAGGTGATTCTTCCCTTCTACCACTTTTCTCCTTACATCAAATGTATCCAAATTGTATTCAACGTTTTCTAATAATAGTGTATTGCCTTCCACTATATTCATTCCTCGTTCAATGACGGCTTGCAATTCCCGAACGTTTCCCAGCCAGTGGTAATTTAACAACCAATGCTTCAGCGATGAGTCAATTTTTTGAACCTTTAAACCAAGTTGTTTGTTATAACGATCAATGAAGTAGGAGGTTAATTCCAATATCTCTTCTTTCCGATGCCTGAACGGAGGAATTTTCAATTCAAAGACATAAAGACGGTAATATAGATCTTGTCGAAATTTTCCTTCATGAACAAGTGCCTTCAGATTTTTTATTGCTGGCAGCCATGATTCGGATGTTAACATCCTTTAGTCCAAGCCATCTCACTTCATAGTCAATTAGTCGTTCATCCGGATGCGGTGATTGATGCACTCACACTGGCGATGAACAAGTCCGTTTCCAGCAGAACGGTTTCCCATCTGTCTATTCCCAAAGATTTATTCCATTTGGTCACTTCATCACATCCAAACCAACCTCCGCGGATTTCTCCTCCTTCCTCCGATCCGGAAGGGTTGCAACAAGCTCTAGAAATCATGCGATCTGCCAAACAGCCCATGATATTGGTGGGCAGCAGCATACAATTAAATAGTGGAGTGCTCCAAACGTTGGCCGAGGCTTGGGGATGCGGCATTGCAATGAGCTATGGAGCGATCAGAATCGTTCCGGACGCATATCCCTATATGCTAAACGGACTAGGAGAAGGCGGCAACCCTTTTCTCACTGACTTATTCAAGGAATCGGATGTTGTACTTGCCCTAGAAACGGATTGGTGGCCAGAACAGAATGCCCCATCACACGCACGGGTTGTCCAAATAGCTAGACAGTCGGAAACCATCGGCATTTCTCTGCCGATGGATGCGGGGCTTATCGGAGATATTAGGGTCAATGTTCTACAAATGATCGAAGGATTGAAAAACTATACTCGCAACCCGTTGTGGATCAATCGGATTCAACGTTGCAAACAGACATGGTCTGCACATAACGAAAAAGAGGGTAAACATGCACAATCTCCTCTACACCCTTCGAGCATCATCAGAGCGATCGAACGAAACATCAACGACGATGCCATCATTGCCTTGGACGAAGGCGATTCCACCCTTTGGTTCCTGCGGAACTTTCGTGCGCAGCATCAGCAGGTCTTGCTCTCCAATCGTTGGCGGACCATGGGATTTGGCTTGCCTGCGGCCATGGCGTCAAAACTCTGTTTTCCGCAAAAACAAATTGTCTGTATTACAGGGGACGGAGGATTAGGCATGGTGCTGGCGGATCTGCTGACCGCCAAGCACTATGGTTTGGTGATTACCGTTATCGTCTTTCAAAATGGCACCTTGCAAATGGAGCAGGACAAAATGTTCATGAAAGGAATTCAGCCTGAAGGGACGACGCTCACTAATCCGGACTTTGCTATGGTAGCCTCAGCCTTTGGGTGGCTTGCTCATCGAATTACCAACACGGAACAAT
This sequence comes from Paenibacillaceae bacterium, assembly GCA_040904685.1. Lineage (GTDB taxonomy): Bacteria > Bacillota > Bacilli > Paenibacillales > NBRC-103111 > Paenibacillus_AC. The sequence goes on along the minus strand of JBBDSZ010000053.1, from coordinate 674 downwards.
TGGAAGATGCATTGAACCAGGCAAAGACAAGCCATATACCGGTATTGCTAGACGTGGATACCGAACAAATTCCACATCCCGACTTTCAAACCTCTTAACGGAGATCAAACCGATGAAAACGACGACAACACAAAATCCGAATCAGACGCAAAGAAGCCGCCCCCAAGGGACGGCTTCTTTGTTCTGGGTAATGGGTATAAAAACGACTGTTAACTGAAACAGTGCAATTATGATAAAGACCAAAAAATAAGTCACTTGCTTTCGCAAGTGCCCTAGGACTTGTAAACATCTCCACGTGAGCCTACTCTAATGATCACGATAAGAACCAACGCGAAGTCGAAACCTATTTTCGAATCCTTGCATTGTCTTAATGTCAAGTTCGGGATTTCTTGGATTTTCTGATAATATATAGTGGCTATCCCCTTAGCTCATGTTTATAGTTTGATGTAGGGATTGACTAGATTGATTTACCCAAGATAAAGAAAGATTTTCGTTATTTCATACCTGATTTTCGCTATTTATTCAGTAAATTGAGAAAAATGCCCGTATTAGCGAAACTTTGGCGTTATTAGCGAAAAAGTTTCGTTATTAACGCCAAAGTTTCGCTATCTGACTCATTTTAGCCCAGCGGTGTAATGTCAAGGAGTGATTTTTGACGAATTGGGAATTTCTTT